>WRMH01000019.1 GCA_009777235.1 Oscillospiraceae bacterium
CCCCCCCCCTCCCCCCATCTCTTTCTTTTTTGATGATGAGAAGGAAAAAAAAAAGTGTGGTTTAAAATATGAAAAAAAAAAAGAAAAAAAAAAAAAGAGGGGGGGGGGGGGGGGGGGGGGGGGGTATTCCTTATACCCGCTTGCGCTCAAGCGATAGCAGCGCGAAAGGCGATTATGGCTCAATCTGTTACTCGTGCGCTTACATTGGCGGCTAAGTTGGAACGTGCGGAATATTTTGTTTTCTTTAAGAAAGTACAGATTAAATTATTGATTGACGCGGGAGAAAAAGAAAAAGCAAAGCTTGAATTTGCCGATTGGGACGAAATAATACCCGATGATGAGGATTTCAAAAAATTAAAGAGCATGGTAAGTGCGTAGTTCAACACGCATTGCGCGAGCGGATTTACAGTGATGATTTGATAAGAAGCAAAAGCGGAGCGAAGGAGGGCGGCAGCAGTGCCGAAAGCATCAGGCGTCAAGATAGTGGCGCAAAACAAAAAAGCATACCACGAGTATCACATACTCGAAAAATATGAAGCCGGTCTCGAGCTGTTTGGGACGGAAGTCAAGTCTGTGCGGCAAGGCGGCGTAAATCTCAAAGAATCGTTTTGCATGGTCAAAGACGGGGAACTTTTTGCGCGGGGAATGCATATCAGCCCATACGAAAAGGGGAATATATTTAACAAAGACCCGCTGCGCCCAAAGCGTCTGCTCATGCATAAGCGCGAAATCAGCCGGCTTTATGCGAAAATTAAGCAAGAGGGCTTGACAATCATACCGCTTTCGGTGTATCTTAAGAATTCGCTCGTAAAGATTGAAATCGGTTTGGCTCGCGGAAAAAAGCTACACGACAAACGCGACGCCGCCGCAGAGAAATCTTCGGAGCGCGAAATGGAAAGGAGGCTAAAGGAAAGGGGATAGACAGACGATAATATGTAATGGCCGCAAAATGCGCTATGGCGCGTTTAGGTTGAGGCATTACGGCGCGAAGCGCAACGGATGGGACTGTAAGGGTTTCGACGGGGGTGCGGAGGCGTAAATAGCGGGCGGAGGTGCATCCTCCTAAAAAGGCAAAACTTATAAATTAAAGAACGACGATAACGTAGTTCTGGCCGCCGCTTGAGGCAGCCCGTCCTCCCCGGAAGGTCCGCGAGCCGGGAGCAGGCGCGAAAGCGCCCGAGGGCGTTGATTAGCGGAGAACGTGAGTGCGGTAAGCTTTGCCCGCGCCATGAACAATGAAGCTACCGGATCGTGAACGCTTGACGGATTGCGCCGCGGTTCGGGAAACAGGTTTCTCTGACGGAAGCAAGCTTCTTAATGAAAACGGCTTTCTTGACGAGAACCTAAAATAACCGTCTGCGCCCGGAGAATTTTACGGCAAAACGCTTTCGGACGCGGGTTCAACTCCCGCCAGTTCCACCATCATGATGTCAAGCTCACGCTCCGACTATTTTGATATATAAGCTACGGTCATAAAATCATTCCTCCCCGATCAGTTGCGTTCATCCATGCGCAAACGATCGGACGCTCCGCATCCATGCTCCGCTCTCGGAATGATTTTTATGCCCGCTCTGACTATTATCACCACACGCCAAAAGCCCCTTGAACAAGAGGGGCTTTTGGCCAATGAAAGGGACAAGAAGATGTTGGGCGCGTCGGCGGCAGGGATATTTGCCTTTGGAGAGGAATATTGTTTGCCGCCGCCCTTATAAACGCTAAAGGGATGCGCCCGCCCAAACATTCATCAGAAGTTGACCGCTGCCGTGTTGTAGACTACAAAGCCGTGCGCCTCGCAAAACAGCTCAAACTCCAAAGAGCCGGCAAAGCCGTGGAATATCAGCACGCGGTCGCCGTGCGAGTTTAGCGCGGCGAGCCAGTAGGCATACCCGCCCGCGTCGGGCTCACGCCCAAAGAACGCCATGTATAAGTATTCTATAAACTCTTCGTTGTTTAAGTTCTTCTCGTTCATCTCCGCGCTGAACACAAAGCCGTAGACAACCTGCGCCGCGCTAAGCGAGCCGTCGAGAAGCCCGGTCATCCAATAGTCATATCCGGCCTCGTCCGGTTCACGTCCCAGGGCGTTGAGATAGAGGTTTGTCGAGAATGATGCGGGGGTAAACGGCGCGGGGGTCGGTTTGATGTCAGGCGCCGGTTTTGACTCTGACGGCTGCTGCGGCGGGATGATTACCTCTTCCGCTGCCGTATGGTTTATGGTAAGGGATAAAGTTTCTGTGTCGGCCGGAGTTCCGACGCCCTTAGAAAGCGTGACAGTAAAGGTGTAAGAACCGTCAACGCCGTCGCCAGCTTCAAACTCTGATTCCGCTTGCGCAGCCGTGAAGAGCACTGGATTGACCACAAAGCCTACGCCGTCTAATTCCAATTCGCCGATAATTGCCTCAACCGCCGCTTTAGCCTCTTCTTCGCTGCCTACGTCAGCTTGGTCGGCTTCGTATGTCTCATCCTCGACCAAATCTTTTGCGGCGGCGATGGCGGCATTGTCTGCGTCGGCGGGGTCTGTCACTGTCAGTGTATAGCTTGCGCTTGCACCTGCGTAGGTCGTGTCAGCGGCGATACTTGCCGTGATGGTGACTGTGCCCGCGCTGACTATCGTCACTTCACCTGCGGTGTCAACTGCTGCTATGCCCGGAGTGCTGCTCGAGTAGGTTATAGTTCCCGTGGAGGCGGCCTGACTTTTTGTCAACGCGTTGGTAAAGTTATCGTCGCCTAAGTCTTTATCCACATGGCTTTCTGCGAACGAGAGCGTTTGCGCCTCCAAATCCGTGTGCAGGAATGTCGCCACTATCGTGATCACGCCGTCTACCGCGTCACTTGCGTTTACGGTATAGGTTTGCGATGTGTGCACTGGGTCTGTACCCGCCGTTGTCAGGTTGACAAGCCCTGTGCCGCCCGTGAACGATAGTGTGTTCGTTGTTGTAGGATCGCCGCCGTCATCGGTTTCGCCGAGGACATAACTTAGCGTTATAATGTCGCCCGCACGTCCGGTGGTTGCTGAAAGCTCTACTCCTTCGTCGTCTTCACCCATGTCGATATTGCTTATGGTGATGTTGTACGGAACAACACCGCCTGCCAGCGTTGCGATCACATTGCCTGTGGCGTCTGCGCGGGTGATGACGCAGGTGATGGTCTTGCCGACGTCCGCGGCTTTTATGGCGTAGCTTGAGCTTGTTTCCCCGCTGATATTCACGCCGCCTGCCTGCCACTGATAGCTAAACGTGCCGCTGCCGCCTGTAATAGATGTTGTAACTGCCAAGAGCGTCTGCCCTATGGCGTTTGTGCCTGTGATAGAAGCCATGCCGCCGAGAGCGGGGAGCGTGACATTAACCGTGGCTACGCGTGACGTAACGTCCGCCGCGCCTGTCGCGCTGACCACGCAGTAGTAATAGTATGGACTGCCCGACTCCGTAAGCGTTGTGGGTATGGTGAGCGTTGCCGTGTTCGCGCCGCCTGTTGACCCTAGAGATGTACCGCCCGTGTTGGTTGCCGTCCCGTTTATGTACCACTGGTAAGTTGCCGTTCCGCTCGGGGATACGCTTGCCGCCACGGTCAGGGTTTGCGTTATGGCGCCCTGCGTGACGTTGGTAGTTGCCGCCGGTTGTGTAGTTATGTTGATAAGCGTCGGCCGCGTGATGGTCATGGTGTAGATATTCGTCACAGTCCCGCTTTCCGATACGACCTTTACATACGCCACATTTGCACCAACACTGAGAGCAAACTCCGTGACATCCTCGCCTGTCAGTTCTGTCGTGGTACAGGCGGCATCCGCCCAATAGGTGGCGGTAGCGTCTGTCGTCCAGCCTTCGCTGACTGTCGCCGTGATGTCTACCGTTCCCGTATCGTATGCTTCGGTCGAGGTAATCGTGCCTGCGTTATCGGTTATATCGCTTATATCCGGCGTTGTCAGTCCGTCTACGGCTGTCACAAGCGCCTGTATGCTTACAATGGTGCCGTTGTTTGTAAGTCTGCTGGTATCATTATGGTGATTGATGATATCCATAATGGTTCCGCCGTCAAGTAATATTGTACCGTTATTTGTAATCGCACCATAGCTGCCTTCGTACTGGGTGTTTGTAGTCATGTTTCCGCCGCTGAGTAATATTGTACCGTTATTTACGAGCGAAGCGCTGGTTCCTAGTTGATGTATTATACCTTCATTGGTGATTGTAACGCCTGTATTAACGGTATATGTTCTGTTCGAACTAAGAGTAAGCGTGCCATCTTTCGTAATGGTTACATTATCTGCAATTCTCATGTCAGTGTTTACGGTTACGGAGCCTGTTATTTTGATATCTCTTTCACCAATACTGTCGCCTTCAGGAATCCTAAATAAAGTATTAACTCCCTGACTCGCAAGAAAAGGAAATGTGACGTTTTTCATATCAAGAGACGAATTGGCCTTTTCAAGAACTATCGTAGCCCCGCCGCTTGCGGTTGAATAAATAGTTCCGTCCTCGATTGTAAGCGTTTTATTGTCGCCCGTTAAATAAAAAATGTCTGCAGATCCTCTAACAGTTCCGCCTTTGACAGTTATATTCCCGGCACCGCGAACCGCTGTGGAGAGCGAGCCTTCTACTTGTTCAATTGCGCCTCCGTTTATAACAATATCAACACCGCTTGTAGTCCCGGCGGCAAAGAGTGCAGCAGAGGTCCAGTCGGGTGTTACATCTAAGCCACTTGTTCCTGTATTGAAAATAAGACCGCCATTAAAATTAAATGTGCCGGCCGCGGAATTGTCGCTCGGTATAAGGCTGACAAGCTGTGCGTAGCTGGCAGTGGTTTTACTATAGCTCGCGTCCCAATTCACAACGGTATCGGCATCTGTCATAGAAATGGAGATTGGATTGCCGTTCGCTATGGGGATTCCGCCGTCGGTTATGTAGATTTCCGCGCCATTCGGAACATTAAGCGTTCCGCTTGAAGTGCTTGTAAGGATTACCGTGTCGCCGCTTGCTACGGATATCGAACTTCCGGCACCACTCCAAGTGTGTTCATCCGCCCTTGCCGTCAGCGGCGCGATGAAGCCGCCGGGTATGAATGTTAGCACCATTGCTATGGTCAGTAGTGTTGCCAGTATGGCGCGCAATCCTTGACGCGCCGTTTCTGTGGATAAGCGTGTTTTTGTGTTCATTTTGTTCTCCTCCTAAATTTGTTTGTCGGGTTATGCCGATTTTTTGTTATGCGGGGTGCGGGTGAGTGCGGTGGTGAGGCGTCGGTGGGCGCACCTCGGTATGAGGTGTTCCCCGCTGCGCGAGCGTCGGGGCGCCGAGTGCCGACGGTGCGTTCGCCGACGGCGAGGACAAAACGCAAAAAAGCGGGTCTCCCCTCGGCAAGGGAATAACCGCCTGGTGGTTTATGTGAAATTTGACGCGCAGATATGCGTATAGCCGGATGCTTAGGTCATCACAGTGCGCAGTGCGCTGGTCAGCGCACGGGTCGGCGCACGGAAAGAAAACGGTATTATCCGCTGGCTGGCTGGCTGGCTGGCTGGCTGGCTGGCTGGCTGGCTGGCTGGCTGGCTGGCTGGCTGGCTGGCTGGCTGGCTGGCTGGCTGGCTGGCTGATCAATTATAGCATATTCCGGCATAATTTGCAACCTTTGTCGTTTCTTTTTTGCGGATTTGTTTGTTTATATTGCGAGCGTATGCTCGCAATACGAACTAAATACAAACGTAGCTTATTATGGCACATTGCCGCGAAATTGTCAAACTATTTTTTGAGAGTGTGTTTTTTGAGGAGGGGGCGCAGGGGCGTGCGCAGTTTACATAATACTCGCTTTTTTATGAGAGAAACGCAGCATTTGCAAGCGTTTGAGGAATTCTTTAATTTTAAAAGAATTCCTCTTTGTGACTGTTTGCGTTGAGAGAGGATTTAGGGGTTGTAAAGGGCTTTTTGAGAGGCGGTGTGGTGTTTTGCAGTGGTGATTACTTTTTTGCGATTGTGATGATTTTGTTATTGACAGAATATTACTAATTTGTTATAATAATGCCGAGGGATGACATTTTGTCAAAACCACAAAAAAGACACCGTCTTTCGAAATCGAACAGGCAGAACGGTTATTAGCCGACCATTTGGAAAGGAATAAAGATGAAAAGTATAAATAATACAAACTACACCACATTTAGCGACCTCTGGAACGACCCCGAATTGCTCGCCGATGACGAGAAAAGCCGTATAGATTTTGAAGTGGCACTCATTGGTAAGCTCATTGAAGCGAGAGAATCAAAAGGACTGACGCAGAAAGCTCTCGCAGAACAAGCGGGTATTAAGCAATCAGCGGTAGCAAGGCTCGAGAACATGAAAGCAACGCCGCAGATTGACACGCTTTTTAAGATACTTAAACCATTGGGCTACACATTAGAAATCGTTCCGTTGCACCAATAATGCTTTCCGTTGATATAAAGCCGCTTGGCAAAGTCAATGCTTGTTTTGTATAACCCGTAACAGCCGTCGGAGTCGGGCAGCAGAGTTGTCATTTTAGCGCGTTTCGCAGCTCATCGCGCATTTTCAGTGCGGCTTTGCGGGCGGCGTCCACATAATGGATGCCGCTTTCATTTGATGTTTTCCACGCCGCGATAATGGAGCGCGACGAATTTACGATAGCTCCGCGCCCGTTTTCGCAAAAAGCATATGCCGCGTCGGCGGCGCTTCCGCCTTGCGCTCCGTATCCCGGCACGAGAAAGAAAGTGCGCTTCAAATGCTCGCGCAAAAATTTCATTTCATCAGGATATGTCGCTCCGACGACCGCCCCGACGCGGGTATATCCATATTCGCCCTGAGTATCGGCAGAGATTTCTTCCATAAGCTCGCCCACGGCGGTATAAAGGGTTTTGCTCTGCTCACCTGAAAGGAGCTTGTCTTGCAGCTCGCCCGCCGACGGATTTGACGTTTTTACGAGAGCGAACACAGCTTTGTCAAATCTGATGGCAGTATCAATAAACGGCAAGATGCCGTCAGAGCCGAGATAGGCGTTTACCGTGAGCGCGTCGGCGTCATATGGCATAAATTCGGCGCTGCCTATTTTTACCGAGCCAAGATAAGCCGCGCTGTAAGCCGCCGCCGTGCTGCCGATGTCGTTTCTTTTGGCGTCAATGATCACGTACATACCCTTTGACTTGGCATAATCGCAGGTCATTTTGAGCGCCAGCGCCCCGTGATGTCCGAGTGCCTCATAATACGCGGACTGTGGCTTTACGGCGGGAACAATGTCGCATAGGCCGCTTATGAGGTTTATGTTAAACTCAATCACGGCGCGGGAAGCCGCTTCGGGGGTCTCGCCAAATTCGGCAAAATACTTGTCAATTATCTGCGGTGGGATATGCGCCAGATCGGGGTCAAGACCGACGACCGCCGGGTTTTTCAGCTCATCAATTTTCTGCTGCAATAAAGCAAATGACATGGAAAATCCTCCTGTTTGTTGATTTGTCTACCGGGCGGCGGGCGGCGCAATTTACGCAACGCCGCCTGCGTCCGTGTTTTTCCTCCGATATTTCTGTCCGGGGGCGTTCGGTGTTTGAGGCAGAGTCATTTCAATTAACCCGGCTTCAAGCGCGGGGTGTAAATAATTCTCGCGGAATGTTGGGCGGTGTTTAAGGTTTAGCAGTTTCATGAGTTCTGCGGCGGAGAGTGTTTGTGCGGCGAGAATATTCAAAAGCCGCTTAACTCGGTCGGAAATTTGATCGCTTGCTTGGTCGGCGTCTTGGTCGGTCGCTTGGTCGGAGCTTTGGTTTGTTACGGCGTCCTTTGCGTATTTTTCGAGCGAGTCCAATATGGCTTGCAGAATAAAACGCACAAACACCGTGCAGTCATCGGCGTTGTTCGAGCTGCCGAGAGTGGCGTAATATTCCTGCTGACGTTCGTGTATGAGCGTTTCTACGGGCAGCCACGCGAAAATCTTTTTCCATTGATAGAGCAGCAATGTCTGCCACATTCTGCCCATGCGTCCGTTGCCGTCCGGAAAAGGATGGATAATCTCGAACTCATAATGAAACACGCAGCTTTTAACAAGCGGGTGAACAGCCGCGCCCTTTACCCAACGAAGCAAGTCCGCCATCAACCCCGAAACATTGTCGGCAGGCGGCGCGATATGTATGACTTCTTTACCGCGAACGACACCGATGCGGCCTGTACGGAACTGCCCGGGAGCTTTTATCAAGTCCTTCATAAGAATTTGGTGTGCGGCAAGCAAGTCCATAACGTCATATGGGTCAAATTCAAGCAAACGATTATATACTTCAAAGGCATTTTGCGCCTCGCAAATATCCTGTCTGGGGGCAAGGACGCGCTTTCCTTCAAAGAGTGCCGTTATCTGCTCTAATGAAAGTGTATTGTTTTCGATCGCAAGCGACGATTGTATGCTGCGCAGACGGTTCCGCTTGCGCAGCTTGGGGTTTTGCTCCATACCGCTTCGAATACTCAGCACGTCCACGAGGGCGGCAATCTGCGCGACTAAGTTCAAGATTTGGTCGGTTATGGTATATTTTGGCTTATACAGGAAGTCGCTCAACCTTTAAGCACCTCGTACTATAGTATTTGCGGGGGTATTTCTTTCTTTATTGAAGTTGCGCAAAAAACGCCATGTTTTTATATCGTGTCATTTATATCGTGTCATTTGACAGTGTGAAACCGGCACTATTGTATCATGTTTGGGTGTAAGAATAAATTAAAAACGATTAAAACTCAAAAAATTCTTTTGCTTGACAAGCATGGAGGCATGGGAGTATAATGAAAATGTTACGGATAATAACTGACGGCGAAAGGAAGCGAGGAAAGTTATGAGGATAAATAATAACCCCGGCGCGATCCATGCTCAAAAGCAGCGCGAGACAAACACAGAGGCTGTTCTCAACAGGCTAAAGAAGCTCAGCTCGGGTAAAAACGTAAACTCAGCGGCGGACAATGCCGCGGGACTTGCCATATCCGAAAAAATGCGCACCCAAATTACGGGTTCTATGAAAGCGTCTCAAAACACCCAAGACGCCGTATCTCTGCTTCAAGTCGCGGAGGGCGGGCTTTCGGCAATCCAAAATATGCTGCAGCGCGGACGCGAGCTTGCCGTGCAATCGGCAAACGGCACAAACGACAACCTTGACCGCGCGGCTCTTCAAGGCGAGTTTGCGAACATCACCGCCGAGATTGACCAAACAGCAGGCACTACAGAGTTTAACGGACTAAACGTGCTCGACGGCTCTGCGGGAGCTATCACTGTTCAGGCAGGCCCGAACGAAGGCGACACCACAGACATAAACATTGGCGATATGTCGGCAGGCGCGTTGCTTGGCTTTGCGAGTGATGAATATAATGCCGAAACCGACGCAAATGTAAACAGCGCGGGTGCGGCGCAGAGCGCGATCGGCACGGTTGACAGTGCGATCAACGATATTTCGCTAAAACGCGCCGAAATAGGCGCTATGCAAAACCGCCTTGAGTTTCGTATGCAGACCCTCGACATTGGGGCAGAAAATATGCAAGCGGCGGAGAGCCGTATACGCGACGCTGATATGGCAAAGATGATGACCGAGCTCACAACAAAGAGTATCTTGCAAAAGGCTTCTACCGCGGTGCTCGCGCAGGCCAACGCGCGTCCGCAAAACGTGCTGCAAATGATCGGCTAATCAAATAACCAGACATATCGTCCTTTCCGCGCCGTTGCGGTCTTTTACTTTTATAACATCCATCGAAACACCGTATATTTGTTCCATGATTTGCCCCGTTATCACGTCCGATGGTTTTCCCAGTGCCGCAACTTGCCCGTTTTGCAAGAGCACGGCCTTGCTTCCGATGGAAAGCGGGTGCTGAGGGTTATGCGTGGACATGATTACCGTATAGTTTTTTTCCGCCAAAGAAACTATGTGTTCCATGAGCCTGTGCTGATTTGCCCAGTCAAGATTTGCGCACGGCTCATCCATTATGAGCATTCTTGCTCCTTGACAGACCGCCCGCGCTATGAGTATCATTTGACGCTCGCCGCCGCTAAGTGACGTATATTTACGGTTTGGCGGTATTTTTATGTTCAGCGCGTCTATTGCGGCATACGCCGCGTCATAATCGGCTTGACGCGGAGTTTCGAGCGCCGGAATTTGAGCGGACCTGCCCATCAAGACTATATCGAGCGCCGTGTAGTTGAATATCGGTGTGTGATGCTGGGGAATGTAAGCGGCTAAATTTGCGGTATCTTTCGCACAAAGCGCGAGGGTATCTTTGCCGTCCATAAGGATAGCTCCGCGCGTCGGTTTGAGCGAGCCGAGAATAAGCCGAAAGAGCGTTGTTTTGCCGCATCCGTTCGGGCCGACAAGGCAAACGATTTCCCCTGGCGAGGCGGTCAAGCTGACGTCTTTTATAACGTCGTCGCCGCCATAACCGCCATATAGATTTTCGATTTTGAGCAGCATATTGATTTATCCTCTTTATGCAATCTATTTTTCTTATTCAACAAAATCATAAGTCTCCCGCCTCTATTCCCTCGCGCTTTGCGCTGGGTTACATTATAGTGCAGAATCTTTTGTTCGGAGGCGGCGTCGGTTACATTTGCCTGTCTTTGCGCCTGATGACCAAAAACACAAAAAACGGCGCGCCCATAACGCTTGTCACGACTCCGAGCGGCAGCTCGAGCGATATGAGAGATCGCGCCAAATCGTCAATGAGCACCAAATAAGCGGCGCCGACCATGGCGCACGCGGGCACGAGCCTTTTATAGTCAGGCCCAACAATCGCGCGGCATATGTGCGGTATCATAAGGCCGACCCAGCCGATCAACCCGCCGAGGCAGACGGCGGCGGAGCTGATCAGCGTTGACGCGACGATAAGAATCAGCCTATATCTTTTGACGTTAACGCCAAGGCTCATAGCTTCCTCATCATCAAGCGTGAGAAGATTGATGCGCCAGCGAAGAGCCAATATCGCCAAAAGCCCGGCAACCATAGGGATAACGCTCCATCCGAGCGAACTCATATTTACCTTCGTAAGGCTTCCCATAAGCCAAAACGTGAGTTGCTGCAGCACGTCGTTTGGATTTGCGATATATTTTATCATGGTAACGCCGGCATTGCACAAAGCCGTCACCATGATACCTGTAAGTATCAGCCCGAGTGTTTGCGCGAGAGCTGATTTTCTCGCGATAAAATACGTCAATGAAACCGCCGCGATACCGCCGATAAACGCGGATAGCTGTATGAGCCAGGCGGGGGACGCGCCAAGTATTGCGAGAGCCGCCCCGAGGCTCGCGCCCGACGCGACCGCAAGTATGTCCGGCGATACGAGCGGGTTGCGGAATATGCCTTGATAGACAGAGCCCGCGACCGACAATGACGCTCCGATCATCACGCCCGCAAGGATTCGGGGCAGGCGTATGTTCCAAAATATCGTCACGGCCTCGGGCAAAACGTCTCCTTCATACCCAAACCGTGACGCAAACGCTTTAAAAAGCTGCGGCGGCGAGAGGGGATAATACCCCACGCATAAGGAGAAAATCACGGCAAGGCACATTCCGGCAAACATAATCAGCATCATCATGCGATTGCGCTTTTTATTTTTTTGCTCTTCTCTTATGTTGTTCACGATACCCCCAAACTAAATATTTGCTCAATTGCGACCCTTGCGGTCGCAGCTAAATAACACATTGTTTCAGACATGACTAAAAAATAAGGCAACGATATTGACAGTGCTCCTTTGAGTATGTTATACTCACACCATAGCGAATAACATTCATTTGCGACTCGCAATTTGTTGTCATTTTGATAGCGATAGAATATCACGTTGACTGCACGATGTCAAATGGCTCAAGAAAGTGGATGCGAGGACACAAAAACCGCGCAAATATATTATATTAGGAGATATAACAATGAAAAAAATTACCTCACTATTTCTCGCGCTTATTTTGCTGCTCGGCATTTTGACGGCTTGCGCCTCTTCTGACTCCGCCACTGACACTCCAGCCGACGACAGGGAAATCACGGACATGGCAGGGCGCACAGTAATAATCCCCGCCGAAATCGAAAGCATATTTCCCGTAAACCCAATCGCGGCGATATATACGTATATGCTGGCTCCCGAACTTTTGCTCGGCTGGAATTATGAGCTAAACAATGTTGAGCGAAGCATGATACTTGAAAAGTATCACGACTTGCCGAATTTGGGCATGGGCGACTCGATAAATTTTGAGGCAATAATCGCCGCCGCCCCGACACTCGCGATAAACATCGCCGCCATAAATGACGGCACGATAAGCCAATCCGATGATATGGCGGACAAACTCGGAATACCGGTGCTCATGCTTGACGTAAATTTAGAGAAATCGCCGGATATATTCCGCTTGCTGGGCGAAATATTTGATGTGGACGCTCACGCGCAAAAGCTCGCCGCCTACGCGGAAAAGACCTTTGACGACATTGCGGGCATATCGCTTTCCGACAGCGAAAAAGTCCGCATCTACTACGGCAACGGGGAGGATTCGCTTCAAACCGCGCCCGCCGGGTCAAGTCACGGTCAAATTATTGATATGGTAAACGCCGTAAACGTAGCCGAAGTTGAATCGGCGGACGGTTCGCGTGTGCAAATATCGGCAGAGCAGCTTCTTTTGTGGAATCCCGACGTGATTATCCTAAACGGCGAGCCTCGGGCAAATTTGACGGGCGGCGACGCGGCCGACGCAATGCTCGGCAATGGCAATTTTGCGACGCTGAAAGCGGTGCAAAACGGTATGGTCTTTGGCACGCCAAACGCGCCGTTTAGTTGGGTAGACCGCCCGCAGGGTCCAAACCGTATTATTGGCATGAGATGGCTTGCGGCTGTTGTTTATCCTGATATTTTTGATTTTGACGTAGACGATGAGGTACGCGAGTTCTTTCGGCTGTTTTATCACATAGAGCTAAGTGATGAGCAGCTCGCCGTTCTCTACAGGGGCTCTTGATTATTTGCGTATACCTGCGACCCTTGCTAATTTCTCTGTGAATGTTGTATAATCGTGTGAGCAGAAAAGGCAGGGGGAGAGGCATATGTCAGCAAAAAAACCGCCGCAAGATACTGCGGCGTCAGCGGATTCAGATGATAATGCGGATAGCTTCACAGGCGGGCTGTCATTGCACTACAAGCTGCGAATTGTAAAAGACGAAGCCTTTTACGGGCCGGGGGCGCATGAGCTTTTGGAACTCACGGGGACGACAGGCTCTTTGCGCGAGGCTTGCCGTCAAATGGGAATATCTTACGGCAAAGGCAGATATATGGTGTCGCGTATAGAAAAGCAGCTTGGACGCGCTATCGTCCGGCGCAGGCAAGGCGGCAAAAGCGGAGGCTCTTCCGTTTTGACCGGCGACGCGAGAAAACTTATGAGGACATTTGAGGCGTTTCAGGCGGAAGCGTCCGAGAGCCTGCAAGGCATTTTTGATAAACATTTTAATCCGGCATACTCAATATTGATTGACGGTATAGAGTGGTTAGCGGAATTTGGAAATAACAATCCTGATTTTCTCTATACGCCGTTATTTGAGTACATTGCCGGATGGCTTGTGTTGAATAACGACGAGAAAGCGGCTGCGCTTCCGGTGTTGCGCAAAGTGTTGATTGATGCTCAAGACTGCGACCATACAGGAACGCCGTGGGAAAAAGACTGGATCAAAAACGGCAAAGTTTGCCGTTGTCCCGCCTGCAATACCGCACGCAAATGTATTTCGTATATAGAAAATATGGCTACCATTCTGTAAACACTAGTGACGTTACATTATAATCATAAAAAAGCAAACAAAGGCTTGCGGCGGGATTTTATACTGCGATATATAAAACGCAACCGCAGGTTGACAAAACGCAATCATAATTTGGTGGCTTTCATGGATAAAAAAGCTAAAATTCAAGGAGGACTTAACTGCAAATATATTTTCACAAACAGGAGAGGATTGAGGTAAACATGAATTTTAGCGGAAAACTACAAAAACTGAGAAAAGAAAAAGGTATGTCGCAGGAGAATTTGGCTGAGGCTCTTGACGTATCAAGACAGGCGATTTCAAAGTGGGAATCGGGGCAAAGCTACCCCGAAACAGAAAAACTGTTAACCTTGTCGGAAATGTTCGGTGTCACGCTTGACAGTCTTATTCGAGACGGCGATATACAGCAAGCAGGAAGCAATTCGGGCAATACCGAAAAAACCGTCGTATTGCATATGCGCGGAAACTTTGAATATAAAAGCGAAAGAACCTTATTTGGACTGCCGCTTGTTCACATAAATATCGGCTGGGGTCCTAAAAAGGCAAAAGGCATTATCGCTATCGGCAATATTTCAAGCGGGGTTATTTCTATCGGAATCGCTTCGATTGGAGTTATATCAATAGGTGTTGCCGGTGCGGGAATTATCGGAATAGGCGCACTTAGTCTGGGGCTTTTGCTTGCAATAGGGGCGATTAGTATCGGAACATTTTCTATTGGTGCGGTTGCTATGGGTATTTTTACATTAGGCGCGGTTTCAATAGGTATGTTTTCATACGGTGCGGCTTCACTCGCCAGTCACGTAGCCATAGGCGACTGGACATGGGGGCATATCGCGATTGGCAGAATTGTAAACGGTGTAAAGACCATTGAGGTTGAACGAGCGGCTAACCATGGCGGCGTTTTCGCCGAAGTAAGCAGAGAGCAGATGAGGATACTGCTTGACTCGGAATTTCCGCAGATGTGGCAATGGATAAAGGATTTTATTACGGGATTTTTCAGGCAATAGTAACTTTATAATTAAAATCAAACCATCAAACTGTCAAGGGCTTAAAAGTTTAGAATTTTCAAAGGTTCGGTTGATATTGGGTGTAAAATTATATGCGTCATTCAGTATAATGTTTAAATTATTGTAAATAAGCGTTTGAGATATCAAACGACTTTACTGGCATTATTTGTATAATAGGAAGAAGGATTGGTTATATATCAGATAAAGTTTTATCATTTTACGATGAGTACACACGCAGAGGCGGAGAAGACCAGAGAGCAACTTCTTCACGCTCAAACAGCTTGGAATTTCATTACACGAAAAAAACCTTGAGTGAATTTATTACAAGAGGCAGCCGTGTATTGGAAGTAGGCTGCGGCACAGGTCACTACGGAATATATTTTGCTTGACAAGTATACTGCCATGAACATACAATAAAACTGTTACGGATAATACCGGCTTGCGGCAGGGAAGCGAAAAAAGTCATAACAATAGAATTTAAACGGAAAATGGAGGGCTTTCAAATGAAAAGCACAAAGAGGTATATTTCTTTTTTTCTTACCATTGTTATAGTTTTCAGCGTTTCGGTCTCCGCGATGCCTGCTTCTGCCAATATAACTCACGCGGACGCTTCTGATACATTCAAATTGTCCGCTATTTCTTATCCCGAAAATTTGGAATCACTCGCTATTCAATACTTAGCCGATGTGATACCTGTTGCATTGCAAGCGCCTGAAATGTTTGGATTTACATCAAGAGAACTATTAGATTTGCAATTAGGCAAGCCGTTTTCTATATACATTTTTGATGATAGATTTCAACTTGTTTCAATGGACAACTGGGTTTTCCCAATACTTTACAACGGCGATATTGTTGGTGTTGTTGAATCTTCATACAATAATAGGAATGAAGAATACAACTTTACTTTTGGGAAGGCATATGGCGATGAATTGAACACCGTAAAAAATAATTATATCGGTTCAGATGAAAAATTATTTATCGGACGTTATGACGATATGCTTTTTTCATCAAATGGCAGAGAAGCAAATGTTTTCTTTAACAGAAGCAGTTTGAGACTTACGGCAGTTGATGTTGATCAATTATTATTATCCATTCCGCTTTATGATACGATTACGAACTCAAAATTTGAGGACGTCTTGGAATCAATAAGCGGAAATATAGCTCCAAACGCTCCTGTGACAAGATATCAGTTTACCCTACCAGTGCCTCATGTGTTACAAAGTTCAGGTCAAAATTGTGGCATTGCGGCATGGGCGGCAGTATTAAATTATCGTTTTTCAAGTACCTACACCACTGCCACTTTGACTACAGCGTTTGTTAATCAAGGATATATCCCAAATGCAACATCCACCCCTTCTATGCAAAGTTATCCTGACTACGCCAATTCTAATTACACTAATGCTAATGCGGTTTATATTAGTGGTGCACCCTCTCCAACCACTGTGATGAATTTACTTTCTGATTACAGACCAATAATGGGAAGTTGGGAATCTCCAAATCCGGCAGGGGGAGGAAAGGTCTATCACGGTGTAATTATTGTTGGTTATTTTTCTGCAGGGGGTATAATGATTTATACGGTAAAAAATCCTTGGTACGCCTATACACAAGTAACTTCACCTCTTAGTCAAGGTGGCGTTTATTCAGACGCAGGTTATACATGGACTCTTTATGCATACACATATTAACCATTTACCATTTTTCAAGGTGCTGTTATGAAAAAATATAATTTGCGGCTCATTTTCTTTTTAACTATGCTGGGTTTGTTGGGGCTTTCGGGATGCGCCGGAAGCGAATCCGCCGCATCGCAATCACCGCCGCTTACCGCAGAGCCGAATGCCCCAAACGCAATGCCTCCGGCTATTATGGTAAACGATATTTTGTACAGAATATCGGAAAACCCGGAGGGAAGGAATTTGAACATTGAGGTTGATAAAGCCGATTACCTCGGCATGGTAACATCAAGTATACCGCTTTCGGAAATGCCGACCGAAAACGGACAGTCAAATTGCGTACAGGCAGGTACGCCATATATCGAACACGGTAACGGCATTGGGCTCTTTATGGCGGAAAACTGGGTTCTTTTTAAGCCGGAGCCGCAAGACGAATAAAACAAAATCGGCGGGAAAAATGATAAATAACAAAAACTCGCGCCAGTGTGCGAGTTTTTATTTTGCCCTTATTGGACGTAAATCCGAGGGCGCTTGATTTGCCCGATATGGACAGTTATGTAGGCTTGGCGCGACCCAGCGTAGAGGATGTTGATAGAGAGCAAGCATAAAGAAACCTGCTTGGATGGAGCTTTGGCTCCTGTTCCTAGCAGGCTTAGATAACGTCTGATACTCAAAAAATTGAGTTTTTTTCATCATGCACTCAGTTCATATATGATAACGAGTCCATTGTTGGGGTGGTATGACCAACTAATTGCAATGTCACCGTATGAATCGGACTGCCTTCCGTCAAGTGCCCGAGTATCCAGCATTTTTGTGTAAAGAGAATCAGGGAACCCAAGTTTTTCATGAATACTTTTGATAGTGTCTAAGGTAGGCCAATTTATGAAGTCTTTTTGATTGCGCGGGTTTGTATCCACCATATACGAATATGCTATTTCATTGCGTTTCATAGTGTAGTATAATGCGTGTGATTACAGCCTTTCGACGTTATGAGTATTATTTGTATAATAGGAAGAAGGATTGGTTATATGTCAGATAAAGTTTTATCATTTTACGATGAGTACACACGCAGAGGCGGAGAAGACCAGAGGGCAACTTCTTCACGCTCAAACAGCTTGGAATTTCATTACACGAAAAAAGCCTTGAGTGAATTCATTACAAGAGGCAGCCGTGTATTGGAAGTAGGCTGCGGCACAGGTCACTACGGAATATATTTTGCCGATAAATGCAAAGAATATGTCGGTATTGATATATATCAGCCGCACCTTGATATATTCAATAGTAAAATCAAAGAAAACAGATTAACTAACGTATCGTGTCAAAAAGGCGACGCCATGAATCTTTCTGGAATAGATAATGACAGCTTTGACGTTATTT
Organism: Oscillospiraceae bacterium; assembly: GCA_009777235.1. Classification (GTDB taxonomy): domain Bacteria; phylum Bacillota; class Clostridia; order Oscillospirales; family Oscillospiraceae; genus WRMH01. The sequence goes on from WRMH01000019.1 coordinate 17,763, forward strand.
TGTGTCTTGGCCCGATGTATCATTTGCCGAAGGAAGATAGGGAGGCCGCTTTCGCTGAATGTGCGAGAATATGCAAACCGAACGGAATTGCGGCGTTCGCTTATGTAAATAAAATTGGTGCTTATGTGGGCGGTTGCGTACACGATGAAATGCGCTCCGATTATCCGAATAAAGAAACAAATAGTTATGTTTTAAAGCAAGGTACTTCTGACTTAAATCCCGGAGTTTTTTATTTCTCTATGCCGGAAGAAATGACCGAAAGCGCAAGCAGGCACGGCTTGACTAAAATACGTAATATGGGTACAGATTTCTTTGTTACCATGAGCGTTGTTGACAAGATGGACGATGAAAAGTTTGAGATTTATATGGAGCTTGCCGATGAAATGGTAAAATATGAATCTTGCGCGGGAATGAGCAACCATGCCTTGCTGATATGCAGAAAGTCAAATATATCGCCTTCGCCGAAATGACCGACTTTCGCGATGGGTAAAAAATATTTTCAAACAAGACACACAGTTGTCGTGTTTGATAGTGTATAATGACTGAGCGGAAATGTATAAAAATGAAAGAGGTACAACAATGGCAGAAAACATCATTGATTTTCTTATCAGAGCAAAAAAAGCAACATATGCGGGAAATGGAAACGAAACGGGTTCATCAAGACCCAATTCGCATGATTTACAATACAGCGAGGGTTCGCTCAAATACATTGATTCTTGGTTGGGCGGAGATAAGTTTGCGGGTGAGGAAGCCCTTTGGGAAAATGATGCTCCTTTTTGGGCGATGAACTATGTCGGCAGGGTAATCGGCAGCGGGTTTTCGGGCGATTTTCTCAAAGAAGCTCTGTCGCACGTTCCCGCAGAAAACCCATACAGAGGCCCGAGCGAGTATTCACGCGGGGATTTTACTTACAAATGTAAAGTTGACGGCGATTTTAGTTGGTTCACCGGATATGAGGAGATATTTTTGAGCGGAAATAAGATTTATGAGTTATACTTTCACGGCGGTGAAGTGGGAGCGGTTGAGGTATAATACGGGGTGTGTTTGACCCGCTTGCCGCAGCGGCGGAAAGCAAAAAACAGGCAAAAGAATTTATATTATCAGAGGTAAGCAGAATGAATGAAACAAAATTTAATGGAATGGGTAGCATCTATGCAAAATATCGCCCGCCTTATCCGCAGGAATTTATAAATTACTTGTATTCGGAAGTCGGTATTCGGAAAAATAGTATTATTGCAGATATCGGTTCAGGAACGGGTATTTTAACAAAACTGCTTCTCAAAAAGGGAAACAAGGTCTTTTCTGTTGAACCAAATGATGATATGCGGATAATTGCAGAATCGGACTTGATAGGATATGATAATTTTGTGTCGGTCAATGCAACAGCCGAGAGTACAACGCTTGACACTCACAGCATTGATTTTATAACTGTAGCACAGGCATTTCACTGGTTTGACAGAGAGAAATTCAAAACAGAGTGCAGACGTGTGCTCAAACCCAGTGGTAAGGTCATTCTTGTTTGGAACAGTCGCGTTTTTGAGGCGGAATCTGTTAAAGAGGGTGATAGCATTAACAGAAAATTTTGTCCGAATTTCAAAGGTTTTAGCGGTGGTATGCGCGGCGCGGAAAGTGAAGATGATTTCAATGACTTTTTCGCCGATAAGTGCGAAAAGAAAGTCTTTCAAAACGACCAGCCTTGCGACTTGGACGGATTCATCGGACGAAACCTTTCTGCTTCATACGCGTTAAAAGCAAATGATGAAAACTATCATTCCTACATCGCTGAAATGACAGCGAGCTTCAATAAACACGCTATTGACGGAAAGTTAATTATGCCTGTTGTTACGAAAAGTTATATTGGCACAGTATAGATACTTCGCAGGGACTGTTTAGGCGCGAGGTTGCGATATTATATATAAGGAGGTGCTGTATGAACGGGAAGATAATCATAGTAGAGGGGTATCTCGCTTCAGGAAAATCTACTTTTGCACGCAGACTTTCAAAAGAGTTGACTATTCCATATTTAATTAAGGATACCTTCAAAATAGCGATATGCGCAAGCGTACAAATAACAAATCGGGAAGAAGGCGGTCAATTTTCTGCCGTTACATTTGATGCAATAATGTATGTGACGGAAAGGTTTATGGAAACAGGACTACCAGTTATTATTGAGGGAAATTTTGTGCCTTCCGGTATGAAAAAAGTTGATGAAGCCGGAGTGATAAAAGCGTTGATCGAGAAATACGGCTATCAGTCCCTCACATTTAAATTCAAAGGCGATACCCGAATTTTACATGAGCGGTATGTTGAACGAGAAAAAACACCTGAGCGAGGTGATGCAAACAGGGATTTTTGCGAAACTCCGTTTGATGTGTTTGACAGATACTGTAATGACCTTGACGCGTTTAACGTAGGTGGTAAGGTTATCCCTGTTGATACAACGGACTTTGACAAGGTTGACTTCTCGTATTATATCGAGCAAGCACGAGTATTTGTAACATAAGAGTTAGATACATCACCCGGCTCTTGCAGGGTTGAGCAGAATTTTGCGAAAAATGTCTCCGAACCCTGTATCGGCCTTTGTCAAATTGCCGAACTTTGACAGGGCGGAATAATTTTGTTACAATTCAAATTGACGAGGCGTGGGCAGCGTAATAAAAAATCCGAACAGAAACTGGGTTCTTTTTGAGCCGGAGCTGCAAGACGAATAAAAAAATCGGCGGGAAAAATGATTTATTTTGACAACGCGAGTACATCATATCCGAAAGCCCCGGGCGTTTCGGACACAATAAAAAATCTGCTCGACCAAGGCTGTTTCAACGCGGGGCGCGGCAGCTATGGCGACGCTTACGATATGGCGCGGCTTATCTTTGACACGCGCCAAAAGATAGCGCGTTTTTTCGGCGCTAAGAGCGGTAAACAGGTTGTTTTTACCGCCTCGCTCACAACATCGCTCAATATCGCGCAAAAAGGCTTGTTAAATCCGGGCGACCTCGTCGTTACAACGCCAATGGAGCATAATTCGATAATACGCCCCTTGGCGCAGCTTAGAGCCCGCGGCGTACATGTAAGCTATGCGCGATGCGATAAGGACGGAACGCTCGACCTTGACGATATGGAAAAGAAGATAACAGAGAATACAAAACTTGTCATCATGACCCATGCGTCAAATGTTTGCGGAACGATTATGCCCGTCCGCTCCGTCGGGGAGATTTGCCGCAAAAAAGGCGCTCTTTTACTTGTAGACAGCGCTCAGACTGCCGGGGTTTTACCGATTTCGGTCAAAGATGACTGTATTGACCTTTTGGCGTTTTCCGCGCACAAGGGCTTGCTTGCCATGCAAGGACTCGGCGGATTAGTTCTCTCGCAGGAGACTGCCGACAAAATGAACCCGCTCATCTCGGGCGGGACAGGAAGCCTTTCCCATCTTGAAGAAATGCCCGATATGCTGCCCGATAAGTTGGAAGCAGGGTCATTAAATCTGCCGGGTATCGCCGCGCTTTCCGCCTCGCTCGATTATATTACGCGCATAGGCATTGATACTATTTACTCACGCCAAATGAACCTCATTTCACGCTTGCAAAACAAGCTGCAAGAAAAACACAGCCGGCTCATACATATAGCCGGCACAACAAACCTCACAAAAAAATGCGCCGTTGCCGCTTTGAACTTTCCCGAGACGGACAATGCCGCTGTCTCAGAGCGTCTCGATGAAAAATACGGTATCATGACGCGATGCGGACTGCTTTGCGCACCCGGAGCGCACAAGGTGCTCGGAACATATCCGGTCGGTGTGGTGCGCGTTTCAGCGGGTCACATGAACACCGAGACGGAAATTGACGCTTTGATTGAAGCGCTGGACGAAATAACCGCTGCAAATCAGGCATTGTAACGCCACCGTCGGTTAAGCGGGCATTTGGGTTTCAACTTACCCTTAGTCAAATCCAGTTGATGTCCTCGTGCCTTATGAACTCTCCGCGGTCATATTCCTCTTGCGATTTTGCTATTGCAGCAAGGTCAGCGGGTGTTGCCACGTCGTCAGGCAAAAGTCGCCATATCAATTCAGCTATGATGCTCTGTTCACGTTCGCCTAACTGCTCATATAGTTTCGCAATTGTAACTGTAGACATTACACTAACCTCCTTTGTAGACATCGCCACGCGACCCAATGTTCCTAATAAACACTTCGTCCTCTTTCATATACGAGAACAATATACGCCAGTCCCCGATGCGCAGCCTGTTTGTTCCTTTCGTACCTTTCAGCGGTTTTATATCGCCGCCCGGTATATTCTGTATGCCCTGCTTGATGCGTTGCTTTGTGGGTGCGTCCATGCGGCTCAAAGCCTTTGCTGTATCCTTAGAATACACAATGGTCATGCGTTAACCTCCCCCAGTATGTACTCCATTATATCACCCGGTTGGCAGTGAAGCAAGCTACATCATTTTCTAATCAATCTTAATTTGCGTAATTTTGCGGATTTATTTCATATACTGCTATGCATCGCCAAAGGGTGAAAACGTATATCTGTTACGTCCATCCTGTTTGGAGATATACAGCGCTTCGTCGGCGCGTTTGATATAATCTCCCGTGTTTTGCGGATAGGTGACTTTGGCGGTCGTGACACCGATGGAAACGGTGACGCAGCTTGCGGCCTTGTTTTTACTGTGCGGTATATTTAAGAGCCTGACTGCTTCAAGCAGCTTTTGCGCGACAAGTTTTGCGCCGTTTTCGTCCGTGTTCGGTAAAATCACGGCAAATTCCTCGCCGCCGTATCTGGCGACAAAATCATCCGCCCGTTCGAGACATTGCAAAAAAGCCTGAGCAATACTTTTCAGACAGACATCGCCCATATCATGCCCGTACGTGTCATTATATTTTTTGAAAAAGTCCACATCAATCATCATAACGCTGAGAGTTCCGTCGCAGCGCGACAACAAATTAACAATGCTGCAGAGGCTCTCTTCCAAAAACCGTCTGTTATAAATGCCCGTCAGCGCGTCATAATGCACTTTCTCAAGCGCGTCAATCAAGCTGTCCTTCATATCCTGTACGGCATTTGCGATAGTGCCTATCTCGTCAAAGCGCTGCAATCCATAAACAACTTCATTTTTATTTGTTTTTATCAAAGAGATGCTGCGCGTCAGTTTTCCGATCGGGGTTGATATGATTTTGCTGACGCTTATTGCAAGTATTACCGTCAAGAGCACAACAATAGCGACAATAATAAGAATGATGCGCGAAGTACGGCTTGACATAACTTCAATTCTCTGCTCGGACTCGGCAGAATAATCGTCTATTTCGGTTGTCAGCGTTTTTAACAGATAAAGAAGCTCTTCTTCATGGATAATGCTTCCGATTGACCAATTTGCTACGGATATGGGGCTAAACACCAAGAAAATCCTGTCGCCGTTGATTTCGTCGGAAACAAATCCATCCTCGCCGTTCATCATGTGCCTGTATCCCTCTGCCAGACCGCCCTGCCCGTTTAAATCAGATTCGCTCAAAAAAAGCTCTACCCCGTCCGACCCCATATCGGGATGCACGATATACATACCGGCCTCGTTTATGATAAACGTATAGCCCGTTTCGGTCACTTGGGTTTGCTCGACAAGGATTTTCAAATTTTCCAAAAGTATGTCAAGAGCCGCCACGCCCATAAAATTGCCGTTTGAATCAAAAATAGCTTTTGCCGCGGTCAGTACCATTCCCGTTCCGAAAGCGTCCGCATAAACCTCTGTAAAAATCACTTCATCAGGCTGATTTTTCGCGGCAATATACCACGGTCTGGTTCTGGCGTCGTATTCGGGATTTTCAAACGTGAAAGTTGTATAATTATAGAACAAACCGCTTTCCAAGCCGACATAAAGCTCAATGATGTTGGGGTTCTCGGCGAGTATAGGCATGAGCAGGCTCGTATTGCTCAAAAGTTTTAGCTCACGCTCAATTTCGGGAGTCATCGCAACCGTTCCCGGCAGGGAATATGTATTGCAGTAAATGCCCTCCACAGCTTCCGACGGCCTCATTATCGGGCGGCTGTTGGGATAATCTTCGGGGTTGTTGAGAATGTCTGTGACGACACCCTCCAAAAGAAGTATATTAAACTTTATCGAATCAAGCATATTGTTGCAGCTTGAAGACTGCTCTTTTAAAATAATTCGCACAAAATCATGAGCCATATCCAAAAGCGCGTCCTGCGCGCCGGAAACGGCATTATTTCCTAATATATAATTCGTTTCTCTCGAATAGTCGGCCAAACTTTGATTTTGCACATAGCTTGTCAAGGAAATGCTGATGATAGAGAAAAGGCAAATCGCAATCACCATGATTAAGATTTTATCGCGTAATTTTATTTTGAGCAACCGTTTGATGAAACCTCACCTCTTAAAGATCATTATATATAAAAATTACATAAAAAGCAATACTGATGTAGCTACTTATAGTCAATTATAATTGGGCGAAATATTACAAAGCAACACTTGCAACTTTATACCCGGTATAATATAATCTTTTTTGACAGCCCCGCAAAGCGGTCATAAAATCGTCTGAGCACGGATGACGAGGTAAATGAGGTAAATTATGTATACAGCGTCTGTAAGCGGAATAATTCTTCGCCCAAATCTGATTGAAAAAATGCAAAAGATTCAAAATAGAGCGCATATTTTTATTACCGCGCCCGGAGGATACGGCAAAACCGTTGCCGCCCACCAATGGCTTTCTTATGTGAATGGCGCGACGGTCAAGCTATATCTTACGGCGGACGACAATGACCCTGTCGTTTTTTACAAACGGCTCGCGTACGCGCTTTTGAAAGTTACCGGAAAAGAAAAAAGATTGGCGGACGCGCCCGTTTCTGCGAATGATTTTTTAAAAACAGTCAATTTGCTGCCAAATAAACACAAGCGTTGTTATTTGCTGCTCGACGATGTGCATAACATCGAAAACCCGGACATTGTCCGTTTTCTTCCTATAATTGCCGCGCGCCTGCCGAAATATATCCGCTTATGTATCGCCGGCCGCTGTGAGCCGACGGATGCGTTGCTCCAAACAGGATTATTTGAAATTTTGATGCAAGATGATTTAGTCTTTTCGGCAGAAGAAGTGGAGTGGCTCTGCGCGGAAAAAGACCGTGCTTTGACCTCAAAGCAAATTTCGGATTTGCTAAAGGCAACGGGCGGCTGGGCAATATATGTTTCCGCTATTTTGACCGGAGAAGGTGATTTAAAAAAGCCATACGCGTTGACACAGTATTTTGAAAATAGAGTGTGGAGCTTGTGGAACAAAGATTTTCAAAAGCTGCTGCTTTCGCTTTGCGTTCCGTCGCAGGTCACTCCGCTGTTATACGAACGGCTGACCGGCGGGTCAGGCGGCGCGGCTTTCTTAAAACGGCTGATAAGAGAGAAAAACGTCTTTCTTTCACAGATTGCGGGCGATACTTACCGTTTTCATGACATATTCCGTGATTTTGTGATGAAACATTCAGAGCTTCTCGGCTTTGAGGAAATACGGCGGCTGAATGATATTGCCGCCGAGTGGTATTATGAGCAAGGGGATTATTATGCGAGTATGCGGCATTATATATCCAATGCCGACCATAACGGCATTGAGCTGTGCATGAATGAAATCAATCGTTTTCAAACCGGCACGATGTCAATAGAAACGCGCACTAATTTTACAAACCGATATATTTTAAGCCTTCCTGATGATTTTATTGCAAACAGCCCCCTTTTGATTTCAAAATGCGCGGCGGCGGCACATAGCAGCGCAAATGCCGAAATGTTTGCGCGTTATGCGGATATGCTTTATTTGAAGCTGCCTGAAATCGCGGCAAAACAGCCCGACTTGCTCGAAACGATCGGGTTTTCAATCGGGATTGATTACCGCATGACGTTTCGGGAATATGTAAAACGGGTGACGCAAATGCTGCCGCTTATGGCAAAAGCCGCCGTATCGGGAAATAACGCGCGTATAAATTCGATTACCCAAAATCTTCCGTTTTATCACCGTTCAATGCGCGATTTTTCAGAATACCACGAACTAAAGCCGGATGATTTTGCTATGATAAAAGCAGCTTTTGGCGTGATTATCGGAAGAGATTACGCTGTTCAGGAACAGGCCGTTTATGCCGGGCTGCTTTTTGAGCGCGGCGAATTGTTAGAGGCTTTGCGCCATGCCATTAACGGTTATCACATATTATGCGGGGAAGATATGTCTCCCGAAACGGTTTTTTGTTCGCATATGATACTTTGTTCGGTTTTGGACGCTATGGGCGCGAAAGCTGATGCCGGGAAAATCATGGAGCGGACGGAATCTTTTGTAAAAGAACACGCGCAATTTTTGCAAACAAACCTCAAAGCCCTGCAGACAAAACGCTCCATACTTACAGGAGAGCTAAGCGCAGCGCGTGAGTGGCTTGATATTTACGCATTTGAGGGGTCACATCTGCCGTTTTATCTGATTTGCCAGCATTTTACGACGCTTCGTTCTCATATTGCCCTAAAAGAATTTTCGCAAGCGGTTGATTTCGGCAAGCGTTTGCAAATTTTGTCGGTTTCATACAACCGTCCGCTTGACCAAATCGAAAGTGGTATTCTGACGGCGGCCGCGTTATGGAAAAACGGCAAAAAACAAGAATCTACAGAGCAAATGTCGCGCTCTGTAAAACTTGCCATGCCTTACGATTTTACGCAGCTGTTTGTGAATGAAGGTGAGGATATACTGCCGATACTCTTAACTTTGCGAAGCGAGAAAAGCGGCGGCGAGGCGCGGTTTGCCGACAGGCTTTGCGCGGGGATTTGCGGTCATCAAACTGATAAGCCGGATGTAATACCTATAGCATTATCGCCAATGCGCCGTAAAATGCTCGGCTTTTTGGAACGCGGATTGACATACAATGAAATTGCCGGCGAGACCGGACTAAAACACGGGTCGGTCAAAACCCATGTACTGCTGTTATATAAACAGTTGGGCGTACATAACGCAAAAGACGCGGTTGCAAAAGCGAAAATATCAGGACTGATGGAGTAAGCGGGTGCATTTACGAAAATTACATATTGACAGCTTTTTTCAGGTGTGGTATAGTACACTTACGCAAACGCTATCAGTTCGAGTTCATCCAAAAGCGAAAGCCCGGAGTTGTCGGACTCCGGGCTTTCTTTTTTTTGGCTAATGTGACAAGCAATCTCGCCTACACCCTCACGAAGCCGTGGGCGTCGCAAAATACGTCAAACTCCACAGAGTTTGCAAAGCCGAGAAATACATCATAGCGTGTGGCGCCGGAAGCAAGCCGGCCGAGCCAATGCGCCTTGCCGCCCTCGTCAGGGTCGCGGGCGAAAAACGCGGCGTAGAGCATAACGACATATTCTTCATCGCTAAGGTTCTTTGTTACCATTTCGGGGCTGAACACAAAACCGTATACGACGTCGGTGGCGGTCATTGCGCCGCTTTCGAGCGCGTCCGCCCAATCGTCAAACCCGCCCTCATCGGGAGTACGACCCAGCGCCGCGAAATACAGTGACGCGAGGAAAGAGTCCGGCGTGTTCGGTTCGGGGTCTGTCCAAGGCATTGACGGCGCGGGCGGCGCGGAAGGCGGAGGCGCGGGCGGCGATACAAACTCCACCGCAACATAGTAGAGTGCATTTGGAGAACCGCCGGTGTAAGGCAGCGTAACAGTGCCAACGCCATTTTCATCTATGGCTAAATCTTCAAAATTGTCCTCGCCCTCTACGGTAAAGGACTTGATTGACCCGCCGGGAAGAGGTGTGACTGTAATTATTTGCTCAGCGTCAAAAACGCTGAGCTGGCCATTTCTTCTGGTGGCCGGAGCTTCGGCGCCCTCCGTTTGCGTCACAGAGCCGCTGCCTGTAATGTTATAATGTACTCCGGCAAAATTATAGAAAGCAAGGTAATATGTTTCCCCATCAACCACCACCGGGAGGCGGCTCATCCGATTTGTGTAATTGTTGTCAAAATCTTTCAGCGTAATGGTAAGTATATTACTATCTTCATCTTCGCCGATGGTAGCAGTATTAACATTTTTTGCCACGCCGATAGTTGCAGAGGTTATATCTTTGCCAAATGTCAATACGAGTTTTATAACATTAGCCGCATTTACGATATAAAACTCTCTATAGGTGTAAGTCTCTTCGTCACTTTCGTCGTATTCATTGTGATTGTAAACAAAAACAGCACTTGAACCTTTGACGCCTTCCTCAAAAGTTAAGTCAAATCCCGGATTACTCGTCCAAGGCGGAAGCGAGACTGCATCATCCGCGACAGCCGTCAGCGGGCTTAGGGTAAGCGACAGCGCGAGCGCGGTCATGAGTACGATTGCGATGGGCCTTAATAATTTTCTTTTCATGTGTTTTCCTCTCCTTGTCTTTTCTTGTTTCTTCTTGTTTTGTTTGTTTATTTCAACTAAAGGCCATAAAGAAAACACACGCAGAAGGGCATATATTGCCTGCGTCTCCGTCAGGAGACGTTAGCCAACGAAGTTGGCTCTACCTACATGTGCGCTGATGTGTATATTCAGCGTTTGTTACGAAAAGCCTTGCCGCGAAAGTTACAAAATCAGCTTGAAAATACCGAGATGAAAAGGTATACTGATAATGGCTGTAGCGGCGGATTTTCCGTGTCTGTAGGCGGTTGGCTGTTAGAGTATCCCTACATTCGCCATGAAAGTATTACAGTACTATCATGGTCGCTGCGGCCCTTGATTATGGCCTTGAGGTCAATAAACTATCACAAATGACGGAAAAATGCAATAAAAACTTTGCATTTTTGCAAAATATTGTGAAAAAATAAACTTTTTGTTCAAGACCCGGTGAGGAAAGCTGCCTTTTCCAGCCGGGCGAGTGCGTCGGTCAATACCGAACGCGGACAGGCGACGTTGAGACGCAAAAACCCCTCGCCGTCCGCTCCAAACATAGTCCCGCTGTTGAGCCACAGCTTTGCCTCTTGTGTCATGCGGCGGTCAAGCTCGGCTTGCCCAAGCCCGTAGGCCGAAAAATCCAGCCACATGAGATAAGTGCCCTCGGTCGGGACGGGCTTGATTTTAGAAAGCCGCTGTGCTAAAAAGTCCTGCACAAGCCGTATGTTTGCCATGAGATACGCCCTCAAATCGTCTAACCACGCCCCGCCGTGCGTGTACGCGCTTTTACAGGCGGCAAGGCCGAGGGTATTCAAATTATCATAACCGCTTCGTTTTATTTCGGCGCTTAGCTTCTCGCGCAGCTTTACATTTTTGATAAAAATATTGGACGCTTGCAAACCCGCAAGGTTAAAAGTCTTGCTGGGCGCGGTGGCAATGACGGCGTTTTCGTCGAGCAGGCCAAAACAGGTGTGCGTATGACCATCCCACACAAAATCGCAGTGGATTTCGTCCGATACCACGATGACGCCATATTTTGAGCAAATGCGGTTTAGCCCGTCGAGCTCGCTTTTTGTCCAAACCCTGCCGACCGGGTTGTGAGGGCTGCACAGGAGAAAGAGCTTTACTTTGTTTTGCACGATTTTTCGCTCAAAATCCTCAAAATCAATAAAATATTTTCCGCCGCCGTAGCGCAGCGGATTGGTCACAAGAGCCCTGCCGTTATCGCGGATGAGGCTATAAAACGGGTGATAAACCGGAGTTTGTATCATTATTGCATCGCCCGGCGCGGTAAAAGCCCGGACAATTTGCGCCAGCGCGAAAACTACCCCGGGCGCTTTGACGATTTCATGCCGGGTCACACGATAGCCAAAGCGTGAGGCAAACCAGTCTGACACCGCGTTGTAATAGCCGTCCGTCGGTTCGGTATAGCCGAATATACCGTGGAGGACGGATTTTTGAATATCCTCAAGCACTTCGGGCGGCGCGGGAAAATCCATGTCGGCGACCCACATTGGCAAAATGTCCGGGGGCTTGCCCCTGTCGCGGATAAAATCAAATTTTAGCGAATCTGTACCGTAACGGCTGATCACCGCGTCAAAATCATGCTTCATCTCATAGCCCTATCCAAATCGTCAATAATATCCGAAGCCGCTTCAATGCCGACGGATAATCGGAGCAATCTCCCGTCAATGCCGCGAGCCTCGCGCTCGGCCTGCGGCACGTCGGAATGTGTCTGGGTCACGGGATATGTGATCAGTGTCTCGACACCGCCAAGGCTTTCGGCATAGAGGATAAGCCTTGTTTTATCCAAAACGCTCCGGGCGGCTTTTTCGCTTTCCATTTTGAAACTTATCATCGCGCCCGTTTCGGGATAATAAACCTGCGTGACTTTCGGCTGTGTTTTGAGCCACGCGGCAATTTCCTCCGCGTTTGCTTTTGCTTTTTCCATGCGGACTGCAAGGGTTTTAATGCCTCGCGTCACCAAAAAAGCGTCAAAGGGAGAGAGTACGGCGCCGACGGTCTTTTTCAAATAATGGAGCTTTTCCGCCATTTCAACAGTTTTTGCCACAAGAAAGCCTGCCAGTGTGTCATTGTGTCCGGCGAGATATTTTGTGCCGCTGTGAACAACGATGTCCGCGCCGAGCGCGATTGGGTTTAAAAAATACGGCGTCAGGAAAGTGTTATCCGCAATCAGCAGTATATCCCGATTGCCTATAATATCTTTCACCCCGGAAATATCCGTCAGCTTCATCATGGGGTTGGTCGGGGTTTCGATAAAGACCGCCTTTGTCGCGTCTCCAATCGCGCTTTGAACAGCGGATAGGTCGGACGTGTCGGTATAGCGTACCGTGATGCCGTTTTTTGCGGAGATATTGTTAAAAAGGCGTATCGAGCCGCCATACAAATCACAGGTGGCTATGATTTCGTCGCCGGGCGCAAACAATTCCATCAACGTAGTGATGGCTGCCATCCCGGTAGCGTAAGCGGACGCGCCCGCGCCGCCCTCCAATGCCGCAAGCAGTTTTTCCGTATGCTCGACCGTGGGGTTTTGCGACCGGGAATAATCATACCCGGTGCTTTGCCCGAAACCGGGATGGGCAAAAGTAGCGGACTGATAGATTGGGACAGCCACCGCGCCGGTGTTATGAGATGTGTCCCTCACGGCGTGGATGCAGGCTGTTTCAGGCTTCATGGCTCTTCCCTCGCTTGCTATCATACAATACATATGAGATTAGTATAGTATAATGAGGCAGCTCCCCCTTGTCAAGCTCATCTTTCACCCCTTGTGCTCGAAAGGCTGCTTTTTGCCTATTGCGAGTGTGCGCTGCGGGGAGCTTCGTAGCGGAGTAAATTAGAGACTGTAGGCGAAATAGCGGATAAGGTCGAGCACTGTTTGAGTAGAGCGAATTTCATTGACAAAGCGAACAAAGGTCGCTTTGCGAACGAAGTTCGGGTTGGAGAATGAAATTCGCTCTGCGAGTTTGCGAAGACCCCGCTATGAGCTGTACAGTGTCTATTTACGCAGGTCTGAAGCTCCACGCAGTGTACGCTCGCAATAGAGAACTAAAAAATTTTTTCAATTTCTGCTTGACAGGCAGGGTTAGTCAGTGATATAGTTTATTACATAGCATACACATAGGTATTATATGTAAAAGAAAAAGGAGAAAAACAAATGACCAAGCAACGAAAACATCTGATAGCGGCAATCGCTATCCTTGCCCTGCTGCTGACCTTGCTCGCGGGATGTTCAAACGCGCCGGAGGACGAAGCGGAGCCAACAAAAATCATCGTGGCCGATGCGAGAACCACCCATCACCTCAACCTTTATGTCGCGAAAGAACTCGGGCTGTTCGAGAAGTACAATCTCGACATAGAAATTGTCGCGACGGACGACAACGCGATGTCGCGTGATTTAGTAGTTTCGGGTAGTGCGGACGTATTTTGGACTTGTCCGACCACGGCCATTGCCGCTATCGCGGGCGGCGCGCCAATCAAAACCATCGCGCAGGTCAAGAAGCCTTGCACAAGCGTACTGCTTGTTCCGGCGGATTCCGACATAAAGGAGCTATCCGATTTGCAGGGCAAGAACATCTCAGGCATATCGCCGACCTGTGAGGCGATTATTTCTCTGACAGTCGCCGCGAGAGCTGCCGGAGCGGAATTTAATTTAGAGCGTTTGGCGGGAGGACCGGCTATACAGGCTCTTGAAGCGGGCGCGGTGGACGGAGCGATCCTTGAAGAACCTCAAGCGAGTATCGCGGAGCTTGCGGGCTATATCAGGAAATTTGACGATGTTTCGGCAAATATCCCATGCCGCACGATAAACGCGAGCGACAGCTTTTTGGCAAATAACGCCGACGCGCTCGTGGACTTTATCAAAGCCATTGACGAAGCCAACACGATTATATTAAGTGACCCGATCGCCGAAAATATTGTGGCCATCGCCGCCAAATACACGGGTGCGCCGGAGAACGCGATAATACACGGCAATCATCGCCTGCTGTTCGGAATAACGCTTGAAGTCGAAGGCTTGAAGAAGCTCGCAGATGAGCTTGTCAACATGGACGACATAAGAGAAAACCCCGGTGATGATATGTTTGCCGAGGCTTTTCGGGGTATAACATGGTAGCAAAGCGATTGAAAGCTAACGGGATGCTCAAACGATTGCTCGGATTGTTGGCACTGTTGATTGTTATACTGATTTTCACGTCTTACGGGGCGGATGAATATGGTGTAAATAAATATGGTATAAATGAAAATGGGGCGAATGAGATAGATGATTTCGCCCCAAGACGGGATGATTGGAGTTGGGAGCTTCCGTGTTGCTGAAAAAGAAAAACAAAAGGCGGGGCATTATACGGGTGATAATCCGTGAACTTGGCTGCTTTTTCAAAGGCGTGGCGAAAAACCTCTTTACGCGGGAATTTCTCACGGTGCTGATTCCGCTTTTGGGACTGTGGGAGCTATTGCCAAGACTTGGCATAGTCAACGACAGGCTTGTGCCGCCCCTGAGCGAAGTCGCCGCAACATTTTGGACGATGATAGCCGAACGGGGCTTTGTATCTGACATAGGCGACAGTATGGGCAAGTTTTTCTTGGGGCTTGGGCTTGCAATCGCGGCGGCGATCCCGGTCGGGCTGCTCATGGGGTGGAATATATCAATTAGAAAACGGGTTTTGCCGCTCTTTCAATTGCTCGCGCCCATACCGCCGCCCGCGTGGGTGCCAATCACCGTCATAATTTTTGGGGTAGGCTTGCCAATGCAGACATTTTTGATTTTCTTGGCGGCATTTTATCCGATCTTGTTCAATACTTACGGGGCTGTAAAAGACACCGACCCGCGCTACTTAGCCTCGGCGCGGATTTTTGGGGCAAGCGAGCTTACGCTTATTTTGAGGGTGTATTTTTATAGTTCGCTCGGAGCGATTATTATGAGCGTTAAGACCGGCGTGGCGATGGGTCTTGTGATGCTGACAATTGCGGAAATGTATGGCGGACGGACGGGAATCGGCTATGTTTTAAATGAAGCGAAGGATTATTTTAGAATTTCGCAGATGGTGGTATGTATGGTTACGCTCGGTGTGATTGGCTGGTTTTTGATAGAAATCTTAAAGTTTGTTGAGCTGAAAATGAACATATGGGTCAATGCAAAATGATTGAAGCAAGAAATGTAAGTAAATTTTTTTCTATAATAAATGAAGACCGTACCGCTGACGGAATTACGGCAGTGCTGTCGGTATCACTGACGATCGGGGACGGAAAAATCGTCAGCTTGCTCGGACCGTCCGGCTGCGGAAAGTCTACGTTTTTGGAGATTCTCGGCGGCTTGCAAGCGCCGACGGAAGGCAGCGTATTCATTGACGGGGTGCAAGTGCTTGAACCGCTGCCGTCTACACGAAAGGAAATGGAGGCTTACCGGAAAAAATATAGCTTCTTATCGCCTTTGGCAAACCGTATGTGGAAAAACCAGCCAAAACACGACGTCGCCATAATCTTTCAAGATTACGCCATATTCCCGTGGATGACGGTATTGCAAAACGTCACCTTTACGCTAAAACTCAGGGGCGTCCCCCGTCGGATTCGGGAGGAAAAAGCGGTAGCATATCTGAAAAAAGTCGGACTCGCGGATTCTTTGAGAAAATATCCGTCGCAGCTTTCGGGCGGTATGCGGCAGAGATTGGCGCTTGCCCGCGCACTGTCTGTTGAGCCGAAAATTATATTGATGGACGAACCGTTTGCCGCGGTAGACGCGCTGACCCGCGAACGCTTGCAGGACGATTTGCTGCGGTTATGGGGGCAGACGGGGATTACCGTTGTAATAATCACGCACGACACGGATGAAGCCTTGTATTTATCGGATGAAATCGTGGTGTTTTCCCCAAACCCGGGTCAGGTACGCAATCGGTTTGAGATTGATATATCGCGCCCGCGCAGACGCAGCGACCCGGAGCTTTTGGCGCTGAAAGCGCGTATAATGTCGCTTTTCAAATATGATATTGACCATGAAAGCGAGTATTCAATATAAAGGGCGGCGCGTTGGTTTTTATAGCGAAAAATCGGGCTCGTAATACTCGTAATATATGATAAGAACGCCGTCGGCGGCGTATCAAGAGATAACGATTATGAAAGTGAGTGTTATAAAATGAGTGTTATGTTTCGGTCAAAAACCTACGAAAGCATTACCGACGCCATCGGCGCGACGCCGCTTGTACGGCTTTTGAAAGTCTCGTCGGGAATGGGGGGTATTTTGCTCGGAAAACTTGAAGCCTTTAATCCGGCGGGCAGCGTCAAATGCCGTATCGGCGCCGCAATGCTGGAAGCGGCGCGTAAGGATGGCAGGCTGAGAGACGGCGGCACGGTAATTGAGCCCACCAGCGGAAATACAGGCATTGGGCTTGCGTTTGCCTGCGCGGCACAGGGGTATCGCCTGATTCTTACCATGCCAGAGACCATGTCAATCGAACGGCGCAAGTTAGTGAAAATGCTGGGGGCGGAGCTGATCCTCACCCCGGGCAGCGAGGGCATGTCCGGCGCGATAAGAAAAGCGCGGGAGGTTTTGGCGGGAATACCCGACGGTTTTATGCCTTTGCAATTTGAAAACCCCGCAAACCCGCAAGTGCATCGTGTTACGACGGCGGAAGAAATCTGGAACGATACAGGCGGCGAAGTTGATGTTTTTGTTGCGGGAGTCGGCACGGGCGGCACGATAACCGGTGTGGGCGAAATCTTAAAAGAGCGCAAGCCATCGGTAAAAATCATTGCCGTTGAGCCGGACGCATCCCCGGTGCTTTCGGGCGGCAAGGCGGGGCCTCACCGCATACAGGGTATCGGCGCGGGTTTTGTGCCAAAAATCCTGAACCGATCGGTGATTGACGAAATCATCCGCGTCACCAACGAGGACGCCTTTGATACAGCAAAGAGATTGGGGCGCGAAGAAGGTGTACTGTGCGGTATATCGTCAGGGGCGGCGGTGTGGGCGGCATTGCAGGTTGCGGCAAAAGCCGAAAGTGAAGGAAAAACGATTGTGGTCATGCTGCCCGATTCGGGAGAGCGGTATTTGGCAACGCAGCTTTCGGACACCGCCGAATAACGCGACACGCCCATTCGCAGACGGCGACACCCGCACCATGCCGTCATCTGTTTCACACAGCCCTTCATTTTTCACACAGCCTTTCATTTTATGGTTGACAAATAAGAATCGGCAAATTATAATGCCTATTATTCATATATGCAAACTATACGCAACGCAGTTATAAGCAGTGCCAAATGGCAACCTCCAAAAACCCTGAACGAGCAAGATATCAAGTGATTTTTTTGCCATACAAGGCAAATTTACGCAGGAATAATTGCTTTATTTCAAGGAAATTTAACGAAGTATGGTGAAAAAATCGCTGGTAGATTGGCGTGATAGGGTTTTTGGAGGTTGCCAAATTATGAATTATAATTCGGGAGGTAATCAAAATGTCAAAAATCGCAGGCAGCATAACAGAGCTTATCGGCAAAACCCCTTTGATAGAGCTAAAAGGCTACGCAAAAAAAGAAAATATCAAAGCCAGACTGATAGGAAAGCTGGAATATTATAATCCGGCAGGGAGCGTCAAGGACCGTATCGCGTGGGCGATGATAAGCGACGCGGAAAAAAGCGGCAAGCTCTCGCCCGGCTCTGTCATCATTGAGCCCACCAGCGGAAACACAGGCATCGGGCTTGCGGCGGTGGCCGCGGCAAAGGGGTACAAAATAATCCTCACCATGCCCGAAACAATGAGCGTGGAACGGCGTATGCTGCTCGCCGCTTACGGAGCCGAAATCGTCCTTACAGAGGGCGCAAAGGGCATGAAAGGCGCAATCGCCAAGGCACAGGAGCTTGCACAGCAAACGCCGGGCGCGTTTATTCCGGGACAATTTGAAAACCCGGCAAACCCAAAGGTGCATAAAGAGACGACGGGACCTGAAATTTGGGAAGATACCGGAGGTGAAATTGATATCTTGGTGTCCGGCATCGGAACCGGAGGTACGATTACCGGCGCGGGTGCGTTTTTGAAATCAAAAAAAGCGGGCATAAAAATAGCGGCGGTAGAACCCGAAGACTCCCCGATGCTTTCACAGGGGAAAGCAGGCCCGCATAAGATTCAGGGCATCGGCGCGGGATTTGTCCCCGAGGTTTTAAATACGAACATCTATGATGAAATCATTACGGTAAAAAACGAAGACGCCTTTGCCGCGGGGCGGCAAATCGCCAAAGCGGATGGCCTGCTTGTGGGTATCTCTTCGGGAGCGGCGCTTTGGGCGGCGGCACAGCTTGCAAAGCGGCCGGAAAACGAGGGAAAAACCATAGTGGTCATATTGCCCGATACGGGGGAAAGATACCTTTCAACCGCCTTGTTTGAGTAAGAAGGGGTCATAAAATTCATTCCGAGAGCGGAGCATGGATGCGGAGCGTCCGAACCGTCTGCGCACGGATGACGCAGTGGTTCGGGGAGGAATGATTTTATGACCGCGTAATTACCGGTAGCAGCGTCGCGAGCAAAAACATTGACGGAGCGGTAAAGGCCATGCTGTCAAAACGGTCGAGGACGCCTCCGTGACCCGGAATGAGGCTGCCATAGTCCTTTATGCCGCATTTGCGCTTGATGTACGAAAACACAAGGTCGCCCGCCTCGGTGACAAAAGCCCCGGCAAGCCCCAAGACAGTGAGCGGAAGATAGGCGATAACCAGCGGTGTTGTGAGATCAAGGACAAGGCCGTATATGAGTATGCCCGCAATACCCGCAACAATGCCGCCGACACAGCCCTCAACCGTTTTATTCGGGCTGATAGTTGGAAATGCTTTCTTTTTGCCTATTGCAACCCCCGTAAAATACGCGCCCGAGTCGGTGAGAAATGTCACGACTATCGGAAGCAGCACGAGCAAATGACCCGACGACGGCATCATCTTCAAAGCAACCAAAGCCGATAGCATGAGCGGTATAACGAGCCCGGCTATCGGAGCTGTCAGGAACTGCAAAAGGCGAATACGGCGGCAGGAGCGGAAATTTAGCAAAAAATCTATAACCAAAAGACAAATAAGTATAAAAGTGACAACGAGTATCAAAGAGATAAATGTCTGAACGCTAAGGGAATTGTACGGGTCGTATTGCGATATATCCGATGAAGAAGTCATAAACGCGATGATTCCCACAGAGCCGCTCAGAAAAACGACAAACGGCATCAGTGCCGCGACAATGATTGCGTAAAACGCGGGGCGCAAAGTAACATAGCCTTTTTCGAGGTTGTTTGTGCCGACGGTGCGCTCGCCGCCGACGGTGCTGACACCGCTGTCGCAAAAATTGCTTACGGCTTTTGTAAACTCCCATGCGGCTATTGCGCAGATGACGGAAATGAGCGCTGTGAGGACAATGGGAGGAAGCCAAAATAAAACCGCAAAAAACAGCGGCAGCAGTATTGCGGATACTATAATTCTCGTTTTCATTGAGGCGGCCTCCAAAAACCCTGTCTTTTACCCCTGCTCCAAGATGTATCCCTCTTTGTACTCCGAGGTTATTGTATATCCCGAGTCCGAAAGTTTTTTCCTCAGCCGATATATCGCGCTGCTCAGCGAATACTCTTCGGGAAACATTTCCTGCCCCCACACTTTTTTGTAAAGATCGGTCGCGAGCAAGATTTTGCCGGGATGCGAGACAAACTGCAAAAGCAGAGCAAACTCCTTTTGAGACAGCACAATTTCCTCGTTATTGACGAATGCTTTACCGGACGAAGGTTCACATTTGATTGGGCCTAAAACAACAATTTCGGGCAATAACGCGCTGCGGCGCAAGAGCGCCTCGACATGGCTCAAAAATATTGCGGGAGGGCAAGGCTTGGTCAGGTAATAGTCGCCGCCGGCGGTCAGACCTCTGAGTATATCCTCTTGCGTGTCCTCGGCGGTCAGCATCAAAACGGGCACATTTGAGGTCTCGCGCAATTTTAAAAGAAAATCAAACCCGTTCCCGTCAGGCAGCATGACGTCTAAGATTATGGCGCGGGGCATCCCCTCGGCGGCTATGATAGACGAAGCCGCCGCCAGAGTAAGCGCTTGCCGCAGAGGATGCTGCTTCTCGTCAAGCAGAGCCTTGTTTCGCGCCTGTATCGCGGGGTCGTCCTCGACGAGTAGCAAATAACCTTGGCTTTTCATATCCGGTTCATTCATTTGCCTGTCCCTTTCTTCAAGGCTTCCAATTCCCGTTTCATGTTAATAAACAATGCCTGATTAGAAACCCTGCACTTGATAGCTATGGGGGAAAACGGCTTTGATATATAGTCTACCGCACCGCGTGACAGACCTTTATCCTCGTCGGGAGAGCCGCCAAGCCCCGAGATGATTATCACGGGTATATCTTTAGTTTCTTCGTGATCTTTCAAAGCATCCATGACGGAAAATCCGTCCATATCGGGCATGATCACATCGAGCAAAATAATGTCGGGAGAGTGTTTTTTTGCCGCTTCAATGGCATCAGAGCCGTTTGTGACCGCAAAAAGATTGTAGTCAGAGGTTAAGATATTCGATAATAACTTAATGTTCGCGACCTCATCATCTACTATGAGAATACTGTTTTTCTTTTCCATGCTTTTCACCTTCAACACGGCATATACTGTTTTTACGTATACCTCAAGACAATCCGTCTAAACGCAAATGCATTTTCAGGCGTTTTAATAGAATACTCTTTGAAAACGGTTTGAATATATAGTCTTCCGCGCCCAATTCCAAACCTCTGCGCTCATTTTCGGGGTCGGCTTTCGCGGTCAAAAAAACGACCGGTATGTTTTTTGTTTTCGCGGAGCTTTTGAGAACCTCTATGACGGCGTAACCGTCCATTTCCGGCATTACTACGTCGAGCAAGATAATGTCGGGAGAGTGTTTTTCCGCGGCTTCAATAGCATCCGATCCGTTTGTAGCCGCAAGCAGCTTATAATCAGACCTCAGCATACTCGAAAGCACTCCGATATTTGAGGGCTCGTCGTCCACAATCAATACGCTGTATTTCTTACTCATCGCAAATCCTCCATCTTTCCGGCAATGTAATTACTAATCATCTTTATATTTAATCATTCCATAATCTATTACAGTTTTTCTTGTGATATGGCCCTCTTTGAGAAGGTTTGCGACAGAGGCTTCCATGCTGATCATACCCTGACTTGTAGATGTTTCCAAAACAGTGTTTATCTGATGTGTTTTTCCTTCGCGGATATAAGTCCGAATAGCGTTGTTTACGTGCATGATTTCAAACGCGGGCACCAGCCCCCCGTAAGTGTCGGGCAGCAGAATCTGTGACACCACAGTTTTGAGTACCATCGCAAGCTGCACCCGTATTTGCTGCTGCTGACTGGGCGGGAAAACGTCTATGATGCGGTCGAGCGTGTTCACTGCGCCGGATGTGTGCAATGTTGAAAGTACAAGGTGGCCTGTCTCGGCGGCAGTCATCGCCGTGCTTATCGTTTCAAGGTCGCGCATCTCGCCGAGCAGGATAATATCGGGAGCCTGACGCAGGCTGGCTCGCAGGCCCGCGATATAAGAACCGGTGTCGCTGGAGACTTCACGCTGGTTAATGATGCTTTTATCATTCTTATGAAGGTATTCGATCGGGTCTTCCAAAGTAATGATATGGCAGTTGCGGGATTGATTTATTCTTTCAATTATGCAGGCGAGAGTGGTGGTCTTTCCGCTTCCGGCAGGCCCCGTGACCAACACAAGACCGTTTCTCTCGGATGCGATTCCCATGATTTCGTCGGGGATTCGCAGATTTGCGTAATCGGGGATGATAAAAGATATTACTCTTATGACCGCCGCCATTGTGCCGCGCTGCCTGAAAGTATTCACCCGAAAACGAGCCACCCCTTTGACATGCATAGAAAAGTCGTCGTCGCCTGTTTCCAGAAAACGCTTCATGGGTCTGCCCGCGATTTCGTATAAGTCGGTCATCATCTTATCTATATCGTCAGGGCCGGATTCGCTTTCTCCCTGTGGGACGATGATTCCGTTGATATTGAAGGAAACCTTGCAATCCACCCCAATGAAAACATCCGAGGCTTTTGAAGCGACTGCCTGTTCCAGATAATCCCGCAATTTCACGCAATCCCTCCTTTTGTCTGCCTCTTAGAACAGGCAAACCGATGCATATCCATAATAAACATTTTTTTATCGTTTGTCAATGTTGAAAATTTGAGAAGTTGCCGCTCTGTCAGCGCATAGTGGAGCAAATTAGCCGTTCTTAGCGAAATTTCAGAAAAAGGCTTGCACTGTTTGAGCAGAGCGAGTTTGCAAGCCGCTGAAATGAGCTTTAGAGCGGCTTTTTGCGCAAGTCCGCGCTGACAAAGCGGCAACCTCTCAAATTTAATAAAAAATTGAAAAATATTGGCAAATTTGCCAAAAAATTACACAAAAATTTTAAAACATGATATACTACATACTACCTCATATGAGAGGGGGTATCTTATGGCAAAATCAATTCGATTTAAAGCCGGACGCGCAGTTTTAGCGATGCTGCTCGTTGCCGCGAACGCAGTCATTCTCGCGGGATGCCGGATTGACGCGGACGCCGGCGCTGACCTCGTGCAGACTGCCCCTCCGCCTGCCATGCCCCCCCGTGAGATATACGTCCCGCTCCTATCCGCGCCGGGCGAAGCAACCGAAGAAAACGACAAGGCAATCATAGACTTTTCCAACTCATCGGAAGGGTATGTGATGGTCAAGCACAATCAACATTCCGGCAACGCGCCGGTCGCCCTTATTGACGGGCCGAGCGGCGAGCAATATTTCTACTGGCTGGACAGTGAAGTATATACGCCGTTCACCTTTACGGAAGGCGACGGCGAATATACGATAACAGTTTGTGAGCAGATGGAAGACATGAAACTCAAGGTAGCCCTCAGGGCGCAGATAGACGTAGTTTTGGAAGACCAATTCGCGCCTTTTTTGCGTCCAAACCTGTTTGTAAACTACTCGAGCGACACAAAAGCTCTGCAGATTGCCGCCGAACTTACGGCCGGAGCGAAAGATTTATTGGAAATAATCTCCATAATATATGACTATACCACGACTCACCTGACCTATGACACGGAAATTGTAGACAAAATAGAAGTTGGCTATTTGCCGGACTTAGACGCGGTGTTAGAGCGCGGAAAGGGAATTTGTTTTGACTACGCCGCTGTGATGACCGCCATGCTTCGGGGACTGGGCATCCCGACCAAGATGGTATTTGGGCATATAGACGACTATTACCACGCATGGATCAGCGTATATTCAAAGGAAGAAGGCTGGATAGACGGAGCCATATTCTTTGACGGACACAACTGGAAACTTATGGACCCGACTTTCACATCAGGCAGGATTCAGAGCGGCGGCGACGCGGGCTATTTTGCGGAAGACACGACCTACATAGCAAAGTTCCACTATTAGCGCATGACAGGTTTTAGCGATTTCATTTACAGATCAAAGGGGGTTATTTTATGGACGTAAAGAAAGTATCAGATGAGACAAAGAGAGATAGGGTACCTCAGATAAGAAAGTTCGTGATTTTTTCCTTAATATTTTTCCTTACAGTCCTTATCGTCGGAATCTCGGTCTTTATATTCTCCATGCAGCAAATCATTAGAACCGGCAAAGGGCACACACTCTATCAACTGCTCGGAAATGAGCGAATACGTCTTGAAACCGCTCTAAACAACGAGATTGTAATCGCGCTGAAAATGGCAAACTCCCCATTGATTTCCCGATACTTCGCCAACCCGGGTGATGCCGAGATGGAAGCGATGGCAATTGAAGAATTGGCGTCCTATAGCAGAGCGTTTTCGTCCGGCACGGCGTTTTGGGTAAAAGAGTCCGACAAAATGTTTCATTTCACGGATAGCGAGCCGTACTACCTCGACCCTGATTTGCCCGACAATTATTGGTATAATATGACCATATACGACACGGAAGACTATAATTTTAATATCAACTTCAATCCTGATTTGGAAATAATAAACCTGTGGATCAACGCGCCTGTCTTTGATAACTTGGGAAACGCGGTCGGAATGGTAGGGTCGGGCATAGATATATCGCAATATCTCGAGTTTCTCCTCTCCGATTATGACGAAAGACTAAGCATTTACTTTTTCAACGCGACCGGTGAAATAACCGGCGCGAAAGATGAAACGCTCGTAGTCGAGAAGATAGATATTGAAGAAGAATTAGGCTCTTCGGGCAGCGGCATTATCGCGTTGGCAAAAAGCATGAACCCCGGTGAAGTGCGAACCATAGACACCCAGATCGGCAGAATCGCGATAGGCACGATACCATTGCTTGAATGGTATTCGGCAGCGTTTATACCGGACAGCATAAAAGATTACGAAACCCCGCTGACCATGCTGTTTGTAATAATAATAATAGTGATCGCGTCTATTTTCGTCATTTTCAACTTTTTTATAGTACGGCTTATACGGCCTTTGCATAGGTCAATTATTGATGCCGAGCTTGCCAGCCGCGCTAAATCAGAGTTTCTGGCGGTGATGAGCCACGAGATAAGAACGCCCATGAACTCGATCATGGGTTTTGCGGAGCTTGCCGGAGCCTCGTCCGATATGAGCAAAATAAAAAACTACTTACGCAATATTACAGAAAGTACGAAATGGCTGCTTTCTATTTTGAACGATATTCTGGACATTTCCAAAATTGAATCAGGAAAAATGGATATGGAACATGAGCCTTTTGACTTAAATAACGTCCTTATGCGCTGCCAGTCTGTCATCCTCCCGAATATTAACGAAAAGGGCCTTGAATTTAGTGTGAATGTTGACCAGATATCCAATAAAATGCCGGTGGGCGATTCTGTCAAACTCTATCAATCTCTTATCAACTTGCTGTCAAACGCGGTGAAATTCACAAAAGCCGGAACAATCGAGCTTACGTCGCGGGTAATGAAATTGGAAGAGGAGAGCATCACTGTATATTTTGAAGTCAAAGACAGCGGTATCGGTATGGACGCGGAGCAAATCAGCAGGATATTCAAGCCTTTTGTTCAAGCGGATTCCAGCACGACCCGCAATTATGGCGGGACAGGACTCGGGCTTGCGATTACAAAAAATCTGATTGAGCTGATGGGCGGCAAGCTAAAAGTGGAAAGCTCGCCGGGAGAGGGCAGTACATTTGGTTTTGAAATTACTTTTGAGACGGCGGAGATTCCCGACAGCGTTTCAAATGATGCTGTGTTCAACAGAATCGAAAAGCCGCATTTTGACGGCCTGATTCTTGTTTGCGACGACAATCCAATGAATCAAGAGGTTATCGGTATCCATCTTGACCGCGTGGGGCTGCAAGTTCAAATCGCCGAAAACGGGCAAATAGGCTTAGATATGGTTAAAGAACGCATGGAAAAAGGCGAAAAACCATTTGATTTGATTTTCATGGATATTTTTATGCCGATTATGGATGGAATTGAAGCCGCGTCAAAGATAACAAGGCTCGATACAAAAACGCCTATCGTAGCGATGACGGCAAACGTGATGGCCAGCGAGCTGGAAAAATACAGAAACAACGGGATGCCAGATTGCTTGAGCAAGCCTTTCACCTCTCAGGAGCTGTGGTATATACTGACAAAATATCTTGAGCAAACCCAAGGCACGGAAAAAGACGACGGCTTTGATGATGATGAGAAACTGACGCATAAGATAAAACTTGATTTTCTCAAAAGAAATAGTAACAGATATGCCGAAATCAGCTCCGCAATCGCGCAGCAAGACTTCGCGCTTGCCCACAGGCTGGCTCATAACATGAAAACAAACGCGGCAATGATAGGCCAAAATAAGCTGCGGGAGCTGGCCGCCGAGCTTGAGCATATATTTAATGACGGCAATACCGCTTCGGAAGAGTGTATGAATAATTTCAAAAACGAGTTAGAGCAGGCTCTAAGAGAGCTTAGGCTCTGGTCTGAGAGCCTCGAAGAATCAAAAGAACAGGGTACGTATGACAAAAAAGAAGTTATGGAACTGCTCGACAAGCTTGAGCTGATGCTCGAAAACATTGACCCAAACTGCCTCGACATGGCGGAAGGTCTGCGCGCGATCCCCGAGGCATCCGAGCTTTTACTGCTGATAGACGACTTTAATTTCAAAGCCGCCTCCGAGGCGCTGGTCAAGCTAAGAACCATATTGAGTTCCATGTAATATGTAACTCACCGCTTGCAAAAACGCGATACTTATGATTTTGTTAAAATCGCCAAAGGAGGCAGTATTTGTGAAAAGTAAACTGACATCCGCGTATCTGTCCGCATTTTGCATGGAGATGACACTGATCGTCCAAGCGGGTATACCGCCGGTGGACGGAGTGCGCGAGCTATTAAACGAAGCGGACAAGAACGGAAAAATTGTTCTTCAAAGCCTGCTTGCGCAGCTTGAAAAAAAAGCCCCGCTTTCATCGGCGCTGCATGATTCGGGCTACTTTCCGGAACATATGGTCGGGGTAGTGGCCGCGGGTGAGAAAACAGGACGCGTTATAGAGGTGCTCAAATCATTGGGAGAATATTATAACAGGCTTGATAGGTTGACGGTTACTGTAAAAAACGCCGTATTTTTCCCGTTTATTTTGCTTGCTATAATGGTGGGGATTGTGGTTATTCTGATTACTCAAGTCTTGCCGATATTCAGCGGCGTATTCGGCAGTCACGGAGAGCGAATGTCGTCGCTTGCCTCTACATTCATGCGCTTTGGTCAGTGGCTTTCCGGTGCTTCCGCTGTTATCGCCGCCGTTTTTGCCGTCATTTTGATTATCACCGCGATTTTATGGATTTTCCCGAAAATACGGGCAAGGGCGCTCGGTGTGATAAAAAAAATGTCCACAGGGCGCGGCTTGCTCACGGATTTGGCATCGTATCATTTTATGTCAGTAATGGTTATATCCTTGGAAAGCGGCATCAAAACCAAAGACGCGATGGCGCTTGCCTCCGCGGTCAGCGGCGGTACACCGGCATTGGACAAGAGAAACAAAAAATGTGCCGAGCTGATACAAGAAGGCGCACAGCTCGCGGCGGCAATGCGCGAGTGCGGGATACTCTCCGCAAAAGAGGCGCAGCTTTTGAGTTTTGGCGCGCGCGGTGGTATGACCGACTCTACGCTCGCTCAAATCGCGGACAGAAAAGAGCGGTATTTGATAGATAAAATAAATAGTATTGTCGGGAGGATAGAACCCGCGCTTGTTATTACTATTTCTGTTATGGTCGGCGTTATTTTGCTCTCGGTTATGGCGCCGCTCATGGGTATTATGAGTTCTATAGGCGGATAAGAGGGGTAAAAGAGGGTTTTTATGAATGTGAAGGTTTTTAAAAACAGTTTTGCGGATGCTTTACGCGGCGGCTTGCCTATTATTTTATTCATCCTTGCGTTTGCAATGCTTATTTTTTTCGCTTTGAGGCACATCGAGGTTTCAAGCAGAGCCGAGGGACGCATTTTGCTCCAAGAGAGCATCAATACGTCCGTTATAAGACATTACGCGATCGAAGGGAGTTATCCCGAGAGTATCAAGGTCATTGAAGATAATTACGGGATACGCATAGACCGCTCAAGATACGCCGTGTTCTATAGAATTATCGCGCCAAACATAATGCCCGACATAACCGTAGAGGAACTAAAATGAAAACAACAAAGAAACCCGGCACAATTGCCGTATTGATTTTATTATCTGTCTTTATCATATCGGCGTTTTCGGCGCTCGCTTTGGGTGTCGGAACGTATCGGAACATAACACAGGTTTGCGAGCAAGGGCTTGAAGAACGCCTGTTGTTTTCATATATCTGGACAAAAATCAAAATGGGAGACGAAGCCGCTAAGGTGCATATCGGGGATTTTAACGGTCTAAGCGCCCTTTTTATTGACGAGGCGGACGCGCAGGTGCGGGGCCGCACAGCGATTTACCACTATGACGGCTCTGTTTACGAATTGTTTTTTGAGCCGGGATATGAAATGCGGCCCGGAGACGGTGTCCCAATTCTCAAAAGCGATTCACTCCGATTTGAACAGTTAGAAGACGGGCTTATAAAAGTGTCAACAGGCACTGACAGCTCTTTAATATATCTAAACACGGGTGAGTGATACGTTTTGACAGCCGCAAATAAGGGGGGAATGACGAGATGATCAAGCTGCGTACAAGGGCTTCGCTTTTTTTGATAGAGCAGGTAGTCGCTGTAATTGTGTTCGCTGTTTGCGCCGCTGTATGTGCCGGGGTTTTTGCCGAGTCCTATTTTAAGGCAAACGACGCAAAGGATATCAGCGCCGCGCTCGCGGCGGCGAGAAACGGCGCGGAAACATTCAAATATTTCAAAAACCCAAGCGATGCGGCTCTCGCGTTGGGCGGACACGCATACAGCTTGCAGGACGCGGTCGTCTACTACGATACAGACTGGCAGGTATGTATAGAGCAGTCGGCGGAATATCTGATGCGCTTGACGGTTGCGGAAGATATTGCAAACCCGCTTTTATGCGAACTTTCCGTGCAAAGAGTCACAGGGGATGTGATAATCGCCTTTACTGTAAATGTAACTCACAAAAAAGCGGTCATAAAATCCATTCCGAGAGCGGAGCATGGATGCGGAGCGTCCGAACCGTCTGCGCAGGGATGACGCAGTGGTTCGGGGAGGAATGATTGAGGCAACCCTCGAAAACCCTATCACGGCAATCTAACGGCAATTTTTATCTTGCTCGTCCAGGATTCTCGGAAGTTGCCTTTTTGACAGCGAAAGAATAGAAGCGGAAGACTTATGATTTTGGTAAAATTTGGCATTATGAATTGAAAGGGGGCGGCAAGATAGTGGATAAAAGCGGGATAGGCATTGGCAGTACATCACTTGTTTTGATATTGGCGGTTCTTTGCTTAGCTCTTTTTGCGTTCATATCCTATAGCTCCGCTGAAAACGACATGGCTTTGGCAAATGCCGAAGCGGAGCTGATTTTGGGATATTATAAGGCGGATGCTCTGGCGATAAGTATCGCGGAGAGTATCTCAAGAGCGGAAAATATTCCCGATAGTTTGTTTGGAGTGAAAATAAATTTAAGCCGGGACGAGTCCACGCGCTCTCATGTCGCCGAGTTTGCCTGCGCAGTGTCCGACAGAAAAGAGCTTTTCGCGAAGATAGCCATAATAGGGGATGACTACAAAGTGTTGGTCTGGCGGATGCAAGACACCGATGGCTGGAATCCCGATATGACCCTGCCAATCTGGCCTGGAGGATAGGCTCTTAGGCAACCTCCGAAAACCCTGAGCGCGCAAGATACCGAGTGATTTTTTTGCTATACGAGGCAAATTTTCGCAGGAATGATTGCTTCATTTCAAGGAAATTTAACGAAGTATGGCTAAAAAATCGCCGGGAGATTGCCGTGATAGGGTTTTTGGAGGTTGCCTTATATTGTTTTTAGATAAGAGCGGAGCATACGCCACAGCTCTTTGGTTGTAAACGGCTTGCTCAAACAATCGGGCATCCCGTTATTTCTGTATTTTTCCAGCTCGCTGGCCATAACATTGGCCGTCATAGCCACAACAGGCGTTCCCGTATTGAGCTTTGTTATCTTTGACGCGGCCTCAACTCCGTCCATGACCGGCATAAAAATGTCCATTAAAATCAAATCAAAGGGCTTTTCGCCTTTCTCCATGCGTTCTTTAACCATATCCAAGCCGATTTGCCCGTTTTCGGCTGTAACTGACCTAAGCCCCACGCGGTCAAGATGCTCGCACACGACCTCGCGGTTCATAGGATTGTCGTCACAGATCAAAACCAGACCGTCAAAACGCGGTTTGACGGAGATGTCAAAATCATCGGTTTCGTATTCAGTTTCAATAGACCCGGTTGTCTCGAAAGTAAGGCAGAAATTGAACGAGCTGCCATGCCCCGGAGAACTTTCCACCTTCAGCTCCCCGCCCATGAGTTCTACCATGCTCTTTACTATAGTAAGCCCCAGTCCCGTGCCTCCGTAATTGCGGGTAGTGCTGATGTCCGCTTGGGTAAAGGGGTCGAAAATCTTGCTGATTTGATCGGGGGTTATGCCAATGCCGCTGTCTTGAACCTCAAAATATACAGTGATGAAATTATCACCGTCTCCGGGCTGCGGCGGGTGAGCTTCGGGAAGCGTTCTGACGGAAGCGGAGAAGCGTATCGTTCCCGACGTAGTGAATTTAACGGCGTTGGAGAGAAGATTCATAAGCACTTGATAGAGCCGTATCGGATCTCCTATCAACTTCTTTCCGTGTGTAGGTTCTACATAAATCCTCAAGTCAAGGTCTTTTTCCTTGACAGCCGGAAGTATCACGGACTGGCAGCGCGTAAGTACATCCGTCAGGGCAAACGGAACATGCTCCAGTTCCATTTTGCCTGATTCTATTTTTGAAATATCCAAAATATCGTTAATGATGTTCAAAAGCCAACCCGCGCTGTCGGTGATCTTGGTCAAGTAATCTTTGGTTTGGGATTCGGCGGTTTTGTCGAGCGCAAGCTCCGCAAATCCCATGATAGAGTTCATGGGCGTTCTTATCTCGTGGCTCATAATCGCCAAAAATTCGCTCTTGGCGCGGCTGGCAAGCTCGGCGGCTTCTAATTGTCTGCGCTCTGTGACATCGGCATAGTAACCTTCTATGATGCTTGGCGAACCGTCCGCCGTTTTTTTTATCAGGCGGCTGCGTTCCCAAATCCATTTTTCAGAGCCATCCCGTGTCGTCATTTTGAAAGTTGTCTCAAACGGCAATCCTTTAGGTATTGTTTCTTCCGCCAATTGCAGTATGAAATCAATATCGTCAGGATGCACCAAGTCATGTAATGTGACCTTGCCGCTCAAGATTTCATCGGGCGAGTAGCCTGTCAAATCTTCGCAGCCGTCGCTGACAAAGGTGTATGTGTAGTGCGGAGGGTCATAAAGCTGCTGAAACACCATTCCGGGAATGTTTTTAAGAATAGCGTCGGTTCTTGCCTTCATCAGCGCGATAGCTTTACTTCTTTTGCGATCCCTGACATAGATGAATGTCAGCATGGCAAGGATCAGAGCCATCGCTATAATCGTGCCGATAATCCAGGGAAGCTGTGCCTCGGCGAGCATCAAGCGATAGTCGTAAGTCCTGTTACGCCACTTGGTAACTACCATTTCCGTATCAATCAGCATCATGGATTTATCAATAATGGATCGTAAAATAACGGCATCCTTGTTAAACCCAAAAGAAGATTCAAAGTTGTCTTCAAAAAGGATGTTGATCTTATAATCGGGCATCTCCAAGTAATTTGTCAGCCAGAGGAGACTGAGGCTGCCGCCCATCACCATATCTACCTCACCGCGGATCAGCGCGTTGAAAGCGTCGCTTTGGCTTTCAAATTCCACATAGTCTTTATGGTCAGGAAACCATCTGTGGAACAGGTCGGCGTGCCTGTTGCCCTTTCCTAATCCCACTTTTACGGCATAGACTTCATTCGCGTTGATGTTTCTGTGAGAAGATGAGGAAATAAGCACGGAACGGTCGGATAAAAATGAAGATTCCGGCCATATAAAATAGTCGTCCCGTTCCGGCGCGTGGATAAGTTCGGAAATGATGCTCGCTTCCCCGCTCTCTAAGAGCTGCATCAGTTCGGGCCATTTGGTATTGCTGCCGTTAATGACTTCAAACTTGAGCCCTGTGAGAGCTTCGATCTCGTGGAGAACATCATGGCATATCCCCTGCCACGAGCTTTCGCGAGCGTGATAAAAACTGATGGGGTAGTTATAATACTCGGCCGCGAGAGGTATGATAGGGTTATTTTGAATGTAGGCAATCTCCTCTTCGGTCAGTCGCTGCTGCAGGAGAAACTTTCTGTATTCCCAATACCCGTTGTTGTAGAGTTCGTTTAAATGAAAAATAGCGCCGCTGTCAAGAGCTTTTTGAACGACGGAAATAATCGGCGCCAATTCCTCTTTTGCGGTCACCAAGGACACGGGGCTGAAAATCGGAGGATGAAAGTTCCCAATGACTAAGTTGTCGTCAGAAGCAACCGCGGCTTCCGCTACATTGACCACGATAAGCGCGTCGAGCGTGCCTTCCGGGAGCATCATACTTACGACTCCGTAAGCATCTATGAGTACGGTTTCATATGAACCCGGCTCTGTCACGGCGGCGACATCAGCAATGGACGCGGAATTATTCAAAAATCCGTAACGCAAAGGCCTGGACAGCGCGATCGTCTCAAGCGGCGGAGCATTCTTATAGCGAACTGTTATCATGGAGCGAAGGGCAATCGGATCCGTGACAATGTATGATTGTCTGCGTTCCTCCGTGACTCTCATGTCGCCGGTAAAATCAATTTCGCCCTTTTCTAAAACGGTAAAAATATCAAATGTTGGAAGGAGCGTCGGCACGAAAGGAATATCAAAAAGCTCGGTCAGCCACCGGCAAACCAAGGCGGCAAATCCGGCTATTTCGCCATCCGCGTTCAAAAACGCCTCTGTGGTTGGAACAGCCCCATAAACAAGATGAGAATAACGGTCTTTTATCGCTTCGATTTCGGCGATTTCTTTCTCTGTAACACCGGGGATGTCGAGGTAAGAGGAAAAAACCCCCGCATCCGCCGATCCGGGCGTGTCGGAAACATTGCATCCGGAGCATAGTATCAGTATAAATAACGCGCAAAGTAAAGATGAAATAAATTTGCGGATAGTCCTCATTTGGCAGCCCCCGATTATTGATGAATAATGTATAACGCATAATGAAATTTGCGGATGCGGTCGGTTGATTATTATGGCTTTGGTTATTTTTCGAGCTCAGCCGTTATAATTTCAATACATTTAGTAAATTCGGTATCCAGTACGCTAAGGAGCGCGTCAGGTATATCAAAGTTGTCGGCTTTTGAATTTATTATACGCAAAAACTGCGCTTCGACATCAGCCGCGGCTTTTTGCAAGTCGGTCATGCCTATCATCCCCGCGTTGCCTTTCAAGCTGTGAACTATTCTGTGGGCGGCAGGGATATCGCCCGCTACCAGCGTTTCGATAAGCTCCGCGTAACTGCCTTTGTTGTTTTTAAGAAAACTGGGATAAAAGCTCTTGTATAGCTCAAGGTCGTCAGGATCGCCGGCATTGTTTTTTTCATCAATCGTTTGGCTTTTCTCCGCGCTGTCCGTGCCGGAAGCCTTGGGCATTTTTGCCTTACTTGATGTGAAGTGTTTTATAAGAATCCGCCATATTTGTTTGGTTGTAAACGGCTTGCTCAAACAGTCGAACATTCCGATATTTTTATACTTTTCAATTTCTCCGGTCATTACGTTTGCCGTCATCGCTACGATAGGCGTTCCCGTATTGAGCTTTGTTATCTTTGACGCGGCTTCAAGCCCGTCCATGACCGGCATAAAAATATCCATGAAAATCAAATCAAAGGGTTTTTCGCCTTTCTGTTGGCGTTCCGTCACCATATCTACGGCGATTTTTCCGTTTTCCGCCACAAGTGTTTTAAGACCCACCCGGAAAAGATGTTCACAGACGACCTCGCGGTTCATTGCGTTGTCGTCGCAAATCAGAACCAAGCCGTTGAAATGCGGCTTTTCAATCGCGGCATAAGCAGAGTCGGTTTCGAAATCTTCGGCTGTTTCCGTCAACTCAAAGCTAAGCTCGAAGCTGAACTTACTGCCTTGCCCAAGCTCGCTTTCTGCTGTGAGTGTCCCGCCCATGAGTTCTACCATGTTCTTTACTATAGTGAGCCCGAGACCCGTGCCGCCGTAATTGCGGGTCGTACTGATGTCTGCTTGGGTAAACGGTTCAAATATCTTTTCGATCTGCGCGGGAGCAATGCCAACGCCTGTATCCGCGACTTCAAAATACATTGTGCATTTTTCGGGTTCAGCTGCTCTGTCTTTTTCTGTCAAATCAGATTCGGCGCTGTGAGCAGGCGTCTTGTTGAGCACTGTGAATAGGATCGTTCCCTCTTTAGTAAACTTGACGGCGTTGGACAGAAGATTTATAAGAATCTGATAAAGCCGTATTGGATCGCCGATTGGCCTTTTGCCGACGAGCGGCTCGGCGTGAATCTGTAAATCTAAGCGTTTTTCCGTGATTGCGGGAAGTATGACTGATTGACAACGCGAAAAGACATCTTCAAAGTGAAACGGAACAAACTCAAGCTCCATCTTGCCGGATTCTATTTTCGCGATATCCAGAATATCGTTGATGATGTTCAAAAGCCACTCTGTGCTGTTTGTGATTTTGCTCAAATAATCCCGGGTTTGCGGTTCTTTGGAATTTTCCTGTGCAAGCTCCGCGAAACCTATAATTGAGTTCATCGGAGTTCGGATTTCGTGGCTCATGGTCGCGAGAAACTCAGATTTGGCGGCGTTAGCAAGTTTTGCCGCGGTTTGTTCCGCGAGGATTTGCGTTTTTCTTTTCTCGCTTACGTAGAGAAATGCGATAAAAATGAGAGCCAACGCTAAAAAGAGAGATATGCCCACTGTCCACGCAACCTGCGTCTGCGCCTGGGCAAGTCTTAAACGATAGTCAAATGTCTTGCGCAGCCATTGCCCGGAGATTGCTTCGGTGTCTATTGATTCAAGAGCTTTGTCAATAATTCCGCGAAGAACGGCGGCATCTTTATTTAACCCAAACGTGGATTTTACATAGTTGTCAAAGAGGATATTGGCTTTATATCCCGATATTTCCTGATAGTTTGTCAGCTGCAAAAGCATATTGTGGGTGTTCATTATCAGGTCTACTTCGCCGTTTTCGAGCGCATTGAACGCTTCGCTCATGCTGCCGTACAAGACAGTGTTATTATGTTCAGGAAACCATCTGTAAAACAGCTCTGTATACGCGTTTCCGATACCCAACCCCACTCTTGCGGAGTAAACTTCATTTATGCTGATGTCGGGAAACTCCGTTTTGGATAACAGCGCGGTCTGATCTTTTAAAAAGACAGTTTCCGGCCATATGAATCTGCCTTCGCGCTCTGAAGAACGAATCAGCTCTGAGACTATCAGGGCTTCTCCGCTCTCGAGCATAGAGAGTAAATCAGACCAGCTCGTGTCTGTTTCGTTGATGATCCGAAATTCAAGCCCTGTCAAGCCTGCTACTTCGCGGAGCACGTCATGGCTTATCCCCTGCCACTGCTCTTCATAAATGTTGTAGAAACTAAGCGGGTATGAGTTGGACTCTGCGGCAAAAGGAATGACGGGATTGGCTTTAATGAAATCCAGCTCGATATCCGTGAGCTGACTTGTGAATCTGTTTTGTTGGTAGTGCTCGTAACCTTGACTGTACAGCGCGGCAAAATGGTGCATCCCGCCCTCGTCAAGCACTCTTTGCACAACTGATATTACCGGCGACAGTTCTTGTTTTTGAGCGGTTAGGGAAACAGGAGTGAATATGATAGGGAGAAAATCCGACATGACTATATCGCTGTAAGTTTCGAAAAACGCCTCCGCGACGTTCTCAATAATGAGCGCGTCGGCCTGTCCTGATTTTAAGAGTTCATACGCTTCGTCAACTTCTCTTATCAGGATAAGCTCAAAATCTTCAAGAGCATATTGCGAAACGTCGTCAATGTTTGTCGTCCCCTCAAGCAATGCGTATCTCGGCAGGCGGTTTGA
>WRMH01000020.1 GCA_009777235.1 Oscillospiraceae bacterium
AGACTTTTTGGTTGGACTCCTTGTGGTCATTGATGTATTCAAAAAGCTCATCCAATTTTGTATCCGTATTTTTCGCGTATTCAAGAAGTTTCAACTCGACATTGGTAATGTGTTCAAAGAGAAGTGAGTTGCTTGCGATAAAGCGCCGCATTTCAACGAAAGTTTCCATAATGCGGATACTAACTTGAATGGCCGTGTCACTACGCAGAACCGCAGATAGCATAGCAATTCCTTGTTCGGTAAAGACATATGGCATAGTCCTCCGCCCGCCTCGTTTGGAGTCATTTTCGTCATTTCGATTTGAGGTCGCAAATTGCGACCTCAAACCCTCGAATTCGTCACTTGTTAATTGGAAGCAGAATTTTTCAGGAAAGCGTGAAATATTACGCCTCACCGCTTCATTAAGTCTTTTGGTTTCTACTTGATACAGCGCGGCCAAATCACTATCAAGCATGACCTGCTGATTTTGAACGATATAAATGAGGCTTTTTATGTCAAACGGTCTCTCCACAATCGAGGAGAGTTGAATCGCATCATTATCCTCTGGTACTAATCCTTTCGTTTCTTCACTCATGGCATCTCCATAAACTTACTATGACAAATTGGCATTTCAAGTTTGCATTGAAAAAAGTAGTCGCAACAAATGTAACGCTCGCTACAACTGTCCCGCCGGTAGCGCAGAAAACGGCGACGCCTAAACGTGGCACAAGCCCACTATACCACAACCCTCAACCATCTTCCACATTTTTTTGGTATATAATCGACGGTCATAAAATCATTCCTCCCCGAACCACTGCGTCATCCTTGCGCAGACGGTTCGGACGCTCCGCATCCATGCTCCGCTCTCGAAATGATTTTTATGACCGCTGCTTATATAGTCAGAGCGTACGCTGCGTGGAGCTTCAGACCTCTACAAAAAACGCCATGCGGGCAGTTGCAATTAGCTGTAAGATATTAGCGGCATGGCGTACGCGCCGCGGTCGAATACAAAGCTCAGGTTTGCCGTTGTTTGCGAGTGGCTAAATGAGCCGGTTTCTATGCCCGCAGCGGTGCACAGATTGTCAAACTCGACGGAGTTTGCAAACCCCGCAAATATCGCCTCGCGAGACTCGCCGTTCTCAAGGCGTCCCATCCAGTGCGCAAAGCCGCCCTCGTCGGGCATACGCCCAAAGAACGTCCGGTATAGCATGGTGACAAACTCTTCGTCGTCAAGCTCTAAGTTTTTTGCTTCCTCGCTAAATACAAAGGCAAACATAACATCAACCGCCGCAACCTCGCCGCTTTCTAATTTTTCCATCCAGTGGTCAAAGCCGCCCGAGTCCGGCTCTCGCCCAAAAGCATTTAGATACAAAAACTGCACAAAGTCTGTTTCCGTTTCGGGGGCTGGGGTATTGCCCGGCGTGATGGCGGGTTTTGTCGGCTCGCTGTCGGTCGGCGGCGGCGGGCCGGCGGGTGTGTGGAAAGTGCAGGGGCTTGCCGCCGTGCAGGTTCTTTCTAAGCCCGTTTCGTCGCAAACGCTGCATTCCGTGCAGTTTGCCGCCTTTGGTGTATGCCCCGCCGCTCTTGAAACTGTTGTCGTGTCTATACAGCCTTCTGTCGAACATTCAAAAGTATCGTCGCCGGCGGTTTCGCAAGTCGCCGTGGTGCTGACAAAAACTGTGTAATTATGGTCGGGGCGTTCTGTAATCGGGCGGGTTTCAGTATGCCCCGTTTCGTTGCAGTCGCGGGTACAGCTTCTTGTTTCCACGCCGTCTGTTATGCAAGTAGGCGCAAGGGTTTCAGTATAGCCGCTGAAGCTGTGACCGAGTGCTCCAATAGTCTCGCCGCCCTCTGTTTCGCCGCAGCCCCGTGAACATTCGAGAACCGCAGTCTTGCCGTTTATCGTGCAGGTCGCGGAGATTGCGATGGCTGTTTGAACCATATCATGCCCTAACACTCCAATAACCTCGCCGCCCTCTGTGTGGTCGCAACCCGTGCGCCTACAGGCATACAACGCCGTCGTGCCTGCCGCCGTGCAGGTAGCGGGGATTGCGGCGGCTGTTTGAACCATATCATGCCCTAACGGGTTGGTGTCTTTTTCGTCTGTTTCGCCGCAACCGTTGTCGCAGGTGGCTGTTGCTTTGCCGCCTGCTATGCAGGTCGCGGTATCGCCTGAGTATGTCGTGAAGCTGTGACCGAGTGCGCCGCTTGAAGCGGGCTTGGTGTCAGTTACGGTACAGTTATCGTGGGTACAAGTCGCGGTTTCCGTGCCGTGACCTTCGCAGGTTGCGTCGCCGTTGTGAACGTACTCGCCATAAACATGGTCAACGCAAGTCCATTTTGCATAGAGACCTACGCTTGTTAAACCTTCTAAAGTGGAATTAAAATTCCACGACTGTGTAAAACTCGTATTTGTATACCAGCCGTCAAATACATAGCCCTCCCTTTCGGGGTCTGCGGGTCGTGTGATTGCGCCGCTCTTAACCACCTTTACGGAAGTATTGGGTCTGCCGTCCATGTAATTAAACGCAACCGGGACTGTTTCGGCCTCGTTCACATCGTCAACCGCCGCGACAATCGAGTTTTTAACGTAGTTGAGCACAGTGCGGTCGGTATTAAACCAATACGGTTGATAATATATACCCTGTAAATAGCCGCCCGCGCAGCTTATACAGTCATCAAGTTCACATTTACCAATGCAGTACTCATACTCCATTGCTATGAAAGCGGCGCGATACTTCACCGCTAAATCCTCATAAACCTCTATGTCCGTGTCTATATTAACGAGAATCGATTCTAACAATCCAATAAACAAATCATCATTTGTACCCTCAAACGTCTCATTAAAAAGCGCACCCAAATAGTCTAATATATCATAGCAATCACCGCCGCAATCTTCTTTGCAGATATTGCATAGCCCGAACAAGTCTATTTCGCCGTAATAGCTAAGGTTTTCGTTGAGCAGCCAGTTTTCATTTATTATTTCGCCTAATCGGTCCCAGACGACGCTTTGACCGGGTTTGTCTCCATATGCTTCAACATACATAAGCCTAAAGTCGCCGCTGTCTTCTATTTCGTGCCATGAAAAATACACCTCAAACTCATCCGAGCCTTTAATAAAGACCACTTCAAGGCATATATAAGTATAATAGCCAACCACATGGTCAGAATAATGCCAGTCTATCTTCCAACCGTCTTCTTCAATCGCGTCCGTAAGCAAGTTGTAAACAGCGTCCTTCTCGTTTTGGGGTAGCGTAATGCCTTCGTCAAGTAATAATTCTTCAAAATCGTACCATAAATCGTCGAGGTTTATGACGTCGTCGAGGTCAGTTCTTGCTTGCGTTAGGTCTACGCTCGCCGCGTATATCGCGCCGGGGAGTGCGGGGATAAGGGTCAGAATTACCGCTATGGCGGTGACTAAGCTGATGAGTTTTTTTGTTTTCATTTGTGTTTCTCCTTTAATTTTGGTTTGTTTGGGTTGGGTGGGGTGTGCGACCTTTTGCGGGCGACCGCAAGGGTCGCCCCTGCGGGTAGAAATACAAAAACAGCTATCCGCCGCTAATTTCGGGGGATAGTTGCCTTGTTTATATGTGATTTAGCGCGCGGGAATAAAACGGTATTAAAACCGTTTGTTTGTTTGTTTGTTTGTTTGTTTGTTTGTTTGTTTGTTTGTTTGTTTGTTTGTTTGTTTGTTTGTTTGTTTGTTTGTTTGAATAATTTTGTCGCTTTCCGTCATTTCTGTCAAGCCTTTTTCAATTTTTATTTTGCGGGTTTTTGCGATGTTTAGGGCATATCCTGCGTAGAGCTTTTTAGCGGAGTAAATTAGAGAGTGTAGGCGAAATAGCGGATAAGGTCGAGCACTGTTTGAGCAAAGTGACTTTCATTGATAAAGCAAATAAAGTTCGATTTGTAGATTGAAAGTCACTTGGCGAGTTTGCGAAGACCCCGCTATGAGCTGTACAGTCTCTTTTTACGTAGGTCAAAGCTCTACGCAGGATATGACCTAAACATAAGATATTATAACGTAGTTTGGTTGCATTTGTCAAAGGCTTTTTGAGAGTTGGTGCAAGGAGCCATATATAAAATTTGACATATCGCTTCTAATGCAATAGTATTTATATATGGTTGTTGACAAGAAAACAGGCGCGCTGTTTATGGCGGCGGCTTCCGTGTGCTGGAGTTTCGGGGGCGTTTTTATTAAGTTTATCCCTTGGGGGGCAATGAGCATTGTCGGCCTTAGAGCTGTGTTCGCCGCTTTGGTTTTTGTCGTGTTTCGCAAAAGCTTTCGTGTAAACCTCACTTTGGGTAACATAATTACCGCGCTTTGCCTGTCGGCAACGACTTTGCTTTATGTGTTCGCAAACAAAATGACTACCGCAGCGGCAGCAATTCTTTTGCAGTTCACGGCTCCTGTTTTTATCGTGCTGATTTATCTTGTGTTTTATCGGAAAAAGCCCTCGCTCGGCTCTGTACTTGCCATACTGCTCACGCTTGCGGGAATGTGGCTGTTCTTAATGGACGGGTTTGGAGCAGGGGGTTTTGTGGGAAATGTTTTGGCAATCATTTCCGGTCTGACTATGGCGGGGGTGTATGTCGGCAACAAGCGGGCGGATACAAATCCGCAGGACGCGTTGTTTCTGGGTTTTCTGATAAACTCATTTATTGGATTGATTTTTGCTGTGACGGAAGTGACTGCTGATTTTTCCTCATGGATTATTGTTATACTGCTTGGGGTTGTTCAGGTGGGGCTTGCTTATGTGTTTTTCTCAAAAGCTATCAAGAGTGTTTCAGCTTTGCTCGCCTGCCTTATCTCCACCGTTGAACCTTTGTTGAACCCCCTTTGGGTCATGCTCGCAGGGTTTGCGGGGCTTTTAGATGTGACGGAGATACCGGGTCTGTTTGCCCTCGTCGGCGGCGCAATCATAATCTGCTCTGTTGTCGGGTACAGTATTTGGGAAGACAAAGCGCCCCGAGATTAAATCTGAGAAATCCAGCATTTGCAGTCGTTTGAGGAAATGTTTAATTATTAAACATTTCCTCCCTCGCGAGTGTGGGTTTTCATTTGGAATGTTCGCGGCCTATGTCGTATACGGAGCGCACTTTCAAGTTTTTTGGATCGCCGCGCAAAATTTGCACAGTATAACTTCCGGCGTTTAAGTCAAAGAAATTATCACTGAGCAAAAAGTCCGAGCCGTCCGAGTCATCCGAGTCATCCGAGCCGCTGCCGTAAATCTCGACATTTTTCGCGAAAGCCCCCGCCGTGACGGTTATGTTATCGCCGCTTCGCTCTATGGCGAGCTTCGGGTCTG
The DNA here is from genome assembly GCA_009777235.1 of Oscillospiraceae bacterium. Lineage (GTDB taxonomy): Bacteria > Bacillota > Clostridia > Oscillospirales > Oscillospiraceae > WRMH01. The sequence goes on from WRMH01000020.1 coordinate 5,289, forward strand.
CAAAATTATAGTGCTTTGGCCTGCAAAACAACGCGCTGCCCGACGAGACTATTTTGCCGTCCGCCTCAAGCTCATAGCTGAAATAATCGGAAAGCTCGTCACAATCCGAAAAATCAAGCTCGTCCTGCCATAGGGCGCAAAGCGCCGGAACGCTGATAAGCTCCTCGCCGCTTTTGATTATATCGGACGACGGCTTGCGAAGTGCCCATCTGATAAGCCCCTGCGCGTCTTTTCTCGTATCGTTTGTCACCGCGAGCCTTGCGGCTTTTTTAATAGGCGCGGGCTGCCGCGTGGGAACCTCACGCTCGGTCATCTCCCCTGTTTCATGGCATGATAACAGAAGCGGCGCGAAAAATCTTTTCGCGAAATAATGCAACGCTTTCCACCGTCCGAAATAATCAATTGACGCCCACGACGCCACCGGCCAAATATCGTTGACCTGCCAATAAATCGTGCCCATGCAACGCCCGCGGCTGCGCCGCCAATGCTCGACGCCATAACGCAGCGCTTCGGCCTGCAAAAGCCCCGAAGCGTACAGCAAATTTTCAAAACTCGACGGATAGAGATACGAGCCCGACAGATAGTACATGATCCTGCCGTTTGCCGAGCCGTTGCGCTGGTGCATTTCCATCACACGCGAGAAAATGTTGAGGTCTTCCGGAAGCGTATATGACTTTACAGTCTCTATGCACGGGAAACTTTGAAAGCCAAACTCGGAGACAAAGCGCGAATAACGCTCCCGATATTCGGAAAAAGGCTTTAGCTCATGCCACACCTCCCAATTATGGACATTGCCTCTGTCGTCGCTGTTCGGGTCGTCAAAGCTGCCCCCGGACGACGGCGACGACGGCCAATAAAATGTGTTCCTGTCGTGGTTTTTGACCTCTTCCGGTATGATTTGCTCAAATATGCGGATATAGTCCGCTTTTTGCTTTGGCGTTCTTTGAAACGTGTCCATGTCCTGCTGCCACTCGATTTCATTGCTTCCGCACCACAAAGCGAGGGATGCGTGGTGGCGCAGGCGTTTTACATTGTCACGAACCTCCGCCCGAATGTTTGCCTCTAATTCCGGCGTCAGCTCATATATGGCGCAGGCAAACATGAAGTCCTGCCATACCAGTATGCCAAGCTCGTCGCATATATCGTAAAATTCGTCGTCTGGATAATAGCCGCCGCCCCATACACGTATGATGTTGTAGTTTGCCAGAACGCAGTCTTCCAAAAGCCTGCGCTTTTTTTCGTATGTTATGCGCGAGAGGATATTATCTTGCGGTATGTAGTCCGCGCCCATCGCGAAAATCTTGGTGTTGTTTACTTTTATCGCGAAAGACTCTCCCCACTCGTCCTTTTCCCTGTCAACCGTCATGGTGCGCAAGCCTATCCGCCGCTCCCACACATCAAGAGCGTTTCCGTCTTTATCTATCAATGTGATTTGTATACCGTAGAGCGGTTTACCGCCGTCGCGAAGCGGCGAACCGCCGCAACGCGAGGGCGGGGGCGGTTCGAAGCCGTTTGGCCACCATAGCTGCGGGTCATTTATCACTATCGGCTCGCTGTTAAACCACGGCAGATTGTCTCCGTCATCAGCTCCCGCAGCGCCGCCGGAAGCGGAGCTGTAAAACGCCGCGCAGTCAATCTGGCAGGCGGATATTTCGCCGTCAGGCGCTGCTACGACAATGTCTATACAGCATTTTTCACCGCTGCACTCTATGTCAAACACCAGCTCTACCTTGCCATCGTCCCTGTGGTTTTGGGTTATATACACGCTGTCGAGGCTGGCTCTGTCCGCATAACCAATTGAAATGCCGCGCCAGATACCGGCGTCGGGCAGTCTCGGACCCCAGTCCCAACCAAACATGCAGTGCGCCTTGCGGATATGCGGAAATCCGCGCATGGCGTCATGCGCGCCGTCAACATTTACCTCTTCATATTTGGCGGCGATATATTTTGTGGGCGAGCGGAAAATGAGCTTTAGCTCATTGCCGCTTTTTTCGACATATTCCGTGATGTCAAATTCAAAGCGCCTGTGCATATTGTCCGCGCGGCCGACGCGGTTTCCGTTCAACTCAATGTCGCATATGGTATCGAGCCCCCGGCAAATCAGAAAAATTGGCAAACCCGGAGCAAGACCGAGCGGCACAAGGTCAAAAGTCCTTGTGAAAACAAAATCGTTGTCCATTATTTTCAAAGCGTCAAGTTCATTTGAACGCCAATACGGGTCAGGCATCTTGCCCGCATCAAGGAGCGCGGAATATACCGAGCCCGGTATCGCAGCCGTCAATTTTTCGCCGCCGTAAGGCGCTTCTCCTACGATTTCGAGTTTCCACTCGCCGTTTAATGATTGCAGCTTCATACATTTTCCTCATTTAATATTTCGTCCATCCATGCCTGAATATCCGCGTCTGTGACGCCCGGCATAGAACCCATTAGCCGCGTCTGGCGAAACACAAATTCCGGCACGCAGCGTATATGCTCATAATTTGAACCGTCCGCCAAAGCCTCTTCGTTGATGTTCGCGTGCTGCGGGAATTTTTTGGCGATATAGCTTAAAAATTCACCGCCCCGCTCCATGCGGCGTATATCGCGCACGGTCGTATTCGGGTTTGCCCGCTGCGGGGCTTTGACCGTAGATTTGACATATACCTCGCCGCAGAGAGCTATGTCGCGCGAGCTGCGCCCAACCATGATGATATAGTCCTCGCTCAAAACATGAAAGTCCGCAATCTGTGTGTTGTAGTAAGAAAACGCGGATTTATCGAGCGTAAACTCCACCGCTTTTGATTCGCCGGGAGCTAATGAAATTTTCGCAAAGCCGCGCAGCTCTTTCTCGGCGCGTATCAGCCTGTCGTCTATGTTTTTCTGACCCACATAGAGCTGCACTATTTCCTTGCCCGCGGCATTGCCCGTGTTCTTTATATTTGCCGTGACGGTGAGCGTCTGCGTGTCGTCTATTTTGGCGGAGCTGAGACGAAGATTGGAATATTCAAACGAAGTGTAGCTCATGCCGTGTCCAAACGGGAATAGGACTTCCATTTCCTTTTTGTCATAGTAGCGGTAGCCTACAAAAATGCCTTCGCGGTATTGCGTCGTGTCGCGCTCGCCAAAATAATACAAATATGAGGGATTGTCGCTGAGTTTGATCGGCAGCGTTTCGGCCAGCTTGCCGCATGGGTTTACGTCTCCGAAAAGTATGTCGCAGGCGGCTCCTCCGCCCGCCTGTCCTCCGATATAGCCCTCTAAGATACCTTTTACCTCGCCTGCCCAAGGCATTTCGACCGGGGCTCCGTTCGAGAGCACGACAACAACATTCGGGTTTGCCGAGGCGACGGCCAATATCAATTTGTTCATTCCCTCCGGCATACGCATATGCAGCCTATCGTAGCCTTCGGATTCGTAGTGATGCGGGAGTCCGACAAACACCACGCACACATCGGCGGATTTTGCCGCGCTTACAGCCTCTGCCATAAGCTGCTGTGATGGCTCGTCGCAATTTTTTACATCATATCCCTTAGAGTATGTGACAGCCGCGCAGCCGCGGGCGGCTTCGAGCGCCGAGGTGACGCGAAACGCGTTGACCGCGGAGCTTCCGCTGCCTTGATATCTCGGTTTTTCCGCCATTTCACCGATAATCGCGACCTTTGCGGTTTTTGAAAGCGGCAGTATGTTATCTTCATTTTTGAGCAGCACCATTGATTCGGAAGCGATTTTACGGGCAATCGCGTCATGCGCGTCAACGTCAAATGTCCTTGTCTCTTCGTCGCCCGTCCGGCTTTTGTCACCCTTATATTTTGATATTACCGTCAAAATGCGCTCCGCCGCGAGGTTCAGAACGGCCTCATCAAGCTCTCCCGCGCGTACCGCCCGCACGATAAGCTCATCATTGCTCGGCACGGCTGCGCCCGGCATCTCAAGGTCCATGCCCGCCTTTAGGCCAAGCACGCGGTCATTTACCGCGCCCCAGTCGCTGATAACGATTCCCTCAAAGCCCCACTCATCGCGCAGTATTTCCGTAAGCAGTCTGCGGTTTTCCGACGCGTATTCCCCGTTTAGCCTGTTATATGAGCACATTACGGTCGCCGGCTTCGCCTTTGTGATCGCTTTTTTAAACGCGGGCAGGTATATCTCGCGCAACGTCCTCTCGTCAATAACCGAGTCGCTCGACCAACGGCGAGTTTCCTGATTGTTTGCGGCAAAATGCTTTATGCTTGTGCCCACTCCCTTGCCTTGCACCCCGTCAATAAATGACGCTGCCATCTCTCCTGCCAGATACGGGTCTTCGGAAAAATACTCAAAATTGCGTCCGCACAGCGGCGAGCGTTTGATGTTCACACCCGGTCCGAGTACGATCCGCACATTTTCGGACAATGCCTCCTGCCCTATCGCCGCTCCGAGTTCGTATAAAAGCTCCCTGTCAAATGAGCACGCGCTGAGCACAGCCGGGGGGAAGCATGTCGCTTCTTTGCTCGGCCTATGCCCGGTGGATGGTCCCGACGCCACTTTACGCAAACCGTGAGGCCCGTCCGTCATCATTATTTTTGGTATATCCAAACGTTCTACAGGCTTTGTTTCCCAAAAATTCAGGCCGGAACACAGCATTGCTTTTTCCTCGAGCGTCATTTCCCCTATGAGCTTTTTAATATCCATTACTTTCAATCTCCTGTTATGTTATTGTATTTAGAAAAATCCCGATTGTAATATTGATTATACCAAAGCAATAAGAAAGTAACAATGATTTGTGACGAATACGATATTCTTTTGCATTTATAGAGAATTTGCGGTAATATGTAACTTACCGCATTAAAGAGACCTGTCTGCCGACAGGCAGACGGTTGACTACGGTTGACTGTTGATTTATGAACTTGTTAAAAACTATGGAGGATTTGAAATGACTACGCAGCAATTGATGGATATTGCCTTAAAAACGGCAAAACTTTCCGAAATGCCCGCCGACTGCGGCATAATCGTAGAGGGCGCGGACATAAAAAGGGTGCTCATGGGGGTAGATATGGACACGGCAGAGCTTCTTTTGGCTGATAAGCTCGCTTTTGACTGCGTTGTGAGCCATCATCCGAGAAACACCAACAACGAAATACTTGATTTGCTAAACACGCACATTCGTAAGCTCGAAGCTCTTGGCGTGCCCCGAAACAAGAGCCAAAAGCTGCTTGAAGAGCGCAAAACCGAGCTCGGCTACAGAAATCATTCATCAAACTCAAGGCGCACGGAAAGCGCGGCAAAGCTGATGAATATGCCGTTTATGTGCATACACACGCCCGCAGATATTATCGGAGAGCGAATCGTTCAAGAATTTTGTGATGAAAAATTCGGCGGCAAGCCCGAGACCACGGTAAAAGATGTTATTGAGGCGCTCGCGCAAATCGGCGAATATAAGGATTCCGTGCGAAAGCCCGTTATCCGAGTCGGCAGCGGAGACAGCTTCGCGGGGCGCATCTATGTTTTAATGTCTGGGCTAACAGGGCCGGGTCCGAAGATTTTAAAAGAGTATTTCGAGGCCGGCGTAGGCACTCTCGTACTCATGCATATCCCCGAAAAAGACGCTAAAGAAATCAAAGAGCAAAGCATCGGCAATGTTATCGTCGCCGGGCATATGTCGAGCGATTCTCTCGGCCTTAACAAAATCGCCGCCGAGTGGGCGAAAAAAGGCGTCGAGACTACCATGATGAGCGGCATTGTCAGCGCGTAAGTTATTTTAATATATCCTCATAACTCGCCGCACTTTTACAGTGTGGCGAGTTTTTTTTTGCTTACAGCAAGACCCTTGCGCTCGAAAGGTTGCTTTTTATCCCTACGCTCAGACAAGAGGCGCATCCATGCGCCTAACTCGCGCGCTCCGCGTCCATGCTCCGCTGACGGGACAAAAATGCAACCTTCCTCACCGGGTCTGGGTAATAACTTTTTGCCCCTCACCCCTCAAATTTTACCCTATAGGGTGTATCGGCAAATTTTTTATACGTCTAAAATACATACATGAGCATTGGGTGAAAACCAATCTCATGTAAAAATCAACTGCCAGATAATTATACATTATGAATTATGAATTTATAGATTAGAAATTGTAAACCAGGAGACAAAATTATGAAAACAATGATGAAAAGACCGAGTGTTTTCAATAAAGCACTATCCGTCATTCTTGTCATCGCCATAATACTCACAGCGCTTTCGCTCAGAATCGGCAAAACTTTGGCCAACCCGGCGGACGGCGCGGAAATCATCTCTTTTGAGCAGTCCGGCGTTGTTTTTGAAAAAACAGTCGAGCTTGCCACAGTTTGGGAAGATTTGGAGCTGCCGACGGAGCTGCGCGCGATTTTTGGCGCGGAAAGCAACGAGCCGGAGGAGAACGAACCTGATGGCCACGAGGCGGAGAGCGGCGAGCCGGAGGAGAATGAGCCTGACGGCAACGAGGCGGAGAGCGGCGAGCCGGAGGAGACAGGACCTGACGGTAACGAGACAGAGAGCGGCGAGCCCGAGGAGAATGAGCCTGATATCCACGAGGCGGAGAGCGGCGAGCCCGAGGAGAATGAGCCGGAGGAAACAGAACCTGAAAAAGCTCAGACATTTGTCTTGAGTGTTCCCGTGACATGGGAGGGGCAGTATAACGGCGACGAGCCGGGAGTATACGTGCTCACTGCCAAAATCGAAGGCTACAGCTATAGCGGCGAGTTGCCGATTGCGATTATCACCGTGTCTGACACAAGCCCTATCATGCAAAGCCCGCAAAGAAGCCCGCCGGGCACAGGCGTCACAGCAGACTATATAATTGACATAGGCGGCGGCAAGCAAGGGCAATCCCCATACCCCGGCTATACAATATCAAACAGGGTTCTGGACTTTACCCAAGACGCAAGCGGCTTCGCTTATGAAATAATTCAGACAGCGGACACCGCGGGCTTTTGGACCTTCAATGTCCGCAATAATACGTCACTTACAATAATCCTCAGCGGACTCGGAAGCGGACACAAGATACCCGACATCTATTTTCATCTGCACGACAACGCGGAAGTAAAGCTGTTTTTGTCGGGTGAAAACACAATAGGCAACGGATATTTCACCGTAAGAGAAAACACGAAGCTCACCATAGACAGCGCCCATTCTCCCGGAACAAAAAGCGAATCGGGCTCACTTACTATAACGAGCGACAGTTCCGGCTATGCGGCCATCGGAGGCCCAAGCGGTGCAAGCAGCGGTCTTATCACAATAAACGGCGGTACGACGAACGCGATAAAGAAAATGCCGAGTCCCACCAGCACCGGCAAAGGCGCGGCAATCGGCGGAGGAGAAAGCGGCTCGGGTCATGTCATAATAAACGGAGGCAAGGTTACAGCGACCATTCTAAACTCCGCAACCAGTAATAGATACGAAGCCGCCCTCATCGGCGGAGGAGGCTCCGGTCATGGATATGTAACTATAAACGGCGGGACTGTGATCGCAAACGGTCATCCCACCAGCAATGGCGCGGCCATAGGCGGAGGCACGAGCGGCACGGGTAATGTTTTCATACACGGCGGGACTGTGATCGCGACTATTCCGAGCGGCGGTAATCCAAACGGCGGCACCACAGGCAACGGCGCTGCCATCGGAGGAGGTAGAGGAAGCGGCAGCGCTACAAGCGGTATCGGAAACGTAACTATCACGGGCGGGCATGTTATCGCAACAGGCAGAAACGGCGCCGCTATCGGAGGAGGTTTGCGCTCATCAAACGCCACAATCAATATATCGGGCGGAATTATCGAGGCAACCACCACCCACGGAGAGGGCGCTGCCATCGGAGGCGGAGGCGGCGGAGTCGGGACAGACAAAGGCGTTATCGGCGGAAATCTCAGTATCACCATCAGCGGCGGAGTGCTCACTTTAAACGCCGAAGACGGAGCTGCCATAGGTCACGGCGGTTATGAAAGAGCAAGCGTATCCTCTCATGACGCGAAAACCAGCGGAACTTTGACCATTACAGGAGGGAAAATAACCGCAATAGTCAGACAAGGCAACGGCATAGGCACGGGCTGGGACAATAAACTTGTTCCCGAACTGCGAATTGATAAGGCCGCGGATATATTGGTATTCGGAAAAGAACGCACAGCCTACGCGGGTATTTACGCGGGAGACAATAACGCGCAATACTTTGACGGTAAAAACCACGGCAGCGGGTACTATGTCAACTTGAATTTCCCACTCGCCGGCTCACCGATTGCGGCGGGCACTGTGTTTCTCGTCTATCTGAGAGACACGACGTCAAACCCGGTAAGAACTATAACCGCTCCTGTGGGTATCGGTATGCTCAGCTTCACTACAGGTGCCTCTAACCCTCAAGATTTCGATATATACATCAAAACCCCTGCGGGTGTACAGCAGCTCTCCCATCCGAGCAATCCCCGCCCAAATCCGCTCCCCAAACCCGAAAATGTGGTCTATAACGACACGCGTATCTATTCTGTAAACCGGACGTTTGACTATCATGAAAGCGAGCATGTACACGACACTTATTTTCGGTCTTTGCCTGTGAGGGTCGGCACGGGAGGAGGAACCGCTTACTATACGGTGGATGAAAAATACGTCAATCCGGCTGGCGAGTCCATTGGACTCGGCGACAGTTCCGCGCTCGTCGCGGCCGGCGGCACGTACAGCAAGACTGTGCTGCCCGAGCCCGCGGGCTATGCTTACAAAGGATATATCTGGGATATAAAGCCCACCGGAAATGAACATATCAAGGGGGGGCTTCCTACAGATGAACCGATCTCGAGTGACAGGTTGATATATTTCGTCTACGATGTGTATGCGGAGGTAAATTTGACGGTCAGCAAGGAGGTTTCAGGCAGCTTTGCCGATAAATTAAAAGACTTTACATTCACAATTTACTTTACCGACAGCGACGATGCAAAGCTGCCGTCAGGCAAGAGCTTTAGCTATGACGGCGGTATGATCCCCGATTCGGGAGCAAAAGCGGCTCTTGGCGGTACTTTGACTCTGGGGCAAGGCGGATCGGATACGTTCACGCTAAAACACGGACAGACGATTACAATAAAAGACGTTCCCTCCGATGTTAAAATAAAAATCCTCGAGACAAAGAGCCTCGGCTACACGATGTCGTATACGGACAGCGCAAAGCCGGGCGGCTCGTATAAAAGCGATATGGAGTTTGACTTCGTGGGTATAAATGCGCGCAGATTTGATTTTCTAAACGCGGGTGATGAAATCGTTCCGACGGGCATTAGAGGCGATGGCCTGTCATTGATCTTGTTTTCATTGGCCGCCGCCGGACTTGTCCTCGCCGGCCTGATGGCGGCGGGATATGTCAAAAGAAGGTGCTCAAGAGGTTGCCTCAATCAATAATCCACAGTCAAGGAGCGGTGTCCCGAAATAGTGACGGAGCTGTCTCCGACTATCGCTTCAAGCTCTTTGTCCGACAGATTCTTGATTTGCACAGATTTTTGATTTACCGTCACGGCGACAGGACAGTCTTTCCAGAAAATCTTAAATGAGATAGAGCCGATTTCTTTCGGCATACAGGGCTTAAAGGTCAAAACATCGGCGCCGAGCGCGTTTACCAAGCCCGCGAAACCATGTACGATTATCTGCCACATCCCGCCGATATTCGCAAAATGAACGCCCTCTGATGCCCGCGGCCTTGCTCCAAAGTCAATATCCATGGAATCCATCCAGTTTTTATAGGCATCCTCCGGCCGGTCAAGCCGCGCGGAAACGACGGCATTGTGGCATATTGAGTTTGACGAATCGTGAATGGTGAACGGGAAGTAATAGTCAACCGACGCGGCTATCTCTTCTTTGGTAAACGCTTCTGTGTAAAGCCCCATAAGCGCGACGACGTCAGACTGCTTGAGGCATTTTGAGCGGTAGCGCAGCTCCTGCGGCGCGTAAAAACCAAATAGCTTGGTTTTGTCTTTCCAAAGACCTTCGATGTCAAGCTCGGTATATGCCGTATCAAAACCGTCGCATTGCCAGATTATATTGCGCTTTGAGTCTTTTGGTATTGTCAGGCCGTCCGCGATTTCAGCCATAAGCCCGAGTTCTTTTTCGTCAAATTTTATCTTTTTGCAGAGCTTATCAAAAATTTGCGGAGCTTCGTTTTTGCACATTTGCGCTACGGTTCTTGCGAGCCTGAGATTTTCGCGGACGACAAAGTTTGTGTAAGCGTTATTGTTGGTGATGGGTTTGTATTCATCGGGTCCCATCACGCCGAGTATATGCCAGCCGCCGCGATGGGGAAGTTTGTTTGCCCGCCCGGTCCAGTAACGCGCCGTTTCGAGAATAATCTCCAAACCGTGATTGAAGAGGAAATCTTTATCGAGCGTGTTTAAGTAGTAGTGCCACAGCCCGACGACGACATCCGCCGTAATATGAACCTGATGATCTGCATACTCAAACATCGGGCAAACTTCATTGCCATAACGGTCTGTTTGCCACGGGTAGCGCGCGCCTTTATAGTTAAAGGATTTTGCGCTTTTGCGCGCGCCCTCGAGCATATGGTAGCGGTACATGGGGGTCATTTTGGCAAGCCCGGGCTGAGTGTAGATATAAAACGGCTGGAAGAAAATCTCCATATCCCAGCAAACCGAACCCAAGTACATCTCCGTAGTTGTGCCTTTGGCGCAGTTTAACGCGTGAAAATCCGTGCTTCTGGCGCGAAACAGATGATAAATGGCCTGTCTGATTGCGCGTTGGCTGTTGTATGGGGATTTGTCTTGCGCCTTTATTTGAATATCCGAGAAATCCCAGTTTTTTGCCCACCTTGCGATATGCTCTATGTGCAATGTTTCAAACCCGGCTGACGCGGCGGCGCTTATCTTTTTTATGCCCTCTTCGAGCAGATGTTCTCTGTCAAAATAGACATCAGCGATTTGCGCGGATATTTTGAGTATCTTCACTTCATCACGGTCCTTTGCGCAATCACCGCTTTGCAGATCAAACACAGTCTCCGAATAAACTTTACGTTCATGGCGCGTCGCCGTATACGTAAAATCATATTTATCGGCGGAGTTTTTTTCGCCGCATCCCGAAAAGGAGCAATCCATGCGGCTTACGGTCACTATTTTGTCGCCCAAATTTGCCGTGACGTCGCTGTAGATGATATTGCCGAACTCTAAGACTCCCACTGTTCGGCTTATGAACTTGTCATGCCCGTTCGTGCGGACATCGTTATCAACATAGCTTTTTACTTTAACCCGCGCCTCCCCGCCGGATATGAGGGTTATCTTGAGATGCTGGACACAGATAAATCTATCGTCGGGATTCATAAAGCGTGTAAAGAGCAGTTTTAATTTTTTACCGCGAGCTGTCTCCCAGACAAAACTGCGGTATAAGGTGGCCGTTTTCATGTTCAGCCAGCGTTTATAGTCCGTGATTTTACAGGTTTCCATGTTCAGTTTTTCGCCGTCTGAGTAAACTTCAAGACCCAAGTAATACGGAAGATTGACTATTCCTACGTTCCAGTGTGGATGCTTGCCCTGAACACGCTGGATAAATGTTCCCCAACGGCTTTTTTTGCACGGCACGACCTCGAGCGAAACATTCATTGCCAAGCGTTCATAGCTAATGTTCTGCTCATCGTCATAGAAGCCTTCCTCAAAGCCGGAGCGCGTGGTCATATAGCCCGTTCCGAGCGCCATAACCGACTCATTATGCCGCACACGCGTCACATCAAAGCTGTCTTCAATGACACACCAGTCAGGATCGATTTTGAAATTATCACCACTCATTTTTATTTTCTCATTTCCATAACTCCCGCGAGCCGGTTTACAGTTATTTTGAGGTTAAACCGCATTGCTCCCGCCGGAATGTTTTTCTTTAATGCGAGTGAGCACATCTTCGTGCGTCGCGTTAAACGGGCCGTATGTTTCCATCTTTACGGAGACAAGGGCGGCGGCAAATTTTAAAGACTGTGCCGTATCGCGGCTGAGCCTTTCCGCCAAATAAGCCGCAAAAGTTGTGTCGCCGCGTCCCGTTCGCCCAATAACGCTGCTGTTTGAAAACTTTTCAAAGAAAAACGCTCCGCCCGCCCGCGCCAAAACTCCGTCCGAGCGTGTGATCATAATCTCGGGACAGCCCCATGATTCAACGATCAATGCCGCTTCTTCCAAATCTTTTGTTCCCGTGAGGACTTCCGCTTCGACTACATCAAGTTTGACCATGGCCATTTTTGAGATTATTTCTTTTTTATCGGCAACATCGCCAAATCGGATTTCTTTTGTGATTGGGGTTATCTGGCGAACATAGCTTTGCATATCGGTAGTAAGCCTGTGCCCTCTGGCTTTTAATCCGTCAATGAGCGCCATGTCAAATTCGGAGTCGGAAATCCCTCCCAGATGAACATAAGCGGCCTCAAATTCGGGAACATCCTTTGTTTTGATGAGCCCCGCGGTTTTTATGAGGGTGATGTCCCGCTTATCAATATTATCTGATCTATGTGTCACGCGGGAATACGTCGTGACCGGCGCGGGTATTATAAAAACATCCACGCCCAAATCTCTCATCGGCGAAACAATGTCTTCATCTTCAAGAGACATTTTTACCACGGCGGCTGTCTTGATTCCCAGACGTGCCGTCACCATCGCGCCGCAAAGCACTGCGCTCCCGGGCGCTACTATGCTTTCACCGCCAAAATGATGCACTTCGTCAAACGCCATATTACCGACAAACACAATATCGTATTTTTTCATAAAACATATTCCTCCGCCCTCTTCTTTTGAAGAGTTTTCTTTAATTTGCTCGTGTTTTCACATGATTTTGATTTATCTTGAAAATTTTGATTTGAAATGTAGAGAGGGCGTTTAATTTTTTATGCCCGACATGACTATACCCTCGACAAAAAAGCGTTGACCGAAAAGATAGACAATTACCGTCGGTAAAAACGTCAGGCAAGTCGCGGCAAACATTCCGGCATAATCACTCTTGAATGAACCGAGAAAAGTGGTCAGTCCAAGCGTGAGGGTGTACATATCCTTATTTGAAATGTATATCATCTGTTGGAGCAAGTCATTCCAATTGGCGATGAATATTAAAAGCGCGACTACGATCACAGCGGGCTTTATCATCGGAAGTAAGACGGAAACCAAAATCCTTATATGACCCGCGCCATCTATCATTGCCGCCTCGTCAAAATCCCTGGGAATGGACAGCATAAATTGCCGCAGCAGAAAAATATTGAACGCTCCCCCGCCAAAAAGAAACGGGATGATAAGAGGGTAATATGTCCCGACAAGGCCGAGCGTTGACCAGCCGATGTATAACGGAATGAGCGTCACCATAGACGGCAGAAGCATTGATCCGACACAGAGGGAGAAAATGAATTTCTTGCCTCTAAAGCGTAATCTGGCGAACGCGTAACCGCACATGATTGCGGTGGATGTGCCAAATACCACGCAGGGTACGACAATGATAAGCGTATTGCCCAGATACTTAAAAAAGTCAAAGGTCAGCGGATTGATGTCGTAATTTGACCATAGCCAGTCGGGAGGCAGCAGTACCGGAGGCCATCTGAAAATATCCGAGCTTCTCATCAAAGACGAGCGAAATACATACCATAAAGGCATCATTACCAAAACAGCAAGGATTATTACAATGATAAGGCTGATTATGTCAAAAAACCTTTTCCGTAATTTTATTGATCTAAACGAGCCTTTTGGTATACCGCCTTTAAAGCCGCTCATCTTCTCTCATCCTTTCCTTCGTAGAATATCCATGCTTTTGATGTGGCAAACAAAATGAACGCAAGGATTGCCGCCACTATAAAGAAGATAAAGGCGATTGCCCCGGCTTTACCCAGCTCTCTTCCTCTAAATCCAATTTGATACATTAAGTATGACATGAACATTGTTGATTTTCCCGGTCCGCCTTTTGTGATAGCAAGCGCCGGTATGACGACTTGAATATTTATAACAAGGCTCATAAGCATATTATAAAAGATGATGGGCGTCATACATGGGATCGTGATATGTATAAAGCGTTTGATGAAATTAGCTCCGTCAATATCGGCGGCTTCGTGATACACCTTCGGTACATTTTGAAGCCCCGCAAGAAAAATAACGATCAAGTTGCCGCAAGACCAAACGGCGATCATCGTTAATGATTGCATTACAGTGTCCGAGCTGGACATAAAATAGGATTTATCAAAACCCATTTGCACAAGCAAGTAGTTGATTATGCCGCCGTCATAATTAAAGAGAAAATACCATGTTACCATCGAGGCAGCGGCGGGTAATACATAGGGCACATAAAATACAGCCCGAAAGAAGCCCCTTGCCGGGATTTTGCGGTTTAGCAGCACGGCTATAAAAAAGGAGTAGACTATGCTGGCGAAAACTGCCATCAGAGCATAGGTCACGGTTACTGTGATAGAGTTGAGAAAGTCTATGCTCGGATTTTCGAAAATGTCAACGAAATTATTAAGGCCGACAAACTCAGGCGAGCCGAGAGGGCTGTTTTGCACAAGATGACCGACATTCAGGTTGAAAAATCCCATGATAAAGGTGGTGAGCAGAGGTATGTAAGTAATCAGGGATAATCCAAGAAAGGCGGGGATCAAAAACAAGTAAGCCGCCCGCTCTTCTTTAATGGCATTTTCTGAATGTTTTTGCTTTCGCGTCAATTTAAGCATTATACGTCTCTCTTCTACTATGGCAACCTCTTGAGCACCTTATCACGCCAATCTACCGGCGCTTTTTTAGGGAGAGCGGTTTATCAATCGGATAAGGAGGTCTTCGTCGGCGCGGCATGTTAGAGAAGACCTCCGTTATCACAAAAATCAGGGGGAGCGGGAGACTATCCTGCCAGAGCGGCTTCCATCGCGGGACGGATTGCTTCTATAACTTCTTTTGCGGTTTTGGAGCCTTGGAAAACCTCAACTAAAGCCGGCTGCAATACGCCGGTATACACTTCATATGTGTTTGGTGTGTAGTACCACGCCGTGGATTTTGTTATGTTTAAATCCATCGCGACGTCAACAATAGCTGTTTTATAGGCGTCTCCGAGCGGAACGCGGACAGGGGACGCGTCAATCCATGCCGGCAGCTTCGCGTCATCATACCAGCTAAGCAGGTTTGGCATCCACCAGCCTTCGATAATCGGACCCATGTTGTTTTCGGGATCGTTGTACCATCTCAAAAAGGCCGCGGTTTCTTCCGGGTATTGGGTTGTGGCAAACATTGCGGCAGGGCCGGCTGTTGCTATGTTTGCTTTTTGCTTCATGTAGGGAAGTACGGCTACTTGATAATTTACGTCTTCAAAGAATCCTCTAAAGCCTGTGACCCATTGACCGTCCGTACCCATCGCCGTATCTCCTCTGCCGACAGACAAGAAGAATCCGTCGTCTACCGTTCCGTCGTTAAAGGGGGCTACTTTGTGTACTAAATGCAGGTCCGCAATCATTTGTATAGCTTCAATCGCGGCGTCGTCAAAGACAATAGATTTGCCGTCCTGTGAGAAGAAACGGCCGCCGTTTGACAGCGCAAAGGCTTCAAGCTGCCATGTGTAGGTGTTTACCGAGCCGCCGTATTGGACGATGTTGTTTGCGTCAAAGTCCGCGTCGTCGGGATTATTGCCGTTTGCGTCAAATGTGAGTGATTTGGCGACCGCGACAAACTCATCCCAAGTCCACGCGTTTGCGCTCACCGCGGGAGGATATGCTACCCCTGCCGCGTCAAATATGTCGGGGTTGTACCATATCGCAAGCACTTCGTTGGCTGAGGAGTAAGCGACGGGCTCTCCTTCATTTTTGAAGATGACGTAGTCGAGGGGTTTTTCCGACGCTCCCGCATAGACGTCATAGGTGCTCAAAAGGCCATCTCTTGCCCAGCCGATAGCGGTGTCCTCAGCGACCATGCCGCAGTCGGGCATTTCGTTGTTTGCCGCCATGACTTGAAGTCTTTCAACATAGTCGTCGCGGCCGATTTGCAGAGCGGTGACATAAACTTTGTCTTGCATATTGTTGTAGACGTCGAGGGCTGCTTGCGTCGTTTCCTGCTCCGCAGGGTCTCCCCACAGCGAGAACACAAGTTGGATAGGTCCGTCAGAAGCGGGGTCTGCTTTGTCGCCACATGCCGTGATAAGCGCGAAAAGCATAAGACTGGCGAGAATCAGCGCGATATAACGTGATTTCTTCATTTTGTTCCTCCATTTTTAAAATTTATTTTGATTGCGCGCGCCGCGCAAATGGACACGGTTTTAATCAAATCAATTGTGTTAGCCCCCGGCTTAAAAAATCCATCTAAACGATTAGATTAAGTTTCATTATAAATATATTATTGCCCTTTGTCAACACTATATTTTCAAGAACTTTACCCTATAGGGTGTAGCGCGGGTTTTCTGCAAAGCGTAGAATACGGACAAATAAAAGAAAACTCTTCAAATGAAGAGGATGGAGGTCATAAAAATGGAACGGGCAATTGAAGCGAGAATAACAGCGTTAAGGGAACTGCTCGAAGAAAAGCTCTCGCACAATCCGCACTCACAGGAGTATGTAGATTCCGTAGTGGAAAAGATATTTATGGATAACCAATTGGGCCTTGCGTAAAGCCGTGATTTTCGATAAAGGGAACAAGCAAACATTTGAGGTAATTTTATATGGTTAAAACGATTGAAGAATTAAACAGGGAGTTTGCATCGGCCAAAACACGGCTCGCGTCGGAAGCAAAGAAAAAAACAAAAAGCGCCGGGATGCCAAGCCAAAAACCAATGCGTGCCGAAGATACGATTTTGCAAGCCCAACGCGCTGAGATACCAAACCAAGCGGCAGCGAGCACCGAAGAGCAGGAAACAAAAAATCAGGCGAAAAACGCCAAAGAAATGAGCGCGAAAAAATCCCGCAAAGGCGGAGTTGGCAAAGAACTCCTTTTGCTTGGGTTTAAAATCGCTTTGCTGGCATCCTCTGCGGCGGTCGTTTTGACATTTTTGTTCGGATTTGCGCGAATGGGCGACCCGGCAATGGACCCCGCCATAAAGGACGGCGACTTGGTTTTATTCCACCGATATACAAAGGCGGGATATTTGCCCGGTGATGTTATCGCTTTTTCCATAGACGATTCGGTTCAGATAAGGCGCGTCACCGCGACAGCCGGAGATACTGTTGATATTGAAGACGGACGCCTTGTGATAAACGGATCGCCGCAGCAAGAGCTGGGTATTTACCAAAATACGGACAGATACGAGCAGGGGGTGAGCTTTCCTCTCACCGTACCCTCCGGGCAAATATTTGTCTTGGGCGATAACAGGGCAGGGTCTACCGACAGCCGAATCTACGGCTGCATTGAGATAGATGATACGCTCGGCAAGGTGATGACGATACTTCGCCGAAGAGGAATCTGATATAAGGAATACAGCACAAGGAGGTATGGCTAATGAAGTCAAAATCAGTAAAAGCGATAAAAGGCATTAACGGCATAATCAATTATGCCGTGCTCATCGTTGTAATATTGCTCTTTTTATTCGCGGCCTATGCCTTATGGGATTCAAATCAATTGTACGCGGGCGCGGACAAAAGCAACTACTCCGTATATAAGCCCACGCCGGAGGATCAGGGAAAATCGTTTGCCGAGCTTGTGGCAATCAACCCGGAGGTGTTCGCGTGGCTGACCGTATACGGGACAAGCATAGATTACCCCGTGACGCAAGGGCCGGACAACATGAAATATGTAAACACAAGCGCCGAGGGACGATATTCGCTCTCCGGGGCTATTTTCTTGGACTCGCGCAATAGTAAGGATTTTAGCGATTTCAACAGCATAATCTACGGCCATCATATGGCAAAAAATGTTATGTTTGGCGAAATTGACGACTTTCGCGATAAGGAAAAATTCGAGGCGCATAGATACGGGAGCATTTACTATGACGGACAGTATCATCAAATTGAGTTTTTTGCCTTTCTCCACACGGATGCTTATGACGGGGAAGTATTTTCCGCAAACGTAAACGAATCGGAGCGCGGGCGGTATCTTGAAAGTATTTTCGCGAAATCCTTACATATAAGGGATATCGGCGTTACAACAAACGACCGTATCATATTGCTCAGTACCTGTTCTGCCGATTCAACGAACGGGCGCGATATTTTGGCGGGAATAATAACAGACGAGCCGCATACCCAGTTTCGCGAGGACGTCAAAGACGAAGGCTCGGACAATAGCTCAAAGACCACAAGAGTAACTTTGTCAAACTATTCCTTTTTTACCGTGCTGACGACCAGTATGCAAAAAGAAATACCGCAAGGCTCTTTGATAGTTACGGTTCGCACAGACCCGGCAAAGCTTCAAATCGGAGATAACATTACATTCATGAAAGACTATAACACGGCTATAACTCATAAAATCACAGATATTTATGAAAACCATCAAAACAGCTCGCAAAGAGGCTTTCAGACCAAAGGGACGGATAATGACCGCCCTGACGAGCATATAGTTTTGGAGATGAGCGTAGTCGGAAAAGTCGTACTCGTAATTCCGGCGGCGGGAGCTGTCATGGAATTTATCGCAAAAAATCTGCTCCTGTTTGCGGCGGCAATCATTTTTGGCGTGATCGCCACTATTTTGATAAAGAAAAAGGCACGGAAAAATACCCGATAGGGTGTAGCGGCGATTTTTTGACAAAACTAAAATAAAAGCAAGAAAACCAAAGCACACGCAAAAACACACGCAAGAAAAACACAAAAATAAAACTGCAACACAAAAAGAAAACAAAAACACGGGCAGGAAGATACTTCCCGGCTCAAAAGAAAAGGAGAAAAAACAAAATGACTACAGTGCACAGAAAAGGATTAAAAATCATGGGGAGCATAGCCATAGCCGCTTTAATGCTGCTTAGTATGCTCACCACAGCTCTCGCAAAAGATTATTCGGAGGGCTTTGACGCGGACAATCAGGCAAAGGCTTCAATCACAAAAGTCTTCGCCATGCCGAAAGGCACCACCACACCCGCGGTGACATTCACATTTACTTTCACACCGCTCGGTATGAAGGTGAGCGGAGTTACGGGAACTGATACGACGGGAATTCCGGCCATCGGACCGAAAACCGTCACATTTACAAGAGGCGAAGAACCCGATGAGAACACCGGGGGCCTGACGTATATAGATGACAAGGACGGCACAAAATACGTCATAAAAGAAACCGACGACTTCATTGCACATCTTACACCGGCGAGCTTTGCGACAAACGGAGCGGGCATCTATGTCTACCTTGTAGAGGAGACCTATGGAGGACAAACTATTGTCAGCGCGGATGAAAAAGAGAAAACTTATTACTCATCGGCAAAATACCTCCTGGAGGTTTGGGTAAGCGTGGATGAAGACGGTAAACTCTACGTGCAATACGTCAGCCCAATCACCATCAAAGAGTATCTCGATGTCTATTACGAGGGCACCGAGGGCGGCGACAAGATTGACCCCACGCCGGGCGAATGGAGAACCAAGCCGTATGAAACCCTCAAAGACGGCTTCTCGCAGCTAATCTTTACAAATAAATATTGGAAAACTGACGGCGAAGACCCCGGCAAAACCGCTCTTGAGATTATAAAAGAGGTTGACGGTAACGACGGTGAACACGGCAAATATTTTACCTTTAATGTAAAGGTCATTCAACCTGCCGTCATACCGCTTGACCCTGACAATCCCGTATTTGAAACTTACCGCGCATACGTGGTTGATACTGACGGAACAATCGTAAAAGCCGTAAATAATGAGTATCATAACGGCACGATTTCAGGCACGGATGCGCACGGAGATTATTATATCTTCACATCTGATACAACAAAGACGGTGCTTCTAAAGCACAACCAAAAACTCATCTTTGTTGATTTGCATGTAGGCGCTGACGTGGAAGTGACCGAAACCGGCGACAAGGATTACAAGCCGGCATATAAACACTTCCTCAGCCTCGACACATATCCCGGAACTATCGGCGCTGCTTGGGGATTTCCGCTAAATCCCGACGATGACGACCCTCACTACCTGCCGGAGGGCACAAACCAAAACGAGGTTACGTTTACAAACACCCGTACAGGCGCGACTCCGACGGGAATCAGCGTTGACGACCTTCCATACTTCACACTCATTGGCTTGGGCGCGGCGGGTTTTGTAGGCTTTTTGGCGGTAAAGCTCCGCAAAGGCAAAGACACATAAGCAAGCGGGCGTGAGGGCGGATATCCGCCCTCACGTTAAAATAAAAGGCATAAGCGAACTGTCCAATTGGGGCAATTTAAAATAAGAACGCTTCTGAAAATGTAAAATACGGCGTTTTTAAGATGAAAGCAGGCAATCATGAACAAAGCAGCGATGAAAAAAAAGTTAATAATATTCATAGCCGCGGCGCTTTGGGCAATGATAGGCATCACCGCATCAATCGCAAATGCTGCGGACGGCGAAGTCAATCTGACAGTCAAGCAAATCTATAATATATCGGATAATGAACATGATGATACCGCCGAGTACATATTCAAAGCGTTAAAAGCAGGCAATCCAATGCCCTTTGCGGCAAACGGGAAAGACGAATTCAGCTTTACGATAAAAGGCAGCCAAAGCATAAATATAGGGCCGATCATCTTCACCAATCCGGGCATATACCGATACGAAATATCACTCAAAACAGAAATTGACACGGCCGTATGGCGCGTTTACCTTATTGAAGTACATGTAGACAGCGAGCTAAACGCTTATGTCATAGTCTATTATGAAAACGGGGCTAAGGCGGATGAGATACTGTTTATCTACGGCTTTGATCCCACCCCCGCGCCGACCGACCCCACGCCAAACCCGCCGGGCACCCCCGACCCCCACGAAACCCCAGACCCGTACAGGCCGCCCGTTTCACCCACCCCCGACGGGCATGACATCGAGTACAGACCATATCCGCCGGACACGCCGTCCCCGCCCGGAGGCGACGGGCCAAAGACGGGAGACAACAGCAATACATTGCAAAACACTATCTTATTATGCGCGGGCGCGGCGTTGGTTCTTGGGGCAATCATAATCCTCGCGGCGGATAAAAAAGCCAAAAGAAAGCAAAAAAGGAGAAGACAATGAGCAAGATACTAGCGGTCATGGCCTTGTTTATCGGCCTTGCCCTCGCGGGATATGCCGGGAAAGGATTGCTTGATACACAAAAAATGAACGAACAAGGGCAAAAAGCGTATAGTCAGATAAGAGAGAGCATAAAAAAAAGCTCCTCGGGCGATTTATCCGGCTTTGCCGATTCCGGCAGCTCAAATGATACGGGCTATCTCACAGACGCCTCGGGCTATGATGTGATTGCGGTACCGGAGCTATTTATTGATTTTGATATGCTCGCGCAAATAAACACAGACGCGGCGGCATGGCTGTATTCCCCCGGCACGGTGATAGATTATCCCGTTATGAGAGCGGACGATTACAGTTTTTATCTAAATCATCTGCCCGACAAAAGCGTAAATAAAAATGGGTCGCTGTTTATAGATTATAACAACAGTCCCGATTTTAAAGATTTTTTGACGGTGATATACGGCCATCATATGAAGTCCGGTGAAATGTTCGGCAGCTTGGTCAAATATAAGGAGCAAGAGTATTTTGACGATCACCCTTTTATGTATCTTTACACAAATGGCAGTAATTACCGCATAGATATTGCGTATGGCTTTGTGATCTCGGCGCGGGACTGGTCAGATAATGGGTTTATGTATGAGGAAAATTTACCCGCGCTGTTATCATATGCTCAAAAAAACACTACGTTTTTTAGTGAAATGGAGGGCGGATATACGCAAAACGAGCGGATAATCGCCCTGTCAACCTGTTCATATGAATATAGCGACGCCCGCTATGTCATCATCGGTATTTTGCGGGAAGCATAGATACCCCGCCTCTATTCTTTCACGGTCATAAAATCATTCCTCCCCGAACCACTGCGTCATCCGTGCGCAGACGGTTCGGACGCTCCGCATCCATGCTCCGCTCTCGGAACGATTTTTATGACCGCTTTGCTGTGGATTGCATTATAATCAGCTTATGCAAAAGAGCGCGGCGCATTTATCTGAAACAAATTGATACGTCAAATCGCGAATATACAAAACTTTATCGCGCAGCGGCACATTTTCGGGATTGGATAGCCGCGAGCGCATTTTTTCCGAGTCTTGCACAAGCAGCTCAAATATGGTCGCAATATCCTCATATACATCAGCCATACCGTATGCGCAGGCGAAAACGCCGCCGTGAAGCTCCTCTTTAAACTCGCTGTTATAGCTGTCGCCGACATATCCGTAAGGCCGGCTTAATTTTGTCATGCCGTCCTCAACACTTCCTCGCCCGTAGGATTCGTTAATGATAAATTGCACGCTATGACCCAATTCATGCGCTAAAATTCCGGCGGTAGCCTTGCTTTTTGAAGGATTTTCGTCAAATCGCAGGCAAATGACCAAATCAGACGTCCACCGGGCGGAGCCTCCGTTGCGATCCCACAGCGGTTCGAGCCGGATTATAAACGAAGAACCGTACTGTTTGTATCGCAAAACCAAATCTCGTATGAAATCTGCCGAAAAGGCTTTCAGGCAGCGGGTGATTTCTTCTCCGGCTGCGGCTCCGTTTGCTTTGTTAAGGCATCCTTCGGGGTCTTCGATCACAATCGAATATTCGTCATAAATGCCTGTGATAAATGAATCGGACGCAAACGCTCCCGCGCAGGCGGTGTCGGTATCGGCGGCGGGCGGCGTACCTGCGGCGGCGGTGCTGGCGGCGACGCCGGTGTTGGGGTTAGCGTTGGAATTAGCGGCGGTGCAGGGCGGCGCCGGCATACCTGATTTAGAAATTTTGGCAGGGATGCTCGAACCCGTACCGGAAGAGAGCGGCATATAGTAATCTGACGAGGCGCCGCCGTCGGCGGAGACGACCGCACCGTCGGCACTCGCCGAGCTAAAATCACCTCGCGCCGATGTACACCCGCCGCCGCCCGCAAGGCTCAGGTCGTCGGGGGCGGTCTCTTCAAAAGCGGCGGCGGCATACGCATACGATGTCTCATGGTAAATGGCGTAAACATACGCGCCAATGCCGCCAAACAAAATAAGAGCCGAAATAACGCAAGCGAGGAAACCAAAAATACCAAACTTTTTAATTTTCATCAAAGCAGCTCTCCTATGGGCATAAAGCCCCGTCCCCTGTACATTTTTGCTACCTGTTTGATTGCGTTTCGTTTCATTTTGTCTTTTATTATAGAGCCATGCTTGATATGGGCTTTTTGAGAATTTGAGAACCTGAATAACGCCGCCCTTTGCCACTTTGCTGTCAGCAACGTCAAGTAATCTTTACGATTATTAGACTGTAAATCCTTGTGTACTTTAGTACGTCTATTGTACTCCCCTTTTGCGAGTAAAGCAAGGAAAATGAGTATTTTCAGCAATATGCTGAAAATATAAGTAAATGTTGACAATTCAAGGGTTAAATGGTTAAATGAATTGCGAAATGGTGAAATTTACCGTGCTATACATCATATCGGCGGGGTATTTTTTACTTATCGGCGGAAAAACGAGGTGACAATATGACAAAATCAGAAGAAACAGACGTTTCGTTCGACACTCAATTTAACGGATATAATAAAAAGCAGGTTGACTTTTATATTGAAAATCTCGCCGAGGAGTATGAGAAGCTATACGGTGAGTATAGCGAGCTTTCCGCAAAGCACGAAGCCTTAAAAGCCGAGCTTGCAAAATCAGAGCAAAACGCTTTGGAGCAGTCAAAGGCAAACGCCGAGGTCATAGCGGCGGCTCTTGCCGACGCGGAGACGATAGCGCAAAAAACCTTAAAAACCGCAACGAAAACCGCCAAAGAGAAAAAGGCCGAGGCCGAGGCGGAAGCAAAGGAAATTATCAAAGAGGCTTATCTGGAAAAAGCAAAAATGATAGTGCAGGCTGAGGAACTTTTGGAAAAAGCCGAATCGGAAAATGCTCTCGCGGGCAAGATTCGCAAAGAGATGGACGACGCTCTCAGATCATCGGTGCATAAGCTGCAAAAGATGATGACCGATAGTAACGGTGTTTGAGCGGTATGCCCGATTGCCGCCATAGTGGAAAACTCTTCAAAAGAAGAGGATGGAGGTTACTTAGATGAAATCTATTTATCATTCCGAAAACAATCACTTTGCGGATGCGTTGCCGCGCCCTCGGATAGATAAAATTCTCGAAGAGGCGATAAAAGGCAAGCTCTTATATGTGATCGCGGGCACAGGCTACGGAAAAACACAGGCAGTGCACTCTTTTATTGAAAATCAGACCGATGCCGTTGTCAGATGGATACAGCTCACAGAGGGCGACAACATGGTTTCGCGATACTGGGAAAACCTTACCCATGTCATTTCATTTGACAACCCGGATTTGGCAAAAGAGCTTTTAGAATTTGGATTTCCCGATACATCAACGCGGTTTAAGCAATTTGCGAACATTCTAAAACGCACGGAGCATCGGGCGCTCAAAACATATCTCGTTTTGGACGACTTTCATGTGATCCACAATGAACAAGCTCTCTTATTTGCCGAACGCTGCGCTCATTTGCATATTCCCGGGGCGTGCGTAATTATAATCTCAAGAAACGAACCCGCCATAAACGCGGTTTCCTTACTCAGCAGAGGTGAAATCAATTATATCACCGAGGACGATCTGCGCTTTACGGGCGACGAGATATATGATTTCCTTAACAACCAGGGGATCGCTTTTTCCCGAAAGCATATAGACCGCGTTTCAGACGCCACCAAGGGTTGGGCGTTTGCTATTTCCTTGTTTTCCTTATCTTTGTCCCGAAATCCAAAAAATCTCGATTTGGCGGCGGAGAGCATGAAGCAAAATATTTTTCGCCTGATGGAAACCGAAGCGTTCAACGATTTTCCCGAAAAAACGAAAAAACTCCTCATAAAGTTTTCGATGATCTCCGATCTTCCTCTTTCCATATTGGGTGATTTTTCTATCGAGGGCGATTTGTTGCGCGAGGCTCCGCAACTCGCATCCTTTGTGTGGTATGACAGCTTTACGGCTTCTCAGCGGGTTCATCCGCTGTATTGGGAATTTTTGAAATCAAAGCAAAATTTATTGACCCCCGAGCAAAAGCGCGATACATTCCAAAAGGCCGCAAAATGGTGCGTTGATAATGGTTTTAACCATGATGCCATGTATTATTTTGCGCAGTTAAACGACTATGAACGCATGACGGAGCTTTTATTTTCCCATCCGTTCAAATTGCCGCATGATGCCTGCGAGTATTACTTGGATATAATTTTAAACCTTGCGCCGCCAAAAGATAAGGACAGCAATATCAACTATATGATTTTGATTGATTACTTTGTGCCGCTTTTGCTTATGGGAATGGGGCAATACCAACAGGCTGAGGAAAGAGCTTTGGGCGTGGTGAGCAAATGGAAGGATATAAAGACTCCGCAGGCTATCAAGCTATTGTCCATGACCTACAGCAACTTGACCTATATTGATATGCACACCTGCACGGCAACGCACCGATACAACGCGCCGATATACATAGAAAAGGCCGTTGAGTATTTCAAGCTCAGCTCGCTGCCGCCGTCAAAGACATCCGGGGCTTTTAGGACAGCCGATACCCGTTCGCTTGCCTGTTTGGTGGGAGAGGGGGCCGGTGAAGGTGATTTTGAGGTGTTTTCAAACGCGGCGAGGCGGACCAACAGCTTTATTGAGAAAACTTATCACAACACGTACTATGGCTATGAAGATTTGGTGGCGTGCGAACTGGCGTTTTTCAAAAATCTGCCCGATGAGGCGGGGCGCGCCGCTCATACCGCGATATTGAAAGCCCGCGAAAAGAATCAATACAGCATTGAGGCTATGGCGTCGCAGTATTTACTGAGATTATCCGTCGCCCGGGGCGATTATCCGCAAGCTAAACAGGTCTTGAAGCAAATGGAATCGCGCCTTGAAAATTTCGATTTTTGGAACAGGCATCTGCTTTTTGACCTTTATACGGGATTCTTTTATGCCTCGATAAATCTTCCCGAGCTTGTGCCGTCATGGTTGATTTTGAACGAAGCGGAAGCGACATCCGGGGTTCGGCTGCCGATTTGGGAGATGGTCGTATGCGCAAAAAGCCATATGGCGGCGGGAAAGTATGCGCAGGCACTGACAGTTCTCGCGGGCTCATACCCCAGAGTTCCTGTCGAGCGGTATGTTTTTGGCGAGATAACCTTTTCGCTGTTAGCGGCGGCGGCGCGTCTGCAAACCGGAGATAAAGACGGAGCCGCGCAGGATTTTTACAAAGCGTACTTACTTTCATACGGCGGGGTATTTGAAATGCCGTTTGTTGAGCTTGGAAAGCATATGCGGTATTTGGCCGCTCTTACGTCCGGCGATGAAAATTGCCCCGTCCCCGAGCAGTGGCTTAACGCAGTCGTCCGCAAGGCGTCTATCCATGCCAAGAAAGCGGCGGTGCTGACAAAGGCTGTGAAAAGCGAGAAGAAGATTGATGATTCCATTGGTTTATCCGAACGTGAAAAAGAAGTGCTCGGAGATGTGTATCACGGCCTGTCGCGGGAGGAGATCGCGGTAAACCGCTATCTGTCCGTAAATACCGTCAAGAAAATACTGCAATCTATCTACATCAAATTAGACGCCTCAAACAATGTAGACGCTATCCGTATCGCTTTGAATAATAATCTCATTGAGTGACCGGATAAACCGCCTTGCCCCGGTATATCGTTTGCTTTACTCTGCCGCGCAGCACCGCTCCGGCATACGGCGTGTTGCGCGATTTTGACTCAAACCGCGTCGGGTCAACCGTCCACTCTTCATTCGGGTCAAAAACTATTTTATCTGCCGCTAAATCTGACAGCTTTATACCCAATATCGCGGCGGGATTTATGGACATGAGCCGTATAATATCGTCTATGCCGAGCTTTCCCGTGTGATACAGGTATGTCAAAGCCACCGCAAAGGCTGTTTCCAATCCGATTATCCCGTTTGGAGCTTTGCCGATTGGCAGGGCTTTTTCTTTTGCCGAATGCGGCGCGTGATCTGTCGCTATCGCGTCAATCGTGCCGTCGCATAAGCCTTCTATTATCGCCTCGACGTCTTTTTTCTCGCGCAGCGGCGGATTCATTTGAGCCATCGTGCCCTGTTTTGTGATTTCCTCTTGCGTGAGGGAAAAATAGTGTGGGCATGTTTCCGCCGTCACCTTTACCCCTTTTGCTTTTGCGCGGCGGATTATATCAACGGTTTTTGCGGTGCTTACATGGGCGATATGTATTCTCGCGTCAAGCTCGGCGGCAAGCCTGATGTCGCGCCGCGCCATCGGAGCTTCGTCCTCGCAGTGGCTGATGATGAGCATATCATGCTCTTTTGCCAGCTCTAAAGCGCGGCGCATGACGCTCTCGTCCAAAACAGGCATACCGTCGTCCGACAAGGCCACAGCTCCGGCTCTTTTTAGCGACGCAAAATCCGTGAGCTTTTCGCCGCGCTGCCCGACGGTCACGGCGCCGATTGGCAGTACGCGGATTTTTGATTGTTCGGCTTTTCGCGAGATATAGCGAATCAGCTCTGCGTTATCCGCGGCGGGCAGCGTGTTTGGCATACAGCAAACGGTTGTAAATCCGCCCGCCGCCGCCGCCGACGACCCGGAGAGTATATCTTCTTTGTATTCATATCCCGGCTCGCGAAAATGCACGTGCATATCTATAAGGCCGGGCGCAATTTCAAAATTTGCGCTGTTTTCCGGTCTACTCAAGCTCATTCACCTGCCTTCTGAGCTGCTCAAACGTCCCGTCCTCTATTGACAGGCGAATACGCTCCATAAGCTCATTATAGAAGTATAAATTATGCAAAACGGCAAGACGCAAGCCGAGCATTTCCCCCGCTTTGAACAAATGCCTGATATATGCCCGCGTAAAACTACGGCACACCGGGCATTTGCACCCGCTGTCCGGCGGATTTTCATCGTCGGCAAACCTTTCATTTTTTATATTGAGGCTCCCCTCGCTCCATGTATATATCTTTCCGTGCCTGCCGTTGCGGGCGGGCATTACGCAGTCGAAGAAATCAATGCCGCGCGCCACACATTCCACAATGTTTTGGGGCGTGCCGACGCCCATGAGATAACGCGGTTTATCCTCCGGCATATGCTCCTCGACGACTTCTATCGTATCGTACATTTGCCGTGTCGTCTCGCCCACGGCAAGCCCGCCGATAGCGTAACCTTTAAGGTCAAGCTCCGCTATGCGTTTCATATGTGAGGCTCTGACGTCTGGATAAACGGCTCCCTGATTTATGCCCCAAAGCGCCGCCTCGCCCGTTTCGCGCTCCGCCAGGCGTTTTTGCTTTGAGGCTTCCTCCTTGCATCTGACAAGCCAGCGGTAAGTCCGCTCGCAAGATCGCTCAACATATGGGCGCGGCGACGGTATCTGTACACATTCATCAAATGCCATCATAATATCCGACCCGAGATTTGCCTGTATCCGTATCGAATCTTCCGGCGACATGAATATCTTCCGCCCGTCTATATGCGAGTTGAAAAAGACGCCCTCTTCGGTTATTTTTCGCAGCCCTGCAAGCGAGAATATTTGAAATCCCCCGCTGTCGGTGAGTATGGGTCCGTTCCATTTCATAAACCCGTGCAGCCCGCCCATACGGGAGATAAGCTCATCGCCCGGGCGCAAATGCAAATGATAGGTGTTGCATAAAGCGACTTGGCAGCCGGTATCAAGCAAATCGTGGCTCGACAAGGCGCCTTTTATAGCCGCCTGCGTCGCGACATTCATAAACACG
Organism: Oscillospiraceae bacterium; assembly: GCA_009777235.1. Taxonomy (GTDB): domain Bacteria; phylum Bacillota; class Clostridia; order Oscillospirales; family Oscillospiraceae; genus WRMH01. The sequence goes on from WRMH01000020.1 coordinate 34,029, forward strand.
GGTGTCCGGATAACGCCATGCGCCGTTTTATACTCTCCCCTGCGCGCCCGTTTTTGATTTCCTATAAGTCTGAACATATTATGATTTTACCAAATTACGGCTCATAGGTAAAGCGTTTTTGCGATTGGCTGACGCCGGGTGCAATTTGACAGGTGACATCTGCCGCTGTATAATTTGTTTGTAGCAATACGGCAAACGACTTGGAGGAGTTCATAGCATGAAACGCTCGGCGAGATTAGATTTAATTTGCATTGACAAAATATTGAAATACATTCAAACCATGCTCAATGCGTATTTCACTTATCAAATCAACAGCGCGGATGATTTGGCAAATAATGATTTATGTCAGCTTGCCATAACACAAATTATCACGAATATTTATGAGCTGAAACTAAAAATCCGGGAAGAAACCCTCGCGCAAACGCCGTTGTTTGCCAAGATCGGCTTGAAAGCCGCAAGGAATATTGCCAGTCACGATTATGACGGCTTAGATTTTGACATAATATACAGACGGACGATTCAACTGACACGGCAAGAAATATCCGATGAATTGGAGGCGGTTAGAAATGTTGTCAGGCAAGGCGATTCAAGCAATCCTCAGAGCTGAGCACTATCCTTATATCACAAGAGTCGGGGTATTTGGCTCTCACGCCCGCAGCGAGGAAACGAGTGCCAGCGATATTGACATTTTGATTGACTACGATAACAGCTCAGACGGATTCTTGGATGATTTGGACGGGTATATGGAAGATATTGAGCAGTTGTTTCATGGCGAGATCGATTATATTACGATGCCGGGACTGATGAAGTCAAGCAATGAAGCATTCAGAAGCGAAATTCTTCGTGACATCGTTTGGGTTTATAATGCAAATGGTGCGGTTATTGCCTAATGACAGAGATTGAACATTTTCGAGAGATATGAGATATGAAGCTGCTTATTAAAAACGGTACTATTGTCAATGCCGCTGATAGCTTTACCGGCGACGTTTTGATCGCTCACGGAAAGATTGCCGCGGTTTGGAAGCGCGGCGAAGAAAATAAGGATGCCACGGCTGATGAAACGGTTGACGCTTCGGGTCTGCTTGTTTTGCCCGGCGCCATTGACGCGCATGTGCATTTTGAATTGCCTTTCGGCAACATAGCTTCGGCCGATGATTTTTATGCGGGCACGCGAGCCGCCGCCTGCGGCGCGGTGACGACCATCATAGATTTTGTAACGCCGGACAAAGGCGAAAGCCTTATGGAGGCTTTTACTATCCGGAAAAAAGCCGCCGAGGAGAAATCCTGCGTAGATTATGGTTTCCATATGTCTCTTCCGTTTGTGACGGATAACGTCATGGAGGAGATGGATAGCGCCGTGAGCGCGGGTATGAGCAGTTTTAAGGTGTTTATGACCTATGCGTTCAGAGTTTCCGATAATGAGTTCTTTAGAACCTTATCGCGCTGCAAGGAGCTTGGCGCCCTTACAATGGTGCACGCGGAAGCGCATGACGAGCTTACGGCTCTCAAATCCGAATTTATAGCAAGCGGCAAGACCGACAGTTGGCATCATTACAAGAGCAGACCCGAATCCGTTGAGACTTTTGGCGTGAGGCGAGCTATTGAGCTTGCCGCAAAAGCCGGCGCTCCTTTGTATATCGTGCATTTGGCAAGCGCCGGGGGCATGGCGGAGGTCGAGGAGGCGAGACGCTATGGGCAAATAGTCTATGCGGAAACCTGTCCGCAATACCTGCACTTTACCAGCGGCGTTTATAGAAGAGGCGACGGCCAAAACTTTGTCTGCTCACCGCCCATCAAAGGCAAGCACAGTCAAAAAGCGCTTTGGCGAGGCATAAAAAACGGCGGCATCTCTACGGTCGCCACAGATCACTGCCCCTTTACGCTCGCGCAAAAAGCAAAGGGCAAGGCCGATTTTACTAAAACCCCAAACGGCGTCATGGGTACTGAAAATCTATTTCCGTATATGCTCAGCGAGGCAAACAGCGGACGCATTACATTCATGAAAGCTGTGGAGCTTTGCTGTCAAAATCCGGCGAAAATCTTTGGTTTATCTGATGCAAAGGGCACTATCGCCGCCGGAAAAGACGCGGACATAGTGCTTTATGACCCAAACCGCGACTACACGATCACACAGGCGGATATGCACTCTGACGTTGACTATACCATATGGGAGGGGGTCGCTTTGAAAGGCTATCCCACACGCACCTATTTGCGCGGCTGTCTGATATATAAAGACGGCGAGTTTCTTGGCAAAAGAGGTTTCGGAAGATATTTACCGCGCCACCTATGAAAGAACACTCGCTAACTGCTTGGTTACAGCACAGACCCTTGCGCTCGAAAGGCTGTTTTTTATCCCTACGCTCAAACAAGAGGCGCATCCATGCGCCTAACTCGCGCGCTCCGCGTCCATGCTCCGCTTCCACGCTTCGCTTTAACAAAAATACAGCCTTCCTCACCGGGTCTGGAAAACGGCGCACTTCGCCGCTTGACAAGTAGCGGCGCACTTCGTCACTTGACAAGCAGTGGCGAAGGGGTATAATTTGATACAATACATATTTTGATAAAAACGAGAGGGTCAAGGCAAGAGCTGATGAAAGAAAAATTGGAACAAATATTCGCAGACGGGCAGGCGCGTATTGAAAACGCTTTATCTGCCTCTGCGCTCGCGGATGTTAAGGCATATTTGCTCGGAAAGCAAGGGGCTATCACCGAGGCGTTAAAAGAGATACCAAAGCTCGATGCTTCGCTTCGCGCGGAGATTGGGCGCGCCGCCAATGACTTGAAGAACAAATTTACGGAGCTTATTGACGCGAAGCGAGAGGAAATAAGCCTCAAGGCCGCCGAAATCCCCAGCGATTTCGACCTTACAATTCCCGGCGCCCCCCCTGTCAGCGGTGCTTTGCACCCGATTACGCAAATGTGTTATGACCTCAACGATACATTTCGCAGCATGGGCTTTGAGATATTTGAGGAATCTGACATCACAAGCGAGCTTTACGCTTTTGATAACCTGAATTTTCCGCCCGATCACCCTGCCCGAGAGAGCATGGACACGTATTGGATCGCCGGGCACGAGCATGGGCGAGGAGGCGAAAGGCTTTGTCTGCGTCCGCATTTGACCGGAGCCAGTGTCAGATATATGCAAACGCGCAAGCCCCCGTACAGATTTGTCTATCCCGGACGCGCATACCGCAACGAGGCGACCGATGCCAGGCATGAGCGGGCATTTTTCCAGTATGAGGCGCTGATAGTGGATCGTGATTTTACGTTTTCCTCAGGAAAAGTAATGATAAAAAGTATTTTGTCGAAGATTTTTGGACGTGACGTACCGGTGAGAATGCGTATTGGATTTTTCCCGTTTGTCGAGCCGGGTTTTGAAATTGATATGGGCTGCTTGGTTTGCGGCGGGGCAGGCTGTAGTGTTTGTAAGCATGTTGGCTGGATCGAGATCATGCCCGGCGGCACACCGCATCCCAACGTGCTCCGCGCGGCAGGGCTTGACCCGGACGAATATACGGGTTTTTATGTGAATATCGGACTTGACCGGCTGACTATGATGCGCTGTGAAATTGATGACGTGCGCCTGTTTCGCGGCGGCGACCTGCGATTTTTGCGCCAGTTTTGCTAAATAACGTACCTCTCCGGCCACTTCTCAAAAAAGTCTGACGAACCGTCACATCTTCATAAAATGAGCGGACAGACACAAGCGTCAGCACCGAAAGGATGAACATAAATTGAAAATATCGCTAAACTGGATAAAAGACTATATTACGCTGCCGCAAGACATCACGCTTTCCAAGCTCGCTTATGACCTCACCATGTCTACGGTGGAAGTAGAAGAGATACACGACCTTAGCCTGCAATTTGAAGATATGGCCGTCGGGGTGGTGCGTGAGGTGCTCCCCCATCCCGATGCTGATAAACTCGTAGTTTGCACGGTTGATGTCGGCGACCGGGATGGCGGCGGTACAGACGCTTGCGATGCGGGCGAAGCTATTTTGCGGCAAATCGTCTGCGGCGGAATCAACGTCGCGGAAGGCATGAAGGTTGCGGTTGCTCGTCCGGGTTCAAAAGTGCGCTGGCACGGCGAGGGAGACCTTGTCGAGCTGAAAAAAGTAAAGGTTCGCGGCGTGGAGAGCTACGGCATGATATGCTCTTCGAGCGAAATAGGGCTTTTTGACCTTTTCCCATATACGGACGAGGCGACAATAATGGATATTTCCGAGTTTGAGGCAAATGCCGGAACACCTCTCGCCAAAGCGCTCGGACTCGACGACATAATACTCGAAATTGATAACAAATCACTCACAAACCGTCCCGATCTTTGGGGGCATTACGGCATTGCGCGAGAAATATCCGCCATATACGGACTTGAGTTAAAGGAGATTTCGCCATATGACGCTCGCGCAAAAACAGACCTCATCCCAAAATCAAACCGGGAAGCCTTTCAAATCACAATCGCCGACCCGGAGCTTTGCCCGAGGTACATCGGCATCCGTATTGAGGGCATATCAATAAACCCCGCGCCTTTTCACATTCAAAGCCGCATATGGCGCGTGGGTATGCGCCCCATAAACGCCATTGTTGACATAACAAACTACGTCATGCTTGCCACAGGGCAGCCGACACACGCGTTTGACGCCGACATCGTCAGCGGAAATATCAATATCCGCCGCGCCAAAGATAAGGAAGACCTGCTTTTGCTCGATAAAACGAAATTATCACTCACGCCCGACGACCTCGTTATCGCGGACGAAAAGGAAGCTATTGCTTTAGCGGGCGTCATGGGCGGTGAAAAAGATTCAATTTTGCAAAGTACGAAAAATGTAATACTCGAAGTCGCAAACTTCAACGCCCTTAGCGTGCGGCGCACATCAATGCGTTTTGACGTACGCACGGGGGCCGCGACCAGATTTGAAAAGGGCATAGACCCCGAGCGGGCGGACATCGCTTTATCCGTAGCTATGGATATGTTTTCGGCATTTTTCCCGAATATGGAAGTCACCGGATATCACGATAATTACCCAAACAAGCTGCAACAGAAAGAAATATTCGTATCGCACAGCTGGCTTGAAAAGCGGCTCGGAATGAAAATGTCACGCGACTATATAACAAGGTTGCTTGAACGCTTGGGCTTTGAAGTGAGCTTTGATTTGAATGTTCCCGATTGTGCGAACGCCGCTGCCGCTGACCCGGGCGGCGATCTCATGCGAGTGCTGACCCCCACTTGGCGCTCTACGGGCGATGTCGGCATACCCGATGATATCGTCGAAGAGGTCGCGAGAATACACGGGCTTGAGAATTTCGAGCCCGCCCCGATAGTCACCGCTTTCTCCCGCGCCATTAACCAGCCTGAAATTGAAATAGACAGAAAAATCCGTGAATATCTCGCTTTCCGGTGCGGAATGAATGAGATATATAGCTATCCGTGGGTCGCCGATGAGTATATTTCCGCCGTGTTTGGCAGCGAGGCTTTGATATCCGGCGCGGATATGCTTAAAATGTCATCTCCGCCCGCGCCCAATGAAAGATTTTTGCGCTCGTCGCTCCTGCCGGGCCTGTGCAAAGCAGTGTCTGATAATTTACGTTTTATAGGCGAGTTTGCGATATTCGAATCGGCGCAGGTGTTTTTTGACCGTGACTACAGCTCCGTTTACGACAAGCGCGAATCGCTGCCCTTGCAGCGCAGGCACGTCGCCGGGGCGTTTGTGGCGGAACGCGATAAATATGGCGATGTTTTTCGCCGCGCAAAAGGGGCAATCGAGGCAATGTCGCGAAATATCCATATTGAGCCTATAATATTGCGGCAATGCGACAGCAGCGCAAAACCTTTTTGGGCGGACGACACCATTTGGCAGACTATCACAACAAGTGACCCGGCAAGTAACCCGACAAATAACGCAGTGAAGGACGGCGGCGATTTGGCGGCTGATAACGCAAACATCAGCGGCGGCTCGGCAATCGGCATGTTGGGGCTGCTTTCGCAAAAAGCCGCGCAAGGGTGCGGAATAAAAAATGCGGCCGTGCTGCTTTTTGAGCTTGATATTGACGCGCTCTCGCCGCTCTTGTCCCGTACCAATACGTTTTCTCATATTCCCGAATACCCGATGACCGAGTATGATGTGTCTTTATTGTTTGACAGCAGCGTTAAATGGGAGGATATACATAATACCGCCTGTGCAAACAGGTCTTCACACATGGGTAAATCCGCCCCACAAGGGAGCGGTCAGGGCAGCAATCTGCGCGGCGTCTCTTTCGTTGAGGAATATAAGGGCAAGCAGATTCCCGACGGCAAAAAATCAGTCACCATCAGGCTTCTAATCGGGTCGCCAAAAAAGACCTTGACGTCTGAGGAAATCGAATCCCAAGCCGGAGCCACGGTAAAACGCCTGTGCAAAGCCTTGGGCGGCGAGCTCAGGGCGTAGGAGTCAGGGGGCTAACCGGGGCAGCAAGGGCGGCGCGGCTCTTTCGGCTATATTCCACGGTTTCATTCTATTTCCACATCTTCGCGTCCACTGTGGAACTTACTTTGAGAATTTACTTATAGGTCAAAAATACGCAAAAAATGCAAAATTTTATTGCATTTTGCCGCCATTTATGATAAATTAACGACCGCAAGGCCATAATCAAGGGCCGCAGCGACCGTGACGGTGCTCGAACACTATCACGGCGAATGTAGGGACTAAGTAAAACATCTGCCTACAGACACGGAAAAACCGCCGCTACAACCTCTATCAGTATACCTTTTCATCTCGGTATTTACAAGCTGATTTTGTGGCTTCGCGGCAGGCTATCCGCAATAAACGCTGAATTAAACATCGGCGCGTATGTAGGTAGAGCCAACTTCGTTGGCTCAGGCAATCACTTGCGTGATTGCTCCGGGTATGATATGCCCCCTCTGCGTGCGTTTTTATTATGGCCTTTTGCGAAAAGGGTGGCTTTTGCACGCACCCCAAACGGAGCAACGTCCGCAAACGGAGCGGAGCAATCCGAAAAGTCATTGAAATTAAAAGCAAAAGGAGAGATAACCCATGAAGAAACTATTGACATTACTGCTCATTGCCGCGCTCGCATTATCGCTCACTATGACGCTCGCCGCCTGTGGTGGTGACGGCAGCAATGGGGGCGACACACCCATTGCCGCAAATATCGGCGATGTTATTCCATTCGGTGGATATAATTGGCGTGTATTGGACGTACAGGGCGGAAAGGCATTTATTATCAGCGAAGACATATTGGAACGACGCCCATATCATGAACCCGGCGGCCGCATAACATGGGAAAATAGCACAATTCGCAATTATCTGAACAGCGAATTTTTGAGCAGCTTCAGCCAAGCCGACCAAGCAAAGATAAGTGAAACAACAGTAATCAACAATAATAATCCAACTTACGATACACCCGGCGGCAACAACACAGTAGACAAAGTTTTTCTGCTTAGCATATACGAAGCTGGACGATATTTCGAAAACGATTCGGCAAGGATAGCGTATGATTCAGACGGCGAAGCTGTCTGGTGGTGGCTTCGGTCGCCCGGCGACTATAGTTATTATGCCGCGTTCGTCAACAACGTCGGCTACCTCAACCACAACGGCGGCAATGTCAACAACAATATTCCCGGCGTTCGTCCCGCTTTGTGGCTAAATCTGGATTGAAGCACTTGCCCTCATTGCGGAAACAAAGATATTTTTTCGTTGGGCGACGGTATGATGAGTTTTTCTTCGCTCCCTGCGCAAACGTATCAAACCGTGTTTGCTTATTTTCGTGCGGAGATGCTGCATTGCGTTGAAAAAGGCGGCACAGAAAAAGACTTGATAGACACGTTAAAAGAATACGTCGTTGCGGCGGCTGACATTGATGCCTATTTCAATTTTTATATGGACATATTTGTCGTTATACTCGCCAGTCTGTTTCTTCAAAAAGATAAGTTTTTAAGAGAAATCCCCGGATTGCTGCGGAAATTCCTATTTGACGGCGGCGAAGGTTTCGATATTGAGAGTATCGACTTAACCGACAGAGCCGAAGCGTCAAACACAGTCGCAGGGCTGCTTACCCGTGATATAGTCCGGCGGCAAACGCGTCTTAAAGATGATTTTAGCATAATTGTCAGCAATGCCTCGGATTTTAAAAACTTAGTACCGTTACAACGACTGTATCTATTATCGAAGCAAGGGCGTAATTATTTGTCGGGGGAGTTTAAGACAAGGCTTGCACCTGATTATTCGCTTATCCAAACAGAAAATGATTTAGGCAAAATAAAATCCACCCTGCTCGAAAACAAGGTGGATATTGTGGAAATGGTCGATATTTGCAGTCTTGACGATTTGTTGAGTTATGAACTCTATCACACGCTAAAATCGAATATGCTGATACGTTGTTGCAAACATTGCGGTGAGTTTTTTGTTGTTCGAGGTCGGATTGATACCGAATACTGCGATAGAATCAAGCTGGGCGAGAACAAGCCGTGTTCAATTATCGGGGCGACACGCAGTTATTGGGGGAGTAAAGAGGGTGATGTCATTTACACGGCGTTTCAAAAGGCGTACAAGCGTATGCACTCCCGTCAGCGTGTTAAAAAAATAACGCAGACCGAGTTTTACGAGTGGTCGGAGGAAGCACGCCGAAAACGGGGCGAGTGTGAAGCAGGGCAGATTTCGCTTGATGACTTCAAGGCTTGGCTTGGGAATAAAAGATAATTTATTTTTTATTTTTCAAAACTCGGTGTAGAAATTTTCATAATTTTATGGTAGAATGATAATGATAGGAGTTGAGTTTTTTGAGTAACAGTAAGCCCTTGCTGCCTGTAAAGTCAGATTTTGTGTTCAAGCTGATTTTCGGCGACCAGAAAAACGTTGATATACTGGCGGATTTTCTTAAATCCGTTTTGGATATACCTGATGAGGAATACGACCGACTAACTGTGGTTGACCCTCATGTTAAAAAAGAGTTCAAAGATGATAAATACGGCATTTTCGACGTTAAAATTCACACAAGAAGCGGCAACGTAATTCAGGTGGAGATTCAGGTCGAGCCTATACCCGATATGATACCCCGTATTATTTACGGGCAGTCGAAAATGGTAACGGAACAGATTAAATCGGGGCAGGATTGGGGAGTTATAAACAAGGTCGTATCAATCATTATTTTGGATTATGATTTTGTAAAGGGCACCGAACAGTATCACCACAAGTTCCGCAACCGCACCGAGGACGGTATAGAATTTACAGATTTAACCGAGATAAACACGCTTGAACTTTCCAAATTGCCGTCTGATACGGACAGTTCGGCGCTTTGGAACTGGATGAAATTCATAAAATCTGATGACGGGGAGGTTTTGGATATGATAGCAGAAAGAAATCCGCAAATTAGAAAAGCCGTCGGCGTTCTCAAAGAACTGTCGGCTGATGAGCGTACCCGTATGTTGTTTGACGAGAGAGAAAAGGCAAGAAGAGATGTTGCGTCAAGGATGGCGGGGGCAAGGCGTGACGGTCATATTGATGTTGCTAAAAATCTTGTAAAAATGGGTATGACGATTGATTCGATAATTCAAGCCACAGGATTATCAAAAGAAGAAATAAAGTCGTTGCAAAACACTTAACAAAGGGTTGGTTTTATGGGGATATTTTTATTTGTTATTGGAACGCTGTTATTATTAGGTATAGGAACGGTAGTAGCCTATTTTGTAATTGAGGAATCTCCTGAAGATTTTTATTACCGCACGCTGGGCAGCTTTTATTTAATGACTGCGTTAATTTTTGTGTACTGTTTTTTTGGAGATTCTGTTTTTGGCGAAATTGCAAAAAGCTGGATTGTATTTGCATTTACGATATTATTCTGTCTGTATCTACTTTTATATGTTATCTTTTATGTTGACTCAGATGAACTTAACGTCAGACTTTTATTACTTGTGCCAATAGTTGGTATCGAAATATGGCAATTAGTCCATATATGGTCTGTCGTTTGGACGGCTATTGTAAAATTATTGGGGATTTTAATTAACAATACCTTTGTTTCGTCATTATTTGCTTTTTTAATTATTTCATTTACAGTATCTTATATTAACAAACAACGCTATAAAAGCAAGTTAAGAAGGGAATTGTATCATTCCAGATATTCTTCTAATCGTTCTGACTTTTCATTTGGTTTATATAATAAATCGTTTGATAGCTCTGGAAATATACCAGATGATATTATATTTTTAGTTATGAAAATGTATCAATATGCTAAAGATGACCGCCTTAGTCCCAGTCGGATAAATGCTTTTCTTATGAGATATGAAGATGATATACCACCATCTATCAGAAATAGGGTCATGGACAGGTTTATGGAATCGTATCATTTACATAACATGGAATACTTGAATTTATTAGAGTTTGCAACTTTATTGTTTCCGGAATATTTTGGAAGCTATAAAATGGCTTCGACTTCAAGTAAATACGATTTTAGACTTTTTGAGGAATATTACGAATTGTCGCAGCGTAGCATGAGTAAAAATAAAATGCAATTTGAAGAACTAAACGCCAAAATCGACAAATTATCCAAAATATTAGTGGACAAGCCTTTGGAAATTGTTGAAAGCATAGACATTATAAGTGACAATACGCAGTCGTCCATGGGACAATACAATCAGTCTATTGTCCGTGAAATAGCTCACCTTATAAAGACCCCATTACTTACAATAAATACTACTATAAAAAATTTGCAAAGCAATAAAAATGAGCATCTTTCGGATATTCAAAAAGGAAAAATGGCAATAATAAGAGATAACGTACAAACAATTAATCTTATTATTGATGCTTACAGGAAGTTAGAAACATTATCTGAAACCTCCGTTAGTGATGCGATAGTTCCGCATTTAAAAACTGCGATTATCTCATTGTGTGAATCAAGTGGAAAATCAATAAAAACACAAATAGGGGATTTCCCCGAAAAATTAAGCGTTCACGGGAATAATGTAATAACAATATTATTATTGCCGCTAATAAATAATGCTATTGAAGCATCGCCCGAAAACTCTGATTTAAAAGTTTTCTGTAATGAAAAAACAGAAGGGTATTTAATAACTGTTGAGAATAAATGCAAAGTACCACCGAAACAAAACGATTTAGATAAAGATGGTTTTTCTACAAAACCAGAAGGTGGCGAGGGTTTAAGAAGTATAAGACGAATTGCGAAATCTATTGGAATAAAATTCAAGATTGTCGCATATAATAAAGATAAAAAAGTAATTGCTACATTAACTATTCCAAAAAATACAGAGACTGTGGGAGGAGAAACTGCATGAATAATCGTAGTAATGCTCATGTTTTACTTGTCGATGATAATGAAGATTTTGCAAGAGAATATGCTGAAACATTGCAAAATCAATGTGGAGCTACGGTTATTTACGCAGCTTCCTCTGATAATGCAATAAAAATGTTTAAAAATAACTCAATAAAAGTGGTCATATTAGATCAGAAGATGGACCCTATAAAAGGTACTGAAATGTTCAAAATATTGAAAAAAATCGACCCGAAAGTGGGAACAATTCTTCTGACTACCGAAGCCGAACGTCGGGATTTAACAGAAGCAACAAATATTGGTTTTGACTATGCTTTACTAAAAGAAGAACCTGATATTGAATCACTGCCTATAAAAATACTTCTTTTAATTATGAGGTATAATTCTTATGCGTTAATTGGCAATGAACCATTATTTTATAAACACAAAAGCGGAGGTCTTTTGAGGAGAAATGATATTGTTGAATATTTTATCATGGGGTACGAAACTCTTGACGAATCTTATGTTTTTCCCGATAGTTGGATTACTCGCAATTTTATAGAAAAAGGAACAACTCTTACATTGGAAGAAGAATTAAATATTGAAAAAGAGTTTAATTTTAAAGATAGTTTTAAAATAATTAGCGAAAACAATCTTGGTTTCAGTATTGATGAAACAATTAAATTCACATCCAACCTCGCTCTAAAAATGGAACATGATTTTGAAAGTACCTATACTGAGAGTTTGAAAAAAGTTATGAAAAGAAAAGTCCAGCTTGATATAGACAGTAGCATTACAAATATACTTTCTCGTGTTTATGAATATACAAAGGTATTTCGTATGGTCAAGGTGTTTCTTAAAAAAATATGTTCTTGTTGCCAAGGAAGTTCAATAGATGCAATTACAGCATTTTTGCCTGTTCCTATTGTTAGGTACAGAATTCGCGAATATTATGATGACGGAACTAACAAAGAACGAGAATCTGGTGAAATTCGCGGTTAAGTCATTTTATAAAAATAACCCTCTAAGAATTTTATTAAATATAGTGCTTTGAGGGTTATTTTTATCAGCCGCCAAAATCCAATATTATAATAGGTCGTGCATAATGGTGTACTCCGCGCCCTGTTCACAGCACTTCTTCGGCAAAGCAAATGATAGGAGACGCCGTTAGAGCAACGGCGTCTCATCTCTGAATTTTCGGACTGAGCCGCCATGCAAAAAGCGGCAGTTCCTTTTTATATTTTTAGTATACAAAACGGGCAAACGCATGTCAACAATTATAGATTACTACAATTATAGATTTTTCGCGATTGTAGGCTATTTCTCAAACTTAGAGTAAAATATTAATTGGCAAAAGCAAGAAAAAGGAGACAGAAAAAGGGAAGAGAACGAATCCACTTCCCCAGCATACAGGAATTCAGTAAAATGGGATAGCTTACAAACCATAACTGAAGGAGTATGC
>WRMH01000021.1 GCA_009777235.1 Oscillospiraceae bacterium
AGACATTCCATGATTTCTTGACGATTATCAAGCGTTAGGTGCTTGCCCCCATTAACTCTTAAGCCCGGCATTGTATTCTTCCTTTCAATAGAAAATTTCCCGGACTTAATGCTACCATATTTTATTTCCCCTACTAAATGCCACCCCCTACGCCACTGTTGCTCTTACTTTGGGAATTTACTGTCTTGCAAAATTATATTTAAATCCGCTATTGCAAAAATAGCGGATTGTCGTTATAATGCTATATGGAAAGTTGGCAATCGTGAGGATAGCACCGCACAGACCGCCATTTTCCAAACAAGGAAAGGAATAATTAAAGATGAGTATAACAGATTCAAATATCCTTTTAGAAACAGGTACCAACGAGCTTGAGATACTGGAGTTTGTAGTTTCGGGAAATTGCTACGGAATAAATGTCGCCAAAATCACGGAGCTTATGCAAATACAGGAAGTTCAGGAAATGCCCCTTTCGCACCCTTGCGTTGAAGGCGTTTTTCAGCCCCGCAGCGAGGTCTATACTATTGTTGATTTGTCCAAGTATTTGGGGCTTGGCCCGTCGGAAGACCCGGATAAGGATATTTTCATTATCACAAACTTTAATCAAATGAACATCGCGTTTCATGTTCACGCTGTGGAGGGTATTTTCCGTATTTCATGGAATGATATTGAAAAGCCCGACTCTATTATTTACGGCGGCCAGGAGGGCGTTGTTACAGGTATTGCCAAGATAAACGACAAGATAATATCTATCTTGGACTTTGAGAAGATAACTTTTGACATCAGTCCTGAAACCGGCATTGATTTGAGCACGGTGTCGGCTTACACAGGTTCTGACAGGGAGCTTTTGCCGATAGTCGTTGCCGAGGACTCCGCGCTTCTTAGAAAAATGCTGACCGAGGCTCTTCACACGTCGGGTTACAGCAACCTTACCATCTTAAATAATGGAGAGGAAGCGTGGGATTATATCAGAGGCTTTAAAGACGCGGGGATAACAAATGTTTTCTCAAAGGTCAGCTGCCTCATTACGGATATTGAAATGCCGCGCATGGACGGGCACAGGCTCACAAAGCTCGTAAAATCCGACCCCATACTCAAAAACATTCCGGTCGTCATATTCTCATCACTCATTGACGAGAATATGCAAAAGAAAGGGACGGAGGTCGGCGCGGACGCGCAGCTTTCAAAGCCCGAGATTGCCGGTCTTGTTGATATTTTGGACGAAAAAATCCAGCTTTACGCAAACAGAGGTTAGGGGGCAGCGTTGCCCCTTTTCCGTTATACTTAATGAAAAGAGGACTCCATGCCGGAGAGTCTCGCGAGGCGATATTCGCAGGCTTTGCAAACTCCGTTGAGTTTGACGATTTGTGCAAAGCGGCGGGCATAGAAACAGGCTCGTTTAGCTACTCGCAGACAACGGCGCAGATGAGCCTCGGATTCGACCGTAGCGCCGGTGCATACAGGCGGAAATAATCCGTAAATATAGTTGACACGAGCAGCTAAAAGTGTTACTATGTATTAAAAGGACGACCGCCCACAAGGTGGTTGACCGGGATTGGTAGCAAAAGCCACCCCATCTGGTCAAGTATAAGGGTGGTTTTGCTATGTGGGCTTAGCTAAACTGAAAGATAAAAGTCAGCAGAGCCAGCAAAAAAATGCCGAACGCGAGCAAGTCGCGAAAAGTAAGTTTTTTCACAAGCACCACCTCTCTTTCGCAAGATTGGTGGTCAACCTCCCCGTAACACGGAAGTCCATGACTATTCTACCACCGCATTAAATACATGGCAAGAGAAAATCGTAAATGTTTGGAGGTTCGGCTAAACCAAACTGTAAGAGGGCATACTAGCAAATAATGGCAGGAACGGAGCCGCCAACAATAAAAAGGAAATATTATAATCCCACGAGAGCGTATAAAACCGCAACTGTGGGATTTACTTATTCTACTGAAATGGATTGTTTTGAGCCAACCTCTCCAATGCGCCAATCGCCATATTCCATGATATCTCGGCGGCATATGGGTACTTCTTCTGATATCTTTGCCATAAGTCTATCATGATGGAACTATCGGCAACCATCCGGATAACACCAATAATATCTTCCATTTGACCGATAGTACCGCGTTTTTCCGCCGTCTTTTCTAAAGCCGCATTGTATACGCCTGAATCGTATGTGCGTACAGTTGTCAGGATATAGATATCATAGAAATCTCTCATGCGCGAAGTCGTGACCCCGCGTGTGATTATGGTTTCAAACTTTTCAGCCAAAACCGTTTCCAAATTGTAAGCCATGATGCTGATAGCTCTGTCCTCGAACATGAGGTGGTAGCTGTACTTGATTTCCTTCGGTGTGACTAAATCCCCGGTCGTGATATCAACCTTGATGGTCTGGCGTGTCTTGTCGAGAATCGCGCCAATCGAAACTCGGTAACCTGGATAGTCAGCTTCCTCATGAATTTCTTCAATGCCTCGAAGCGCAAACTCAACGCTGTCATCAATCTGTATGCGGAGGATATCCTCGATGATGGTGGTTATCTCAGACGCGGTCAGCGTCTGTCCTTTGATGGTTGCGTCCATATCCATCGTTGTGCGGGTGTCGATGCCGACAATCGCCGAGATAAGCATACCGCCTTTCAAAATGAAGTTGTGTTTGTAATCGGAAATGGAGATGCGCTCCAAGAACCGCTCCAGCATGAAGTTCCGTAATATAACCTCTGCTCCCACGTTCTTCGCTTTTGAAAGATTACGCACAAGCGCCTTTAATTGATTTGACGTTTTCACAGCAGGACCTCCATGTAACTTCTAAGCGGTTTGGCAACATTGAACATATCTGCCATCCGCATGAGCGAGTTTAAGTTTTTATCTTTTCGCCTGGAATAGCGTTTGATTGCGTCGGTCACGACCGCAATGTCCATCTGATTTCTGCTGCGCATACAGTCGCAAATTGTGCGTTCCATGTCATACGCTGTGACGGTATGCCCGAACATCGTCGAAAGCACGGTAACGCCGATTTCGTGCAACTCGCGCTTGATGGTAAATACCTTGCAGCCATCCGCCCTTAACCGCGTGGCGTTATAGCCAGTTGGCACCGTAACGGTATAGCCCAAGGGGTCGCGATCAGTAAGGTCGTGCAGAAACAGAGCCGTTTCATGTGAGAAAACAGCTTTCTGCCGACGCAACTGGGTGGCATACATTTTATCAACGAAGTCATCGGGCGATACATAAACACCGAAAGTGACCCGCTCTAATTCGCCCGCTTTCACGAGCAGGCGCAGGCGTTCATTTGAAACCCCGACTGCATTCGCTTGTGCAGTAGTGACAGTCCCACCGTTTTGCGATAAAATTGACCTTAACTCATTAGGCAATGCCAAGCCAGCCACCTCCGATTTGATTATTATGCTCTAATTAAATCACAAACTCGCACAAAAATCAAGGATAAAATTTGAGAGTGTTTTTGTGTTTGATAGTCACCGAGGCAAAGTGTTGCTCGATCGTCCAAGCTGGCGGTGCGCTCCATACGTTCCCATGAACGCGGATAGAGGTCGTTGCCGACACCACCGATGATAAATGTCTGCGCCAATCATCATATTCCACTTCATTCCTCGACGCTTCTTAACATAATAACTCTCAAAAAAAAAAGCCTTTGACAAATCCTATCAAAACAAATTATAATAGGTCGTCAGATAATTATACATTCGCAATTATTCGGAGGTATCAAAAATATGAAAATCAAAAATTTATTGTCTAAAACTTTGGCGTGGACGCTATGCTTTGCCATGCTGCTAACTTTCGCCCCGGCGATTTGGTTCGCGCGCGCGGACGGCATCTCCCTCACGGACATACAGGGCGCGTTTGACGACGTGGTAACGGCGAACGACCTCAGCACCAAACTAAACCCCGACGAAGTAGACGCGGTCTTCGAATTCTTGGCAGAAGAAGTGATAGACAACGGCTGGACGATAAGCGATAACGGCGGTTTTGATAATGATAACGGCTACGAAATTAAATATAAAGAAGCTTTAGATGAGGATAATAAACCCTTAGGTTTTTATCGTCTGATATTTGAAATCGAGCTGTCAAACGAAGGTGATGAAATAACCTTACGTTTTGGCTGGGATAATTTTGACAATAAAGATAATTTTGTCCTTAACTATATAAGTGCGAGCGGTAATTACGATGACCCTCCCTCCTTTGACTGGAGCGCGCTGAAAAATATCGTCGAAGGTCAAGAAGGCGGCGGCTTTCACAGCATCTTCGGCGACGACATCTATGACTACGACCCCCACGCCCCCGGCAACTACACCCTCTACGACATTCTCACCGACTGGAACGATTATATAGAAGATAACAGCGTCACTTTCAACAACAGCAAGGGCGACCAAGTAAGCGCGGTATTCACTTTTATTACAAACGCGGAAGATAGCGGCTGGAATATATTTGATTACAAAATACACACTTACCCAACAGGGGGAGACAAAACTTACGAAAACATTCAATTAGACGTGTCTTTTATGAAAAACCATTACGAATTTTATGTTGATTTTACATGGAGCGACTATAATACCACCGGCACTTTCGAGCTCATGTTTGTTACGGTAGAGGGAGATAACCCCAACCTAAACTGGAACGCGCTTAGAAAAATTATAACGGATAACGGCGGCGGTTATGAAAATGACACCACCGGCGACACCGGCGATTATGATGAGTACAGCGACATCGCCGAATTGAAAACCGCGTTCAACGCGTATTTAGAAGACGAAGGCTACACTACAGACTCCGAAGTAGTAGACGCCGTCTTTACCTTACTGCAAGCTGCGTACGACAAGGGTTGGAATTTCATCGATTGGGCCGATTTCGGTTTCAACACATATGGAAATTATGTATACCTTGAACTCGAACTATTCCACGCCAAAGGCTTTTCTATGTATATAGAATTTTGTTGGGGGTATGACAGCAGTGAGAATATGTATAAGCTGGATGACATATACGCGGACGGAATGGCTCCCGAACTCAACTGGACCGAGCTAAAAGCCATTCTCACCACAAACGGCGGCGACTACTGCATCAGCTTGCTCGTTGGCGGCGGCGGATACTATGACAGCCTCGACGTTTTAAAAACCGACTTTAATGAATTTTTAACTGGAAAAAGTTTCACATTAAACGGCAACACTGCCGAGCTTAACGCCGTCTTTGACTTGCTGTCGGAAGCGCACGGCAAAGGTTGGGATGACATCGCGGCTAATTTCGGCATAACCATAGACGACGATGAAGTACACCTTAGAGTCTATCTGTATAACGACTACGTAGGAACAAATTTATATATAGATTTTAGTTGGTCGCTTGATAACGACATATTAACAATGGAGTTTATCTACGCGGGCGGGTTGCTCAACCCCAACCTCGACTGGGAGGCGTTGGAAGCTATTGTCGGGGAAATAACTATTGAAGAAGATTTCTCCGGCGGCGGCGGCGGCGGCAGCGGCGGCTTCGAAGACATATTCCGGAGCTTTGACGACTACATATACAAGCTGCTCGGCTACGGCGACATCGACGAATTTGACTGGGATACTGCGCGCTACGTCAAAGACCTCATGTCGGACGCGGTTGACTATTGGGACATCGACGGCTACAACTTTTACTACGACTCTACCAGTCACATTATTGGACTTCAGTTTGACCTCCTAAGCAACAGCGACGAACTCCAATTTGACTTTGAATGGCACGACGTCGGCGACGGGTATTACTCCCTTAGTTACATAAACGCCAACGGCGACACAAACCCCAGGCTTAACTGGGGCCGGCTCATAGCCGCAGTTAGCAAAAACGACGGCAAGTGCAACTTCGACTTCCCCGGCGGCGTCAGCTTCGACCTCGAAGACATATTCGAAGGCTTTGAAGCCCTCATAGACGAACTACTCTACGACGATACCATCAGCGCCTTCGACGATAGCACCGCAGACGCCGTCTACAACCTCATGGAGGACGCGGTTAACAGCAAAAACTGGCAAATCGGCGTCTGCGACTATGACTACTACTATGACGATTACTATAACGGTTACATTATTTACATTTGTTTTGATCTATACGACGCCAACACCGGCGACTCGCTCTACTTTGCCTTTGAATGGTCAGACGTCGGCGGCGGGGAGTATTCCCTTACATACATACGCGCCAACGGCGACACAGACCCCGGGCTTAACTGGGACGCGCTCACAGCCGCAGTTGACACAAAC
Source organism: Oscillospiraceae bacterium (assembly GCA_009777235.1). Taxonomy (GTDB): domain Bacteria; phylum Bacillota; class Clostridia; order Oscillospirales; family Oscillospiraceae; genus WRMH01. Next base: position 6,227 of record WRMH01000021.1, read on the forward strand.
AAAGGCAACTACTACATAGAATTCGACGACAACGGCAACGGCGGCGGCGGCGGCGGTGACGTCAGCTACGAAGACCTATATTGGGGGATTCAGGGCTACATACAAGGCTTAATCGACGCCGACCACTACGAATACGTTGACAACGACTCTTTATTCGCGCTCCTCGGCATCATAGAGGACGCGGTTGAGAACGAAGGCTGGTGGTTTGTCGATGACGAATCCTACTACTACAACTACAACCACTCATACGAGTACCTTTACTTCTATGTTGAGCTATACGACGGCAGCGACGATGTGTATATTGATACCTGGTGGAGAGACCTGAACGACGACGGCAATCTTCTCCTTGCGAAGATGGTAGTAGAAGGCGACGACGACCCCGGCTGGGACTGGGACGCGCTCAAAGGCTTCATCATAGCAAACGGCGGCTCCTATGACATTTTCGGGGAGATATACCCCGACGAACCCAATGAGCTATTTGAGGAATTAAAAGATTATGGCTTGACATACACCTACGACGCGTCCACCAAGACCATCACCGTCGAGGGCACCGTCACCGAGGCGCATGTGACAAATGATGACGAGATATTAGAACTCGATATTCCCTCGGGTGTCACGCTGATATGGAACGCGGAATATTCGGGAACGACTACGGAAACATGGTACGCGCTTATTGACGCATACGGCGCGGGGCATATGGAAATGGGAGATGAGGGGAAAATATCAGCCGACACGGGCTTCGGTATAGGCGTTGGTGATACAATCACGCTCACGGTAGCTACGGGCGAAATAAGCGGCATATCGGCTGTAAGTAATTCATCAGTATTCGTCACAGGCGGCACGGTCGGAAAAATAGATCTGGATGGCGCCTCCGCGCTTGCCATAAGCGGCGGCACGGTCGGTTCGGTAAGAGCGCATGGTAATAACAACGTTATCTATTTAGCGGATGGGGAGATAAATGATGGTAAAATAGATAAAACGAGTAGTGCATTTGCAACCGTCTACTACACCGGAGATGCTAATTTATCGAAAATCGTGGTAGCAGACGCTACATGGGGCTTCGGCAGTGATAATGTGCATAAGCTCGACGGCGCTCCTGCGCTGACCGAGGGCGACGGCTCGCCGCACACCGCCGACAACGCCTATGCCGGTACGGTTACGCTCACATTCCCCGAGGGGCTTGCTATCACGGACGTGACGACGACAGACCTCGATAAAGATAATTATTCATTCGAGGAAGACGGCAACACAATCGTCTTCGCGGGAACATATAATGAAACGGGTATCACCCTCACGGTCGAGGGTTGGCTCGCGGGCAAAATCCCCGTTACGTTCACAACGGCGGCGTTTGATATTAATGTAGACACCCCGGAGTTTTTCGTAAAATACGCGGACGAAGCGAAAGTGGAAGTGCCTTTCCCCACCACAGAGAGCATACAAAAGGCAATTGACGACGCGCTCGAAGCCGCCGAGACGAACGGCGGCGGAACCGTCACGGTCACAGGCAATTTCACAAGCGCGTACGCGACACAAGATGAAGGATTTTTATCACTCGATATTCCCGAGAACGTCACGCTGATATGGAACGCAAAATATTCGGGAGAGGCGGAGGAAGATTATTACCCGCTGATTCACATTCTCGGCGAGGGAAGCCTTGAAATGGGCTTGAGCGGAGAAATAACAAACAATACTACAGGCGGCATTGCGCTCGTGATAGCAGACGACATCGAGCTCACGGTAGATGAAGGAATAATTAGCGGATTACTCGTCGAATATAGCGCGATAGTAAACGTCGGCGGGAACGGCTATGTCGAGCATATAGATTTAAGAAGTAATGCCGCGCTTGCCGTAAGCGGCGGCACGATAGGTAAAGTAGTCGCGGATAACCGAGACAACGCCGAAATCGTCATCTATGTTACAGGCGGCGATATTTCCGAGGGCGCAATCGTCTACAAAGGCGGAAACGTCATGGCATACTACTACGGCTCACACTTAAGCAAATTCGACACAAGCGCGGGGTCATTCACCCCGGGCGAGAACCTGTTCAACCTCTACACGCCGAACCTCGGCAGCTACAAGTGGAGCGAAACTGACCCCTACCAAGGCTCGGTCACGCTCACATTGCCCAAGGGGCTTGAGATTGGCGTTGACGGCCTTACGGTTCAGAGCGGCATCAATGCTTTAGACCCATCGCTGTATACCCGCATCGGCAACACAATCATTTTCGCGGGAAAAATTGATGGCACTATAGATGTTATTATTATAAAAGGCACACTCGCGGACGGCAGAATAGAAGTCGGTTATTGGATGCATGGTTTTAATTTAAACATAGACACCTCGACTATTAACGTAAACGGCACGAAAGTGGATTTCCCCACTGTCGCGAGAATTAAATCCGCAATTGACAACGCGCTCGGCGCGATTGATCCCGCGAGCGGCGATGTTGTGAAAGTCACGGGCGCGTTTGTCGGCGCGGACGAAACGCTTAACATTAACATACCGTCGGGTATCACGCTGCAATGGGGAGCGGAGTATACAGGCACCATGAGCGATGACTTTGGTCTTATCGATGTATTTGGCGGCGGGAATATGGAAATAATGCCGGATGGCTATATATTCAACAACGGCAGGGTAACTATAAACCTTTTCGGCTCCATCACGCTCACGGTAAACACCGGCGGGGTGTTAAGCATATCCGCCGCCGGTAATTCGGCAGTCCTCTTTGGCGGCAGCGGCCAAGCCGAAGTGATAGTGCTGAGTGATAACGCCACTTTGCACGTCAGCGGCGGCAAGCTCGGCAGCGCACTCGCGAATACTAACGGCACTATATTCATCTCGGGCGGGGAGATGGACGGCACTATTTTGAATGACGGCGGCTCCGCCTACTACACGGGTAGTAGTAACTTTGTGAAGTTTAACACCACCGATATCGGACTAGGCTCTCGCCACTTCACCCCCGACGTTGACCTCTTCCGCCTCGACACGCCCGTTCTGACATCGGGCGGCGAGTCTTATGAATACGACGGAACCCCAAGCGAGACCGCAATCACGGCGACATTCCCCGAGGGGCTGACCATCACGGGCGCGACGGCTTCCTCTCCCCTTGCGGAGATTTCATTCGACGGCAACACCGTCACCTTCGCGGGTACATATAATATTGCGGATATCATCCTCACCATTACGGGTACTGTCAAAGGTATCGAAAAGCCGGGGTACGAGGGCGGCACGATTCCCGTTGTGTTTGACACGGTGGAACTTGAAATTAATGTAAACACCCCGAAGTTTTTCGTGGGCGACGATGAAGTAAAAGCGCCGACCGTCGCGAGCATTAAGAAGGCCATCGACGACGCGCTTGAAAACACGGAAACCGGCACGGTCGAAGTCACGGGTAAGTTCATCGAAGGAGACACTCAGCTTGAAATAAACATCCCCGACGGCAAAACCCTTGTGTGGAAAGCGGAGTACAGCGGAAGCAAACAAGATATGATATTGCTGTCCGGCTCGGGAACGATGAGAATCGACAATGAGGCGAATATCAGTACAACAGCAAACACTGCCCTGCACACGAAGACCGACAAATCCAACACTGTCCGTATTATCTTAAACGGCGGCACGGTAGCTTGTTCGACAGCGAGTCCTGCTTATGATGCGTTCATCTTAGACGGCTGTTCTTCAACGCTTTCGGTATTGAGCGGCAGCACGGTTACGGGCGGGATACTTGCTTCAAACACTAATGCCGTGATTTATATTGCGGGCGGCACGATTAATATTGGCGAAACACTGATTTCGCGCCAAACCGGCAGCCCCAGAGCGTATTATGTCGGCGACCATTTAGCGAAATTCAACACATCTAGTTCTTCCACTTCATTCACCTTCACCCCGGGTGAGAACCTCTTCTGCCTTGACGACGCGCCCGCGCAGACAATCAACGCGAGCGGCGACACCATGATAACGTTCCCGTCGGATATCGCCGTCACCCAAGCGGTGTTGGTAGACGAAAGCGGCAACACGATAACGAGCTACGAGATAACACGAAGCGGCAGCGTTGTTACCATTTCGGGCAATTATAATAAATCCCTCGATGCCTACCTCAAAATAACGGCCAAGATTGCCGGCAAAATCGACGCGGAGTTCAAAACGTCGGAGCTGACAATCGAAAACGAAGAATTTTATGTAGGCACCGAGAAGGTGACGCCGCATACGGTAGCCGCAATCGAAACCGCAATCAACTTAGCGCTTGAAGCCGCCCCGACGAACGGAACCGTCGAAGTCTCGGGCAAGTTCTCCGAAGGGAACTCACAGCTTGCGATAGAAATCCCCTCGACTAAAACCCTTGTGTGGAACGCTGAGTACACAGGCAGCGTAGTTGATATGATTTTGCTGTCCGGCTCGGGAACGATGAGAATCGACTCGGGAGCAAATATCAGTGCAATAGGCGCCGACACTGCCCTGCGCACAGCAAATGATAGCTCCGTTACCGTCCATATCATCTTAAACGGCGGCACGGTAGCTTCGACAAAGGAAGGCTCTCTATTTAACGCGATAATCTTAGAAGGCGGCTCTCCCGCGCTTTCGCTTTTGAGCGGCACGGTCACGGGAAGAATATACTCATTAATCACTAATGCTGTGATTTATGTTGCGGATGGCAATATTAGTATTAACAACGCAATGATTCTACGTAACAATAGCGGCAGCTCCAAAGCGTATTATGTCGGCGACCATTTAGAAAAGTTCATCACGGCGGCTGAAAACGGCATGCGATTCACCCCCGATGTCAACCTCTTCCGTCTTGACACCGCGCCTACGCTGACCGAGATTGACGGAGCGGCACACGACGGCTCGACCGAAAGCGAGACCGCGGTCACAGCGACATTCCACTCGGCTCTTGCAATCACAAGCGTGACGGCAGAACCTACAGGGGCGACACTAACACCGAGCGGCAACACCGTCACCATAGGGGGACAATATAATCAATCGGCTGCCACCCTCAAGGTCACGGGTACTATTGAGAACGGCAGAATCCCCGTCACGTTCACATCGGCGGCGTTTGCGATTAACGTATCCACCCCGCAGATTTTGGTAGACGATGTGAATGTGGATGATTACACCGTCGCGGGCATCCAAACCGCAATCAACGACGCTCTCGACGCCGCCGAAGCGGGCGAAACTGTTACCGTCACGGGCAAATTCACCGGCGCGGACAGTACGCTTAGCATAGCAATCCCCTCGGGCATAACCCTTGTATGGGACGCTGTCTACAGCGGAAACGTGGCAGGCGCTTTGCTTGAACTGGGCGACGCGGGAACCTTTGAGCTTGCGCAAACCGGATTCATCCATAACACAAACGACACCGTACAAAGCAACGGAATAGGGTTTACCCCCACAAGCTCTGTAACCCTTTTGGTGAGAGGGAAGGTGCAGGCATACTCAATCCCGTTGTATGCGCCTCCGGCTGTGGTTGTGTTTGACACCGCCACCCTTCAAAATACTATGAACAGTGCGTTAATCAATATGTCTGACGACGATTCAGTCCTGCTGTTTTACGGAGGGACGATGATAGCGCCAGAAACTACCACCCCCATTAGAGCCACAACCAGTACATCCCCAAAGGCCTACTACATTGGCAACCACGCGGCGTTGTTCAGCAGCAGTGCTTACTACACCGGGTATAACCTCTTCCGTCTTGACACGCTGAACTTAGGCGGTTACATCTACAGCTCCGACACCGCCGCCGCCCACGAGGGCACGGTCACGGTAACATTCCCCGAGGGGCTTGGTATTACAAGCGTGACGGCAACGCCCGCAACCGCGATTCATTCGTTCGAGAAAGACGGCAACACAATCGTTTTCGCGGGGACATATAATGTGACGGGTATCACCCTCAAAGTCGAGGGTACGCTTGCGGGCGGCAGAATTCCCGTGGAGTTTACTACAAATTCGTTTAGCCTGAACTTAGATACTCCCCTGCCCGCGGCGGCTATTACCGTCACCGTTCCTTCGAGTATCACCTACGGCGAAGAACTTGACGAACCGAGCATGGCGGCGAAAGATAAGGTCGATGAAACAGTCACGGTCACGGGTACGTTCACGTACACTTATTCGGGGACATTGGCGGACGGGGATGAAACAGAATATAGCTCAACAACCGTCAAACCCATCAACCCGGGCACATACACAGTAACAGCGACGCTTGTCAGCACAACCCACTCGGGCAGCGGCACGGCAACGTTTACAATCTCGCCGAAGCCGTTAACATGGGAGACAAGCGGCACGGCGAAAAGCAGGAACTTCGAAGCCGGAAATACAACCGTGGAGGTAGAGACCTCGCCGACGCTCGGCGGATTGGTGACAGACATCGGTAAAACTGAGGGCATTATTGATATAGTGAATGTCGTAAACGGCACATTAACTCTCGAAAGCGCGAATGTGGGTACATGGGCGGTCACGGCGACGGGCTTCGGTATTGAAGGCGGCAGCGCTTGGAAGTACAAAGCCCCGACGGCACAGCCGACTTTCGCCGACGTAGTGATTGGCCAGAGTAGGTTTGAAGCCAAAAAAGATACGCACTACACCACCACGGAGTTAAATACCGCAGGTTGGACTAACGGCGATTTTGTCATCACGGCAGCGAGCGGCTATCAGATACTGGTATCAGGCGGGTCACCTTGGGATTCTGAGCATATTCGGACCGCAGAAACAACCGGTAATCTTGTGACTTTCTTTATAAGAGATACCGCCACAGGCGACGAATCGAAACAGACAACCGAATCCTACAAAATCGACAAAACCGCCCCGACAGCAACGGTGCAGTACAATGATAACGAATTTAGAGCGTTTTCAGATTCAACTGCCTTCAATCTTTTCTTCAAAGAATCGGTAAAAGTGACTATTGCGAGTGCCGATAGCGGCTCGGGCGTGGAAAAGGTCGAGTATATTAGATCCTGGACAGTTATCACGGACTTTGACAGCCAGACATGGTCGCCATATAATGCCCCTATCACCTTCTCGTCAATAGATAAGTGTATACTATACGTTCGCGTAACGGACAAAGCGGGTAATTCGGTTATATACTATGACGGCTTAGTTGCATTTGAGGATAGCGCAGACACGGTAGATGCCGGAACTTTCTATAAAGGTTCCGACGCCGGTCATACAGTCGCCTATGCACTTAACGGCAACACGGTGAAAGAGATTACAGAGACTACATTAGGCGGCTCAAAAGTAGTAGTAGCTCCCGCAAACTATACAGTGTCAGACACAGGCATTACTTTCACTAACGCTTATATGCGAGGTCTCGAAGATGACGCATATACATTTGAACATATATTTACAGTTTCATATTACCCGCTCGGCGAAACGGGTACGCCCCTCGCGGGCAGCGACACTATAGGCACGACGGAGATTACTGTCAGTGTCCAAAAATCCTCGCAAACCGCGCTTGTCATCACCGACCCCGGCGCGAAAACCTACGGCGACGAGCCTTTCAGCCTCACCACGACGGGCGGCAATACGAGCGGCACGGTGACTTATGCGATTACAAGCGGAGACGCGGCGGAAGTTTCGGCGAATGGTTTAGTCACGATTAAAGCGGCGGGAACTGTATATGTAACAGCGACAATGGCGGGTAATGATTTATATAATTCCGTAAGCAGTGACTTGATGCTGATTACCATTGACCGTGCTCCGCTCACTCTGACAGCAGATAATAAGAGCATTATAGTCGGAGCGCCGGAGCCGGCGGAGTACGCCTACACGGTGAGCGGCTTGGTCTATGGCGAAAGCGCGAATAACGTGTTCTCAGCAGGTCTGCCGACCTTGTATCTCAATGAGACCTTTGACAGCTCGAAGGAGGGTACATTTACCATAGTTATATCGGGCGGCACGCCGAACGATAACTACGTAATTACCGAGCGGAAAAACGGCACATTGAGAGTGTCGGAAAAAGAAGACGTAAGTGAAAAGATTTCGTTTGCCGCCAGCAGCGCGACCTACACAGGCGCGGAGCTTACGCATGAGACGGCGGCGATGAACAGTTCGTTTACTCCGGGCGCAAACCCCGGTTGGACGTATTCTTACGCTATTTTGTCGGGCGGTTCTCTCTCTAACGGCAAACCCGTAGGCGCGGGTGCATACACCGTGACAGCCACCTACGAGGACGATGAAAACCTCGGCACGGCGACAGCGACATTCACTATTAACCCGCGCAGTATCTCGGGCGCGGCAGTCGTTGTCGGCGAAACATATACCTACACGGGCAGCGCCATCACCCCTCCCGCTGCCGATGTCACCGTCACGCTTGCGGGTTATACACCGACCTACACTTTCGCTGTGACAAGCGGCGGAACAAACGCCGGGACAGCCACCCTCACCGTGACAGGTACGGGCAACTACACAGGCACGGCAACGGGTACGTTTACTATCGGGAGAGCAGAGCAAGCCGCGCTGAGTGTGACGGCGACACCATCCGGCACATTGACATACAGCCAGGGCTTAACGGTCGGGCTGACGCACTCGGGCGGCAGCGGCGACGGCGATGTCAGCTATACACTGGTCTCCGGGCCTGCCACATTAAACGGCTATACGCTCACGATAACAGGCGCGGGAACTATAGAAGTTACCGCGACCAAAGCGGCTGACACAAACTATAACGCGGCTACCTCCGCCCCGCCGCTGACCATCACGGTAAACCCCGCCCCGATTGACAGTGTGGCTCTTAGCGTGACTGCGCCTGTGGTTGGATATACGCCGGTAGCCACCGCGAGCGGAACAGGCAATTTCACCGTCGGCGCGGTGACATGGGACGGTAATCCGGTATTTTTCGCTCCCGCTACCTCATATACAGTCAGAGTGTGGCTCGATGTGAACGAAAACTATATCTTTGATACAGGTAATTTCGCCGCGACAATAAACGGAGCATCCGCGACAGAGTACTTTCCGGGCTTAGGAAACACCGTCGAGGTGAGTTACACCTTCGCCGCGACAGACGCCGACACCGATGTCCCCACCGCGCCGCAAAACCTCACCGCCGCGGCGGGTAATGGGCGAGTCACGCTCACTTGGCAAGTGCCGGAGAGTAACGGCGGTGAAGAGATTACGGGCTATGAAGTGCTTGACGTACTTGCTGACGATGATGATACGTGGATACTGCTCACGGCAAGCGAGATGAGCTACACATTCACCGGGCTGAGAAACGGCACAAGCTATGAGTTTGCCGTCCGCGCCATAAACAGCGTCGGCGCGGGAGCGGAGGAGACAGCGACGGCCAGACCGACAGCGCCGCCGCCTCCGACCGACAGCGAGCCGACAAAACCCGCCCTCACACCGGGCAATACCCCTGCCCCAGAAACGGAAACAGACTTTGTGGAGTTCTTGTATCTGAATGCTTTTGGGCGCGAGCCGGACTCGGGCGGCTTTGACCACTGGATGGAAAGATTGGAAAGCGGCGAGCTGACCGGAGTTGATATTATGTTTGCCTTTGTATTTAGCGAGGAAGCAAAAAACTTAAAGCTTGACGACGAGGACTTTGTCACCATGCTATATCGCACGTTCTTTGGGCGTATGCCCGACGAAGGCGGCTTTGCGCACTGGCTCTCGCGGCTCAATGCCGGAGAGTCTCGCGAGGCGATATTCGCGGGCTTTGCAAACTCCGTCGAGTTTGACGAGTTGTGCCAAGCTGCGGGCATAGAGACCGGCTCATTTAGCTACTCACAGACAACGGCAAACTTAAGCCTTGTATTCGAGCGCAACGCCGGTACACACAGGCGGAAATAATCGAGTGAATGGAGTGTCATGTCCGAGCTTGCTCGGACATGACCGCATAAACGAAGATTGAGGCGTAGTAATATAATACACCATGAAAGGACTCATACATATGAAAATCAAAAATTTGCTGTCTAAGACTTTGGCGTGGGCGCTGTGCTTTGCCATGCTGCTAACTTTCGCTCCGGCGATTTGGCTCGCCCGCGCGGAGGAGGACGCACTCGGCGACATACGCGGCGAGTTTGAAAGCTATACACAAGGCTTATTTGATAACGGAGAAATCACCGCCTTACCGCACGAAGGTGAACTCGACGCGGTTTTCAGATTACTTTCAAGCGCAGTTGATGACAATGGCTGGGAGATTTATAATTCTGAGTATGCCTTTGCCAGCGAGGGGATAACAGGACCGATGTTGATAATATGGTTTGAAAACAATCAGGACGACACTTTATCTATACAGTTTTTATGGTCCGAGGATATGCTTTTTTTAATACAGGCTATAGCAATCGACGAAGATGATAATACTATAGACCCGGGACTCAACTTCGGCGAGCTAAGAGATATTATAAGAACCAACGGCGGATTTTTTGCTGCTAACTTTATTGACTTAATTCCTGCCGAAGAAAAGGGATATTTCGACGCGTTTACGCAAAAACTAAAGGCTAACGGCGATATTAGTTATATCGACTCATCCGAAATCGACGCGGTTTTCGATTTATTTCAGCAAGCGGTTGACAAAGGTTGGTTTTTAAGAGTTTGCGTTTTTGAATATAATAATGTAACGAATGAATTATCCATTTTGGGAATGCTTGATGATGGCTCAGTTCCGTTTAGTGTGTATTTTCTATGGCAGGACAAAAATGACGGCAACTTAATGCTTATAGGAATTGAAGCGCTTGAAAACGGAACAGTACCCATCCTCGACTGGGACAATTTAGGCAAAATATTAAACACTAACTACAAAATCGATGACAGCGCGTATATATCACTATTCAAAAATGTGTTATGCAATATATGCGGCAAAAAACTAACCCCCTGTGAGTGTTGGGACTTATCGTACTACCTCGGCGAGCTTCATCGTCTGACTAATAATTACTTATTAGTCCCTGAATCTTTCAATATAACTTCGTTTATGGAGGCCTTAGAGGATATTGCCGAAACTTTAATGCTAATTGATTCTGAGAAATACGCGGATTTAACCTTTGCGGACGGCTTTGAGGAGCAGTATTTTGACGCTCTTTTGTCGCTGATAAAAGAGGGCTGCTTGGATAACGACGAGCTTTGCGAGCCTGATGAATGTGTGTTATGCGCGGGTATTCTCATGGCGGATATGCAAGAAGAGTTAGATAATGATAAGATATATTTGGTAAAAAGCGAGTATGCGTATTTGTTATGGGACTGCGTTGTAGACAGGATTGTCGAGGCAATCGCGGAGGTGAACGCATCGATAATCAACCTTGACGACTATTCCGACGCCGCGTCTATCCAAACCGCAATCGCCGCCGCGCTCGCCGCCTCGGACGGCGGCATGGTCACGGTCATAGGCGAATTTACAGAGGCGGACACAGCCTTGAACATCAACATTCCGGCGGATAAAAAAGTCACATGGGCGGCGGAATATACCGGTACAACTTCGGTGCAAAACAACGGCCTAATCTCACTTACCGGCGCGGGCGAAATGGAAGTAACCACCGGTGCTGTCATTAAAGCGGTGCCGCAGGGTGCTACTGCCCCGGGCAATGCTATTCGAGTTGGAGAAAACGTTACCCTTACCGTAAACGGCGGCACAATAGAAAGCGCCAACCATGCAATATATGCTATCGGCTGTGCGGAAGTCAACGTAAACGGCGGCAGCATTGCAGTACGCGCCGACGGCGGCTACACCGACGGGAGCGCCTATGCCATAGCCATGTTAATAGATGCCGTCCTTTCCGTAAATGGCGGCACAATAACAAATTACTATAGCCCGTCTTTGGTTATTAGGACTACCCATAACGCAGTTGCTTATATAACAGGCGGTACTATCGCAGACGGCGGCATCCGCAGGGCGGTTTCTGACTCTTTACTCGAAAACTACTCCCTTGCTTATTATACCGAAAGCTATGCGGATAAATTTGATATAACCGGGTCTACAAGCAAATTCACTCCCGGTGAGAACCTCTTCTGCCTTGACGCGCCTGTGTGGACATCGGGCGGCATGGAATACACATATAGCGGCGTTACCCCGGCGGCAGCCCCGGTCGTCGCCGCGTTCCCGACGGGGCTTGCTATTGATGAATTGACGGTCAACTGGAGTGACGATTATTACTTGGTCGAGGGCAGCACGGTGACATTTTGGGGAGGATTTGATAATTCCGGTGTTGTCATTAGCATTAAGGGCAGCCTTGCGGACGGCAGAATCCTTGTTGATTTTTCCACAACAGCGCAGAGCGTGAACGTAAGCGCGCTGACTCCCGCGACCGTGACTTTCGATACCACACCCGCCGACATCACCTATGGTGAGACGATCAACGCCCCTAGCGCGAGCGCGGTAGATAAAAACGGCGATACTGCCCCGGGTACAATCACACTCAGCTATACGGGCATATTGGCGGACGGGAAAAGCACAGCGTATAGCGCAGGCGTACCGACCGAAACAGCGCCCACCGACCCCGGCACATACACCGTGACGGCAACACTCGACAGCGCGACCCACTCCGGCAGTGCGTCGGCGGAATTTACGATCGAGAAAAAGCAGTTATTGGGGTGGTCTCAGGGCTGGGTGTATGACAAGACTTATGACGGCACTACCTCCGCAAAAATCTTAGACGAGGACGAGTTTTTACCGCGCTTCTTCATTGAACCCTTTATGATAGGCGACGATATGAAGGACGTGTGGGGCACGGTAGCTTTTGCAAACGCCAATGCGGGAGAGCACGCAGTCACAGCAACGGGCTTCGGTATAACCGGCTCAGACGCTTGGAAGTACATAGCCCCGACGGAACAGCCGATTTTCGCAAACGGCACGATTACCAAAGCACCCCTGACCATATCTAACGCAACGATAGGTACTAAAACCTATAACGGTGATAAAACCGCATCAATAACCGACGTGACTTTCGGCGGCTTACAAAACGGTGAAGAGCTGACAATCGGTACAGACTACACCGTGACCGGAACGTATGACAACGCCAACGCGGGAACGGGCAATAGAACCGTCACCGCAACCATCACGTTGGAAGATACCGAAATAGCAAACAACTACACTTTAGCAGACGGCAGCTTGTCCATGATAAGTCAGTCCATCAACAAAGCAAAGCCGCCCGAAACAGCGATTTCCCATACCATATCCTTTATCGAAAATCTGGAGAAATCTGTGAATATCCCGCTTTTCCCGCTGATTCCGGCTCTGGAAACCCCTGCCGAATATGGTATTATCACATATACCGTCGGCACACCCACCGGCGATTCTTTCATCATACTCACTTTGCGTACCGGTGAACCTATACCGAGCATTGATGTGGCTGTCCGAGATGATGTATCATCGGGACTAAGCGTGACAATACCTGTGACGGTGACGAGCGCGAACTATGAGGATTTCACTATCAACATTACCGTAAATACCGTGGACAAATATCCCGCAACCGTCAGCTTTACCTCCGCGCCCGGCAATACCGTCTATGGCACAGCGCCCGGCGCGCCAATCGCGAGCGCGGTGAGCGATGTTGCGGATGAACCCGTTGGCGAGCATAGCTTCATTTATAGGTACAGCGGCACGCTGGCGGACGGGGACTCAACGCCTTATCCGCTGACCGAAACAGTACCCACTGCCCCCGGCACATACACCGTGACGGCGACACTCGAAAGCGATACCCACGCGGGAGAGGCGACATCGGCGGCGTTTACCATCGAAAAGAAAATCGTCACGGTAAAAGCCGACGACAAAACCGTGACAAGGGGCGCGGACTTGCCGTTGCCGGAAGCTACCGTGAGCTACACAGGTTTTATAGGTACGGACAATGAAAGTAACGCGCTCGACACGCAGGCCACAGCGGAGCACACGGCGGTTGATACTGACACGGCAGGTACATTTGACATTAAAATTACAACGTTCGCCGTGCTAAACAGCGAAGTCGCCGCAAATTATGTTCTTGACCACAAAGACGGCACGTTGACGGTCAGAGTGCCCGCCAGCCCGCCGCCGCCGTCCGACGCCGAGCAGACAACACCGGAGGCGCCCACACCGGGCAATACCCCCACCCCCGAAACGGAAACAGACTTTGTTGAGTTTTTGTATCTGAATGCTTTTGGGCGTGAGCCTGACGCGGGTGGTTTTGACCACTGGATGGAAAGATTAGAAAGCGGCGAGCTGACCGGAGTTGATATTATGTTTGCCTTTGTATTTAGCGAGGAAGCAAAAAACTTAGAGCTTGACGACGAAGGCTTTGTCACCATGCTATATCGCACGTTCTTTGGGCGTATGCCCGACGAAGGCGGCTTTGCGCACTGGCTCTCGCGGCTCAATGCCGGAGAGTCCCGCGAGGCGATATTCGCGGGGTTTGCAAACTCCGTCGAGTTTGACAATTTGTGCAAAGCAGCGGGCATTGAAACAGGTTCGTTTATACAAAAGCGCAGCGAGACCTCCGCTTCCTTTATTGCGATGGCAGCGCACACACCAATCCCGCAGCGGGCGTAAACATTTGATATTCCATCCCTCACCTCCTTTCACCTCTGGTTGCCGCCCCTGTTTTTGTCATTTCGGGGGCGGCAATCGGACTTTGGAAACAGCGGCGGGGTATTGGCTATTGACAATGGGAGAAATTTAACGCATAATCGTAGAAATGGGATTTTTATACGAAACACATATGCATACAGCACAAATCAGCGCATGTGCGCAGTCGGACGCCGCACAAATGGTTCGCGCATATAAGGATAAAAACTACGCCGGAATCATCGTCACCGACCACTTTATCAACGGCAACTCAACCGTTTCCCAGCTTTCGCCTTGGGACGTAAAAATGCGTTATTTCGTGACTGGATATGAAATCGCAAAAAAAGCCGGAGACGAATGCGGCCTTGATGTTTTTCTCGGCTGGGAGTTTTCTATCAGAGGCATAGACCTTCTGACATATGGTTTGGATTTGGGCTTTTTGCTCGCGCATCCGGGATTGGACAGGCTTTCCGCTTCCCAATACAGCTTCCTTGTACGCAAAAACGGCGGTTATTTGGCGCAGGCGCATCCGTTTCGGGATGCTTGGTATATTCATAACGCGGGGCCCGTAGATTGGCGGGTTGTAGACGGCGTTGAGATACATAATTCGGCGGACTCGGATGCTACAAACGCCAAGTCCCGCGCTTTTGCGCAGGAGCATGATTTGCCCATACAGGCGGGCGGCGACACGCACAGCGTCCGCGATGTCCAAGCCCGATGCGCCGGGGTCATATTAAATAGCAGGGCAAACAGTATTTTTGATATTATTGACGCCATTGTAAAAAAGGAAGCGTCCTTAGCACACTAAGCGGTAATACCAATAATTATGTATTATGAATTAAAAAGAGGGGAGAACAAATATGGAAAAAAATTATGGGGTTTTAAGCGGTTTTACAAATGGGGCGGCGGGATTCAAACGCGGCCTAAAGAGCGGAGCGGCGGTGCTGCTTGCAATGTCTTTTTTGGTCGTAGGATGCTCGTCCGACGAACCCGGCGCGGGGGATGAATCCCCGTCGCCGTCGCCGATAGCCACACCCGCCGCGACGCCCGCGCCAACCCCCGAGGCGACGCCCACACCAACGCCGGAGCCGACGCCCACGCCGCGCCCCAGTGTGCCTATGGGCGCTCCCGTGATAGAGGACGAGTCTGTGTTTGTCGATTTTGAGGACGGTACGCTCATGGGCTTTGACGTGCGAGGCACCGAATCCGAACGTGAAGCCGGAACCGGCGTGTTATCGCTGTCGTCTGACGTGGCCAGAAGCGGCAGCTATTCGCTTCTCATCACCGAACGCCGCCGCGACTGGAACGGGCCGGCCATTGAAATCGCGCCGTATGTTGAGGTTGGCAGACTGTATACCGTTTCCTTTTGGGTACACGCCAAATCCCCCGATTTGTCGGCATTTCGCCTGTCCACGCAAACCGGAGACGGAACAGACGGCGGCAGGGCATGGAACAATATGATATCTGATTTACCCATCGGCGTTGACGACGGCTGGGTCGAAATGTCTTTCGAGTATTCGTGGGATATACAAAGCGCGACCATTACCGTATACATTGAAAACGACAATCCCGACGCCGAATATTACGTTGACGACTTCTCCTTGATTCCGGTGGGTTTGATTCCCGCAAATCCGGGCAATCCCGGAAATCCCGGCGATCCCGCTAATCCCGCAAATCCGGGCGATCCGGCAAATCCCGGAAATCCGGCCAGCGGCGAATGGGATAAGCTGACACAGCCTGTCCCTTACGCGAGGAGAATGGGTGAGATTGACGATTTCCATTACGAGCTGTGGTCGGAGCGGCGCGACCCCGAGCGCGATACCTATATAATGCAGCTCACAGGGGGCGGTACTTTCACCTGTGAGTGGAGCGGCCTGAACATTTTGTTCCGCACCGGAAAAAGGCTTGGCAGCACAATGCCTTATGCCGATTATGGCGTTATTTCTATCGAGTATGCGGCCACCCATAACATCACAAGGGGCGATGTATCTTACCTCACCGCCTACGGCTGGACTCAAAACCCGCTTGTCGAATGGTATGTCGTGGAAAACCACGGGCGTTATAAGCCGCCCGGCGGCGCGGGCTATCGCGGCGATATAACGATAGACGGTGCGCGGTATGAGGTCTATACGGACACTCGGGTAGATAAACCGTCTATTGAGGGTACTCGGACGTTTACGCAAGTGTTTAGCGTTCGCGCCGAAGGCACTACGTCTGGAAAGATCACCTTGTCCGATCACTTCAAGGCATGGGAGGGCTTTGGTATTGATATGAGCGGCAATATGTATGAGGTCGCCATGTGTATCGAGGGCTGGAACAGTGCCGGAACAGGTTCTATTGATAAATATATACTGACCATAGGCAATAGTGTCTATGGCACGAGCCGTTAGCCGCGAAAACGCAATCGGCGGCTAATCTACACTTTTTTCATCAGTATATACATAATGGCTTTTTGCGCGTGCAGGCGGTTTTCGGCTTCGTCAAAAATCTCCTGCGCGTGCATTTCGAATATTTCTTCCGTTATTTCCTCGCCCTTGTGTGCCGGTAAGCAGTGCTGTATCATACAGCCGGGAGCGGCAAGCTCCATTATCCGGGCGTTTACTTGATAGCCCGCAAAAGCCTTTTTGCGTTTTTCGGCTTCGCCCTCTTGACCCATAGACGACCATACGTCCGTAAAGATGACATCCGCGCCCTTTGCGGCTGTCTTTGGGTCATTTGTCAGTGTAAAATTTCCAAAGTTTTCAGCAAAGTTTAGCACCTGTTCGTCCGGCTCATATCCTGCCGGGCAAGCTATCGCTACGTCCATGCCGCATTTTAAGCATCCGGCTATCATGGAGTTTGCCACATTGTTGCCGTCTCCGATCCAGCACGCTTTTAGCCCCGCGAGCCTGCCCTTGTGCTCGCGTATCGTCATTAGGTCAGCGAGCACCTGACAAGGATGTTCAAAATCAGTCAACGCGTTGATAACGGGGATTGCGGAGTATTTTGCCAGCTCCTCAACCTGCGCCTGCTCATATGTGCGTATCATAATACAGTCGCAATAGCGGTCAAGAACCCTTGCCGTGTCTGCTATAGATTCTCCGCGTCCCAATTGGCTGTCGGCGCTTGACAAAAATATGCCGTGCCCGCCAAGCTGCGTAATGCCGACCTCAAATGACACTCGCGTACGCGTCGAGCTCTTCTCAAAAATCATCGCAAGCGTCCTGCCCGGCGGAAAATCGTGAGCCTTTTTTGCTTTGTGCTCGGCTTTTAGCTTGTCTGCCGTGTCAAGTATATGCAGTATGTCCTCTGCTTTCAGGTCAAGGAGTTTTAATAAATCTTTTTTCATGTGTGTTTTGCCGCCCTCATATATTTTTTACGGTGTTTTGAAAGAACGCCGTATGAAAACTTGTTATTTGAAGCTGTCCAGTACAGCTTTTAGTATTTCAAGCCCCTTATCTATTTCATCATATGTGATTGTCAAAGGCGGCAGCATACGAACGGCGTCGCTTCCCGCCGTGAGTATAAGAAGCCCGTTTTCGACGCATTTTTTTGCGATTGCCGACGGCTTTGGCCAACCCTCGCGCTCTCTTATCGAAATGCCGAGCATTAGCCCGAGCCCCCGTATCTCTCCCACGAGAGGATCGTTCCATCCGATGATTTTGCCTTTTATATATTCGCCTTTTTTTGTGACCTCGCAAAGCGCGGCGTCGTCGAGTTGGTTTAGCACCTCAATTGCCCCTGCCGCCGCCACCGGGTTTCCGCCAAAAGTCGTGGCGTGCGTACCGGCGGTCAAAACTTTTGAGCATTTTTCGTTTGCCATAATGCCGCCCATAGGCAATCCTCCGGCTATGCCCTTTGCAAAGGTTACGGCGTCCGGCTCTATGCCGTATTGAGAGAACGCAAAGAGCGAACCCGTGCGCCCCACGCCCGTTTGCACCTCATCTACGAGAAGCAAAATATCTTTCTCTTTGCAAATCTTCGCAATCTCCGCGACATATTCTTTTTGCAGAGGGATAACGCCGCCCTCGCCTTGAATAAGCTCGATGAGCAAGGCGCAAACATCATCTGTCAGCGCGGCATTGAGCGCGTTTATATCGTGCGCGGGTATATGTAAAAAACCTTCCGTAAACGGGAAAAAGTAGTTGTGAAAAGCCTCTTGCCCTGTGGCCGCAAGGGTCGTTATTGTTCTGCCGTGAAAACTTTGCACAAGGCTTATTATGGTGCTTCTGCCTTTGCCGTATTTGTCAAACGAGTATTTGCGCGCGAGTTTTATCAGCCCTTCGTTGGCTTCGCCGCCCGCGTTTGCGAAAAATACGTTTTCCATGCCCGCCCGTTTTGTGAGCGTTTTGGCGAGGCGGACATACGGCTCGGACAAAAACAGGTTTGAAATATGCTGTAGTTTCATCGCCTGCTCATATATGGCATCCGCCCATTTTTTGTTTCCGTAGCCGATAGAGTTGACGCCGATTCCCCCGGTAAAGTCTATGTATTTTTTACCGTCGGGATCGTATAGGGTCGCCCCCTCGCCGCGCTCAATAACAACGTCATAGCGAGCGTACGTCTGCATCACGTTTTGAGCGTCCTGTTTTTTTATTTCGCTTGCTGTCATTTTTGTTTCTCCTTTTTACAGTATCATTGTGCCGGCGCCTTCGTTGGTAAATAATTCGATAAGAATCGAGTGAGGTATACGCCCGTCAAGGATATGCGTCCTCTTCACGCCGCCGCCGATGGCCTCCGCGCAGCACTCCACTTTTGGCAGCATACCGCCCGCGACCACACCCTCTTTTATAAGTATTTCTATCTCATCTGATTTTATCTGCTTTATCAAGGTGGCCTCATTATCTTTTTCGCGCAAAATGCCCCGCGTGTTTGTCAGAAGTATCAGCTTTTCCGCGCCCAGCGCGATGGCTAATTTTGCCGCCGCCGTATCCGCGTTTACATTATATGAAGTGTCCGCGTCCGCCCCATATGCCACGCTCGCAATGACCGGAATGTGCCCGTCGTCTATCGCCGCCTTTACTATTTTGGGGTTGGTTTTTATTATCTCGCCGACCAAGCCATAGTCCTCGCCGTCGCCCCTATCCATTTTCTTTGCCTCAAAGAGCTTGTTGTCAAGGCCGCAAAGCCCGACGGCGCTTCCGCCCTTACGGGTTATTTTTGAGACCAAATCTTTGTTGATTTTACCGCACAGTATACCCTGTACGACTTCCATCACCGCCTCGTCCGTATAGCGCAAACCGTTTATAAACTTTGATTTTAGCCCGATTTTGCCAAGCATTTCGTTTATCTCCGGCCCGCCGCCATGCACGAGCACGGCGTGTATTCCGACGAGCTGTAACATAATTATATCTTCAATGACCGCTTCAAACAGATTGTCGCCGATCATGGCATTGCCGCCATACTTGATGACTATGACCTTTCCCGTAAATTTTTGGATATACGGCAACGCTTCTATCAGTATTTGCGCTCTCATGGCATTATTGTTCATGTCCTGTAATCTCCGTTTATCTTAATATAGTCATATGTTATGTCGCAGCCCCAGCATATACACTGTTTTTCTCCGCTTTGCATATCAATATCTATTATGATTTCATGCTCGGTGAGTATCTTTTTTGCCGTGTCCTCGTCAAAAGCCAGCCCCTTCCCGTTTTCGCAAACCTGTACGCGCCCTGCGGCGGATTCAAAGGCGACGTTTACTTTTTCGGGGTCAAAGCTCGCCCCGGAATATCCCATCGCGCACAGTATGCGCCCCCAGTTTGCGTCCGCGCCAAACATCGCGGCTTTTACAAGCGTGGACGATATGACGGATTTTGAAGCTATCTCGGCGATAGTTTCACTCGGCGCGCCTTTGACTTTGCAGGTGATGAGGTGAGTCGCGCCCTCGCCGTCGGAGGCAATCATTTTCGCAAGCTGTATGCAAACCTCGCCCAACGCTTTGGTGAAGCTATCATAATCCGCGCCGGGTTTTGTAATTTCTTCGTTTCCGCCAAGTCCGTTTGCCATCAGCGTAAGCATGTCGTTTGTTGAGCTGTCGCCGTCTACCGAAACTCTGTTGAAACTGATGTTTGCCGCGTCTTTGAGTGCTTTTTGTATCATGTCGGCGCTTATGGCACAGTCTGTTGTGAGAAACGCAAGCATTGTTCCCATGTTTGGGTGTATCATTCCGCTGCCCTTTGCTATGCCTCCGATTTTAAGCGTCTTGCCGCCCGCCTCAAACTCGGCGGCGGCTTCTTTTACTGTCAAATCGGTCGTCATTATGGCGTGAGCCGCGTCTTTTGAGCCGTCCGCTCCGCTGTTTAGGCTTGCCGCGAGCTTTGATACTCCGCTCTCGATAATTTCAATCGGCAGCTCTTGCCCTATTACTCCGGTGGACGCCACGATTACGTCTTCCGTTTCTATGTTAAGCTCCGCCGCTATCGCTTTGCACATACGCACAGCATTTTCGATGCCCCTCGGGGCACAGGCGTTTGCGTTTCCGCTGTTGGCGAAAACGGCTCTCGCTTTGCCGTCGCTCAGGTGGCTTTGCGTTACGTGCAAAGGGGCTGCCTTGACAATGTTTTTTGTGTAAACCGCTGCCGCATGGCACGGAGCTTCCGAGACGATGAGGGCTATGTCCTTTTTGTCTTTGTTTTTCGTTTTTACGCCGACGTGCAGACCTGCCGCGCTAAAGCCTTTTGCGGCGCAGACGCCCCCTTTTATAAATTTCATGGTTTATATAGTCCTTTCTGCGAGTGTTGAGGTTTTTTGTTTTGAGATTTTTGGCGGTGGTGTGGGGATGTTTTTGTTTTTAAGAGAGGATTTGGGGTTTAATGGGCACCGGAGATTATTTTAGGATTAAGCCTTTGTGTTCGTCAAACCCGAGCATGAGGTTCATGTTTTGCACAGCCGCCCCCGCCGCGCCTTTGCCGAGATTGTCAAACTGCGCCGTGAGGATTATGGTGTCGCCAAACCCGAGCACTTTGAGCGCGGTTTTATCTGTTCCGGCGTTTATGTCGCTCGGGGCAAACGGCTCTCCGCAATCTGAAACCTCAATGTTTTCGCGCTCCTTGTAGTGATTTGCGAGAGTGTCAAGCACTTCTTGCCGTTTGCCGGGCAGGTCTATCGGGATTATTATTTGCATACCTTGCGGAAAATCGGCGACGATAGGTAAAAACGCGGGCTCTTTTGTGAGCTTTGTGTATTTCATTATCTCGGGAATATGCTTGTGCCGAGCCGCCGTGCTGTATAGACGCGGCGTGTTTAATCCGCTTTCTGCGGGAGTTTCATACTGCGCGATCATTTTCTTGCCGCCGCCCGTATATCCGGTGAGCGACGTTATTGAAATTTGGCACTGTGGGTCAACAATCCCCGCGCTTACAAGGGGCGCAAGCAGCAGTATGACTCCTGTTGAATGGCATCCGGGGTTAGATACGCGCTTTGCTGTCTTTATGCTCTCGCGCTGACGGTCAGATATTTCCGCAAGACCGTAAATCCATCCGTCCGCAACCCTATGTGCCGTGGACGCGTCAATTATCCGCGTGCCGCCGCTTTTTGCCAGCGAGACGGACTGGCGCGCCGCGTCATCGGGAAGGCATATGAACACCAAGTCTGCCGCGCCTATGAGTTTTTCCCGTTCGACGGTATCTTTGCGCCGGCTTTGCTCGATGTGCAAAAGGTCAATGTCCTCTCTGCCGGCCAATCTTTTGTGTATGTGCAGCCCCGTTGTTCCTTCGCTGCCGTCAATGAAAATTTTTGGTTTCATTTCGCGCTCCAATAATAAATGAATAGTCTAATTGCGCTCCCTTAACACGCGAATAAGCGAACCATACCATACTTTTGATAATAATGCAACACTTTTTTGCATATTTATTCATATTTTTTAAATATTACGGAACAATGTTGCATAATAATGCGTTTTTTGCGGTGCTTATGCAGCAACGCGGCGGAAAAGATTTTGTGTATTGACATAGATTTGAAGATGGTCTACAATTGAGCGAGTGAGCCAAACGGCGATATGCACCCTTAGCTCAGTTGGTAGAGCAACTGACTCTTAATCAGTGGGTCCTGGGTTCGAATCCCTGAGGGTGTACCAATTGGTAGAAGATTGTCAAACACGATAAAAGGAAAGACGTTATTACCGTAGGGCGGCGAAGCTCTGTGGTGAGAGTGTCGCCTTTTCGCCTTTCATCACGCAGTTGCCGAGCTTGAAAATAATCTCTCGCTTCGCAGACTTGTGCGAGTCATTTTGCGGGGCATTGGGCTTTGCTGCCTGACGTCCGGACGCGGGCGGCAGGTCATATGCTATGTCTGATAAGCTCGGATTTACCAAAATATAATGATCGCCTCGGCGATAAACAAACAAAGGGTCTCCCTTTGCGGCATGGATGACTTCAAAATCCCCGCCCGCCCCGAAGTCATCACTGCTTTTTCGCAGCGAAATCAACGCTTTTACAGTATTCAAAAGACTTAGGTCATCGTTTTTCTGCGACTGCACGGTCGGCGCGTCGGCGGCGCTATCTACGGGAAGATACAAGAGCGACGGGTCGGCGGTTGAGAACCCGAGATTTTTTCCGCTGCTCCATTGCATCGGAGTCCTTGTTCCCGTCCGCGAATAGCCGCCCTCTTTACTTGGAAGATTTTCGATATACCGCATACCTATTTCGTCGCCATAATACAAAAACGGCACACCGGGCAGCGTGAAAATCATGGCATATGCCAATTTTATTTCAGGTATGCTAAGGTGTCGGGTGAGGCGGGGCGTGTCATGATTGCACGTTATGAAGCTGATGTATCCGTCTTTTTTTGTCGCTTCATACTTTGGGATAAAATCTGACGTAAAGCGCGTTATGTCTCCGCGCCCGTCCCGGCTGACATAGCAATCGTTCGCGTCATCTTTGCGGCTGCGGACTAAGGCGTGATAGCCGTTATGAAAGTGGTCTAAATAGAAATCCATATGAAATCCTGCCATATTGATAGCCCGCTCGGGATAGCTCCATTCGGCGACGAGCGCGGCTTGCGGATATTCTAAATCAAGCATTGCGCGTATTTCCTGCCATAGCTTTGAGGTGGCGGCTTTGCTTTCGTCGTTTTTGACGAGACAGTCCGCCATATCCACGCGAAAACCATCAGCTCCCTTTGAGAGCCAAAAGCGCATTATATCTTTCATCGCCTCAAGCGTTTTGCGGCAGTCGGGATGCTCCGGCGGCATTTGCCATTTTGGGGCGTTTATGTCTGAAAATCCGTAATTTAGCGCAGGCTGCGTACTAAAGAAGTTTATCATAAAGTTGCCGTCGCGCTGCGCGTAGCCGCTTACCCAGCGATAGCCTTCGGGAAGCTCCCAAACCGACGGCGAGAAAATAAAGCGGTTGCTAAACTCATTATGCTCCGGTTCACATGCTTTTGTAAACCAAGAGTGGTCAATTGATGTATGACCCGGCACTAAATCAAGGATCACGCGCATATCCCGGCGGTGCGCCTCTCTAAAAAGCTCGTACAGGTCTTCGTTGGTTCCGTATCGTGGCGCTACCTTTTTGTGGTCGCGCACGTCATAGCCGGCATCCCAAAACGGGGAATCATAGCACGGGTTTAGCCAAATCGCGTTAAAGCCCATTTCTTGTATATAATCGAGCTTTTGCAAAATGCCGGGAATGTCTCCTATGCCGTCTCCGTTTGAGTCGTGGAATGTTTGAGGATAAATTTCGTAGAAAATCGCGTCTTTGAGCCACTTTGACACTATCTTATACCTTCTTTCCTGTTTTTTCTGCCTTGCAATTGCAAAGACCCCATATGATACGCGCAGCACGCGATATACGCGCTACACGCGGCATATGGTATGCGTCCCTGTAAGATGTTGGTGGGTTTTGTTGTCGTGTTGGTGGAGATAAGCGGGATCGAACCGCTGACCTCCTGGTTGCAAACCAGGCGCTCTCCCAGCTGAGCTATACCCCCATATACAAATCATAGTACATAAAGTACCACTACAGCTATCGCTTGTCAAGTGTCTGAAAGGAAAATAAAAATAAAACAAAAAGAAACAATGCGGTTACAGTATTGCAATATTTTTGATAATAGTGTATAGTAGCCCTCATGGAAAATCATAGCGGTATAATTTATGGAAAACGTGTGCTTGGCAGCGTGATGAAGGCTATTGTCGGAAAAGATCAGGTAGTCTTGCGCGTGTTTCTGGCGATACTCGCAAAAGGGCATATTTTGATAGAAGATATACCCGGCGTCGGCAAAACCACGCTTGCGATAGCGTTCTCAAAAGCGTTAAATTTGAGCTACAGCCGGGTACAGTTTACGCCGGACGTTTTAGCATCCGACATCACCGGATTTTCCGTCATCAACAAAGACACAAAGCAAATGGAGTATACGCCGGGGGCAATATTATGCAACCTCTTTCTTGCCGACGAGCTAAACCGCGCCACAAGCCGGACCCAATCGGCATTGCTTGAGGCGATGGAAGAGGGGCAAGTCACGGTAGACGGCACATCTCACACAATCCCGCAGCCATTTGTTGTTATAGCGACTCAAAATCCCGTTGGGGCAGCCGGAACGCAGCTCTTGCCGGACTCTCAAAAAGACCGCTTCATGCTGCGATTATCTCTCGGTTATTTAAAACGCCAAGATGAAGTATCGCTCCTCAAACGCAAGCAAAAAAGAGAACTCATTGACCTCGTAGACCCCGTCTTGACGAGCGGCGAGCTCCGGCAAATGCGCGAGGAAGCCGGCAATGTATACGTTGACCCGTCGCTCCTTGAGTATATAGTGACATTGGTTGAAAAAACGCGCAGCCACCCCGATATCTTAGTGGGCGCAAGCCCGCGGGCTTCTATTGCTTTGACGCAAATGTCTAAAGCGGCGGCATATCTGCAAGGACGCGATTATGTCATACCTTCGGACATTGCCCCTATTTATACAGACGTGCTGGCGCACAGATTGGTGCTCAACTCGGGCATACATGACGACCGCGCCGCATCGGTTAAAATTTTAGAATCAATATTCAAAATGGTTAAGCCGCCGCAAATCGCGTAAAAAGACAACGGCAACGCGCAAAAAGATAACGGCAGCGCGCAAACGAAAACCAAACAATAAGGGCGGCGCAGCAGACCGCAGCGAGCGAACACCGAGCGATAAAGGCCATACACTATGCTAAAATATAGACTAATCTACACATTTACGCTATCGGCCGTATTTATATTCTATCTTCTTTATACGCCTTGGTTTTCTTGGTTTTTACTTTTGGCGGTGCTTTTTTTAGTGCCGCTGGATTTAGTTATCAGCCTGCCCGGTATGTTCACCAAAACGGTTGCCATTTCCGCGCCGATAGTTTTAGAAAAAGGCGAAAGAGGAGCCATAACGATAACCGCAATAGATAAGAAACCGTTTCCGATCAGATGCCTTAATGTTATTATGAGTGTGACCGGAGACGGTTTTACGGCAAAATGCAAAGTAATCTGCGCGGCAAAATCGGGAGACCGCAGTCAAATATCTATTGACACATCCCAAACCGGCCTTATGGTATTTAAGCTCAAAAAGCTGTATGCGGTGAGCCTGCTCGGTTTGTTTTCACGCGAAATCAAGCCGGGAAGCAAGGTTAGCGTGCTTGTTTTGCCCCGTCCATTAAAACCGGAGGGCATCTTTTCTCTGCCGCGAGAGCTTTCCTTAGTGCCCAAACCGGGCGGAGGGTTTTCGGAAGAGCATGATATGCGCGAGTACAGGCAAGGGGATTCGGTCAGAAGTATTCATTGGAAGCTGTCGGCAAAGCATGACTCTCTCATAGTTCGAGAGCCTCTCGTACCCAAAACTCAAAGCAGGCTGCTTCATATTAAGCCGTGGGGCGAAGCTGCGGAACGTGATTTTACGCTTTCTTATTTGCGTTGGATATGTGACTATTTGCTTATGTATGGTTTGTCGTTTCATGTAAAATATGGCGATATGCGATATATCCGGGAGATTTATAGAGAAGCCGACCTTGTGGAATTTTTGCGGCATGTGCTCGACCGCGACAACGCCGCCGTCAACGTATATACGCCGGTGCCAGCACGTTTTGCATGGGTTTGCACTGTCTCCGGCTTGCCCTCAAGGACACATGCAGAATCTGCTGACGACATGTCTCGGATGTTTTCGGAGGGCATGGCATGGTGAGAAAACCGCTTTTTGATCAAAATCATACAGAAAACAACAAGCTGATTGCGCCGATGGCAAAAAGGAGCGGCAAGCTGCACAAAACGGTGATTTTTACCGGGAGCTTTTTGCTTGTGCTATGCGCCGCCTACTGCACATTTGCCGCGCTCATTTCCGCGTTTGATTTTCCTGTTGACATGAACTTTTTACTCGGCATATGGCTGCCGTGTTCGCTGATTGCCACCGCGGTCGTTATGCGCTATCGCGCAAAAGGTTTGCTTGCGCTATGTATACCGCTCGCGATAATAATTTTCTTAAATTATACAGAAATTGCGGATGGCGCAAAATGGAGCATACATACTATTTCAAAGCTCTATAACAAATGGACTCCCGTGCCGATTTTATTCAACGATTACGCCGCGCATAAAACAGCGCCAACGCTTTTCTTTGCCGCGGCGGGAAGCGTTCTCACGTATCTTCTTGTTTTTGCGATTTCTTTGCGGCGCAGCGTGTTTCTTACAATACTGACGACGCTACCCATAGCATCCTTGTCATTTGTCCTAATCTCCACAAGACCGGATAATATATATATCTTAGGGCTAATTGCGATATATGTGACCTTGCTCATAAGCGGCGCGATTAACCCCGATGACTATATGAAGAGAGCGTTGGCTTTTATACCATCATTTGTGCTGTCCGTTATTTTTATCGGTTTTATCTACCTTGCCGCTCCGCCGGGTACATATGAAAGGTATGATGTCACAAAAGCCATAGGCTCATATCTGAGAAATATCGTGCAAACCGGACCCGAAGCGCCAAACCCATTGCCGAATATTGATTTTGGCGTCTCTTTTGGGTGGCCAAGCAATGCCGGAGGAAATTTGTGGATGTTTGACACAGATGAGGTTTTCATTGCCGATGCGGGAGAAAGGGCAATAACAAACCGGCCTCTGATAGAGATAAACGCTTCGCGATCGGGTTCATTCTATCTGCGAGGGTTCTCAATGGGCGGTTTTGATGGAAGATCATGGCAAGCCGAGCAAAGCGCGTTTCAAACGATGCACGATATATATGATAATGCTCTAAAGGAAATGCCGGCGCTTATCACCTTTGCGTATTATCGCTTACCCTTACGTGAGGGCAGCCCTCACATACCGACATCTCCCCCCACGGCCGAGATGAGTGTGCGGAAAATACACGATGTTACAAATGTTGAGTATATACCGTATTACTCGGGCATACCGGTAATAAATATAGCAAATCTTTTTGATTTTGAAAACGAAGGAAGCCGTCAGCAGGTACAGGAAAGGGAAAGCAACAGACAGTTCTACAACATTGGAGCTGACGTTCGTGCTCTTTTGCCGGAAACTTTACCGCATATGCCGGAAATCTTGGAAGATCAAATAATACTTAATTTGCCGGAAAATTTGCAAGGGCAAATGATACTTACCTATAGTGATCTTATATCTAAATACATGCTGCTTGACGAAAAAACCTATAGCGCCACAAACTATCCGTTATCGCAATACTTAAATATGTACAAAGAAATTGACGCAGGCACGGCATATGCTTTGCGGCAAATGGCGATAGAGGCGGGAATTGACCCAAACGCGGAACGCAGCGTGATTGTTGACGAGGTGGCGTCACTTATCAGATCGTCGGGCAGATATACCCTGACGCCCGCACAAATCCCCGAGGACGCAGATTTTGCGTTATATTTTCTCCAAACGCTTAAAGAAGGATATTGCATCCATTTTGCTACGGCGGCAACGCTAATGCTTCGCTCGCTCGACATTCCAGCCCGGTTTACAAGCGGCTTTGCCGCCAACGTATCATTAGCCGATGTGGGCGAAAACGTCATCCTCACCGATGAAAACGCGCACGCTTGGGTGGAGGTGTTTTATGACGATGTCGGATGGATGTATTTAGAAGTTACGCCCTCAATAGGCAACGCAGCGATACCTGCGCCGCAGATTCATACGCCGCCGCGACAAATTGAAGAGGTCACGCCGACGCCGTTCCCGTTCCCGTTTCTGTCGCCGACGCCGTTGCCGGAGGATGGCTCGCCGCCTCCCGGGGGCACAACTCCGGAAATAGACACACCGCCGCAAAACCCGGACGGCAATCAAATGAACGGTCAAAGCGGTGATGGTGTTGACCCGGGCGATAGGCGTCAGATTTTTTTGCCGGAGTGGTTTGTTAATGTGATTGTTTTCTTAGCGAGCATGGCAGCCATTGCTTTAGCTATTGTAGCTCACAGACACATACTAAGAGCTATCCGGCAAAAAAGATTTACTCAAAGAAACACAAATGCCGCGGTTATCTGTATGTGGAGGCATATTTCAAAAATAAGCAGGCGGGAAACGCTCATACCAACGGATATTGAAGAGCTTGCGCTCAAAGCGCGTTTTAGCGAGCATAGCCTGACAAGCAAGGAGCGCGAGCATATGCTGCGATATACCAAAAGGCTTGCTTATGATTTATTGCGAAGCCGGGGCGACTTCGGGTGGCTATGGTCAAAATACATATTGGGGCTGTAATGACGAAATGAGGGTTTTCGGAGGCCGCCGATATATCAAGAGCGGCAAAATCAAGCGCGGTATATCAAAAGCCACACGATTGGATAATACTCCGCAAAACTTACGGAAAGAAACCTCAAAAGTACAGGCAGGACATAAACCGCCGCAAAGAAGATATAGGAGACAGTCTGCGTTTTGAGCGGGATAACCAAAACGCCAAGCGCCAAAAGCATTGCAGACACGAGCCTTACAGCATACATTCGACACAGAACAAACCCTAAGTTTAAATCTAAGCCGCCGCCGGATGCAAGCCAGGGAAAAGACGCGGCGGGCGCGTCCGTATGCGGTAATCCGAAGATTCTTGCAACCCTCCATAAATCCGGGATATAGACTATACAAAAGATAAGAATACAGACCATGCTTGTCAATATGCCTTTTCGCACAGCCAGAGTGCCCCTGCCGCGCACGGTCACGCGGATAAGCCTTTCCATCTCCCACTCGCGGACAGGCAAAACGGCGAGCACCAGCATTACAACAAGAATCAAAGCGTTCAAAACATCATTTACATATTTGCCATCGCCCAAAAGCTCGGCATATCCGGTTTCGTATACAAGAACGCCTCCATCAATGCTTTCAAGATATGAGAGTCTGTCTATGACCCGCGCTGTTGCCGCTATTTCCATCTCACTTGCATTGCTTTGAGTCAGGGCATCCAACCTTGCCAAAGCCCACCGCAGCGGTTCATCTTGGCCTTGTGCAAGCAAAACGGCTCTGTGGTAGGCGGCTTCGTCAGGGTTTACGCGGATTTTCGCGTTGTCAAACCGCCACACCTGAAAAAGGACAAGCCCCAGAAGAATAAGCACAACCTTTTTTGCCCAGAGCATTTTCCACAGCTCGTGGCTTATGATTTTTGTCGTGTGACCTTGCAAGACAGCCGGGAGGCTTCGCCGCCGCCCGGCAATAGTCCTGTATGTGCGTATTGCCGGAGAGGAAACCACCGAAACCGCAAAAAGAAGCGCATATGCTATGCTGACAACGGCTATCGCGACGCTTAGAATATTGACGGGCTGCCCGAATATATTCAAATTGATGTATGTAACCACGATATTGGCGGGACGGAGCAAGAAAAAGAGGTTGATGTACTTGAAAATGTTCAACACGGAAAAAGGCGAGATAATCGCGTAAAGCCCCGCGCTTATCGCAAGTATAAAAGCTATCACGCTCACGGAAGCGAGAGCGGTTGACGTTTTGACGCAAGAGGCGAAAAAAATCATGGTAAACAATACATATATGGCGAGCTTTGCGATATAGACAAGCAAAAGCGTCTGAAAAACGCTAATGCCGTATGGCGCGGTTATGAATACAGATTGAATGGGGCGCGACAAATCGCCCAGCCCGTAGTACGTGTGGGCAAAAAATATCTGCGAGATGTATAGCAGCGTGTGTGCAAAAAAGCAAAACAGAAGCAAGGACCAAAGTTTTGCGGCAAAACGCGCGGTGCGGCCTTTTTTCATCGTCCGAAGCAAAAGTTCCTGAGGTTTCTCGTCGGTAACTACCTTCAAAGACACATACAACAAGCCGATAATGAATAAAACGTCGGTAAAGGGGGATTCCAATATCTGTTTGATTCCGGCGTTTTCATCCCACACGGGGACTACTTCCTTTAATTTGGCGTAATCATCGGCGGTTTTGAGAATATTCCTGTTTGTGAAGCTCTCTTTGTCGGAAAACAGGGGAATTTCAGTCAATGCCCTTGCGTTTTTCGCGACGGATTCAAGATAACTGTCATACCCCGCAATTGCCTCACCCTCGCTGTACACATACTGAAAAAGAGCCGCCTCGCCAAATAAGCTATCGGCATACTCGGGCGTCATGCCGCCGGAGAATATGGCATCTCTAAGCGCCGGATGCCGCTCTTTTAAAGATTCTATTGCTTCGCGCGAGTGGTCAATATCCGATTTAAGAGCAATATAGCTCTTTGGCGAAAACAAAGCATATCCATACTCGTCAGAAAAGCGGTATTCTTCGTATAGAAGCATAAAGGCCATGTTGCACAAAATCATGCCAAAGCACAGCAGCCACAGAATCTTTGACCGTGCCAGCCGGTATAGCTCTTC
This sequence comes from Oscillospiraceae bacterium, assembly GCA_009777235.1. GTDB lineage: Bacteria > Bacillota > Clostridia > Oscillospirales > Oscillospiraceae > WRMH01. Next base: position 37,399 of record WRMH01000021.1, read on the forward strand.
TTTAAATACGTTCAATCGGTTACTCATTTTCAAACAAAGCCATATATATATCTTCCAATCCGGGATTTTTGGGAATGTCATACTGCGGACTCAAAACATCGGCCAAATCAGACCGGGAGCCCATTCCGACAAGCTCCCCGCTTTTCAAAAAAAGCACGTTTTTTGCAATGGTTTCCACATCAGATACGACATGGGTCGCGTATATGATGATTTTCGCGCCGGAAACGCTTTCTACCAGATTTCGCATACGCACCCGCTCTTTCGGGTCAAGCCCGGCCGTAGGCTCGTCCAATACCAAGATAGGAGGATTTCCGAGCAAAGCCTGCGCGATCAGCAACCTCTGCTTCATTCCGCCCGACAATGCCGCGATTTTCGTTTTTTTACTGTCGGGCAGATTCACACGCTCAAACAAATCATCAATTTGCCGTTTTGCGTCCTCTTTTGACAGCCCTTTTAGGGAAGCGATGTAGAACATGAAGCGTTGCGCCGTCATGCTTTGGTACATTTGCTGCTGTTGCGGCATATAGCCTATGAGCTGCCTAAATTCGGCACCCATTTCCCGCGTGTCTTTTCCGTTGTAAAATATAACGCCGCTGTCGGCCCGAAGGTTATCCACCAATATATTCATCATCGTTGTCTTGCCCGCACCGTTGGGACCCAAAAGCGCGTAAACACCGTGCTCAAAAGTTGCGCTGACATTTATCAAAGCGCGTTTTGAACCGTAGCTTTTACTCAGATTGACAAATTCTAATTTCAAAAAAGTGTCCCTCGTAATATATCTTTGCAGTGCTCATCTACCGTAAATCGTATGCCACTCGGCATATTGTCCGTTAATCTCCGAGACCATAGCATCTATGCCCGCGGATTTTAGCTCCGTGTTGAGCTGCGCAAGTATGTTTGCCCAGTTCGGCTCGTGCCCCGTGAGGATGCCGTGAGTCGGAAGATTACTTATTATCACGACTTCACCGCCCACGTTATAAGTTTCAACAATGGGAGGGAATACATAAGCGTCAACAATCTCGACAAGCGCAAGCATAGCCTCCTCATGCCCTCTGTCGTCAAAATAAAATCCGGTGATGGGGCAAACCTGAGCCTGCTCATTATATCGATCTAAAACCTCGCCTTTGGCGAGCACATCAGAATGTGACGGCGACGTAAAAGCGTAAAGCCCCGTGCACCATGTCATAAATTGTGGTGCCTGGCTAAAAACGATGCCGTCTTCGAGACGATAGTCAATATCAGAAACACCGTAGACAAGCAAATCAGCAAGCTCCCTGTCAGATAATAGCAGGGACATTAAGGTCAATGCCTTTTCAGGGTGTCTTGACGTCTTTGCTATGCCTACAGCGGAACTTTCTGTGAGTATATTAAACTCATCTCCGATCACATAAGACTTGCGCTCTAAATTTGACATGACATCCCCAGCTCCGCCGCTGCCAATATAGACCATAGCAGAAAGCGGCGGAAGCTCAGGGTCAGGCTCGGGAATTATATATCCGGTTTCGACAAACTGACGCGCCGTAGCGACATATGTGTTAAAAGCATCGTCCTCAAACAAGTTAAAAGCCTGTCCCTCATAATCTATCGCGACTCCGCCGCCTATGTAGTAATACCCAAGATAATTGCATACAGCTTCAAAATGATTTAGCAGCTCAAGACGGTATTCATCTGATTGATTATCCAAGCTATCTAAAAAAGGTAATAGCGATGATAAATCTGAGGTAATGCCCTCCGGAACTTCGTCGCCTTTTACTTCCAGTGTAGGAACACGCGCATATATAGGATCTGTCGGAAATCCATAGATTTCCCCATTTATCCTCATTGCAGCCCAGCGCTTTTCAGTAAAAGTAAAGGTGTCTTTTAGAGTATCCGGCATGATACTGTCTAAGGGTAATAACAATCCATTGTGGTAAGCGTTCCTATAGCTGTTGCTTTTTCCATAAACACCGGTAGATATAACTCCCGTAAAAATCAAATCAACTTGATTGTCTCTTTCTATGTATGATTGAAGCTCGAACTGATAATCATCCACTCCAAAAGCACCTTCCGGTGAAATGAACCAAAGCACAAAATCCGCGCCCCTTTCCAAGAGAGCGTCGTTAAAAGCGATAAGCCTTTCGTCCGTAAAACCGACAAGAGCCATTTCCGCAATGAACCAAACAAGCACATCTTTATCGCCATACTTATCTATAAACCACTGCGGCAACTCAAAGGTGAGCAGGTCTTCATCTGTCGGGTCTGCTGTCGGAGTCGGGTATGCAGGGTCCGGCGTCAACTCTGCCGGATAGGTCGGTCTGATGATAAGAAAGACCGACAAGGCTGTGATTGCTGCGGCAACAATTACTACAGATACATATAGCAATATTTTCTTATTCATTGTTTTACAATCCTTTTTGGCTCAGAAGATTTGCGTTTATGATCTTCTGAGCCGAAAAGACCAACGCTGTTTGAAATTTACTGCGACTCCGTAGGAGACGCTTCAAACTTATGATATCCTTTCAAAATGTTTCATTGAGGAGAGACAATAAACAATGCTCTCCTCAATCTGCTTATTTTTGTTATGCGCTCTTTCAATTTCACTATAATAAACACCTAAAAGGGGAGAGTCTTAATAACCATCAGACACAGTATATGTGAAATGGTTACCCAAGCCTGATGCCGAGCCGCTGTGTATGGAGCTGGCAGCATAACGAACGGTACACGCCGGGTTTGAGGCTGATACGGTGACAGAGGCGGTCACTCCTCCCGCAGAAGCACTTTGGGTTAACTGACCGGAACCATAGGATGTAGTGAGCGGATCGCCGGGCATATAGAAATATACGATAACTGAGACATAGGCGTGACCTCCATACCCTCCGGCAAACCCTGTTGTCGTACTCGCCGTAGAGCCGGACAGAGAGGTATAATAATTATTACCGCCTCCAAACGGACCGTTATGTGCGAGTGCGGCGACAGCAAAAAGTATGGAAAGCATGAGGACGGTTGCTGCGATAGTGTAAACGCGTTTTGAAAACTTTTTCATAGTTTTGCTCCTTCTAATGTGTTATTCTGCATAAAATGCTTAGTTGACAATTGTAAGTATACACCTAATATTCTGTCCCGTCAAGGGGAAACTTTGTTATGATACCCTTTCAAAGTGTTTCATTGCGGCGTTGCCCTGCAGGAAATCGTCAAGACTCATCCAGCAGTAAGGAATATACCCTGACGCGTTTGACTCAGTATCAAAGAATATCAGCTTGCCAGCAACTCTTGTAAAGGGACTATTGTAATCGCCAAAAGAATCAATCTCAATTGTTTCCCCGCTTACAAAGTTATATGCTGTATGGCGCTCGACATGAACTCCCGAGTTTTCATATTTGCTGAAAATCAGCCACTGTCCATGCCAATATCTATAGCTATAAGTGCCCACGGAATCATAGTCAAATGATTTTGAGGTTATTGGCTGAGAGGTGTGTGCGTCATATGAACTTATGGTGATAAGGTAGGGAGAACCGGAGTATACGACATGCGCCACAAACCCGTCGGCATAATGAAAATAATGAAAGTCGTCAGGGTTTTCAAGGCGCGCATCATGGAACTTGCCGTTTCCCCACGGCTGTTCACTTCCGTCTGTCAAGTCAGCCTCCCACAATGTAATGCGCCCTTTCTTAAACCACTCTTGATTAAAGACAGACCAGTCGTCTTGGCTAACGTCAAAGTCTAACTGTTCTTCGGAGTGGTAAACAGTGTAATAAAACTTGCCATTGCCGTATCCGGCAAACTGCAATTCCAAATTATACCCGCTCTTTTCGGGGAGCATATACAAGCTCCCGGTTGAAATATCTATGCAGGCAAATGTTTTTGCCCCACGCCTCTTGTTGCCGTCAGCTATGTCCTCATTTTCCTCGATATATTTGTCTAAGATAATCAAGATTTTCCCGCCCATGATATAAGTGTCATAACACCATTCGTAACCGTCAAGGGATGCAAGCCTGCGCTCCCCTGAACCGTCTATGTTCATGCTATAAACCTCGACGGTATACTTATGATCAGAAAGACGGTCATAAACCGTTCTTATGAAGTACAGCTTGCCCTCGTATAAGTTAAACTTTTCCGCGCCAATCATTGATTGATCATTTCTCAAATAATATGCCACGCAGGATAGATTATCGTGCGGGCACTCGGGCTTAGAGCAAAAGGGAATCTCCATAGACGTTTCAAAATCGCAGTACCACAAATACGGCTCTCGCTGCACATAAAGTATCCCCTGCTGGGAAAACCCTCCAAAATCACTTGCGGAGGATATTTCAGAGGGGTTTTCAGAAAAGTGAGAGGGCGTCGTGTCGCGGTTATACAGAAAGAGAAAAAAGGCAGCTAAAATGCCCAAGACTACCAGAGGAGAGACAATAAACAACGCCCTCCTCAAGCTGCTCCTTTTTGCTATGCGCTCTTTCAATTTCATTATAAACACCTAAATAAAGCTCACCGAATGGTCTCAAACACCGCACTAAGCATACGCCTTATTTGCAGCCCTGTCAAGGACAGAAAAAGCGAAAAGCAGCAGCTTGAAACCATCCTATATGGCTGATAGCGCATTTGACAATAACAATGCAAAATGCTACAATCAGAGCGCAAGGGGGCACAAAAATCAACAAAATCACAAAGAAGCAAAAAAAATAGTGAAAGGAGGTATGACCAGGGATGAAAATAATGAAGGTAATTATGGCCGCAATATTATGCATGGCACTTCTTATGCCCTTGACGGCAACTGCACTTGCGGAAAGTTCGCACATACATTATTTTCCTGCATCTAATACAGATGGCACTGTGGTAATTGCTTATATCGACTACAGCACCACGCAACACAAAGTAGTGGTTCACCATCTCCGGTTTTGTGATATTTGTGGCGAAGAAGGACTTGTGGAAATAAGCTCCGTTTTAGACACTCACAAATACACATATCATCAAAACTTAGGACATGGCCCCGCACCAAACACGCACGCATATACCGAGAGGTGCATCTGCACAAGGACAGTGGCACGTACGTATACATGTTCCGGAAATCCATGTATATTGCCGGTATAGCACATGGTTCCCTTGCAGAAGTTATACTGTTTTAGTTGGAGGGATATTCATATGTTTGTTTTTGCAAAAAGGAAAATGAGGGCGATTATTTTGTCGCTATCTTTGCTTATTTTGTTTGCGGCTATATCTTCCGTCTGCGGCTTCACTTTGGCATACAGGCTATACATCGGCGACAATGCGGCACGGATGGCGGATACATATACAACAATCGCGGTGTTGAACATACCCGAATTTGAAGAAACGATCAGCTTCCCAAATGGGCTGGAAATCAGGATGCTCAGCACTAACCTGCTTCAAGCCGCATATAACTTTGTAAATCGAACGGATACGGCAAAGTTAGACGGGCGTGAGATATTGCGAGGCGTATTGGGCGAGGAGATGCCTACGCTCTCCGGTACATTTGATTCTATGAAATATGAAAGATTCCTTGACAAGCCGCGCGGCAGTGCCGCGTTTGTCGTAACATGCGAAGCAGTCGAGCTGTGGCATTCTGACGACCTGTATAACCATACCAATATTTTATTTAAATCCGGACGAGCCCATTACAGGTTGACTTTTGCCGTTGATGAGACGCTCCTGCTCCATTCGGGATATGAGGCGCCGGAAACGCTCCGTTCTGTGCACTGGGCATTTACCGAAAACGGCGAGGTGCCTTTTGAAATCGGAAAGCAATATCTTATTTTCGGAAACTATGAAGATATCCCACTGAACACGCGGCTCAACCCCAAGACTCTTCAATATGAACGTGTTTTAGAGCCGAACGTATATGAAAGCCTGGTGTTTTTTGATAACATGAAAACGGAAATGGTGTTGGTTGGGGATTATTATGCGGAACTTGAGGCTGCACACGCTACTGACGCCGAAATAAACGGTCGTATGGACAGGGTATATTGCGCAGATGATGAGAGCATTGCCACGTTTTGCGTACCCATTGACAAAAATGCCTCCGAGGCAATCTCCTCAAACCCTTTTTTAACCCGGCAGCTTGAGATCGTACAAAAAAACATATCGTCAGCTTATGTGCTGACCACAGACCGCATGGGGAGCATACTCCACTTTAACCTGGGAGTAGCGTGGATTACAGCTGGCCGCGGATTTTCCAACGATGAGGCTCAAAACGGTGCCGCGGTATGCGTGATTCATAAGGATTTTGCGGAGTATAACGGCATTGAAGTAGGAGCCATGATGTCCTTGGAACTATACGACGGAATGTTCAGCTATGAGCAAGGCAATATGATAGAGTACAGCGGACTGCGCGATACGGACAGGATGAGGGGCTCTTTTGATGTCGAGGTTATCGGCATCTATGCCGCGCCCAATCCGGAATCTTATGATTACTACCAATTGACGGCAAACACAATAATACTGCCGTCAAATGCGGTACCCGAAAAGAGGCTCAATCCGGATGATTACGGCGACGATGATGAAGAACGTCAAATAGCTTTAACTCAAGAGCTGATTAACATAGGCAACCCGGCGTTTTTTACGGCGATCATATCCGCCGGCAAGTCCGATGAATTTATCGCCGATGCCGCCGAAGCGGGGTTGGAAAACGGCTTTTTGGTATCAGACCAGGGATATGACGCCATTGAAGGTTCGCTTGTGCAGCTTGACAGATCAGCATTAACGCTCTTTCGCTTTTCTCTTATATTGCTGCCGGTCGCGGTACTTGTGCTCGTAGCCCTGTCGTTGCGCGAGCGGCATGAAATAGGGTTGC
>WRMH01000022.1 GCA_009777235.1 Oscillospiraceae bacterium
TTTTGCTGTGTCCCCGGCCTGAAATTTCGTCATGCAATATGCGTCTTTGACCTTTGTTTAAATTTAATCTATCGGCGATATAATTAAACTCTTTATTTTGGGCTTGATTATTTTGGGGCGTATCGCCCCGTAATTTTTAACATAAAAAGGGTGTTCGGTGGTAGTGCTGATTAGCTCACCATTGATTGTCAAATGCACAAGCTCGGTCGTTTCGCGTATATAGGTTTCCAGGACTGTTTTCTCAGCTGTTTCTCCCGTTTCGGTATTTTAAATAAATATTTTATCAGCCTTTCCACTGACATATTCTAAGCAAATTGATACCATGTCTGCTTGCAGTTCGCTAAAATGATCCTCGAAAATCTTCGCCATAATGTAATACCTCCTAGTTCGTTATTAATGGAAATTTTCGACCTGGAAGTTATAAGCCTTAATCCAGATAACATAAATCAATAAATTTTGAAAAAGAATCAGCAATGAAACTCATGCCCTTATAACTTTCATCTTGAAACTCTATTTCATGATCCCAAAAATAAATGTGACCATAATTTATTGTATCCAGTAATATGCACATTAAATTACCGCTAGGATCTTCACCAATCGGAAATGCTTTATGTGGAAGCCGTTTTTCCTTTCGCATTGAAAGATACAATTTAACCGCATTGTTTCTATCATTTAAATTCTCAGGAAAAATCGAATAAAAGCGATTGACAACTGAACTGTCATTATCTCCATTCAAGTCTTTAAACTCAAAAACTATATCGCCTTCCGGCACTCCTCCATTTGTTGTTAAAATGAAAGCAATAAAATCCTGCGGAAAAGAGACGTCCAGATTCTCCTCTACTAGAGAAACTTCAGACATATCTATTTTTGCACCGACTTTTATTAGCTTGCAATCATTGAGATTCATTGTTTAATCCTTAGTTTTTATTGTTCCGACCATTCTGCACAGCCAAAAATATTGCTATAGCGCCTTTGATAAAGCAATTTCCAATAAGGTATCAAAGTCATCAACTTCTTCAACAAGGTCGCCGCACGTCAAATCAAGAATGCAATATTTTCCGGAAGAGAGTTCGAGAGCGTACCATGAGATATCATCATTCCCAATTAACAGATATTTTTTTTCTACCATTACCTCCCACCAGTGTTCGTTTTTAACATAAATATTCATGAATTCATCTTTGTCTGGATTAATTGAAAACATGAACACACCATTAGAATTAAACCCATCAGCGATCTGACAAAATCCAATGAACCCAGATAAATTCGGTGCTGAATCTCCTAATCTTACTTTAAGCCAATTGCATAATTTCCTAATATCTTGGTCTGTACAAGAAGAATAGCAGAATTCTCTGAATGGATTTTGATTTCTTTTGGTCTTGATTTTATCAAGCAAATCTATTATTTCATTGTTCATCTTTATCCTCCTCCGGTAATACCGTAATATACTTTTCCTGTCGGTGCTGGCCAGCCTATTATTTTGGTTTCTCCCGGCTTTAATCCGGATGTTATACTGTTTTGATAATCTGTAAAATTCTGATGATCGGATACACCGGTTTGTTTGATTAGAATCAAATTATCATTGGCATTTGTTCCGCCATCATCTAACGGATACTTATGATGTATATTGTAGCCATCTGGTATGTCCCCATTTTTTATATCAAAGATATCGGCATCCGAAAAACCTTTGGATTTTAAGAAGTCATCACCTAGAGGAGCTACTTCAAGGACTGCTTTTTCGGCTGTTTCTCCGGTTTCTGTATTTGTCGAGGTTACTTTATCACCAGCCTTGATATTCTCAGTGACAACCAATGCAGTTGCAGTCAAAATCATAGTGCCAGCCACGAAACATTTCATTGTTTGCGATGCAGCACCTGTGAAAATAACCAACGCGCTGACGCCTATTTGAAATCCGTTATATAGTGCAGATGAATGTAGTTGTTGATTGAGTTTTCAAACTAATTAGTGCTACAATTAAATTCCTTACAAAATTCATAGTTAGTTACTAGTAATTCCGCATAGGGAATAATTCTCTTTGTCGCAGTGTTTACATCACATTCCTTTGCCCACAAAAAGGGGTACATAGTAATTCCTTCATTTAATTTTAAATCTTTGATAAACAAATCAGAATCTTTCCATAAAAACGATTCATAAAATTCATTTATATTTTTAGTTGATATCCACGTAATGAACCCTTCGTACGATATTTCTAAATCTTCCCAACTTAAGTTGTCTGGAGAAAAATAGCTGATTCCCCTTTCAGTAATAGCGAAAATCCCTCCAAAAACATCATACGCAATGGCATACTTTTTTTCACCAATAATAATTTTGAATTTATCATTAAATTGCAGTATGTGTTCATATTCTGTTTCGCCTGAACAAAGCACCCGTAAATAGTTATTAACTATAATTAGAGATGCATTATTTACAACAATGTCCAATGGCGAATCATAATGAGTTTCGTTGTTTTTTTCAAAAACCTCGATTTTGTTTAGGGAATTATCAAACCCAGTTTTTATATTTTTCCAGTTAAGTTTCACAATTATCACCTCGTAATTTTAGTGTTAATCAATAATTATAACTTTCACTTTTGTCCCATCCGGATATTTCCGCAACTGATTTCCCATCGATGACCCCGAACCCACGTTATCCGAAGGATTAATCGGCCTAACGCTAGCATTAGAACTTTATTGTTTGCGATGCAGCACCCGTGAAAATAGCCAATGCGCTGACGCAAATTACTCCTCGTCTTCAACCGTTGGGATATAGGGAGACAGAAAGGGGTCTTCTTTTGATTGGAAAGTTCCTCTTGCCAAGACAAACACTTGGAAAGCGTTGCTAAACCCATTTGCATCCTCATCATCGTGCAAATATAGCAGTCCATAAGAACCCGGAGCTTTTCTGGCTATCCAATTAAACAAATCAATAATTTTACTTGTCTCATCTGTAAAATGATTTGTAAAATTGGTAGCTGTCAAAGACACCTCTCCGTTGATAAAGCTAATTTGGATTGAACGCTCATTCATTCCCAGCTTCGCAATCTCTTGCTTTAAATAACCCACTATTTGCGTTAGATTTTCATCTTCATTGTCAATCGTAAAGTCTTGCCTAATTAACGCCCATCCATGTAATTCAACCATAAATGCCTTCCCTGTATTATAGATTCCTTTTTCGCACTTTCAATATAATCCTTGATTACAAAAACACCGCAATCAATAACAAGAGTTTTTACAATTATTCATATTTACAAATTGAAAGTTTGCTAACAAAATCCGAAAAAGAGTTAGCAATTATGCTCGTGACGAGATAACCAGTTTCGGTAACTTCTAATTCATGGTTAGCAAAAAATACACTTCCATAATTCTCCTCAGACAAGCATATGCAAATCATATTACCCGAAGGATCGTTTGCGATTGGCATAAAATTCAACGGCAATGATTTCTCTTCTCTGGTAATTAAATAGTTCTTCCTTAAATCATCAGACTCCGTTGTTTCTTCGTTATAAAGCACTAAAAACTCTTGTATTATAGTGCTTGTGTTCTGTAATGTGTCGATTTCCAAAAAATTGAATTCCCAATCCGCTTCAGGCATCCCCCCATTGGTTTCAAGCAAAAACTTAATATAGTCCTCGGGCAATCTAATCGCAAATTGTTCTTCAAATGAATTTATAGACTTATTGGTTAGTTGTGGCCCGGAATATTGCATTTTCATAGTTGAGTTCCTTTAATTTACCCATTACTGGATTTTTCAAGTCCTCTTTCGGATTTTTCAAGAGACAAAATATCGCCATTTGAGTCAAGCGGTTCAGCATAGTTTCATAAGTTCAATTTTTCTTTCGCAGCAATCATAATTGAATTGAATTCATCCTTTTCAAAAAAGGATGAACCAACTTTATCGTAAAAAAATTCAGTTTCATTGTTTTCTTTTAGGATTGAAATTAAATTGTTTTGAAACCATATTTCGACAACAAAATCTTCAGATTCTGGATAACTTGTCAAAATCAATTCATAATTATTCATTGTTAACTTCCTCCTCAAAAAATTATTCTATAAGACCAATAAAAGTTTTACCGTCCGCAGTAAATCGCGCTCCGCAACCATTTGGTAATTTTATTTCAAGAATTTCTCCATATCTAGCATGATGTCTTGTTACGGCGGTCGCATCTGGATCATTTAATATGGACTTTAAAATGTTATTTCCCTGTGCATTCATAGTGTTGGCATCCCCTTTTATATCAGGAAATTTGCTGCCATCTCTACTTCCGTGTTTTTGAGCAGCTCTACCCGATTTGGTTAAATCCCCTTTATCGGATTGATTTCCAGATTCTAATAATTGATCTACATTATAATCTTTTCCTGCATTATGCACCAACACCCCGTTAGTTCCCACATGATAAGTATGAAAATCCTCCACTTGAAAATTATACACCGTTATGCGAATGTTTCGGTGTTAATCATTGTGTTATTTTCGCTTTAATACAAACAATTTCAATTTCATAATTTCCGCCCATTAAACTTACTTTCATCAAGTTATCTTCCTCAAAGGAATAAACATCACAGATAAATTGAGGAAAACTCAAATCATCATCTTCCATAGTTGACATAGTAAATGTCTTTATGTCAAAACAAGCTAAAGAGCCACAAAACTCCCCGGTACTCAAACTATCAATAAATTTTATTTCAAAATCATTTCTGTTATTGATAAAATTCATCGAAGATATATTTACATCTTTGAAAATTCTTTTTGGATCCATTTTAATCCACCTTTTTTACAATAAACCAAATGCTTTATTTGTATTCCACAAATTGCCCTGTATTATGTCCATAATCGGGAACAGGTTCACCATCCCACATATATCTCCTTGGATAAGATTGCTTATCATTTGGTCCAGCATTCGGGATAGGTTCTTTTATATATCTAACAACTTCTCCGTTGTTACGTATCCAAACTTCTTCGCCACTGGGACTTTTATATCTAGTGTTTCCACCCCTGGTTTCCCCTTTGTACTCGAATCCTCTATCTTTCAACTGAGCATCCAACTCACTCCTAGATGTGGGAAACTTCCCATAATTTTCCGCATTATGCACTAGCACCCCGTTAGTTCCCACATGATACGTATGAAAATCCTCCACTTGAAAATTATACACCGTTATTGGTATTTTTGCAAGCTCTATCTCGATTTTTTCCTCAAGCCATAGTAAATTGATTCGACGAATGCCTTGAGCGTGATGTCCTTCAAAACAAGGAAAGAAATTTCGTCGGACACGCTGTCGCTTTCAAATTTCGCCGAAATCATTATCTCGTTATTCTTCAGGGCAATCCTTTCGATGCGCCGTTAACGCTAATGCTTACAATGTTATCCTAATACCTTGCTGAAATAAGCTAAATCACAAGATAGTTATAGGTGGTCTTGAGTAATTTAATTATTAAAGTCTCATTAATGGCATCATAATTTCCCAATACACTTCCATATCGGAAAGCTCAAGATTTTCAACCGTATCTTCGCCATTCAAGAACAGAGGTACTTTATACCCGGCACACTTATTATGCGGCAAGACGATATTTCCATTTACTTCACGCCAGATGTAAAAGAAATCGGATGCTAAACAAGCATTGTGGTTCTCAGTTATTTCTTTGTTATGAAAATCAAAAAAATCAACTTGAGTATTCAAGATTTCTCCCGTTCCTGGTTCAAAAATCAAAGTCACATTTCGAGTTAAATCTAAAGCGAAAATACGCCCTAACCAGTCATAACCAAATAATTTTATTGCTCCATTGAATTTTGGAAATGATTTTTTTATAATTTCAGTCCATTTGACAACTTCATTGGAATTGTAAATCCTATACAACCCATTCAAAAAAGTTCTGCCTTCAAATGCTTTTAGAAAGCCATCTTGCGTTGAAACTGAATCACTACCTTCAATCTCAACAAAATCAAAAAAATTACTAAACATTAACTCATTCCTCCTTATCATTAAGGCTTGAAAAAGAAATTTCTAAGAACAGTGCCTTCATTCAAGTCTTTAATTACATGATTAATTTGACTACCCAAACTGCGATTGACACTCCTATCTAACGTATTCAAGTTACTAATATTGTTTGCCCCCCTAGTTGTAAATCTACAACGTGGTCGACATCCTGTGTTCGAAGTACTGAATTATTGCCATATTCACGCTTATATGTACTTGAAGCAGAGGTGTTACCACGATTAGGCGTAGTTTTTATTGTTTCAGCTTCAGATAAAACCCTTACTTTGTTGTCGGCTTCAATTCTCTGCTCTGGCGTCCAATCATCCTTGTATGATAATTCTACATCATATGTTCCATCTCCACTATCGATAAGTTTGCAATTCGCATTATGCACTAGCACCCCGTTAGTGCCGACATAATAGGTATGGAAATCCTCCACTTGAAAATTATACACCGTTACGGGGATTTTTGAAAGCTCTGTCTCGGATTTTTCCACAAACAAATTAGAGAATTTAGCTGTCCAATATGTTTGACAATCCTGCATTTTTTTAGTTGTTGACCGAGGTGACAAAGTGTCGGCATAAACTCTGTGTAAATCCGCTCAGGTGGCACAAACGCGCAGCATTTTCACGCTCCGCTTATTCCAGCGGTTCAACATGTATGGTGGAGTGCATATCAAATTTTTGCATTATCATGTCTTCAATGGATGTTGCTACGCCATGCCCCTCATCTATAGACATACTTTTATTTAAGCGGATATGCAAGGTCAGCTCTTTTTGTGTGATGTAGTTATGCAGATGGACATGGTGGAGCATTAAATCCTCATGATATATTTCGCCAACTTCCTTGCCGAGCCGCTCTAAAAACTCTTCACTCGGTTCTTCGCCAAGCAGCCGTGTGATAGCGTCTTTCATAATGGTAAACGCTGCATAAAATATCATCAATGCGACAACTATACCCAAAACGCTGTCCATCCACCATAAGTCCGCAACAAACCGCGTGACCACAATACCTATCAAAACCACAACCGATGACAGCGAGTCTGTGCGGTGATGCCACCCGTCCGCCGTAATAACGGGATTATCATATTTTTTGCCCAAGTAAAACGCGTATTGTGACAGGGCTTCCTTGAGGGCTATTGACATGACCGTCGCGACGATCGCCCAAGTCCCGTAATATGTAGTCTCCCCGCCGCTAAACTTCTCTATCGAGGCCGTCACAAATGAATAGCCGATGACCGCGAGCAAAAACGCGATAATAACGGCGGCTATAAGCTCCCAGCGCCCATGCCCGAAAGGATGCTCCTTATCGGGCTTTTTTGCCGCAAGCCTTTCCGCTATTATGACAAAAACAGAACTAATAGAATCAGACAGCGTATGCCACGCGTCCGCGATCAGCGCGATTGACCCGCTTATAAGTCCCACCCAGAGTTTTAGGGCAAACAGTGCGATGTTGGTAATTATTGACAATGCTCCTTCTGTTACTTGAGCTTTTCCTCTATCCATGATAAAACCCTTCCTTAATCAATGCGTAATTCATAATGCGTACAGCATTATTATTTGGCAATTGTTTTTCAGCTCCGGTAGCCCTATCTCACGCTAAACAATAAATCCCCATATGTCGGAAACGGCCAATCGGAGCGGGCGACAATCAGCTCCATCTCATCTGTGAGCTTTCGTACCGCAGTCATTTTTGCGTGTACAGCGTCTCTGTAGCTCTTTGCCCTTTCTAATAAATCGGTGCGCTCTTCCGCTTTGCAAAGCTCCCTATACAGCGCGTTCGACTCCTTGTGCAGGCTGTCCGTAAGCGCGGTGAGCCGTTTTGCGCTCTCGCGCTCATACGCACAATCGGCATTTGCGAGAAATTCCCTCTTTGCGCTTGCCGCCCGGCAAAGCTCTCCCGCGTATCTTGACCCGGCAGGCAATATATGCTTACGCGCAAGTTTGTACATTGTAACAGCTTCTATGTTGCACAGCTTGCAATAATTCTCAAGGCAGATTTCATACCGGGAGTGTATTTCATCGGGCGAAAAAACTCTGTGCCGTTCGTAGAGCGCGATATTCTTCTCCAAAAGCATATATGGGAGCGCGTCCGGGGTCGTGGCAAGATTTAAAAGCCCGCGTTTTTTTGCTTCAACAGCCCACTGTTCGCCATAGCTGTTTCCGTTAAAGAGTATTCGCTTGTGACGGCTTATTGTCTTTTTTATCAATTGATGCAAGGCGGCGTTAAAGTCCTTTGCGTTTTCAAGCTCATCGGCAAACACGCGAAGCGACTCGGCGACGGCGGTGTTAATCGCGGTATTTGCTTTGGCTATGGACATATTGGCTCCGGCCATACGAAATTCAAATTTATTGCCCGTAAAGGCAAAGGGGGACGTCCTGTTTCTGTCGGAGGTTTCCTTTGAAAAGCTCGGCAGCACCGTGACTCCCACTCTCATCATCTCCGCCTCGCGGTCGAACTCATAGCGCGTGTCGCTTTCGATAGCGTCAAGGATCGAAGAAAGCTCGTCGCCCACAAACACGGATATAATGGCGGGCGGCGCTTCAAAACTGCCGAGTCGGCAGTCATTTCCGGGTGACGCGACCGATACGCGAAGCAAATCCTGATACTCATCTACGGCCTTGAGCACCGCGACCAAAAACAGCAAAAACTGCGCGTTGTCATGGGGCGTTTTGCCCGGATCGAGCAGGTTTGCGCCGTCGTTTGTCATAAGCGACCAGTTGTTGTGCTTTCCGCTGCCGTTTATGCCGTCAAACGGTTTTTCGTGCAAAATGCAAATCATGCCGTGTTTTTTTGCGATAGATTGCATAATTTCCATTATGAGCTGATTGTGGTCGGTCGCTATGTTTGTCGTCGTATATGAGGCGGCAAGCTCATGCTGTGCCGGGGCGGACTCGTTGTGCTTTGTTTTCGCGGGCACGCCCAGCCTCCAAAGCTCCCTGTCGAGAGCTTTCATATATGCCGAGACACGGGGTTTGATAGTGCCGTAATATTGATCGTTCAGGTCTTGCCCCTTTGGCGATTTCGCGCCAAACAAAGTGCGCCCCGTATACATCAAATCCTTGCGTTTTTCATACAGCGCCTTGTCAATGAGAAAATACTCCTGCTCGGCGCCCGCCATCGGGCATACCTTTGCGGCTTTGGTATTGCCAAACAAACGCAAAATACGCAAGGCTTGTATGTTGATGGCCTGCATACTGCGCAAAAGCGGGGTTTTCTCGTCCAACGCATGACCTTGATGAGAGCAGTATGCAGTGGGGATATATAAAGTGCCCGAGCGCACAAACGCGTAAGATGTGGGGTCCCACGCCGTATATCCGCGCGCTTCAAAAGTAGCCCTAAGCCCTCCCGACGGCAGGCTCGAAGCGTCGGCTTCTCCCTGCACGAGCGCGCTGCTCGAAAACTCCATAGTCGCCCTGCCGTCTCCCGCCTGCGTTACGAAGCTGTTATGCTTTTCTGCCGTAGTCCCCGTCATTGGTTGAAACCAGTGCGTATAATGCGTCGCACCAAGCTCGATAGCCCATTTTTTCATGGCCTTTGCGACGGCATCCGCGACATGTGGCTCAAGTTTGCCGCCCTCTTGCACCGTTTTTGAAAGAGCCGCGTAAATATCATCCGGCAGGCGTTCTTTCATCACATAATCGCTAAACACCATTGCTCCAAACATTTCCGGCGGATTGTTTTTCTGTTTTATTGTTTTTTCTGCCATATCCTCTAACTTCCTGTACTTTATTGCTTTGCCCTTTATTTTAAATCCCATCCATTATAACATCTCATCAGCAAATCCGTTTTTTGTAAGGCGTTTTATGCGTTTAAATCCGCACGATTTCAAAAGCTCCCGCATTTCATCAAATTTATAGTATAGCGAAGCGGCATCGTGGCTGTCGCTCGATAAAATTACTTCGCCTTTTCGCCGAAAAAGCTCTTTGAGCAAAAATATTGACGGATATGGCTCTGCTTTTCCCAAGCGATACATAGCCCCTGTGCTCACTTCAAAGAGTCTGCACTTTTCTAAAATACACTCCATCGCGTCTGTCGCGGCGCGTACATATCGAGGATTTTTCTCGTCAAACAATCTGCCTCCGGCATTCTGCTTTGCTATGAGGTCAAAATGCCCTATAATGCTCGCGTTGGTCTTTTGGGCGACTTTTGCGGTCTGGGCGTAATATGCCTCCGCCACAGCAAGGAAGTCTCCGCCAAAATGCTCGTCGCGCACAGTTTGCAAGTGCTCATAGCTGCCGTCAATCGTTATATCCTTGCCATCATGCTCCACATGATGGACGGACCCTATGATATAATCCATGCCCTTTGGTATCGTGTTTGTAAAATAATCTTGCTCGATACCGAGAAATATGTCTATTTTATCGGCATACTGCGTTTTTAGCGAGTTTATTTCTTGGATGTACGAAGGCATATCGGAAAGAGCCATTGAGTATTCTTCGTCAAAGGGTACAAATGAATGTTCCGAAAATCCGAGTGACCCGCCGCCTTTTTCGATTGCGGCTTTTACCATCTGAGGGGCGGTCAGTTTGCCGTCGCAATATGTTGTATGCGTGTGTAGATTTTGGTGTCCTGTATTCATCTAATCCGCTCTCTTTGTGTATCTGGAAGCGAGCTCGGTTTTTATTTCGTCCGGCGTGATATTCATCTCGGCCATTAGCACTGCGGCGTGATAAACTAAATCGCCAAGCTCGTAAACGGTATTTTCCTTATCGCCGGATTTGCCCGCAATGATAACTTCGACGGCTTCTTCGCCAAATTTTTTGAGTATCTTGTCAATTCCTTTGTCAAACAGATAGTTTGTGTATGATCCGGGCTTTGGGTTTTCTTTCCTGTCCATGACTATTTCATGCAAAACGCCGAGAGAAAACGCCCTTAGATAATGCTCTGAATCGGCTTTGTTATACACATCTTCGTTAAAGCAAGTCTCGGCTCCCGTATGACATGCCGGTCCTTCGTTATATACGGTGACGAGCAATGTATCCATGTCGCAATCGGCTTTGATGTTTATGATGTTTTGAACATTGCCCGAAGTCTCGCCTTTGCGCCACAGCGCTTTGCGCGAGCGTGACCAAAAACAGGTTTTTCCCTCATCAATGCTTATTTGGAGGCTTTCCTTGCTCATATACGCAAGCATGAGGACATTTCCCCCGCGCCCGTCCACAACGATTGCCGGGATAAGCCCATCTTCGTTAAACTTGAGGTTATCTATCTCTATCATCGTTTTCCTTCCTCACCGCCGCGCACCGCGTAATATGCTTTTTATTACGGCACACGCTATACATTATATAGCAATATTATATAGTAATATATAGCAATATGCAAAAAAGTATGATACAATACAATATTACCTTGTTACTTTCGCGTATTTCGC
Organism: Oscillospiraceae bacterium; assembly: GCA_009777235.1. Taxonomy (GTDB): domain Bacteria; phylum Bacillota; class Clostridia; order Oscillospirales; family Oscillospiraceae; genus WRMH01. The sequence continues at coordinate 11,341 of WRMH01000022.1, forward strand.
GTAATCATTATCGTTTTTGTGTTGTAGGTGTATGCAGGTGCTTGAATTAGTTTCCCCCGCAAGCTCTCCCGAAGGAGTTGTTGCGGCTGTACAAAACGGAGCCGACGCTGTCTGTCTCGGATTTAAAGAGCTAAATTCGTGCATGGAGGCGGAAAACTTCACATTTGATGAGTTTGGCCGCGCTCTTGAATATTGCCGAATACGCGGGGTGAGGGCATATCTTGCGCAAGATTCTCTCGTTTTTGACAGCGAGCTGCCGATAGTCGCGCAAAACACCAAGCAGGCAAACGGCTACGGCGTTGATGCCATCATCGTGCAAGACCTCGGCGCTATGAGAGCCGTTCGGCAGGCAGTGCCTGATATGCCTGTTTTCGCGAGTTCCCGAATGGGCATCCACAATTTGGAAGGCGTAAAGATGGCCGCGGCAATGGGAGCTAAGAGGGTGACTCTTGCGGGTGAGCTGACTCATGGAGAAATAGGCTACATTTGTAAACGCTCGCCAATAGAAATAGAAATATCCGTACACGGCAATCTGTGCATGAGTTCTTCGGGCGGTTGCTATATGAGTGCTTTTCTCTGCGAAAACAGCGATAGCCGCGGCATATGCGACAAGCCTTGTCAAAAAAGCTACAATTCCTCCGGGCATATAAAAGCGTATCCTCTGAGCTTAAAGGATAATTGCCTTGTTCGATATCTCTCCGATTTAGAAAAAATCGGCGTGTCCGCGATAAAAATAGACGGGCGCGATAAACGCCCCGAATACACGGCGCTCGTTACGGGTATGTACTCAAAGGCCGCGCGTACCGGGAAATCCCCATCCCGCGAGAGTATGCAGACAATGCAAAAGACATTTTCAAGGCAGGGCTTTACGGATGGCTATTATACCGACCAAAAGGACGCGAATATGCTCGGGCTTCGCGAAGAAGATAACAGAGATGACACCGCTCTGTTTGCTTCCACTCGAAAGCTCTACTTAAACGGCGAGTTTCAGCGCGTGCCGATTCGATTTGTCGGAAGCGTCGAAGCGGGAAAACCTGCAAAGCTCGCGGCTGCCGACGACAAAAAGAACGGAGCCGTTGCCTACGGGCCTATTCCCGAGCAGGCTTTTCACAAAGAACTCACAACCGCCATGCTGCAAACCGAGCTGTACAAAACGCACGGCACTCCGTTTATCTGCATGGGCGTCAAGGGTAAAATCCAGCCCGGCCTCACTTTGCCGATGTCTGCGTTTTCTGATATGCGCCTTGAGCTTTTTGCTCAAATATTAGAGCAGCGGCGGCCTTTGACCCTACGACCGGAGGGCGACTATTCTCCGACAGTATACACGAGCGACGAGATCGTCCCCGATCTTCATGACATGAACCGCAGCGAACCTCCGGCAATAAATATATCCGTGACGAGAGCCGACCAGCTTTCAGAGCAAATGCTTGAGCTTTCGCCCGCGCTGCTTTATATACCCGTCACCGAACTCGACTATGAATCGTCTATCCTGCGCAAATTTGCCGAAAATGAAAATATTGCCACAGCCGTTATTTTGCCAAGAGTAATACATGATAACGAAAAGACCAGAATATCAAAAATGCTTACACGCGCGAGTTCGCTCGGCATAAGTGACGCGCTCATAAGCAACATAGGGCATATCCAGTTTGCCAAAAGCCACGGAATGTCTGTCCGCGGCGACTATGGGCTAAATGTATTCAACTCGGAATCCCTCTTTGTTTTGCAAAAGCTGGGGCTTAGGTCAGCGACCATATCATTTGAGCTTCGTCTAAGTGACATACGGGATTTATCAAAGCCTCTCGATACGGAGATCATTACATATGGCCGTTTGCCCCTTATGCACACGGAAAGCTGCATTGTCAGGAACTGCGCGCAGGCTTGTATATGCGACAGCTTTACGGGCCTTACCGACGAGCAGGGTCAGATATTTCCGGTGGCGGCGGACTTTGGATGCCGCAATACGCTGCTTCATTCAAAAAAGCTCTTTATGGCGGACAAGCACAAATCAATACTACGGCTCGGCATATGGGCCGAGAGGCTATGCTTCACTACGGAAAACGCAATCGAATGCGTAGCCGTGCTGAAAAGATATATGGGAACGGGAAGTTTTTCACCGCAAAGTTTCACGAGAGGTCTGTATTTCAGAGGAGCGGAAAATCGTTTATGAGTACGATTATGAGCGTGAAGGAGATATTTGTCATATGAAAGCGATATTTACAAGACGAACAATCATTATCTTTTCTACTGCTTTATTGCTGGCAATTATATCTATTGTCTCAATCAACGTAATGAGCAGTTCCGGCCCTGTGACCGGATTTGCCAATGTTGTCACCAGACCTGTCAGAGAGCTTGCCTCGACGGTCGCTCGGGCATTTGGCAGTATTTTCTCCGCTATTTATGATTATGAAGCGCAGGTTGCCAGAAACGATGAGTTGCAAAGGCGAGTCGCCGAGCTTGAGGCAAACTACCGCGAAGCGCACGATTTGGCGGAGGAAAACGCAATGCTCCGCGCACTGCATGATTTTCGCGAGAGATACAGCGGTTATGAAAGCGAAATGGCGTCGCTCTCAAGCTGGAACAGCGATAACTGGTCGTCTACATTTGTAATCAATAAAGGCTCGTCAAACTCAAACATACGGCGCGGTATGGGCGTCGCGACGGAGTACGGAGCTTTGATCGGTCAGGTTTTTGAAGTCGGGGCAACCGAATCAACAGTCATTACCGTTTTGGACACAAAGTTTTCCGCCGCCTCATTTGTCGGCCGCAGAGACAGCGGAGGCGAAGAGGATAGCTATGTCACGGTCAAAGGCGACTATACATATTTACGCACAGGGCTGCTCATTCTCGATACAATAAACGAAGACCTCATAGTGCGCAGCGGAGACAGCGTGGTCACGTCGGGCTATGGCGGCGTTTTCCCGCCCGGCCTCACCGTCGGCACGGTTGAAGAGGTTTTTAGACATGCCGGCGGCATAGGGCGTTTTGCAACGGTAAGGCCGAACTTAGAATTTGAAAGATTGACCACAGTCTTTGTTATCACCGAGTTTGAAAATCCCACTTAGTATTGCTTGCGGGATGCTCTAAGCCCTTTATCCTTTTGTATGTACCGCGCCGCATGTACCGCGCCGCTCCCGCGCCGCGTGTGCCGAGCCGTTTATCTCGCGCAATTTTTCAGGAGTTCAACAGGACTTTAACAGGAGTTAAAATGATCAAGAAAAAACGAACCGTCTTAGTAGGCACAATATTGCTTCATACGCTTCTTATACTACTTGTCTATATGTTTCAAGGGGCTATATTTCCTTTTCTGCGAATCGGCGGCCTTGTTCCTTTAATGCTCCCCGTCGCCGTTACAGGCATAGCTTTGTATGAGGGGCGCGATATGGGAGGCATTTGCGGCATATTTGCCGGTGTTCTCTGCGATATATCGTTTAATCAGCCTGTCGGCACGTTTACCGTGCTCTTGACGCTCGTCGGACTGGGCATTGGCATTCTCTCGGAGATGATAATACTCAGCAGCTTTGTCACATACTATATTGGCTGTGCCGCTGTATTGACTGTTTGCGCTTTTGTGCAAATGATTCCCGTCATCGCGCAGCAAAACGATATACCGTCAAGTATTCTTATGAGTACGGCCATAGGGCAAACGACTTACTCCTTGATCGTTGCCTTTCCGATATGGTTTTTTGTACGCGCTCTGGGAAAACGCCGCGAGAGATTATCCCCGGCGGCACGAGACTAAAGGCAACCTCCTTAAAACCCGCAAGGAAATTTAACGAAGTATGGCGAAAAAAGCACAGCTAGATTGCCGCGATAGGGTTTTTGGAGGTTGCCTCAAGCAGAAAGGGGTAGAAAATGCAAAAAATATACACACCAGCCCGAATAGGCACAGTATTTGTCATTATATCACTGATACTGACTATCTACGTTTCGGCCCTGTATAATGTGCAGGTCTATCAGCCTCGTATAAACGCCGACGAAAACCCGCACCGCAGGGTAATTGAAAGGTCATCTACAATTGCCGCCGCCCGGGGCAATATATATGACCGCAACGGTGTATTGCTTGCGTCCGGCAGGCCGTCGCATGACATAAAACTCGACTGGCACGCGCTGCGGGGTATGCCCGAGGCTAACGACGTTGTGCTCGAACTCATTTACGCGGCTATGGATGAGGGCTTTTCATATGCCGATACTTTCCCCGTCACACGCGGCGCCCCTTTTGAGTTTCTTTCCGGCATGACTGCGACGCAGAGAAACCGTTTAGACAGATATTTTGAGTTTCATTCCATAGACCCCGAAATTGAGATTTCCGATTTGCTTTCATGGTTTCGCGACCACTACAAAATAGATTATACTATAGGCATATTGGACGCGAGGCTAATAATCGGTGTGCGTTATGAGCTTGAAATCCGCGCCATTGTCGGCTCTATTGTCCCGTATACCTTTGCCGCTGATGTCAGCACTGACTTTGTGTCATATATTTCGGAACGCGGCTTGACGGGGGTTTATGTCGAAACCTCGTATTTGCGCGAGTATCACACCAATATAGCCCCGCACGTTTTGGGCTATATCGGACCCATGACCGCCGAAGAGTACGATTATTACAAAGAGCTTGACTATCCCATGAACGCCCTTGTCGGCAAAACGGGGGTCGAGCGGGCTTTTGAGGAGTTTTTGCACGGCACGGAAGGTCTTAGGGTAATTAAGCTAAACGAGGAGGGCACCGTTCTTGGCGATGAGGTTATAAAAGAACCCGAGCCCGGACAGCATGTGTACTTAACCATAGACTATGGCCTGCAATTGATTGCCGAGCAATCCTTGCGTTCCCAGATAGAGAAAATCAACGCCGATCGCCAAGAGGCATATGATCCCGAGTCGGAGGACGAGATGGAGCTTATCCCGGCCGGGGCGGTCGTTGCGTTAAATCTCAATACGGGAGAGGTTCTCGCATCCGTTTCATATCCCGCTTTTAATCTTTCGACCTTATCCGAAGACTGGACAATGTTAAACACCGACCCGGGACAGCCGATGTACAACCGAGCCACGCAAGGCCAGTATATGCCGGGCTCCACATTCAAAATGGTAACCGCGCTCGCGGCTTTGCGCAATGTCAGCAACTACAGCCGTTGGACGACTATAGAAGACCAGGGCCGTTATACCAGATGGGAGGCTGAAGGCTTTGTCGCTTCCTGCTGGATATTCAACCAACAGCGCGTCACTCACGGTGAGCTCAGTTTAGTAGGGGCGCTCGAATGTTCATGCAATTACTATTTTCTCCAGATTACCGACTGGCTTGCGGGCAGTCACGCGGATAACGCCTCAATAATGCTCGCAGAGGCGGCTCTTGAATTTGGGCTTGGCATGAAAACCGGTCTGGAAATACCGGAGTTTGAGGGTTATCTCGCCACGAGAGAAACCGCCCGGATAACTGAGGGCAGATTATATTTTACCAATGCCGACGTTTTGCTTGCCGGATTTGGACAAGGCTTGAGCCGCTTTACGCCCATGCAGCTTGCCAATTACGCGGCAACCATAGGAAACGGCGGGACTCTTTACTCTTTGTCATTGCTTCGCAGAGTCGTAAGCTCCGACTTTTCCGAAAACATAATGGAAAACGAACCGATAATCCTCAACCAAATCGAAGATACGGATATTATAGAGATATTGCAAGAGGGCATGATGGCAGTTACAACCGGGCGCAGAGGCACGGCCAGAGATACATTTCAAAACTATAGAATACCCGTCGCCGCAAAGACAGGAACCGTGCAGGTTGAAGGCCGCTCCATGAACGACGGTGTTTTCGTTTGCTACGCTCCTGCCGACAACCCCGAGATAGCTATCGCGATCGTCGTTGAAAAGGGCGGCTCGGGAGCAAGCATAATGTCCATCGCGAGCATGATTTTTGACCACTACTTTTTGACGGAGAGCTCTTTTCTCGCAGTCCCATACGGTCAGCTCGCCCCATAGGGTGCGCATTAGTATAGTCATTTAGCAAGCGGTCATAAAACTCATTCCGAGAGCGGAGCATGGACGCGGAGCGTCCGATCGTTTGCGCACGGATGACGCAATTGATCGGGGAGGAATGGTTTTATGACCGCTTGTAAGAAAAATTTATACTTACTATGTTAGGAACAGATAAAATGTATGCGTAATACTATATTCATCAAAGGCGCGCGCGAAAACAACCTGAAAAACATTGATTTAGAGATTCCCCGTGACAAACTCGTCGTGCTGACAGGCATATCGGGAAGCGGCAAATCCTCTTTGGCGTTTGATACGATATACGCCGAAGGCCAGCGCCGCTATGTCGAGTCTTTGTCGGCATATGCGCGTCAGTTTTTGGGCCAGATGGAAAAGCCCGATGTAGACTATATCGAAGGCTTATCGCCCGCTATCTCCATAGACCAAAAGACGACAAGCCGCAACCCACGATCGACAGTCGGCACAGTCACGGAGATATACGACTATTTGCGCCTCTTGTGGGCAAGGGTCGGCTCCGCTCACTGCCACATCTGCGGCAAAGAGATAAAACAGCAGTCGGTAGACCAAATCGTGGACAGCGTTATGACAATGCCCGAGGGCTCTCGTATTCAAATACTCGCGCCGATCATACGCGCGCGAAAAGGCGAATATCAGAAAGTTTTTGACGACGCCCGGCGCGGCGGCTATGTCCGCGCACGCGTGGACGGGAGTATCTACGATTTGTCCGAAGAAATAAAGCTCGACAAAAACAAAAAACATGATATTGAAGTAATTATTGACCGCCTTGTGCTCAAAGAAGATATATCAAAACGCCTCACGGATTCCGTCGAAACCGCGCTCGCCCTCGCCGGGGGGATGCTCATAATCAACCTCATGGGGGACGACCGCGATATGCTCTTTTCCCAAAATTACGCGTGTGAAGAATGCGGCGTTTCTATGGAAGAGCTCACACCGCGCCTGTTTTCGTTCAACAACCCATACGGCGCATGTCCGAAATGTACGGGCATAGGGACGCAGCTGCGCGTTGACCCGTCCCTCATTATTCCAAACCCGTCTTTATCCATAGATGACGGCGGTATCTCCGCTTCCGGGTGGGGCAATGTCAAAAACGACGGGATTTCCAAAATGTATTTTGACGCCCTATCTAAAAAGTATAGATTTAAGCTGTCCGTGCCGATAAAAGACCTCCCGGGCGATGTTATGGATATTATACTCTATGGCACAAAAGGCGAAAAGCTGGATTTATATTACGATCAGCCTCGCGGAAAAGGCATTTTGACCCAGCCGTTTGAGGGGATCGTGAACAATCTCGAACGCCGGTATAAGGAAACGCAGAGCCTTTCCATGCGGTGGGAGCTTGAAAGCTATATGGCGGAGCATCCTTGCCCCGATTGCGACGGGCGGCGGCTAAAAAAAGAAGCCCTTGCCGTCACCGTCGGCGGTATAAGCATCGCAACGCTGACGCAGATGTCCATTACAAAGGCCGCAGATTTTTTAAGCTCGCTTACCCTCAGCGAAAAAGAAGAAATGATAGCCCGCCGCATACTGAAAGAAATACTTGAGCGGCTCGGTTTTCTAAAGAGCGTTGGGCTTGAATACCTTACGCTCAGCCGCCGGGCGGGTTCGCTGTCGGGCGGTGAAAATCAGCGCATACGCCTTGCCACGCAAATAGGGTCGTCACTCATGGGCGTTTTGTATATTTTAGACGAGCCTTCAATCGGCCTGCACCAACGCGACAACATAAAGCTGCTGCGTATGCTAAAGCATTTGCGCGATCTCGGCAATACCTTGCTTGTCGTCGAACACGACGAAGAAACAATGCTCAGCGCGGACTACATCGTTGATATTGGACCGGGCGCCGGAGCCTGCGGCGGGCAGGTCGTTTGCGCGGGTACGCCGGACGATATAAAGGCTTGCGCGTCATCAATCACGGGGGGGTATCTGAGCCGTAAAAAGACAATACCCGTCCCTGCCTCGCGCAGAGCCGGAAACGGTCATGTCCTTATGATAAAAGGCGCGGCGGCAAACAACCTTAAAAACCTTGACGTATCAATCCCGCTCGGCATGATGACCGCCGTCACGGGGGTTTCCGGCAGCGGTAAATCTTCGCTCATAAACGAGGTCGTTTATAAAGCGCTTGCGTCTATATTAAACGGGGCAAAAGCGCGTCCGGGCGCTCACGGCTCTATTGATGGAATGGAATTTTTGGACAAGGTCATAGATATAAATCAATCGCCGATAGGCCGCACTCCCCGCTCAAACCCCGCGACATACACGGGTGTTTTCGGAGATATACGCGATTTGTTTGCTCAAACACAAGACGCGCGGGCGCGCGGCTACTCGCCCGGACGTTTTTCGTTCAATGTGCGCGGCGGACGCTGTGAATCCTGTTCCGGTGACGGCCTGATCAAGATCGAAATGCACTTTTTGCCCGATATATATGTGCCCTGCGACGTCTGCAAGGGCAAACGCTACAACCGTGAAACGCTCGAGGTGCGCTACAAGGGAAAGAATATTCACGAGGTGCTGAGTATGACCGTGGACGAAGCATTGGATTTCTTTGAAAATCTGCCAAAGATACGCCAAAAGCTCACCACCTTGATTGATGTGGGTCTCGGCTACATCAAGCTCGGGCAGCCTTCCACAACCTTATCGGGCGGCGAAGCGCAGCGCGTCAAGCTCTCTACGGAGCTTAGCCGGCGTTCGACAGGCAATACTTTCTACGTGCTTGACGAGCCGACGACCGGGCTTCATACCGCCGATGTCCACAAGCTGATTGATGTGCTCGGCCGCCTGACCGATTGCGGAAACAGCGTGGTCGTCATAGAGCACAATCTGGACGTGATCAAAACCGCCGACCACATCATTGACTTAGGGCCCGAGGGCGGCGACGCCGGAGGCGAGATATTGTTTGAGGGCACGCCCGAATCCGCCGTCTGCTGCGCGGCAAGCTGCACGGGGGAATATCTAAAGCGCGTGCTGTGACGGGCTTTGCAGCGTGCTGTGACGGGTTTAGCGAGAAACGTACTTAATATCCTTCGCGTGGGTACATGCGGCAAAATCCTTTTCGGTCTCTATAAACCACTGCTTAAATTCCGGAGCGCAAGCAATAACGGCTTCTTCGATTTCGGTTTTCATCGAGAGATTGTTTTCGGATTTGTGCTTTCTGACCTCGGCGACCGCGTCCTTTAGCGTTTCGCCAAATTTGATGATCTCCACGTCAAAATCGGACGGCTTTGGCCACTCGGTCAAGTGGATTGAGGGCAACCCGACAAAATCTTTAAATCCTTTGAGATAGATATATTCCGTTTCGTGAGGGATATATATGGCATACATCTTGAGAATACAAAGCAAGCAGTAGTAAATTGCATACTGCGCCGACTTGCGTTCCTCTTCTCCGTGAATATCCGGCTGATATAAGCGTTCCTTTACGATCTCGATATAGTTATCGCACAGGTCCTTCCAAAACAAATCGTCTACAATCTTTCGCGCCAAGCCGACCTCATAGACGTCTAACCATTTTGCGGCGTCCAGAATAGCTTCATTTGTCCGCTCCATGATCCATCTGTCAACGGGCAGGATATGCGCGGGTTGGTATGCGGCGTCAAAATCGCGCAGGTGCGACAAAACAAACTTTGAGGAGTTCCAAAGTTTTGTGATAAGACGCTTTGAGGAATCTTGCATATCTTGTATATCAAAGTACATATCCGTTCCAAGCCGCGCATTGGCCGCCCAATAGCGTATGGCATCGGCGGAATATTCGGCGATCAGCTCTTGCGGGGAGAGCTTTGCGTTGGATTTTGACTTGCTTATTTTCTCGCCGGGCTTTGCAAGGACAAACCCGCAAATCATAGCATCAAACCAAGGTATTTCCCCTGTGTGGTAAAGGCTTTTTACAATAGTATAAAACGCCCAAGTACGGATAATTTCGTGCGCTTGCGTCCTCATGCTCATCGGTAAAAAGCCGTCCTCGATCCCAAAACGCGCGGCTGTATCTAAATTTAACTGCGGAGTAACGGAAGAAGTCGCCCAAGTGTCGAGAACTGCTTTTTCGGGAACAAATTCTTTGCAGCCGCATTCGCAGATACCGGAATATTCCATTTCCAAAGGGTTGACGGGCAATTGCTCATAGGCCGCAAAAGCCGGTTTCGCGCAATTTTTGCAATACCAAACCGGAATCGGTATGCCAAAGTACCGTTGACGTGAAATGCACCAGTCCCATTTTAGGTTTTCGACCCAATTGATATATCTGTTTTTCATCTGCGCCGGATACCATTTTATTTTATCGCTCGCCGCGAGCAGCTCGTCTCGGCGGCTGAGCACGTCAATATACCACTGCTGCGAATAAATAATTTCAACCTCGGTGCCACAGCGTTCGTGAACTGACACGATATGCGTAAGCTGCTCTGATTTTATTAAAAGCCCTTTTTCCTCCAAGAGCCGAACAATCTCTTTTCGCGCGGCTTTTATGCGAAGACCCGAAACAAAAGGCACATCGGCCGCAATAGTGCCGTCGGGCAAGACGACTTTTTTATATGTAAGGTTATGCTGCTGTGTCCATTCGACGTCCGTTGTGTCGCCAAACGTGGCGCACATTACCGCTCCGGTTCCTTTGTCAATGGCAACCTTTTCATCAGTAAGGAGCGGCACTTCAAAGTCATAAAGCGGCACCTTTACCATTTTTCCGACCAATCCGGCATAACGGTCGTCATCGGGATTAACAAAAACGCTGACCACACCATAAAGCAGCTCCGGCCGCGTTGTCGCGATTTCCAAAACCTTGCCCTCGACGCTGAACGGGATGTAATGAAAATGCGAGTCAATATCTTTTGAATCCATTTCCGCTTGAGCTATTGATGTTTGACATTCGGTGCACCAAAGCACGGGCGATTCTTTAATGTACGCGTGTCCGGCCTCAGAGAGTTCAAGAAAAGATTTTTGAGAGATTTTTTGGGTATTGGCGCTGCAAGTGGAATACTGCAAATTCCAGTCACACGAGAAGCCCATAGACTTCCACAGCAGCATAAACTCCGCTTCGTAGCGCTGCGTTATCTCTATACATTTATCGCAAAATTCGCTTCGCGAAATGTCGCAAGCCTTGATCCCCGTCTCTCTTTCAACAAGTCTTTCCGACGGAAGCCCGTTATCATCAAATCCAAACGGATAAAAAACATTATAGCCGCGCATACGACGGTAACGCGCAATCATTTCCGCCTGCGTATAACTGAAAATGTGTCCTATGTGCAAGCTCCCGCTCACTGTTGGCGGCGGGGTGTCAATGGAGTAAAACGGGCGCGACTTGTCAGGGGCATAGTCGTATATCTTGTTGTCGTCCCAATATTTTTGCATTTCTTTTTCGACGGTCAGGCCATCGTAGCGTTTCTCAAATTCTTCCAATTTTATATCCTCTGTATTTTTATTCCTTATGGGTTTTCTCCTGCCATATTCTGCGAAAGAAAATCCGATAGGTAGTATATCATATTCGCTCGGCGAATGATATAACATATCGGAAACATTGCTTGTATTTTCGTCTCAAATAAGGTATTTTATATAAAGCGCGGCGGGCGGACTATTGTCTATCTAAGAGTGAGAAAGGATTTTATGAACATGAAATTTTCAAAAATGCCGTATGCGCGGCCCGATACTGAGAACATTTTTAAAAAATGCGGCGCGCTTGCGCAAGGAGTGCGAAACGCTGACAGCACGACGGAAATATTAAAGCTGCACAAAGAGTTTAGCGTCATATACAATGACATCTTCACATTATATGCTATATGCTATATACGCCACAAGATAAACACAAAGGATGCGTACTATGACAAGGAAAACGACTTTTTTGATGAAATTTTCCCGCTTTTTACCAAAGCGAGCGTTGATTTTTATAAGGAAATGGTAAACTCTCCCCTGCGCGGTGAGCTTGAAAAGGTGTTGGGCGAATTATGGTTTGTCAATGCCGAAATGAAGCTCAAAGGGTTTGATGAAAAGATTATCGAAGAGATGCAAAAGATAAACGAGCTTTCGAGCAAATACAGCAAGCTCCTTGCCTCCGCGAGCTTAGATTTTGACGGCAAAAAAGTAAATCTCTCACAGCTGGCGGCATACCAGGTATCGCCCGACAGAAATGTCCGCAAAGCCGCTCACGCCAAACGAACGGAATTTTTCTTAGAAAACGCAAAGGAGCTTGACGAGAAGTTTGACGAGCTTGTCCGGCTGCGCGATAAAATGGCAAGAAAACTTGGATTTTCGAGCTTTGTCGAACATGGGTATATAAATATGAGCCGAAACAGCTATTCTCCGGCGGATGTAAAGCTGTTTCGCGACGGAGTTAAAAAATCTCTCGTGCCTTTCCTCTCTCAGATGCACGAGCAAAGGCAAAAGGATTTGGATGCAGATAAGCTAAAATTTTATGACGAGGGGATTTATTTCAAAGACGGCAATCCAAAGCCTCACGGCACACCCGAAGAAATGTTTGCCGCCGGAAAGAAGATGTATGATGAGCTATCGCCGGAGACTAAAGAGTTCTTTGACTTTATGCTGGAAAACGAGCTTTTTGACGTGCTCGCAAAAGAGGGCAAAGCTGGCGGCGGATTTTGCGCGGATATACCAAATTATAACGCTCCTTTCATTTTTGCGAACTTCAACGGAACAAGCGGCGACGTGGACGTGCTTACGCACGAGTGCGGCCACGCGCTAAAGTCCTATCTTTCCGGCGATATTGAGATTTTTGAATACAAAGAGTGTACATATGATATAGCGGAGATACATTCGATGGCTATGGAGTTTTTTACGGCGGATTGGATGCGGCTGTTTTTTGGAAAAAGCTCTGATCGGTTTTTGTATATGCAGCTGGCGGATTCTCTGGCGTTTATCCCATATGGCTGCATGGTAGATGAGTTTCAGCATATTGTTTATGACAATCCCAAAATGTCGCCCGACGAGCGCAAGGCGGCGTGGCAAAAATTAGAGCTTGAATATAAGCCGCACCTTGACTATGACGGCGATCTGTTTTTTGGCAAGGGCGGCGCTTGGCAGCGTCAGGCGCATATATACGAACTTCCGTTTTACTACATTGACTACTGCCTTGCGCAGATTTGCGCCATTTCATACAGGATATGGATGGAAAAAGACCGCAAAGCGGCTTGGAAGAGCTATTTGGAGCTGACGAAAAAAGCGGGCACGCTGAGGTTTACCGATGTTATTGCCGAAGCGGGGCTAAAATCTCCGTTTGAACCGGCCTGCATGGAAGAGATAGTCAAGGGCGCGTCAGAGCTGCTGGAAAAATTAAAGAAGCGGGCGATGGGTGACGCGTGATGTTTTTAACAAAATCAGTTGGAGCTTGTGCTCACCACTGATTTCGTCTATAATGTAACTCACCGCTTACAGAAGCGGGAGACTTGTGATTTTGTTAAAAACTAAAAGCGTCATGGAGGGTACAATTATGGAGGATAACTCACAACCGCAAAAAATCAATATCTGTGATAGCGCCGCAGACACCGCCGCAAATAAGAAAATCAAATTTACGCGAGAGGAAAAAGCCTGGATAATGTATGATTGGGCAAATTCCGTGTATGCTACAATCATGATGGCGGCTGTTTTTCCCATATTTTTTACGAATGTTGCGGACGCGGCAGGACAACAGGGCGATTATTGGTGGGGCATCGGCACAGCCGTCGCAATGCTCATCGTTGCCGTATTAGCACCGATACTCGGGGCATTGTCGGACTTTAAAGGGTATAGAATGAAGCTGTTTTCAATATTTTTTGCACTTGGCGTCGGTGTTACATTTGCCAGCGCGTTTTTTGCAAATTGGTGGCTCTTGCTTCTCGGCTATGCCATTTCGCATATTGGTTTTTCGGGAAGCTGCTTGGTTTATGACAGCTTTCTGGCCGAAGTCACGACATCTGAAAGGATGCACAAAGTCTCGGGATATGGCTTTGCCATGGGCTATATAGGCGGCAGTACAATACCTTTCTTAGTCAGTATCGCGCTTATTATGATGGCGGAGACCATAGGTATTACCGTGGAGCTTGCCACAAGGATTTCCGTCGGATTGGCCGCCGTTTGGTGGGGCGTGTTTACGATCCCGTTTTTTAAAAACATCAAGCAAAAATACAATTTGGAAAAGCCAAAAGGTCAGGCCGTCATCGGCGCCGCTTTCAAAAACGCGTGGCTTACAATGAAAAAGATTGCAAAGAACAAGAAAATCCTGTTCTTTATAGTCGCGTACTTCTTTTATATTGACGGAGTGGGAACCGTGATAAATATGTCAACGGCTTATGGCGCGACATTAGGTCTTGACACAACCGGCATGATACTTGCCTTGCTTGTTACTCAGATTGTCGCGTTTCCGTGCTCGATATGGTTTTCGAGCCTGTCAAATAAATTTGGCTCGCTAAAAATGATACGCTTTGCCGTTTCCGAATATTTGGCGATATGCATTGTTGGATTTATCATGGGGCTGGGGCTTGAAGAGCTTAACTATTTTGGCACGGGCGTTGAAGAAGAGGGTATACGGATCGCGACCACAATGTTTTGGATATTGGCGTTTATGGTCGGAACCGTCCAGGGCGGTATTCAGGCGATTTCGCGCTCGCATTTTTGCCAAATGATTCCGCCGGAGAATACCGGTGAGTTCTTTGGGTTCTTTGAGATATTCGGAAAGTTTGCCGCGGTTATGGGACCGGCTCTCTACGCTATCGTTAAAGGCATTAGCGGCAGCTCCGCTTACGCGATTTTGTCAATCATTTCACTGTTCTTAATCGGGCTTGTTTTGCTCGGTTTTGGAAACAAGCACTTTAAGGAGGATGCCAAGGTGCGCTAAAGCAAGCACGGACGGCTCAAGGCAAAACGGATAGTCAAAGGCAGGGGTTTTGATTTCTGACCCCTGCCTATCTTTATGAAGCTCTTTTTGCGAGACCATAAGGCTCTATCTAAATCTTACTCTTTTGCGGCTTTGCGATGCCATAAAACGAATTTACCGTCGGCTAATCTACGCAGCTTTATACGTTAAACCGGAAGTTGATAATATCGCCGTCGGCGACTGTATACTCTTTGCCTTCTAAGCGAAAAAGCCCTTTTTCTTTTACCTTTGACATAGCTCCGAGCTCTAAAATATCCGCATACTTGACAACCTCCGCCCGTATAAAGCCCCGCTCAATATCGGAATGGATTTTTCCGGCAGCTTTTCGCGCCGCAGTGCCTTTTTCGATCGTCCATGCGCGAACCTCGTCCTCGCCCACTGTCAGAAACGATATATGTCCGAGCAGCCCATAGATTGCTCCGGCGAGTATTTCAACTCCCGGTTTTGCAATACCGATATCCGCCATGAAATCTTTTCTGTCGCTCTGCGGCAGGCGGCTTATCTCCAATTCAATATCAACGCAAAGGGAAATGAGCGGAATACTCAGCTTTCCGCACAGGGCTTGCAGTTTTGCGCCGCTGTCGCTGTTTTCCCATGCGCTGTCTGCAAGCTGATTTTCGCCGAGATTTGCTACGGCAAGGCGCGGCTTTTCTGTAAGGAAAGAAAAGCCCCTGATGGCAATGCGCTCTGTCTCTGTAAGCTCCACGCTGCGCATTGGCTCGCCGTTTTCGAGCTTTTCAAAACAACGCTGAAGCAGCGCGATTTCGGCTTCATGTTCGCCGGTTATTTTTTTGCCTTGCCGAATACGCCCGATTCTCTTCTCGATCATCTCCAGATCGGCAAAAAGCATTTCTGTTTCGACAGCCTCAAGATCAAAAGAGGGGTCGCTGTTTTCCAAATCAAACGCGGCATTATCTGACTCAAAGACCCGCAGCACATGAACCAAAGCGTCGCAAGAGCGCGCGTCACTTAGAAATCTTTCCGCGCTGCCGCCTGTTCCCGCCGTTGCCGAAAATCCGGCAACATCAACCAAGTCTATTTTTGCGTATGTGGTCTTTTTAGGATTATAGAGCTTTGATAAAAAATCAATACGCTCGTCGGGCACAAAGCATGTGCCTATGTTCACGGCGGCTTTTCCGCCGCTTATACCGCTGTCTTCTTTTCCCGTGAGCAAGCGAAACAGCGTTGTTTTCCCTGTTTTGTTTAGTCCTATAAGTCCGATTTTCAAAATTTTGCGCCTCTTTGATTGTGGATTTCTTTTGGTGGAGACTATCAGACTTGAACTGATGACCTCTCGCGTGTGAGGCGAGCGCTCTGACCAACTGGGCTAAGCCTCCGTCCGGTTTTTCGGCAACCTTATGTCCGGGTAATAATAGTATATTGCCGCGAGGGGCAAAAGTCAATACGTATCAGTTTTTCTATAATTTCAACTTGCAATAGGAAAAGCCCTGTGATAGTATGTCCGCGTTATGCAACTTAAACCAACTCTACAAACCTCTTAAAGCAATGGGGGACTCAATGAACACCAATCTCTTTCGTATTACGGCAGGATTGATAATACTTGTAATGTTTACCGCGGGGTGCGGTAGTAGCGGAGCAAACACAAACACCCCTGCACCAACGGACAACAGCCGTTACGACTGGCTCGACAACGGCACCGAAACGCCCACCACGCCGCAAATTCCGGCGTGGTGGTACGCGGGTTGGGGCGGAGTTGTATTCATACCGCTTGTTAACGGGGAATATAATAGTGAGGCCACATATCACTATTCGAAGCCGGAAATAGATATGACATTGCAGTACAAATTTGACACGGAACTGCCAACCGCTACGTGCCGTTTAATGTTGCTGATTGACGGATATATCCAGCCTTTTTTCTTTGAGGATGAAACAGAGGAAATCATTGTAAAGGAAATGGAACTGGAACCAAACACAATCGAAAGCTATATATCAACAGTGCGCCTAACGCCGCTCATCGCAACACCGGACGAACCGTCATTTATTACAGTTCTCTTTCTTCCGGGATTTACCAACAAGCTTTCCGCACCCTCAATGATTCCGGCCGACATACATACCGCGATGGCTTTCTCGGTTCAGGTAATCCCACAATCCGGCGTTCCGGCACGGAACGACCTTCCGAAAACGGAGGAAAGTGTCCTAACGCGAATAGGCGAAGCGGAGGAAGGCACGACTCACCTTGAAATTTACAGCCGCGCAAATAATAACGCAAATTTATACCAAGAATTTCCTGCGGGAAGCTCACTGGACGTCGGACTTACGCAAAGGCGCGGAGATTACCGCATGATCTTGATGGTTGACGGAAGACCCTCTCCCGCGTTTGACGGCAGTATATATCTTGATTATACGGTGGAAGATAGCGAATCTATTTATGGCTTTACGCTTGCCCCTAATGTGTTTTCCGATTTTGGCGAAGAGACGCATAACATATGGCTGCTCAACTATCCTCAAAAGGTTGAGTTTGGCGAAACGTGGCATCTTGAGGTTGATTCCACCCCGCCTACGACTGTCAGAGTACTTCCTTGACCGGAAAGGATTTATGGTTGATGCGGAAAATTTTATCCGCAGGAATAAAAATCTCACAGATTTTGCAAAATTGAGATATTTAGTATGAGAAGAACACACAACAAGACGCTTCGCCATATGACCCATTACCTTGCGGCAGGATTATTGTTGCTTGCAATCTTGTTTTTGAGTTATGGGTGCGGCTATGGGGCAAAGGGCGGCAAAATAGATTTCACCGGGCAAGGCATTGGCAACACAAGCGGAAATCTGATGCAAAACTACCCTTTCGCGGAAACAGAGCATGACGCATATGTATATATTAACACGCATTTGTTTAGAATCAATAAAGCCTCGGGGCAAGCCGTGCTCAACTGCGCCGACCCTGGATGCAGCCATACCGATTTGAACTGCGCAGCAATCACGGAACAGTGGATTGCGTTGCAGGCATTTGAAAGCTCCGTATATGCACATGATGCCGCTTCTTATGACGCTTTCTTTACGATTGAGATGGGAGTTAGAGAGGTTGCGGCAATGCTCAATCGCGAGGCAAACGTCGAATATTATAGCAGCTTGGCATATGGCGACAGGCTGTACACTTTTACCAGCCGTGAAGAACTTGAGGTTCGCGATTTGAATACGGGGGAACTGGTTGCCGCATATCCAAACTGCTACCCATTTATGCACGGCTATTTTATCGAAAACGACGTCATATACTTCATTAACCCAAATTTGGAGTTAATAGCAATAAACACCGATGGCGGAAACCGCCGTGTAATAGAAGCTGACCGCGCATCATACCTCATGAGCCATCAAGAACGCCTTTATTTTATACAGCGCGGGGAAAAGATAACACTTTATTCCATGGATTTAGGCGGAGGCGACCGCATCAAAATTTCGGAAAACATTATGGACTACAACATAATCGGCGACACCATATTCTATACCAGTTTTGAGGACAGAGAATTATATATGATGAACATTGACGGAAGCAATCCTACGCCGGTAGATTTCAAATCGCTTGGCGGGGCTGCGGAGGATGCGCAAGTCTTTGCCATCGGGGTTTTTCCAAGCTGGGGGAAAGTTGCAATTACACTGGTAAATAGGGAAGCGTTTGTGTTGATATCCGCGGACGGCAGCGATATGCGGCTTGTTGATGTAAAATTTCCGCCAACCAGATAAATCAATCATCGGAGTTCATTAGTAAAGGAGCTAAAAATTCCGCCATCAGGGAAAAAGGAGAGACATTCGTGAAATTGGAATTGCTTGATCTGTGCAAGAATTACGGAAAGAATGTGGCGGTACGACCCTTGAATTTAACATTGCGTCCGGGCATATATGGCTTTCTCGGACCGAACGGCGCGGGCAAAACTACTCTGATGAATATGCTCGCGGACTGCCTGAGCCCAACCGGAGGAAATATCTTATGCGACGGCAAATCTATTTGGGATTTGGGCGCGAAATACCGTATGCGCATAGGATATCTGCCGCAGAATGTGGGTATGTACCGCCACTTTTCGGGTCGGGAAATGCTCTCGTACTTTGCCTCCCTCAAAGGTATTAAGGATAGAGGAGAAGCGCGGCGGGAAATTGAAGATTTGCTCGAAAAAGTGAACTTGCACAGCGAGGGGCATAAAAAGGTCGGCAAATATTCGGGCGGCATGAAGCGGCGTCTGGGGATTGCGGGGGCACTGCTTGGGAATCCGGAACTGTTGATTTTTGACGAGCCAACCGCAGGGCTTGATCCCAAAGAACGCTTGCGTTTTAAGAGTATGCTCACTGAATTGGCTTCTTCGAGGATTATCATTCTGGCGACGCACATCGTGTCGGATATTGAGGATTTGGCGCACAGAATATTGCTGATTAAAGAGGGTCTGCTGCTTGGAGATGGAACATTGAAAGAGCATCTTAAAAGTTTGGACGAAAAAATGTGGACGACCACAATTCCCGCAAGTGAGACGGAGACCCTCAAGTCGCGCCTTGATGTTTTTTCCGTGAAATATGATGGTAGTTTTGCCGTTGCTCGGGTATATTCGGAAAAAGTTCCCATTGACGGCGCAAAAAGAGCAATTCCCACGCTGGACGATTTATATATGTACCATTTTGGCAACATAATTGGCGGTAGCCGTGGGAGAAGTGGAGGCAATGAGATAGGTGACATCCATGCTAAATGAAATACGCAAACTCCTGCGAAGCCGCATAGTGCTTACTCTTTTAATCGCGGTAATAGCATTGAGCGTGTATGAGGGCGCGGCATATGGCAGGAGGCAAATTAAAAGCGGTGAGATTTTTTCAGATACTGACGTTTATTTGACACAGGAGCTGTACCAATCCGTTACGCAAACCGTTGATGAGATTTTCTCCGCCTTTGATTTTTCGCAAATGTATTATATCGAGGCCATTGGCAAAGCGTACCCCGCCGGGGAGATAATGCGGCTAAGCAACAGCGTTCGCAACGCGATTCAAGTTGAAAGGCAGCGCCAATTTGCTATGGAGCTGGCACTTTTCAACATTCGCGAGATTGAAGAGCGGGGCGAGAGAGGATACTGGCTGAGATATAACCGCATGGTATATGAGCATTACCTCTATTTGCCCGAGCCGCATTTGATGGAAACGCTCACTTGGGAGAGCTTGCTCGCTCGGATAAGCAACGAATTGGAGGTATGGAACAAGTGGTATATCCTCCCCATGCTGGCAGCTATGATGGCATCTGCCACGCTTTTTGCAATGGAGCATGAAAGCAGCGTTTATCTCATCGTACACGCCAGCCGCAACGGTAGGTCTTGCCTTTACATGAAGAAAATATGCGCGATTTTTATTTTTTCGCTATTTTTGACGGCATTGTACTGGCTCATATGGTGGATTTGGAACATTGACAGCTTTTCATCAAACAAGTGGCTTTCCGCGCCAATACAGAGCATACCCGGACTTGAATTATGCCCGTTTTCGATTACGCTGCCCCAAACCATGCTGCTTATCATAGGCATCCAGACGCTGCTGACTTTGTTTCTGTGCCTGTTGTCCGCCTGCGGGGCATTGCTCACGCAAAACCGTTTTGCGGGGTTTTGCGTGGCAATCGCGGTGTTTGGCGTGCTATTTGCGTGGTATTACGCCGCCGCCTCTATGCACGATGTAACAAATCCGTTTTACCGAATCACGCAAGGTCAGATTCAATTTCGGCAGATTTCGCAGATTTGGAATCCTATTTATTTGATTTCACCGGGGATGTATTTGAACAATTTCAAAATGGTAAATATAGCCGGGCTTCCCATACCTATGCTTTTTGCCCCCAGTGCGGTCGCGCTTGTTGCAACCGCCTTGCTGTCTGTGTGGGGAAAAATGCTCTCCGCCGGACGCAAATATAAACCGAAAACTCTGATTGAGGTGACGCAATGAAAGCATTTTTTGGCGAGCTTTGCAAGCTGCTCTCGAAACAAACCCTGTGCTTTGTTATCTCTTTTTTTCTGCTACAGGCTGCATTAACTTTCTTTTTTCTCAACGGTTATCTGCCGCTTGACGCACTGCCGGGCGAAGCGCCATATATAGAATATCACAAGGTGCTGGAGGGGGCGCTGACGCGAGAAAAAGAAGCTTATGTGATAGCTGAATATTTCGAAGTTACCACAGTCATAGCAGAGCGTGACGATATAGTCAGTGCCTACGGGCAGGGGCTGATTGAAGCAGATGTCATGTATGCACACACCGACCGTTATCTTGCGGCTATGGCAAAACAAGCCGCCATATTGAGAATATACGAGCAATACGAATATTTAAAGAGAGAGGGGACTTCCTTTGTTTATGACACCGGGTGGCTGTTCTTGTTGCGCGATGGCGAGTTTAACTGGATAATCCCCGCGGCTCTTGGCATACTTCTGATTCCTTTTTACGCAATGGAATGGAGCGGCAATATGATTATCCCGCTCAAGGCATCGCGCTTTGGCATAAGGGGCATCATTTTCCGAAAGGTTGTGGCAGGGGCGATATTCGCTGTGGTGTTCACCTCGTGTATGCTTTTGATTGATTGCCTTATTCTAAAAGCAAACCTCCCGCTTCCAAGCGAGGCGGAATCCATACGCTGCCTATCCGCGTTTGCCGAGGCTCCCGCCGCTTGGTCGCTTTGGCAATATGCGCTCGCGCAATATGCCGGCGTGCTGATTGGCTCTGTCACGTTTGCCGTGTTGCTTGGGTGTTTGTCGCTGTTTGTCCCGCAAGCCCTACCTCAAGCCGCGATATACGGAGGTTCTCTCTTGCTGCCGCTGATAATCTTATATCGGTTTGATTTGAGGATTTGCCTGCATTTACCCTCATCGTTTTTTGTATACGGAGCGTTATGGAACGAAAAAGGATTACTGGGTGATATTCACGCCTTTGCGCTGACTGTGCCAATTGCGGTGTTCATGATGTGCGTTTCGATAGCACTGCTGCGTTGGTTGCCGCGGTATCGTTACAACTGTGATCCGGCGATGACGGATGCGAAACCAGATGTGAAAATAGGCAAAAACGCTTGACAAACACGTAATTTACGTGTTATTGTGTTTTTGAGGTGAGGAAATGCAACGTACAGAGCTAGTACGAAAGCTACGAAAAGGCGGATTTGTAGTAGAGGGCGGTAATCCTCATGGAAAGGCATATCGCCCGGACAACCCTAAATACAAAATCCCAATACCACACGGGAGCAAAATCAATGATAGGACAGCTAAACGAATTTTGAGAGACGCAGGGATGGAATAAACCCTGCAAACCTTTAATATGAATCATAGGAGGTTTACCATGAAGTATATTTACCCGGCAGTTTTTGAGACCACAGAAGATGGCGGATATGACGTGATTTTCCCGGACATTCCGCGTTGTTACACTTGCGGAAAAAACTTGCTTGAAGCGTTGGAAATGGCGGAAGATGTTTTAGCGATGACACTTTGGGGCTTAGAGAGCGACAAAGAACCTATTCCAAAACCAAATTTTTCATCCGCATTAACTTACGCAGACCCGGCATTCGTGACTTTGATTAAAGCGGATACAACGGATTATAAAAGAAAGCTCGATAACCGCGCCGTGAAGAAAACATTATCAATACCCGCATGGCTCAATCATGAGGCGGAAGCTGCGCACGTTAATTTTTCAAGCATTTTGCAAGAAGCTCTCAAAACGCACTTGCAGGTGTAGTGGCGGCATAACCACACCAATAAAAAGACGAGGTTTTATGCTAATACCCAAACCCCGAAAACTAAAAAGTGGAAATTATTTCATATCTGCGGACATTGGAAAAAACCCCAAACGCCCTGCGATTGATTTGATCATCGGCGGGGCGTTCGGATTGTTTGCGTCGCGTGGTGACCCGTACGGGACTCGAACCCGTGTTTCCGGCGTGAAAGGCCGATGTCTTAACCACTTGACCAACGGGCCGGCGCGTAAATATGGGGATATGTAATGGTAGCGGCAACTGGAATTGAACCAGTGACACTGCGGGTATGAACCGCATGCTCTAGCCATCTGAGCTATGCCGCCATCTCTGCGCAGACTGCGGAGTTTGATTATACTCAAAACAACCATGCTTTGTCAACTTTTTTTACCCATCATCCCGGATTGCTTCGGCTGTGCGCTTTTTTAACCGCTTCGGCTGTGCGTTTTAATGAGTGGCGCGGCTATTTGCCATCGGGAATTTTATTTGCTCTCAGTGGGCGTGTAGTAGGAAAGTTTGACTTCAAAATAGTGCTCCGTTACTTCAGATGTGTTTTTGATGTACACTATATCGCTAAGCGGCACGCCATAAGAAGAAAAAGCGGTGGTGACGGCAGATAACAAAACGGAAATCGTGTCATCGTCAAGACCGGGCATTTCAACTTGAATCAAAGCGTCTTTCGTGTTTTTTGGCGACGATAAAAACTCGCTAAGCATTGACGCGGTATCATCGTCTAAGGAATCTTGCTTTTGTGGCGAAAAGAGAAATGACATTGTGCCCTCTGCTATGTTAAGACCGACGGGGCCCGTTTCTCGAATATCATTTCCGTTGCCGTCATCTCCGTTGCGATCGGGGTCTGGGGTACTCGGCGGTTTTGCTGTTTCCAAAGAATCCGGGGCAGGAGATGGCGTTACATTACCGGGTGAAGGATTTGGGGTGATAGGCGGAGTTGGGGTAATCTCGTATCCGTTTTGCGGTGACGGAGAAGATTGCGGCAAATCGTCTGTCGGCGGAGAAACACGCGAGCAAGAGCCTATCGTGAGCGCAAAGACAGAGATTACAAAAAGCAAAACCATCAGCAGTACGACAATCAATGTTTTGCCAAAATCAGTAAGTTTATAACTGCGCACATCACATCACCTCTTTCTCTTTTCACATAGTAACGCTGATTTTAACGCTAAACCCGGTTAAATTCGGCTAAATCCGCGGGGATTTTGGGATAAAAAACAGCCTTTTGGGCAAAAGGGTCAACTGTAATAAAGATTTGCAGTTGCAAACAGCGCGAAACAACCTTGCGATTTTTCGCGCTGATTGTAGGTTTGTCGGGTTTAGCCGGAAATAAACGTCAGAATTTCTTTCAAACGCTGAGCCTCTGCCTCGATCGTGTAAAATTGCTTCTTGTGCAGCTCCTTACGATTTTCAATGAGCCTGCGTGTGCGAAGCATCTGTTGATCGAGCTCTTCAAGCTCCGCCTGACGCGCGGCAATATAATCATCTGTATGACGCGCAAATCTTTCGGCATACTCCTTGAGCATCTTTACGCGCAAAACGCCGTCTCCCATGAGCAGGTCGAAATCAAAACCGGAAGCTGCAAGCAATCTGGAAACGATCTCGCGGCGCTGCGAGTCAGGCAGTGATCCCGGCAGGGTTTGCAGATATTCTTCAATAAGGTATATGGTGTCTGTTTTCTTTGAGCGCAAGGCAAGAGCATCGTAAAGCTCTTTGACGTTGAGGTATCTGTCGGTATAATTTTCCGGGCGTTGCTCGCTTTCTTTAGCGATAGGCTCCGGCGGGGACGCCTCTGCGGAAGAGTTGCCGTTTCTGAAAATGTTAAGGCCGCTAAATGGCGAAGATTTTTGAGGCTCAGGCTGTGGAATTGGTGCGGGCATTGGCTCGGGCGGAGGCGCAGACAAGGGGGGCGGCACGGAGAGTGGCGCGGGCGGTGCTGTCAGAGGCGTGGGCTGTGCTGTGATGGGTGCGGAGGACCGCTCGGCGGCGGCAGGCGCATAAGCCGCGCTTTGTGCCGATGAAGCAGCCTCTGCTTTGGCGTCGTCGAGAGAATCTTGCTGTGTGCCGTCATCGCTATCCGACGGAAATATCGGCGTTGACATGCCCGGCACAGGCTGCCGGGGCGCTGTCTTTACCGTCACGACGTCCTCTCTCTGATCAAATATCGGCTTGATGTCGGGATTATATATCTCCCGCTCGCCAAGAGCAGCGTCGGACTGTGCATCATCTGATTTTTTGATAATGCCTTTACGTTCGAGCATGGACATAATCTTGCTGTCTTTTTGTTTATCCGGCATGTCTAAAACCTCCCGGTAATATTTTGAGTTTTCAAGTAAATTTTTCCAAACAAGGAATTCCTTGTTTTGCGGAAAAGTCCTTTGTCACATCAATTCTATGCAAACTAACACCGCCTGTCAAGGATTATTTGCTAAGTATAGCCAATATTTGGTAATTTTATAGTTACACCCCAGACCATTTTGCTAAAAAGGCTGCTTTTTCCCCATTTTCGGGGACACGCGGCGCATCCGTGCGGATAAAATATCTACGGTTTCTTATTTGCGTTTCATAAAAAACGAAGGTACCTTATATTTGAAAAATACGCGCATCCGGGCAAAGGCTCTCACAATCCAGAGCGGTTTTTTCTTTCTCGGCTCGGTGCGCACGAGAAGCGTTTGCAGAGATGTTACTATACCGTCGAGCAGCAGTAAGCGGCGCAAGGTCTCATGCTGGAATTTATCTAACTGACGCGCAGTTTCGTTGTGCAGCTCCGCGAGATGTTTTTCCGTATCGGTATGGAGCTTTGCAAAACTTCTGCCCGAATCAATGAGCGCGTTTTGGAAAAGCTCGGATTGCTTTCCCGCTTGCTGATAATAGGTATTTGAGCTTTTCTCATGACCGGATAAACGCTCATCTAAACCGATTAGCTTTTGGTTTGTAATATCTAATGCGTAGGTTGCTGTTTTCACGGCTTTTCGCAGCTCTTCGATGTCTTTTGTAATGCGGTCTTGTTCGTTCACTAAGCTGAGCATATTGGAGCGGTAGTGCGATATAGCTTCATATAGCTTGTCGTATGATTGTTGTGTCTCCACTTGCTTGCCGCGAAGATTGATACCCGTCGAATCTATGGCCGTAGCCAAGTTGTTTTGACGTTCACTCAGGCTCGCGAGCGTTTCATCTTGCTGCCTTAGCTCTCCGGCAAGTCTTTCCAGTATACCTATTAACGCTTGGTCGCGCTGAAGCGGTTTCCGTTCGCTTGCCATGTATATACCTCGCTTCCGGTTTGTATGTATATTATGCCTTACCAAGCCACATACGTCAACTATCTACCCCGAATTTTACGCGGCGGTTATACTTACTCCTTTCGAGCTGGGGGTACCTCCCCCTGCGGGGGAGGGGCTGTAACGAAAGTTGACGTTATCGCGGGAAAATGATATACTTCATCGGCATTATTGCCAAAACGAAAGGGACGAGTGTTACTATGATCTCATACGCGCACGGAAAAAGAAGTATGTATTGCGGGCAACCACGCATTGATGATGTCGGCAAAGAACTGTCGGTATGCGGATGGGTGCAGCGCAGACGCGACCTCGGACAGCTTGTATTTATAGATTTGCGCGACCGGAGCGGAATTATACAGCTTGCGTTTGACGAAAATACGAAAAAAGCTGTATTTGAAGAAGCCGTCACTTTGCGCAGTGAATTTGTCGTTTGGGCTCATGGTATTTTGCGCGAGAGGTCGGCAAAGAACCCACACTTGCCTACGGGCGACGTAGAGCTTGAGGTTACATCACTTTGCATATTGGCAAAAGCCGAAACGCCGCCGTTTGAGATAGAAGAAGGCTCTGATGTGAACGATACGCTCCGCCTAAAATACCGCTATCTCGACTTGCGCCGCCCGGATATGCAAAGATATATAGCCCTGCGTCATAGGGCGGTTAAGATTGCCCGTGATTTTTTTGACGAGAATGGTTTTCTTGAAATTGAAACGCCGATGTTGACAAAATCAACGCCCGAGGGAGCGCGTGATTACCTTGTGCCAAGCCGTGTGCAGCCGGGCAAATTCTATGCGCTGCCGCAGTCGCCGCAACAGTACAAACAGCTTTTAATGCTTGCCGGTTTTGATAGATATATGCAGATTACCCGCTGTTTTCGCGACGAGGACTTACGCGCAGACCGTCAGCCGGAGTTTACGCAAATAGACTTGGAAATGTCATTTGTTGACATTGAAGATGTCATAGAGGTAAATGAGCGGTTTTTGAAGAGATTGTTTTCCGAAACGATTGGCGTTGACGTCGCTTTGCCGATGATGCGCTTGACTTGGCGTGAGGCTATGGACAGGTTCGGTTCCGACAAGCCCGATTTGAGGTTCGAGCTTGAGCTTTCGGACATCAGCGATATTGTAAGAAATTCCGGGTTTAAAGTATTTTCGGATGCTATCTCCTCCGGCGGCAGCGTGAGAATGATATATGTTCCAGGTGGCGGAGCTATGGGGCGAAAGCAAATAGACGCGCTTGCGGAATTTGTGAAAACCTATGGCGCAAAAGGGCTTGCTTGGGCGAAATTTAACGAAAGCTACCCGACCGGAGACGACAGCTACTCTTCATCTTACGCCAAATTTTTAACAAGCGAAGAAAACCGCGCGGTTTTTGAAAGAGCGGGAGCTGCTGCCGGCGGGCTTGTTCTTATCGTTGCGGACTGTGACGACGATGTGACTTTTGCCTCTTTGGGGGCGTTGCGCTGTGAGCTTGCAAAAAGGCTTGATATGATAGACGGCAAAACGCATAAGTTTGTGTGGATAACTGATTTCCCGTTGTTTGAATATTCCAAGCAGGACGAGCGATTTGTCGCAAAGCACCACCCATTCACGGCTCCGATGGACGAGGACGCAGAGCTGATTGAGACAGACAAAGCGCGTTGCCGCGCCAAAGCGTATGATATTGTGTTAAACGGCAGTGAGCTTGGCGGCGGTTCTATTCGCATAAACACACCCGAAATGCAAGAGCGTATGTTTCGCGCTTTGGGGTTTTCGGACGAGGATGCCGCAGAGCAGTTCGGACACCTTATCGAAGCGTTCAAATACGGCGCGCCCCCGCACGGCGGTATCGCCTATGGGCTTGACCGTATTGTCATGCACCTTGCGGGGCTAAGTTCCATTCGCGATG
Source organism: Oscillospiraceae bacterium (assembly GCA_009777235.1). Taxonomy (GTDB): domain Bacteria; phylum Bacillota; class Clostridia; order Oscillospirales; family Oscillospiraceae; genus WRMH01. The sequence continues at coordinate 39,050 of WRMH01000022.1, forward strand.
TTATTGCGTTTCCAAAAGTGCAAAACGCATCGGAGCTTATGACCGCTTGCCCCGACGTTGTTGACGATAAACAACTCACAGAATTGGGTATTGCGTTGTCTGACGAGTGATTTTTTAGGCATTTTTTCAAACGCAGCCTAAAAAGCGCGAAAAATACGTACGCCCAAAAACGCGAAAATACTACTCGCCCCTTGACTGTTTGGATAGTCGGAACGGTCGGTTTCAATCGGCTTCAAACTTTATTAAAAGGTGTTGACACCTCGGCTTTTATGTGTTGTAATAGAGTAGAAATGTTGTCTGCGTTCGGTGGTTATGCTGGGCGTGGGGACGTGGGTAAGAAAATTTATATTTTCGGAGGTTCAAGCAGTGGAAAATTTCGGAATGTCAATGTTATGGTTTTGGATATGCTACATTATTGTGACTGTCGTCGGGATTGGGCATACTGTTTTTAACATCTATGTTTTGCACATGAAACCTATGGACAAGGACGGAATGGGTGAAGGGTACGAAAAAACAAAACCGTGGCATCCGCTTTATAATATAATCTTGTTCACGCTGTTCGGGTGGCTTTATATGAGCGGGCTTGAAGTGCCTACTATTGGGGAAGCTCTGATAACAGGAGCAATATGGGCGGGGATTTGCATTGTTTTTGATGTAGTTGGTTGGGTAATAATAAAGCACCCGTGGAGTTTGAGTTTCAAAGGTTTTTATGTAGATTATCAGCCGTGGATTACTTTAATTTATTTGGCTATTTTTGTAAGTCCGCTTATTGGTTATTTATTTGTTTAACATTTGCTAATAAGCATTAGCGGGTACTCGTTCCCCAAATTCGCGACCCACAAAACCTATATAATAAAACAAGGCGAAAACAAGGCGGCGGGATTTACCCGGTTTTGTACGGCGGGAATTTACCCAGCTTTCCCTATTGTATTTGCTTGCGAAATGTGTTAAAGTACAAAAATCAACAATAATGTAGGGGTATAGCTCAGTTGGTAGAGCGGCGGTCTCCAAAACCGTAGGTCGAGGGTTCAAGTCCTTCTGCCCCTGCCAAGCCCAAAGAGCCTGGAAGCCTTGATATATCAGGGTTTTCGGACTCTTTGCTTTTGCGCGAAAGGAGGTTAATTTTATTTTCAGCGCCCGCTGACAAAACGCATTTTTCCTGAAAAATCTGTTGGAATCAAAAATCTGATTTACCAGGATTTGGTCTCTGTTTCCTGAAAACCACTGCCTAAAACGATCAAAATCGAACGGATAGGGAGAGGGGAAAAGTCCCTGAACCGGCACGGCGACAGGCTAAATCGCCCCTTGAAAAATAAAATAGGGAGATTTACGCGAAAATCACAGCCGATTTTTCAAAAAAAGTCATAATTTGCGGTACTGATAGCGCGCAAGACATTTCTTGCTGACCATGAGCGGAAAAAAGCAATCTACTATAGAATTTTATCACAGTATTAGCAATGATTCTGGTCTGCCGTTACGAGACTTAATAAACAAAACATATGGAAGCCTTGAAACCATAACAACAAGCGATGAAAAGTATAAAGATAATCCTGAGATAAAAGAAAAAACTCGTTCATATTTAAGGAACATGGAAAGACTCGCGGCGGGTATAAATTTGGGCGTTTACGATTTCGAAGTTTTTTATCGTCTTTCTGGCGAACCTACAATTCAGCTATACAAAGCGATAATGCCACTTATTGAGGATAGACGAAAATCAACGGATGCGATTTCTTTTTGTATCGAATTTGAAAAACTTTATCATGAATTAGTTAAACGGAAACAAATGGGGCAAAGTTATTATTCTAAAATGAAAAAAGAGTTGGGGGCGGTTCATCATTCTTAAAAACAATAAAATAAAGGACTAAAAATATTCAAGCAATCTTTTCACGGCTATTCCTAAAATTACACGGCTTTTTGCAGCTGGGGGCGGTTCATCAATTCAGTGTTGACGATGCAGTGCCAAAGTAAGGATTGTAACCCTTTTTGAATATTCCTCCTCGGTTTTTATAAAAACTATGATACGGCCATAAAAATATTGAGAGATGTTTTGCAGGAAAAACGGTCTAAATCGCAGCCAGTATTTGCCTATTCCAAAAAACACTTGCATATTTTGCAAGTGTTTGCTATAATATATAAGGGTAGCAACAAGCGAAGCCAACTACACCCCAAAAGGAGAACCCTTTGTTATGAATAAACTGATTGAGCGCAAAGCGTATTTAGGCCAGCTTGTCATGTGGCGGGAAGAGGAAATGATCAAGGTCGTCACCGGCGTTCGCCGGTGCGGAAAATCCACGCTGTTTGATTTATACATCGAACGCCTGAAAGCGGACGGCATCACCGACGAGCAGATCGTCTTTGTCAATTTAGAGGATGAAGACTATTCCGAGCTTTTGGATCATAAGAAGCTGCACGAATATGTGAAAGCCCGGATTCTGAAAACCAAATGGACCTATGTTTTTATTGACGAGATCCAGAACTGCAAGGAATATGAAAAAACGATATCGAGCCTTTATCTTAGAAAAAATGTCGATATTTATATCACCGGGTCAAACGCCTATATGTTGTCGGGCGAGCTCGCCACCAAGCTGACCGCCCGGTACATCGAAATCGATATGCTGCCGCTTTCCTTTGCGGAATATGGTGAAGCGGTGAAAACCTCTGATAAGCGCGAACGCTTTAATCAATATATGAATATGGGCGCATTCCCTTACGCCGCCCGTTTCGTTGACAATTCCCTTGCCCACAGCCAATATTTAGAGGGGATTTACAATACCGTTTTAGTCAAAGACGTCATGACGCGGGAAGGACTTAATGACATTACGCTGTTAAAATCAATCGCAGGCTTTTTGGCAAGCAATGTGGGGAGCCCGGTCTCCGCAAAAAAAATAGCGGACACGCTGACCTCCGCCGGCCGTCCAACCGGATCCGCTACGGTGGATACGTACTTGTCAGCACTCGCCGACGCTTACCTTTTTTATAAAGTGAATCGTTATGATATAAAAGGAAAGATGCACCTCAAATCTGAAAGCAAGTATTATATTTGCGATACGGGTCTGCGGAACATGATACTCGGGACAACGAACAAGGATATCGGTCATCAGATCGAAAACATCGTTTACCTGGAGCTTTTGCGACGCGGTTACACCGTCAACATCGGCAAATCTGGACGCGGCACAGAGGTTGACTTTGTCGCCGTCCGGGATAAGAAAACTGAATATTATCAGGTTTCGGCGTCCGTGCTGGACGAAAGCACCTTGGAACGGGAGCTGTCACCGTTTAAGCAAATCAAAGATAATTATCCGAAATATCTGATCACGCTGGATGATTTTACGGGCGATCATGACGGGATCCAGCAGGTCAATCTGATCGCCTGGCTGAATCCGTAAATTATTTCTGAAAAATCACCGCCGTTTTAAAACAAAAAAGTCATACTATTTTTAACAGCGCAGAATGACGCTGTGAAAGCAGTATGAAAGGCGTTGATTTTAAATGAATAAAGAGTTTAGCTTTGAAGCGCGGGATGTGCAATCCTTTTACACGATAAAGGACATTATGTGTATATTCTGCTGCGGCAGGGATAAGGCTTATGAGATCATACATACCAGAGGGTTCCCGAAAATGACCATCGGGCGGAAGTTTCTGATCTCCCCGGACGCCCTGCAAAAATGGATCAATCAGAATTACAACTCAAATATTATCAAATAGTTTTTCAAAAATCTTAGTAGTGGTAAGCGATTAAAAGGAGTAACACCCGGCCGCCATTTAAAGATGGCTACTGCAGGAGATTCGCAAACGCCTGTTTTTAGGGTCGGAATCCGGGTTCAAGTCCCGGCTAAGGCGGATAAAACAGCCCGTCACGTTGGTGGCGGGCTGCCGTTTCAATATAAACTGGCATTCAAGGTATAACTTCATCCTGATTCGTTGGCGTCCGTGACGGGATATAGCATCAGAATATCCGGGAGTTCCTGCTGTCAGATTCTTATTAAAGCGTAAATTCCCAAAGTAAGAGCAACAGTAGAATGGTGGATTGCGTTTACTCTGGGAAATGGCTAAAAATCAAGGTGCATTTAATGTGAGAAAAGAAAAGCGACGGAAAACGAGTAGCTTATAT
>WRMH01000023.1 GCA_009777235.1 Oscillospiraceae bacterium
GCAGCGGTCATAAAATCATTCCTCCCCGATCAGTTGCGTTCATCCATGCGCAAACGATCGGACGCTCCGCATCCATGCTCCGCTCTCGGAATGATTTTTATGACCGCCGCTATGATCGCCGCCCAAAGCTCCCACCCGCCTCTCCTCACCACCCCCCAAAACTCGTTTTTCACGCCAACTCAAAAGAGGAACTGTTTCATAATGAAACAGTTCCTCAAACGACTGCAAATGCTGCGTTTCTCTCATAAAAAACGCAAAAAACCGCCCTTATCGCAAACCCTAAATAAAAAAATGTTTGGCAATTCTGCCAACTTTCACACATTTTGAAAAGAGATGTGCTACAGTATCATCAGACGGCAAACAAAGCCGCAAAAAAAAATAAAAACATAAAAAATAAAGGGAGAACAAAAAAATGAAAAAGAGAGAAAAGAAAGCAAACACACTAAAAAGAATCATGGCAATACTACTGGCAATGGTAATGATGAGCTCGTTCACAGTCACGCTTGCGGACCACAGCGAGCTGTGCGCAGATTGCGGCGAAGAGACAGCCATCTGCGTATGCGAGTCCACCACGGGGGGGGCTTAGAACCCTGCTCTGAGTGCGGCGAGCTTGAAGACGACTGCACATGCGCCTCCGCAGGAGGCGTTGAACCCCCGGCAGCGGCAAACCCCGAAACCTGCTTCGAGTGCGGCGAACTTGAAGACGAGTGCGAGTGCGCCTCCGCAGGAGGCGAAGAACCCTGCGAAGACTGCGGCGAGCTCGAAGACGACTGCGTATGCGAAGAGCCCTGCCCAAAATGCGGCAAGCTTGAAGAAGACTGCAAGTGCGTAGTACCGTCGACTGTAAACGACCTAACGGCGCTTCTTAACGCGATCGCGCTGGCAAACTTCAAGAAGCAACCCGCGACGATACGTCTCATGAGCTTGATTACCATATACGGGGAAGTCGAAATTAGTTCCTCTATCCCGATTACATTAACGCTAAGCGCCGACCGCAGGCACTTCGAAGTAAGAAACGGCACACTGACGCTGGGCGACGGCATAACGCTGACAAGGGATAGTATTTACAGCAGCCGCAACCCAACATTATACACCACCTCCGGCGGCGGCGTGAAGGTCTCCGGCGGAACGTTCAACATGATTGGCGGCAAAATCAGCAACAACGATGTATATGGATTCGGCGGCGGCGTGGAGATCGTCTACGGCACGTTTAACATGACAGGCGGCGAAATCAGCGGCAACACGGCATGGTACGGTCTCAACACGGGCTACGGAGGCGGCGTGTATGTCAACTACGGAACGTTCAACATGACCGGCGGTGTGATTAGCGGCAACAGTGCAAAGGGCGACGGCGGCGGCGTAAATGTACAAAACAACGCCACATTCAGCATGACAGGCGGCGAAATCAGCGGCAACACGGCGGATAACGCATGCGGCGGCGGCGTATATGTCTATAGCAGCAGCACATTCACTATGAACGGCGGTAAAATCAGCGGCAACTCGGCAACGGGCTCAGGCGGCGGCGGGCAATCAAGCTGCGGCGGCGGCGTGTCTGTCTTCGGAACGTTCAACATGACAGGCGGCGAGATCAGCGGCAACACGGCAAAATACGGCGGCGGAATTTTTACCCGTAAGGGTACTGCTGATCAAGGATATGGTTTGAATAGAGTCTCTATTAACCCCGAAAATCCCATTATCTTCAAAAACAATACAGCCACGGATGAAGTTGAATATATGATAATGGAAGGCACGGCTCTGTTCGATTATTACCGCGAAAGAATATCAGCATCAACAGACGACAACTGGAGTTGGGGTTTGAAATACGGCGTCAACAACCATGACATCGGAACGAACTTTTCGGCATCCGAATTAGAAGGCAACTTCATAGATCCATCACTGCCACAGGCGCCCTCGAAACCCGAGACACCCGATGTGGACGTTGACAGTGACAAAGACGGCAATCTCATAATCACAATCGAAGTTGACGAAGACGACGACTATTATGTGATAGAGATTGAAGACGAAGATACAGGCGACATCATTATCATCATCATCGAGAAAGACGAAGACGGCGACTGGGTTGCCAAAGACGAAGACGGCAACGAGCTTGACTACGAAGTGAAAGAGAACGAAGACGGCACAATCACAATAATCGTAGACGACTTAGACGACGGCGACTACAAAATCAGAGTCCGCGCCGGAAGACGCAACAAAAACGGCGACACCGCCGAGAGCGACGAATTTGAAACAGACGAACCCATAGAGATTGTCAATCCTCCTTCAAAACCCGAGACGCCCCAAGTGGACGTTGACAGCGACAAAGACGGCAACCTCATAATCACAATCGAAGTAGATGAAGACGACGACTACTATGTGATAGAGATTGAAGACGAAGATGGAAACGTTATAATCATCATCATCGAGAAAGACGAAGACGGCGACTGGGTTGCCAAAGACGAAGATGGAAACGAGCTTGACTACGAAGTAAAAGAGAACGAAGACGGAACAATCACGATAGTGGTAGACGACCTTGACGACGGAGACTACAAAATCAGAGTCCGCGCCGGCAGACGCAACAAAAACGGCGACACAGCCGAGAGCGACACGAATGACAGCAACCCACCCATAGAGATTGTCAATCCGACAGCGCCTTCCGCTCCGCAGAATTTCTCGGCATCGGCCGGTAGTGACATAGCAATTTTAGATTGGCAAGCGCCTGCGAGCGACGGCGGCAGCGCGATAACACATTACGAGTACCGCTACAAAGCCGAGGGCGGAAGCTACAGCGAGTGGATGAACATAGGCAAAGTAACAGGACATCTTGTTACTAACCTTGAAGAAGACACAGAGTACAGCTTCGAGCTTCGCGCGGTCAACAAAGTAGGAGCGAGCGCGGCGGCAAGCGCGAAGGCCATTACAATACTCAAAGACCCCTCAGTACCCGAGGTGACAGTTGACAGCGAAGAGGGCGACTTAATTATCATCATTGACGAGCAAGACGACGCTGACTACTATGTGATAGAGATTGAAAATGAAGACACAGGCGATATCATAATCATCCTCATCGAGAAAGACAAAGACGGCAGATGGAGAGCCAAAGACAGATACGGCAACGAGCTTGACTACGACGTTATTCACGACGAGGACGAAGGCACAATCACGATAATCGTAGACGACCTTGACGACGGCACATACAAAGTCAGAGTCCGCGCCGGCAGACGAGACAAAATAGGCATACACTACCAGAGCCCTGCTGATTTCGAGAGCGACCCCGTAGAGATTGTCAACCCGACAGCCCCCTCCGCTCCGCAAAACTTCATCGCAAACGGCGAGAGCAAAAAAGCGATTTTGAATTGGGAAGCTCCCGAGAGCGACGGCGGCAGCGAGATAACCCGTTACGAGTACCGCTTCAAAGCATCAGACGGCAGCTATGGCGACTGGATGAACATAGGCAAAGTAACAGGACATCTTGTAACAAACCTTGAAGAAGATACAGAGTACAGCTTCGAGCTTCGCGCGGTCAACAAAGTAGGAGCGAGCGCGGCGGCAAGCGCGAGCGCGAGAACACCCGTAGAGCCTCCCACGAAACCCGAGACACCCGATGTGGACGTTGACAGCGAAGACGGCAACCTCATAATCACAATCGAAGTAGATGAAGACGACGACTATTATGTGATAGAGATCGAAGACGAAGACGGAAACGTTATAATCATCATCATCGAGAAAGACGAAGATGGCAAATGGATTGCCAAAGACGAAGACGGAAACGAGCTTGACTATGAAGTCAAAGAGAACGAAGACGGAACAATCACGATAATCGTAGACGACCTTGACGACGGAGACTACAAAATCAGAGTCCGCGCCGGCAGACGCAACAAAAACGGCGACACCGCCGAGAGCGACGAATTTGAAACAGACGAACCCGTAGAGATTGTCAATCCTCCCTCGAAACCCGAGACACCGGAAGTGGACGTTGACAGCGAAGACGGCAACCTCATAATCAAAATCGAAGTAGATGAAGACGACGACTATTATGTGATAGAGATTGAAGACGAAGACGGAAACGTTATAATCATCATCATCGAGAAAGACGAAGATGGCAAATGGATTGCCAAAGACGAAGACGGAAACGAGCTTGACTATGAAGTCAAAGAGAACGAAGACGGAACAATCACGATAATCGTAGACGATCTTGACGACGGAGACTACAAAGTCAGAGTCCGCGCCGGAAGACGCAACAAAAACGGGGTCACGACCGAGAGCGACGAATTTGAAACAGACGAACCCATAGAGATTGTCAATCCGACAGCCCCCTTCGCTCCGCAAAACTTCACCGCAAACGGCGAGAGCAAAAAAGCGATTTTGAATTGGGAAGCTCCCGAGAGCGACGGCGGCAGCGCGATAACCCGTTACGAGTACCGTTTCAAAGCATCAGACAGCGACTTTAGCGACTGGATGAACATAGGCAAAGTAACAGGACATCTTGTAACAAACCTTGAAGAAGATACAGAGTACAGCTTCGAGCTTCGCGCGGTCAACAAAATAGGAGCGAGCGCGGCGGCAAGCGCGAGCGCGAGAACACCCGTAGAGCCTCCCACGAAACCCGAGACACCGGATGTGGACGTTGACAGCGACAAAGACGGCAATCTCATAATCACAATCGAAGTTGACGAAGACGACGACTACTATGTGATAGAGATTGAAGACGAAGACGGAAATGTCATAATCATCATCATTGAGAAAGACGAAGATGGCAAATGGGTTGCCAAAGACGAAGACGGTAACGAGCTTGACTACGAAGTCAAAGAGAACGAAGACGGCACGATAACGATAATCGTAGACGACTTAGACGACGGCGACTACAAAGTCAGAGTCCGCGCCGGCAGACGTAACAAAAACGGCGACACAGCCGAGAGCGACGAATTTGAAACAGACGAACCCATAGAGATTGTCAATCCGCATGAAGACGACTGCGATTGCGACGATTGTAACCCCGACGCCGCAGGCGACCCCGGTGCCGTAGGCGACGGTGAGCACGACGCGGACTGCGATTGTGACGACTGTAACCCACCGCATGAAGACGACTGCGATTGCGACGACTGCAACCCCGACGCCGATGAGCATGACGACGATTGCGACTGCGATGATTGCAACCCGGATGACAACGAACCCAACGGCGGCAAAAACAACGGCGAAGTCAACAAAGACAAAGCCAACTCCAACGACACGGCAAACAGTGACGATGACAATCAGAACAAAGATCAAAGCCAAGACGACGGCGACAGCTTACTGACAGACGCAGAGGACGGCAGCGACTCACAGACGACCGCACAGCCGGGTACAGAAGCGGTCACAGCGGGCACACCGGGAACAACCCCCGCACCGACACCCGAGCCGACCCCGGAACCGACTGCAGAACCCACCCCGGAGCGGACACCCGAACCCACCCCCGATAGACCCCAGCCTGACGACGGTTTTGTCGGCGGCGACGACGAATACATGAGCGCAAACAATCCTGACACACCGCTTGCCAATATAGGAGAGAGACAAGCAATCAACAACGGACTTAGCTCGCTGTCACTTCTCATAATGGCGAACATGGCGGCACTGCTGATACTTCTCGCTCTGCTCTTCCTGTTTATCGTATGGAAACGCCGCGACGAAGAAGAGGAGGAAGAAGAAATAGTCGAAATAATGGAAGGAGAAGAATATTAAAAACAAGGCATTAGAAATGTCAAAAGAAATCAACGAGGCTGCCGCAAGGCAGCCTCCCTTTTGGTATGATGAGTATTTGCCATATATCCAAAACATACACTGCGTGGAGCTTCAGACCTACGTAAATAGACACTGTACGGTTCATAGCGGGGTCTTCGCAAACTCGCAGAGCGAACTTTGTTCGCTCTGCTCAAACAGTGCTCGACCTTATCCGCTATTTCACCTACAGTCTCTAATTTACTCCGCTACGAAGCTCCACATAGCGTATGCTTTGGATATATAAAGCGGCGGTCATAAAAATCATTCCGAGAGCGGAGCATGGATGCGGAGCGTCCGATCGTTTGCGCATGGATGAACGCAACTGATCGGGGAGGAATGATTTTATGACCGTCGTTATGACCGTCCCTATGACCGCCGTTTATATAGTCAGAGAGTGCGAATTTTTACACAAAATTTACGCTACATTTACAAAAAAATCTTGAAAAACAAAAATAAAAAGTATAAAATAAAAACCGAAATTACGGTCATGAGACAAACGCCAAAAAAACGTAAAGGACAGCATATGAAAGGCGAATTATTCAGAAAAGAAGCGGTAGACAAGCTCACAAGCCCCGAAGATTTAAACAGCTACGTCAAAGTCCTAAACCCCCGTATATGGCTGATCCTTGCCGGGATCATCATCGCCCTTGCGGGACTCGTAGTATTCACCGCGTCAACAGATTATCCGGTATGGGATTTATTTTTCGGCAGAATGGGGGGCTAAAATTTTGGCGCGAAAAGTCCCCGTGATATTACAACTTGAAATGGTGGAATGCGGCGCGGCGTCGCTCGCTATGGTGATGGCATACCATAAAAAATGGGTGCCGCTCGAACGCCTGCGCGTGGACTGTGGCGTGTCCCGCGACGGAAGCTCGGCAAAAGCCGTCCTCAAAGTCGCCAGAATGTACGGCTTTGAAGCAAAAGGCTATCGCATTGGCTCTGTGTCCTCCATAAAAATCATACCGCTGCCCGCCGTGATTCACTGGAACATGAACCACTTTGTTGTACTGACAAAGCTCACGGAAAAATTTGCCTACATAAACGACCCGGCAAAAGGCGAGGTCAAAGTACCCATAGAGCAGTTTGGAACGTCTTTTACCGGGGTGGCCATCTCCATAACGCCGGGCAAAGACTTTGAGCCGAGCGGAAAACCCGTCAGCGTGTGGCCGTTTGCCAAAGCAAGGCTCAAAGGCGCGGTCCCCGTTTTCGCGTTTATTCTCACCATAGCCGCGCTGACCTCCGTCATCGGCATTATTTCAACGCTGTTTGGGCGGGTATTTATAGACGATTTGCTCTCCGGTCTGCGCCGCGAGTGGGCATACGGCTTTATCGCGCTGTTTTTGATATTTCATTTTATAGACGTTGTGCTGACCGTCATAAACACGCGCACAAACATGAAAATCTCCGCAAAATTCGCGGTGGTGTCGAGCGGCATGTTCGTATGGCACGCGCTGCGGCTGCCTGTGGATTTTTATTCCTCGCGCAACGCCGGGGACATAGCCGGCAGGCAAAGCGAAAACGACGGCATATCCCTGTCGCTCATACAGCTATTCGCGCCGCTCTTCATTGACGCGCTGATGGTCGTGTTCTACCTCTTTATCGTGCTGCAATACAGCGTTTTGCTGACACTCATCGGCTTTTCGTCACTGATCGTAAATTATGGCGTCAATAAATTTATCACAAAAAGAAACGTGGACATTTCGCGAGTATCCTCGCGCGACTCCGGCAAGCTAAGCGCAATGACCATTGCGGGAGTGGAGATGATCGAAACAATAAAATCATCGGGCGCGGAGGACGGCTTTTTCGAGAAATGGTCGGGGCTTCACGCCGCCGTAAACGGTTCTAAGATCAAATCCATGAAGCTGAATATGTCGGTGGGGCTGATTCCGCAAATCGTAACCCAAGCGACAAATATGGCGGTTATGCTGATAGGCGCTTATTTGATTATACGCGGAGATATGACCGTGGGTATATTTTTCGCTTTCCAAGGGTTTTTGGGTTCTTTTCTCGCGCCGTTTTCCAAAATCATCGGAGCGAGGCTTCAGATGCAGCAGATGAAGGTTTCGATGGAGCGCGTGCAGGACGTGTTCAATTATCAAACTGACGTCGAATATGACGAAGAATATATCAACGCACAGTTAGATGACAAAGACACACAGCAGACAGAGCCGTTCTTTAAGCTGTCGGGCGCTATCGAGATAAAGGATTTGACTTTCGGCTACAACCGGATGTCCCCGCCGCTATTGGACAATTTTAACCTGACGTTAAAGCCCGGCGGGAGTGTGGCTCTTATCGGGGCTTCGGGCTGCGGCAAGTCCACGATAGCAAAGCTGATGAGCAACCTTTATAAGCCTTGGAGCGGTGAGATACGCTTTGACGGCAAACCCGCCGGAGAAATACCCCGCGAGATATTCACAAGCTCCGTTTCGGTGGTTGACCAAGACATCATACTGTTTCAAGACAACATAAACAATAATATCAAGACATGGGATAAATCCATTGAAGATTTTGAGGTCATAATAGCGGCGCGTGACGCGCAGATACACACAGCGATCATTGACCGTGAGGGCGGTTATGCAGCCGATGTGCGAGAAGGTGGCAAGAACTTTTCCGGCGGCGAGCGTCAGCGCCTTGAGATAGCGGGGGCGTTGGCGAGCGATCCGACCGTTATAATACTCGACGAGGCGACAAGCGCGCTCGACGCAAAGACCGAGCTTGACGTGATCCGGGCCGTCCGAGACAGGGGGATAACTATGGTCATCATAGCGCATCGCCTGTCCACAATACGCGACTGTGACGAGATCATCGTGCTCGACAAAGGCAAGGTTGTGCAGCGCGGTACTCACGACGAACTATACGCGCAAAGCGGTAAGTATAAAGAACTTGTAAGTATGAATTAAAGGAGTCCGCGACGACGAATGAATTGGTTTGAGGATCAAATTAAAAACCGGATGCAAAACGACCAGGACGAGTTTTCGGGAGCGTTTACCGCTCTATCGTCCATCGTCATGGGCGACGCGGCGGCAAAAGCGGGGCTTATCACGCCGCGCCAAAAAACGCACAACGCCATTCATGAAATATTAAAGTTTTTCGGCCATGAGATAATTCCCGTCCCCGACGAAATTTCGGACACGGCCGAGTATATAAACTACTGCCTGAGGCCGTCCGGCATAATGAAACGCCGGGTGGAGCTGACGGGCAAATGGTGGATTGACGCATCGGGTCCGATGATTGGCGTAGTGAACCACCCCGGCGCCTCCGGAGAGGAAGCGGGAGACACGGTCGCCCTGCTCCCGCAAGCAAAAGGCTACACATATTTTGATTATTCAAGCGGCAAGCGCGTTTTAGTAAACGCGAAAACCGCGAAAAATATAGCCGCCGACGCCTACTGCCTGTATAAGCCGTTTCCCGCCCGCGAGCTGTCCGTATTTGATTTGGTCAAATATATGTTCAAAACCATAACGGCGAGCGATATATTCTACTACTTGGCAATTATGGCAGTCACGACGCTGATGGGTCTGATTCAGCCGAAAGTGTCCTTGCTTTTGTATTCGCGAATAATACCGCATGGAGACTCAAGTGCCCTGTGGTCGCTCGGCGTGTTGATATTATCCTTGGCGTTAGCGACACAAATATTACAGGTGAGCAAAAACTTGATTATGAACCGCCTGACAATGCGCCTTAGCAATATGATAGAGCCGGCTTCGATGATGAGGGCGCTAAATCTACCCGCCGGGTTTTTCAAAAAATACGCCGCGGGTGAACTTAGCCGCATATTTTCGCTGATACCGTCAATCTGCAGCTCCATATTCTCAATCATTACGGGAACGCTTTTGACCTCGCTGTTTTCACTCGCGTATTTCACGCAGATAATGAACATCACCCCCGCTCTGATGGCGCCGTCACTGATAATCATAGGCGCGACGCTCGCCATGAACATAATAACCACGCTGACAAGCATGAGGATCCAGAAAAAATCATTGCAGGCGAGTGCGGAGCTATCGGGCATGACTTATTCTATGCTGTCGGGCATACAAAAAATCAAGCTCACAGGCTCGGAAAAGCGCGTATTCGCAAGATGGGCGGATAAGTATAAAACGGCGTCAAACTTTACATACAACCCTCCTTTTATTCTCAAATACTCGGGAGTGATCGGCATGATCATTTCATCGGCGGGGCTTGCTTTTGTGTATTTTGTCTCTATCATGTCAAAAATTGACGTGGGTGAGTACATGGCATACAACACCGCCTATGGCATGGTTTCCGCGTCAATATTGTCGCTCGGGTCGCTGACCACCTTCTTTTCGGGGCTAAAGCCGCAGCTCGACATGGTTTCGCCCATTATGAAGGCCGTGCCGGAAATCAGCGGCAATAAAACAATAGTTACATCCCTCTCCGGCGGCGTGGAAGTGCAAAACTTGACTTTCCGCTATGAGGAAAGCGACAGGAACGTACTTGACGGCATCAATATAAAAATCCGTCCGGGACAGTATGTAGCCCTCGTCGGAAAGACGGGCTGCGGCAAATCTACGCTTGTGCGGCTGCTGCTCGGCTTTGAAAAACCGACGCGGGGCGCGGTCTACTACGACGGCAAGGACATCACAAAGCTCGATTTGCCGTCACTTCGCCGCAAAATCGGCGCGGTCATGCAAAACGGCAAGCTGTTTACGGGAGATATTTTCAGCAATATAATCATTTCCTCGCCAAACCTCACGCAAAACGACGCTTGGGAAGCGGCGAGGATCGCGAGCATTGACAAGGACATTGAAGATATGCCTATGGGTATGCACACCATCATCATGGAGGGAAGCGGCGGAGTGTCCGGCGGGCAGAAGCAACGGCTGATGATTGCGCGAGCGGTGGCGCCAAAGCCGAAAATCCTTATATTTGACGAGTCAACGTCGGCGCTCGACAATATCACGCAAAAACACGTCGCCGACGCGCTCGCGGAGCTAAAATGCACGCGCATAGTCATAGCGCACAGGCTGTCAACGATAAAAGACTGCGACAAAATCTATGTGCTGGACGGCGGTAAAATAATAGAGGAAGGCACGTTTGACGAGCTGTACGATAATAAAGGCTATTTTCATGAGCTTGTCAGCCGCCAGATGATAACAATGAATGAGGCATGATTCTTGTCACAAAAGGAGTGCGCTGTCGTATAAACAAAGTGTGAAGGAGGGAGCGGATGATGACGTTTGAAAAAAAACTAAAGCTATTGTTTGACGCGCAGGCTTTTTTTGACGAGCCGCGTTTGAAAGCGGCCATAAATAGCGACAGCATCCGTCTGCTTTCTGACGACGAAACGGAATCCCTGTTTGCCGCGGGAGACCTATTCGCCGCAGAGGGAAGCAAAAAAAATGGAGAAGCATAACCAAATCCAGATGCAGGTTTTTACGGAGTATCGGACGCGGATTTTTGGCTACATAAGCAAAAAAAACGTGCCGGAATCCGACAAAGACGATGTTTTTAGCGAAATTTTGCTCAAAGCGGCAGGGCAAGCCGGGCGATACGACAGCTCAAAAAGCTCGGTGTCCACTTGGGTTTATATGATTACCCGGTCTGTCGTGGCCGATTACTTCAAAAAGCGCAAAGCTGTATACCCTCTCGACGAAATATTTGGCGAAATTCCTGGCGCAGACCCCGGCGCACAGCACGGCATTGAGTATGAAGAAGAACTCAAAAATCTGGCAAGGGAGCTTTTGCTCCTGCCGGAGCGGGAGAGAGAGGTCATCATATCGCGTTTTTACAAGGACATGGAGTATAGCGAGATTGCGAGATTTATGAACCTTTCACAGGTCAACGTAAGAAAGATATGTTCAAGGGCATTAAAAAAGCTAAAGGAGAAAATGACGCATGACGGCGGTTAGGCAAGTTGAAAATTACATGGACGTTATGTTTTGTTTCCCACCAAAGGTGCGCTATTTCGCGCAGGTGGAAGCGGCGGGCGGCACGCTGCTGGGCGCCTATGACGAGGCCGGTATTCCGGTCGGAATCGTTTGCTTGAAAACCATGAGATATGCCTACGACACGGTTTACCTTTACGTAAACGAACAAAACAGGCGGCAAGGCATAGCAAAAAGCCTTATGCGCCGCGCCGCCGACATTGCTAAAGGCGAGGGGAAAACTCTGCGTTTGCGCGCACTTCAAAACAGTAAGTCCCGGTCTGCCGTTTTGAAAATCGCGCAGGGTATGGATATGTGCCTTGACGAGGAGATGACGTTTTTCAGATTGAATGTAAACGTAAAATCCAAAGAGCTGTGGGAAGAGGCTCGCCCAAAAATTATGCAAATGGTGGAGAGGGTTGACAAAAAAAGGGGCGCTCATCAGGTGATTGCTTTTGAGGACGCAGACGAAAAGCTGATCGGGCAGCTTCGCGAGATGATCGGAACTTCGCTTCCCGGCCTTGACCCTTTCGCGCTGCCCGAGTTTGACCCCCATTTTTCCCTTATCATACTGCACGGCGGAGAAATCGCCGCGGTGAATGCCGTGCGCACGATAGGGCGCAAGATGGTGTATGAAATATCTTCGGCGCGCAAGAACTCGACGATCATTGCGGGAGTCCCCGTTTTTTTCGACAGGCTGTTTGCAAGCGAGATAGAGCTGGTTTCGTGCGTGGTGCGCGATGATAATCCCGCCGGGCTAAATCACGCGGGTAAGCGTTTCGGATTTTTATTTAAGGAAAGCGGCAGACAGAGCGTATATATTTTGTAAAATATGTCACAAATGCGGCGCGGCTTCGTATAAAAGACTATAAAAATATCAGGAGGACATACAAAATGGCACAGAACAGGCAATTGACCGGTGAAGAAATCTGCGCAAAGCTCAATGAAATGGGAGGGACTTTTAAAGCCGAAAAAGCAGTCGAACTGTCAGATGAGCAGTTAGAGACCGTATCGGGCGGTGTCGGCGCGTTCGCCTTTGAGGATGATGACGGCACAGTAAGTTTGCTTGTATGCAGCAACAAAAAAACCACAAACGAGCTGTTTCAGCAATGCTTGCAGCACAAGATGACGTGCAACTATGCCAGCCCGGGCGCCCGATCCTGCGCCAGCTGTGTATATCTGTCGGGATGGCTTACGGATGCGGAAGTAAAATAAAACCAAATTGGCTGACACGCTCGCGCAAAAATAAAAGAAAAACAAAAATGGCGCTTGCCATACAAAAAATAAAGAAATAGGAGAAAATTAAGATGACACTTGCACAGAAATTTGAAGAATTTAACCCCGAACAGAAAGAACAATTACTCGCAGTCAAAAGCGAGGCGGAGCTTGATGCGTTTCTCGCCAAAACGGGAAAAGAGCTGTCTCCCGAGGAAAAGGCGGAGGCGCTTGAATACATTGCGACGGGCGTAGCTCCTCTCGAAGATGACGACCTTGAGGCAGTCGCGGGCGGCAAAAGCGGCGACGATGAACAGCCTCCTCCCGAGCAAACTACGGAAATGTCTAAGCAGCAGGCATTTGCCGATGGACGTAGAGTCAAGATTATTTGCAACTCTAATTGCATACTCAAGCAAGGCTGCCAGGCAGGGCATGTCTGGTGCGAGAGTTTTTCAACTGCCGGCGGGGCGCATTTTTGGAACGCTAAGTGCTATAAATGCGGCACGGAGCAAGGTCAGGGAAGCATCCTTATTAACGCGACTTTTGAGCAGCACTGACAAAAACGAATTGAAAACCCCAAAACCACTAAATTACACATTAGCACGCTGTTTTTGCAACGCTTTGAGGAATTGTTTCATTTTGAAACAATTCCTCTTACGCCGGGTCATATAAATATGATATAATGATTACCTTATGAAAAACAAGAAACTTACGATATGGCTTTGTATACTTTTTTTATCACTTGTTGTTTTTACGATCATCTATGCTTTGCAAGACGTAAAAGTGCGTGTGATATTAGACAAAGAAACGCTTATCCGAAACGGTCAAAGCGCATATATCAGCTTTGACCTTGCGGGCAAACCGCCGCGTGAAATAAAGGCGGCGACGCCTCATTACAGCATATATGAATATATTTTCAAAATACCCGCAAGCGTTTGGCAAAAAGCGCAGCAAGGGACTCTTCAATTTAGCCCTGTCAGAGACGGCGACTTGATTTTTATAAAATCCATATCGGTCAAAACGCCGTTTTATACCGAAAACACGATAATAAATGACGCCATTCTTGAAAACCCGCATTATGATTTGCCGATTTTGGCCATGAAAGCAAACGGGGCGATGAGCATTACATATGCGTTTGCTATGGCTGCAATAACAACACTGTGGGCGGTGCTGGCTTTTGCCGTGCCGATTGGAGCGTGGAAGAAAATACCAATAATGCTCCGTAAGTTGTGGAGCATTATAAGAAAACTTGGGGCGATGGATATAGCCATAATCTTGGCGGGCGTCCCGGCTCTTGTGTTATATCATTTTAGAGAGAGCATTTCGTTTTTGCAAAATGAGTCAGCCTATCATCTGCTGTTTATTTTGACCGTGCTCTCTATTATAATCAGCCTTATCAGCGCGAAGCAAAAACGGCAAACGCTGCGCGAGGGCATAGATTGCGCCCGGGCGGAGCAGGAAACAAAGCATATCAGCACAGGCGATGGCGCGCCACCAAAGACTCCGGCGTCAGCGCAAAGCGGCGAATCCCGAGCCAAAACCATATCCGCGCTCGTGCCTTACCTGACTGTGCTTTTATTGGCTTTGACAGTATATGGGTTTGCGCTGATACCGGAACAATATTACCATAATGACGAATGGCTTGTACGCAGCGCGGCATATCAATACCTGAGAGACGGCGCGTTTACAGACTATGACAGAGCATGGCCGCATACATGGCTTGTCGCGCAGGCAATAAAATTTTTTGCCGATACGGTGGTGACGACCCGCGCGGTTTCTGCTTTATGCGGTGTGGTGTTCATTATCACGGCATATCATATTGCCTTAAAAATGACAAAGAAAAAGAGCACGGCATTTTTGACAGCATTATTTTTACTGTTAAACCCCGCGCTCATAACTATTTTCACATTTGTCAGAATGTATGCTCTAATGCTCCCGGCGTCGCTTTGGATGCTCTATTGCGTGTGCATGACGCTGAATAAAAAAATCGTGTATAAGAAAGATAACGCCGCCATACGGTTTATGCAAAAGCATTTTAATTTTCACTGGGGATATGCCATTGCCGCTATAGTATTGATATGGCTCAATTATCAAATACATATAAACACCATGATATTGGCGGTGTGCGCGATAATATACGTATTTTTATCCGCGATAATATACAAGGAGCGCAAATTTATCTATCTTTCGATTGTCGGTTTTGTAGTCATAGCATATAGTTTTGTTACATATTACGCGTTTACTTGGTATGGGATATATCTCAATATGAGCCGTGAAATCCTTCCGCTGATGAATACATTGATGCAGTGGACGCGGTTCGGGCAGTATAACTACGAGTATTTTTGGGAAAATGCCGCCATACCGCTCGGCGCGTATTTGGGAGTTTTATTTCTGATTGTGGGACTTGCCGTGTGCGTGTTTGAAATACGGCGCGGCAGGATTTTCAGGAAAAAGGGAGAGCATGTGGCATACGGCGGCGAAATTTCTGAAAGCAAGGGCGAAGAGCGAAATATTCTGCTATATCTTACGGTATGCTATCTTATAACGGTAACATTCTTTATATATTTTGCGGATATGTATTATGCCTATAGATATATGTCGTTTTTAGCTCCCGTTACCATGATGCTTATTTCGATCGGATGCCATGCGCTTGCAAAAAAAGCAAAAACATCAACAAGATTTGCTATATATGTCTTGGTCGCCGCCGCGCTGCTCGCGCAAATGGGCGGCGCGTTTCGGAGCATATATGTTGATTCGCCCGACAGATCGCAGTTTAACCGGCCGTGCCAAATCATGGTAAATGACGTGAATAACGAAGGGCTGACAACGATACAGATATACGCGCCGTCTCCGCGCGAATATTATTGGGAAGAAAATATGGGCAAGGTCGAGCATTTTGGCAGACCGCAGTGGGAGACGTACCAAATAGACAGGCTGATAGAGCAAGCGGAAAAGACGATTGCGGGAGATGAGGATATTGACGCGCAAAACCCTGATGAAAAGCGGGCGGTGATGTACTTCTTTTCCGAATCAGATAAGATGTGGCATATATCCGGGGCGCATTTAGCGTTTCTTGAGACGGCAACGGAGATGGTAACGGATATTGACGATATAGCGATATATAAATATCATTTTGTAAAAGCAAGGCATAGCGTATCCGGCGGACAAACGGAAAGCTCCGACGGCCGCAAAAATTCCGATGCCATCCAAATAATCAATGTGCTGTGGGATAATGACATCGCGTATTTGAGCTTGAAAATGAGCTTTATCCCCGAGTTTGCGGACGCTAAATTCATAGCTATAGAAATAACGGAGCAAGGCTCCGGCGCGTCGGCGGCGCATAGGTATCAAGTGATTGTGCCCGATGATTTCAGCGCGTCAGACGAGCTTGTTTTCTCGCTCTCCGTAAGGCCGAAAACGGCGGAACACAGTGAGGACATTACCTTTAGCGCGCCCTTCCGCACATATGTCTACTATGGCGAGGACAACTCATCCATCGTCGGATAGTAAATTTTGCCACTGTGCTATGCAATTTTCGACGCTGTAGTGACGCGAACGCTCTTTTGACGCTGTGGCGTAGCTGGCACGCAGCTCATCATCGGCAAAAAGCAGCTCCATGGCAGAGAGCAGCAAAAGCTCCGGCTCTTCAAGCGGAGCTGTAGCGGAGTATTTAGTGCCGGAGCAAACGGGGGTGAGAACTCCGTATTTGGCAAGCTCAATCTCGAAAGTTTGAGCAAAATCAATATCAGTGTCAGGCGCGAGCACTTCCCTTGCGCTTGATTTATAATCGGATGATATAACGGGCAGGCCGCAAGACAAGGCTTCCAGCAAAACCAAACTCAACCCCTCAAAGAGCGAGGGAAAAACAAAAACATCCGCGCTTGCCAGCGTTTCATAAACAAACTCGCTGACAAAGCCTTTTAAAATCACTCGGTCGCCAAGACCATAGGCGTCTATCAACTCTTGATAATAGCTTGTATATGAACCCTCACCAAGTATGACAAGGCGCGAGTTTTCGTGGTTTGCGGCAAACGATGAAAATGCGCGAATGAGATGCCAATGCCCTTTTTGATGTTCGCACCTGCCGGAGGTAATGAACGTAAAAATGCGCGAGGGCTTTTGACTGGCGGCGGTGCGCAGCCGGTTTTGAATATCGGAGACATTGATACAATTGGGTATGGCGATGATATTTGTGTCACTATATTCGAGATTTCTGATGAGATCATGCCGGACGCTTTCGGCGCAGGCTACTACATGGTCGGCGCGGAGATAATAGTATTTACCGGCTTTAGCGAGCAGACGCTCCGTGCGGGAAGGCAGGATGCTTAAAGTATTCTGCACCGAGGCAATTGTCTTTGCGTATTTATTGCCCGTGAGAATGTTGACGAAATTCGCGCTTTCCAAAAAACTGACACAGGCGGCATAGCGGCGCGTTTTTTTCAGCTTTCTGAGCCTCTGGTATCGTTTTATCAGCACCTTCAATTGATATGAGAGGCTGTTTCGGTTTGCAGGCTCGGGCAGCCCTAAATCAATCAAATTGCCGCGATAGGGGAAAACTATATTGCTTGAACTGTTAAGGAGTATGTCAATATCCCACTTATCTTCAGGCAGATTAGTGACGATGTTCGACAAAACGCTTTGAGCCCCGCCGGTATTTAATGATGAAATAACAAACAATAATTTCTTTTTATCCATTTTATCCTTTTTTGCGTAAGGCTTTAAAAGGCGCCGAAATGAGCTTTGAAACAATGATCCGCAGCACCTTTAGCATATTCCCCACGCTATGGAAATCCTCATTGATCCAAAACTCGTTGATACGCCGCAGCTGCAACTCGGGATGTATGATGTCGAGCGGCGTTGGAAAACGGGAAAACAGCGAGGGCGGGCATAATTTGCCAAAAAGCTCCGAGCCGCTTTTCACGTACAGCATTATGTTTTGCTTGTGCCAAATCTCGATTTTGTCGTTATACCATATTTCCGGCCGAATGCAGTCCAAGCACACATATCCGTTTTGACTAAAGAGCTTGGCCCAGTATGAAGGAAACTGCTCGTTGGCGTGATAAGTCCCGCCCTGATACGGTATCGCCGCCGCAAATAATATGACGTCGCTGTGGGCGCATAGGGTATCTACAAATGTTTTTGCTTTGTCTTTTGTGAGATGCTCGGCTGTTTCGATAGATATGGCCAAATCATATTTTTGATTTAAATCAATGAAATTGGATAAGTCGTAGGGCATAAACTCATCGGCGTTTATGTAAAGCCGGTTTCTGTCAACATAATCGCCGTCAACCCCGGTCACTTTACTTGCGCCGAATTCTTTAAATACCGATAACCATTGCCCCAATCCGCAGCCAAAATCAATGACGCGGTCAACATCGCCTATGAAACCATGCACAATCTTGACAATCGCCGTTATTTCCTTTTTTCGGCTGGTCTTATTTACAAAGCTATAAAACTCGGTGTCATATGTCTCTTCTTTTGCCATAATCTTGCCTTTCTTCGTCCCAAATCCATAGTTTATAGATTTTGCTCTGTTATGGACTAAAGCCCCCACTCGGCGGAGGTCAGCTTGAAGCGGGGGTGCGCGTCAGCGTTCCCTTAGTATCTTTTTATTCTCGACCCGATATACCATGTCGCAATGCTCGATAGTAGTGAGCCTATGCGCCACTATGAGAATTGTTTTACTCCCGTGAAACCCTATGATCGCGTCCATGACGGCGCTTTCGGTCTCGGTATCGAGAGATGAAGTCGCCTCGTCAAGCACCAGCACGGGCGGATCCTCATACATTGCCCGGGCTATGCCGATACGCTGCCTTTGTCCTCCCGATAAACGCACGCCCCGGTCGCCCACGACTGTATGTATCCCCTCCGGTAAAGACTCGATAAATGATTTGAGCTGCGCCTGCTCAAGAGCCCGCCATGCTTTTTTCTCGTCAATTTTTCCTTTATCAATGCCAAACGTCACATTTTCCAAGATGGTATCGTCAAGCAGATATATATTCTGCGGGATATACCCTATAGTTTTGTTCCATTGGTCGTTATCATATATCGGCCGGCCGTTATAGAAAACGCCGCCGCTGTCGGGAGTCAAAATACCCAGCACTATATCGGCCAAGGTCGTTTTGCCGACGCCGGACGGACCTACCAAGGCGACGGAACGATTTTCGGGGATAGTGAATGTGAGCTTATCGAGCACACATTCGCCTGTCGAAGGATATGTAAAAGATACATCCAAAACGGTGATGCCGGGATGGGGGGGGACGGCTTCGGCAAGCTCATAGACGGCGTCGGAGACAGGCGCCGCTAAATCTTTATCCTCAAAAAGATTAAAATATACGGCATTGATGGCGGCCTGGTTATATATTATCGAAGTGGCAGAGTTTACCAGCCTGGTAACGGCCGGCAATATACGAAACGCGGCCAAAACGAACACGCTAAGCTGCGGCACAAGGCCGGATATATCAGCACCGCCGATAATGAAAAATCCGAGTATAATAAAAGCGCCGCCAAAACATATAATATCCAGCGACATCTTTGGAAGTATAGTGACAGAATTATATTTTGTGACTGATTTTATAAGTATATTGCAGATTTTATTAAAGGATTTTTTAAAATACGATTCACGGCGCACAACCTTTATCTCTTTAATGCCGCCGAAAAGCTGATTGATGATTTTTGTCTTTTTAACATTTGCCTCGAGGTTTAATTTGCCGGCCTTTTTTATAATATCCCGAAAAACAACAAAGTAAATAAACACGCAAGAAAGGGTCAGCGCGAGGATACAGGCGGTCATTACAGGTGATTCATAAAACAGGTATGCCAACATAAACGCGGTCATGAAAAAATCCGCAAGCATGGACATAACCGCCGATATCGCAGCATACAAATCACCTACGTCACTGCCCATAATGCGATGTAATTCCGCGATGTTCTTGTGCGTATGATACAGATATGAATAGCTCAGAAGTTTTTCAAGAAGCCGCATATTCATCGCAAGTTTCTTTTTCGCCATAAACCGAACCTGCACATAATGGAGGATAAACTGATAAATGCCTCGGAGAATATATACCACCGCTATAGCAAAGGCAAACAAAGCAAGAAAAAAAGCTATGGATGCGGAGGTGTTTTCAAACTTTAAAAAGTCAAAAACCCACGAGGTAACCGGATTTTCAAAAATAATGGAATTATCGAGCAATATGCTAATAAACGGCGACAGCAACGCCAATGTGAAGGTTTCGATCAAAGCGCTTATGATAACCGCGACCAGCAAGATCAATAGCTTTATTTTTGTTGGCTTATCGAGTATACGGTTGACTTTTTTCAGAGATTCCATATTCTTGCACCTTAAACAGAATTTTACAAATTTGTGTTTTTTTAGTATAATGCCACATAGTATACCACGCGGACGCCTTTTGGTAAAGAGCTAATAAAAAGGAGCAGACGGCATGTCAGTTATGCAAATGAGCTTAAAGGCATTGATTTGCGAAAAGTTTCCCATGAGAATTTATTTAGCCCAAAAGCTGACAAGAATTTTAAAGACGGCAAGAATAGCACCGACAGGCTCAAAGCTCCAGTTTACATTGAGCGCGTTCAGGTATAAATTGACGCTCGATTTTTTGAGCAAGGAATTTAAAGACTTGATAGGAAAATATAAAAACAAGAATGACCACAACCAAGAAGAGCCGGGTCAGAGCGGAAAAAGCAAGGGCAAGATTTGGACGATGTGGTGGCAAGGCGAGGAAAACGCCCCGCCGATTGTGAAAAGATGCATAGAAAGTATGCGCCGCAATGCCGGAGGCCATAAGGTCGTGGTCATAACGGAGCGCAACATATCGGAATATATAGATTTGCCTGACTATGTTTATGAAAAACATGAAGCCAAGCTGATGCGTGTGGTCTTTTTGAGCGATATCATCCGATACTCTCTGCTCGCCGAGCACGGAGGGCTATGGCTGGATGCGACGATATATTGCTTTCGGCCGATACCGGAAGAGATATGGGCCATGCCGCTGCATTCAAGCAAACACTACAATAAAATCCCTTTTCCCAATCAATGCGGGGCAAAAGACAAGTATATAAGAAACTTTGAAAGCAACGAGCTTGGAGGGCATAAAGGCCATCCGGCCTACTGCTTTGCGCGTGATTTGCTCATACAATATTGGAAAGACCGCTCCTTTGTGGTTGAATACTACCTTATGGACTGCGCTATGAAACTTGCCTATGACAACATTGATGCCGTCAAACGGGATGTTGACGCGATACCGATAAACAGCAACGACAGATTTGAACTTCGCAAGATAATGAACAAGGCGTATAACCAAGAGGAAATAGACAAAATTGCAAACAGCGGCACCGTATTTTTCAAACTATGCTGTAAAGAAAAGTTTAAAAAGCGTACACGCACGGGAACTGAAACGACATATAAGCGGTTTATAGACGAAACGATGACATATACGATAAAGGGTAAAAACAGTGAAAAAATATGAATTTCCGGCGGGCATACATTTTACAAAGCTGGTAAGAACGATACTTATTAGTATGCGCGTGGCTAAGAAAAGATCAAAAATCAGATTAGCTCTTGATGTCATTTTGTATAAGCGCGTCCTGACGTTTTTGAGCGATACGTTCAGCGATGTGGTTTATAAATACGGCACAGAGCGGGATTATAAAATCGGCGAGGCGGGAGATAAGATTTGGACGATGTGGTGGCAGGGCGAAGATGAGGCGCCCCCGCTTATCAAAAGGTGCATAGAGAGCATGAGAAAAAACGCCAGAGGGCGCGAGGTCGTGGTGGTGGACAGCCGAAATGTATTTGACTATATAAAGCTGCCGCGGCATATTCTCGATAAACACGAAGCGGGCCTAATAACCACAACGCTCCTAAGCGATATAGTCCGCGTATCTTTGCTCGCGCAATACGGCGGCCTATGGCTCGACTCGACGATATTTTGCGCCAAGGAAATACCGGAAGATATTTGGAAAATGCCGCTTTATACTGTCAAACCAAGGCTATATCCGAACGCGCCAAACATAGAAAACACAAAAATAAAGCCCGGCAAGAAAAACGCTTACAATACCGCGCCGTTTATACCGTTTGATTCGGAAACCACGCTCGGGGTGGTAAGCGGGCATCCGCTGTACAGCTTTACGCGAGATATGCTCATACGCTATTGGGAAAAGTATACTACAATGGTTGTGTATCACTTATTTGCATGTGTGTTGAAACTGGCGTACTTTACGGTTGACGTTGTAAAGCAAGATGTGGATGCGATACCAACAAACAGCGACGATTTTTACAAGCTCGCGGAGCTTTTTGTAACAAAGCACAGATACGACCAAAAAGAGATTGACGCGATTATTTCAAGCGACACCGTATTTTACAAATTGGACAGAAAAGAGAAATATACGGAGTATAACGATATGGGGGAAGAAACCGCCTACGGGCGTTTTGTGAAAGGATGCTTGATGTAAATAAGAGAAGCATTTAGAACATACGGATAAAACATACGGGAACGGAGAAGAATTTGAACATACTATATACAAGTGATGATAAGTTTGCCGAAATCGCCGGGGTTTCGATTTTGTCTTTGTTTGAAAATAACAAAGACGCCGATGAGATAAATATATACCTCATAGCAAGCGGCATCTCGGAAGTAAACAAGCAAAGGTTGACAGGGATTTCGGAAAGCTATGGGCGAAAAATCATATTTACCGATGCGCCCGACATTGAGAAAATCGCGGGCACAGCCATAGACACAGGGCTGGAAAGATGGTCACTCACAGTCTTTTGCCGATTGTTTATTTCGTCGGTTTTGCCCGCGGATATGGAAAAGATCATATATCTTGACTGCGATACAATAATCCGGGGTTCACTCCGCAGATTATGGAATACACAGCAAGGCAAAAACATAATCAGCGGGCAAAAAACGCAAATGGACTCATTCACGTATGATATGATTTTTCTGCAGAGAAATGACGTTTACGTCAATTGCGGTATCTTGCTCATCAATCTTGCTTTATGGAGGCAATATGATGTTGAAGAAAAATTTATCAAATTTATAAGGCTGATGGGGGGTAAGATTCCTAATAATGATCAAGATACACTCAACAGTGTGCTAAAGGGCTATATCGGTGCTATTGATCCGACATATAATTGCGGGCCGGCTTGGGCAAAGATAAAAGAAAACCCTGTGCCTGTGCCTTTTGATAAAGTCCCCGACGCCGAGAAAATCAAAAACCCCGTCATAGTGCATTTTATCGGAGAAGATTCCCTAATCGGAATCTATAAAAGGCCGTGGGAAGCGGACACGGACGCAAAACAGGGCACGGCAATAGTATATCCAGATGTCATCGAAGAGTGGCGAATGTATAAATCCATGTCCTCGTGGGCAGACGAACCTCTCAGAAGGTCGCCTGAAGAAACAAAAAAGAAATATGAAAATCTTGTAAAAATCATAAAAAAATGCAAACCCTTATATGGTCTGCTGCTCCGTATCAAAAAAGCCGCTTCGCGCTTTGCCGGGAAAATACGCAAGCAGGAGAGTATCGGTAAATATTTAGAGCGCAGACAGAAAATAACAGGAATAAAAATCGAAGACTGCCGAATCGAACCGCGATGAAGCTCATAAGCTCTCGTCGGCGTATGGCCGTAACAAAAACAGGTTTGCAGGGTATTGTCAACTTGCCGACTGACGGTCGGCGACGCACATTCTTATTCCGTCGGCAAGCGAAATAGCCGGACGCCAATCGGTGCAGTGTCCGATAAGGGATATATCAAGCTCGCTGTAACGCGTGTCGCAAGCCCTGCCGTTTGTGTAAGCTATATCAGGCAAGGGGCGCTTTGCTATGCCGGCAATAAGCGCAATCAAATCATTTAAAGATATGCAAGAGCCAGACCCGATGTTAAAGACTCGCTGATCGCCGCAGTAGCCCATAATCGCCCTCACAGCGGAAAGCAAATCGTTTATATGGACGAAATCGCGCAGGATATTGCCGTCTCCCCAAATCTCTATCGGCTTTCCGAGCAGTATTTTATCAAGAAATATGGGAAGAGCCCCCTGTGTCCTGCCTTCGTACAGTTTGGAGCTGTAAGGATTAGCCGGTCTGAATATGCGATAATCTACACCGTGATATATATGGTAAAGGTGCATATATTTTTCAATGGCGAGCTTATGTACCCCATATTTGCATATCGGCTGCAAAAATGACTCTTCGGATGCCGGACGGTCATCATACTCGCCATATATCGCGCCTCCGGTTGAAAAATAATATAACTTTATGCCGCGCCTTGACGCTATGGCGTCGAGCAAGCGGATTGTCGGCAAAACATTTGCGGATATTTCTTCTATAAGATTTTCTGTACCCACGTCGGGCAGCACGGTAGACACCAGGTGAAAAACACAGTCAACGCCGGTTAGCAAAGGCTCAAAATCGTCCGTTGCAAAGTCAAACTCACAAAAGCTGACAGTGTCCATGTCCATTCCGGCAACAAACGCGGCGCGGTCGGCGACGATGACTTCATGCTCTTTGCATAGCATAGCCGCAAGATGCCGCCCTATAAAACCGCTGCCGCCGAGTAATAAATATTTCATGTTTACAAAATCCCTTTCGGCTCGAAAATTTTGTTTAGAAGTACCATTTATATGGTCCTATGAGCAAAAAAGACCAACGCTACTTAAAAAGCCTCTTTA
The DNA here is from genome assembly GCA_009777235.1 of Oscillospiraceae bacterium. Taxonomy (GTDB): domain Bacteria; phylum Bacillota; class Clostridia; order Oscillospirales; family Oscillospiraceae; genus WRMH01. The sequence continues at coordinate 24,545 of WRMH01000023.1, forward strand.
CCTTGTTGATTTCAACCTCAAACTTCATAATCCAGTAACAGACAAATTTTGCGGAGTTTAGAAACACCGAAAAATTGCCCAAAAACCGCGCCGCTCTTATGGTTTGCGTCAGTTCGGTTTTGTACACGGATGTTTTTTTTCTCTCACCCGCGCTGAGCTTGGAATAGCATCTCATGGCGGTTATGAACATATATATCAGCAGCTTGCGGATAACACGGCGTATATCGGGCAATATTTCACCGTTTTGATACAGCTTCATTATCTCGCGAAAACCGACGGCATATCCTCTGAAATGCTCGGCGGTTTTGACCGTGCCCGTGATAGAGTCCGAGCGCTGACGCTGAAAGCAGAGCGGTTTATACAGATGTGCAATCTTCTCCGCGCTCAAGTAGAGCAAAGACGTGTATAGCAAATCTTCATAGAGTATACCTTTATAAAACGTAAAGCCGTGTTTTCTTAGAAATTCCGTCTTGATAAAGTACATCCAAACGGGAGCCGTATAGCAGCGGTTATCAAGCATTTGCGATAAAACCTTATAGCCCTTGTCCGTTTCGTATTTTTGATCCCTCACAAACCATGAAAGAAAGTCCCTTTCCCCCGATTCATTTTCAAAAAAAACCAAGGCGTCAAAGTATACAAAATCGGCAGCCTCTTTTTCAATAGCTTCTAAGCACTCATGCACCAATGTATCTTCTATATAATCGTCGCTGTCAAAAAAATACACATACTCGCCCCGGGCTATCTCAAAGCCCCAGTTGCGGGCATCCGACAGGCCGCCGTTTGGCTTATGGATCACCTGTACGCGGCTGTCCTTTTTGGCGTATTCATCGCATATGGCGGGGCAATTATCCGGCGACTCGTCATCTACCAAGATTATTTCCAGATTGCGGTAGGTCTGCCGCAGTACGCTGTCCACGCTCTCGCGCAAATAGCGTTCCACATTATGAATGGGTATTACAACAGATACAAGCGGTGTGTTCATTGCTTTACGCTTCCTTATTGCATTTTTTTACCCTCACGCCCTACCTTCCGTAGCGCGACAGGCGAAGCTCGGAAATCTCAGAGGTGAGTGTATAGTTTTCACTGAGAAATTCTAAAAGCTCCGCGTGAAAAGCGCCCCAACCTCCGCGTACATTTAAGTAGTAGACAGTATCATACTTCAAAATGTCGGCAAACGCAATAGTCCTGCCGGAAGCGGCAGGGCGTCCGCCGCTGAAAATCAAAGGAATAGGGTCTGAGATAGGCTTGGTGTGAGGCTCGTTGATACCGTTTGCTATATTCAAAGGCGCGTCAAAACCGCGTTTTAAAAAGTAATACTCGACCCAGGCTTCGCCGCCGGTTGAAATAACGATCAAAGTATCGTCACTGTACGTATCGTCGCTTTGCAAAAAATAATCCGAAAGCTCCCTAAACGGCTCTTTTATCCGCATGACGGAGTTTGCCGAAATCGTGTAGCTGCTATATCCGATGGCGGCGATGATCGCGAGAAAAATAGCGATGCCGTGTGAAAAACGCATACTTGAATTTTTTACGATATAGTCTATAACGAAGCCCGCTCCAAGGGCGGCAAGCAAAACAGCATGAGGAACAAGGGCAAAAAAGTAACGGTCATAATAAATAGAACCGCCGGGATTTATGTATCTGCTGTAAACAAACACAACGCCGACGACCCACGCGCAGCAAAAAAGCGTTTGCGCCAAAAAGAACAACGTCTGATTCCATCGGCGTTCACGCAGCTTTAAAAATAAAGCGGCAAAAAGAATGACCGATGAAAACGCCGCCATAAATAATGTCAGCTTATGATTTGAGAGTAAATAATAGAAAGTGGCAAGCAGTGACGCGCTGCTTGGAATATCAACCCAATATTCGCCCGGGTCATACTTTACAAATATGAGAATTGATATAAACCAGGGAATAACCGCCGCTATCGCCATCGCGTAAGAGATAATGCAGCGAATATGTACTTTCTTCCTAATGCACAAGAACAAGTCGCCGAGCCCGTAAAACACGAGCATAATCGCGCCAAACCAATGGGTATAGAGGAGCAGTATCATTGCGATCCCATAGCCGACTATATTGCCCCATGTTTCCTTGGCAAGGCGTTTTGCGTAAAAAAGCAAGGTCAAGGCGGAAAAGCAAAAATAGAAAGCATATGGCCGCAGCTCCCAAGCGCCTTGAGTCATTAGCGTTCCCGAAACCGACGCAATGCAAAGCGCAATGAAGCCGAGCCGTTCTCCCCCGATTTGCCTCGCGGCAAAGTATAGAAAAATAATGCCAAGCAAAATGGCGGCAATTGAAAGACTGAGCAGATAACCCTCGCCATATGGCGCAAGCGGGTACAAAATGCTAAGAACATAGTAATATAAAGGCATGTTATAGCCGTCCTCAAGGAGCTGTTTGGTGATTTCGGCAAATGATTTGTTTGCTATTTTCCCAATCGTCCAATCAAGCTCATCCACCCAAAAAGACTGCGTCTGCGAGTATAATATCATCATGACCGCCATCGCGCCGAGCAGAACACCGCCGATGATTCTATAAGACAGTTTTCTCCCGCCGGGACGAGGCAATATCCGGGCAGGGAGGCTATTTGAGGTAGATTTGATAAAATCCGGCAGCAAAGAAAGTATTACGGTGACGGCATAGACGGCAGCCGCGCCGCAAAAAATCAAAGCCGATATTATAAGGACATTGAGAGGAGCGTCGGGTATAGGCATAATATCGTAAATGTTCTTTATGATAACAGGCATACCCCCGCCGTGCGTCACATCATAAAACCACTTGAGATATACCTCTTTTGTCATATAAAAACAGATCAAAATTGAAGCGATGGCGCAGAAAAAAAGCCTCTTATAGGTAATGGCGGAGGCAAAGCCGCGCTGCAAGTCCGATTTTACGTAAAATAAAATAAGCGCCGCAGAAAACGCAAACGCGGATACGGCAATAGGAAAGAACTTGAATTCAAAAATCAAAACGCAAAGGGCGGACGCCAAAATCGCCGATATTGAAAAAACAACGCTTGCAAGCGCGGTATGGCGGGTTATAAAGTTATCGAGCCATTTGACTTTTTTGTTTAGCATATATTTACCTTACATTACGCCCTGCGGCCTTGCGGCGTCCCGGTCTTTTATCTTTGTTTTTTAGCGGCCGATTTTCGCACGTCTCGACCAGAGGCAAAAACGAAGCGTTAAGGGGCGCTGATCAGTGATGTCTCCAAGAGTTTTTCAAGTCCGGGAATATCTACAAACATGGCGACGGCGACAATCAGCATGAACAAAAATAAAAACAACATAAGCCCCGATTCCCGAAACAGTTTTTCAGGCTTTTGCGCCGCCGAGTCCTTTTTATAGCTGATGCGCAGATAGTAGCAAAACAATGCGCAAAGCGCCGGAACGGATAAGAGCAGCTCGACACGGTATTTGACCATAAACACGCCGGTAAAGAATACCGCGCACAATGCATAGAAAAACGCGGAAACAAGCAGCGACTCTTCCGAATATTCGCTAAATGATTTGCGATACAAAGCGGCGAGAGATTTATCGCCTATCATGCGAAATTCGGCATAACGCTTCGTGGCCATGAGAAACGCCCCTCCCATCCAAAATCCGAGAATAATTGTAATGGGCGGCAGATAGGTAGATGTGACTATAAACCAGCCTATCATGAAGCGTATCGCGTTGTTTATGGATTCGGACAGCACGTCAACATAGGGGATATCCTTTGTCCTGATGGGTTTTACATTGTATACTACGCCCATGATGAGCAAAAACAGCTCCAAATAGAGGACAAGCACGGAAGCAAAATAAGCCAGAGCAAGCCCCGCCAGCGCGAACGCCGCGTACAAAAGGTAGACATTTTGCGCTTTTAGTGTGGACGAAACAGCCGGCCTATGCTTCTTTGTCGGGTGATATTTGTCAAACTCGGCGTCAAGCCACTCGTTTATTATATAGTTTGCGGATGCTATAAGGCATGTTGACAAGAAACCGAAAGCAAAGCGCACAAAGATACTTTCTATGTCAACGCCCCTTATGAGAGCAAGGGCAAACGCGATACCCGGCAGTATAAAGAGCTGCTTGATCCAATGGTCAAAACGTGCTATGCGAAGATAGTTTTTCATATCATATTGCCTCCTCGCCTCTTTGGATTTTACCGCAATTTACTATGTTTTGTCAATCGCTATTTATGAAAGGTTCTAATTGGCAATCTGCAAAATGACAAGAGTCAATTGACTCTTGAAACTGTTGGGGGTTTCGCATATAATGCCATTTAAGGTTAAGAAAGTCAAAATGAGGTGAGTATTTGAGCAAGGCGGATAAATTGAAAAAAGCGAAAAAATACATTTTTCCGATGAGATACTATATCTATAAAAACATAAATGTCTTATCGGAAAAAATAGAGCGCAAGGCCGGGCAAAAGCTCCCAAAGCTCCGCGCCGGGCTGTTTTATTACCGCTATATAGTTTTATACAAGTCCATACTTTCCGTACTGAAAAAAGACTTTAGGAAAATAATCAAAAGGTACGCAAAAAAAGACGATTATGACACCGCGCTTATCGGAGATAAGATATGGACCTGTTGGTGGCATGGGGAAAATAACGCACCGCCGCTTATAAAAAGATGTTTAGAGAGCATACGCAAAAACGCGGGCGGCCGCGAGGTCATAGTAATAGACCGTGATAATATATCGCAATATATTGATATGCCGGGGCATATCATGGAAAAACATGAAGCCGGGCTTATGACCACAACGCATTTTAGCGATATATTGAGATTTTCGCTGCTCGCAGAGCATGGCGGGTTGTGGCTTGACGCGACCATGTTTTGCTTTAGGCCAATCCCCGACAGTATATGGAAGATGCCGCTTTACTCGCTGCGATATTTTGAAAAACACACCACGCCGACAGCTCGGGAGCAGGCGGAGACAATCCCGACGGCGACGGTCGGCGATAGCGGTAGCAACGGCGGCAGAGAAAATGAAATAGGGTATCTCTTGTATTGGGTGACATTTGCCATCGGCGGCCAGAAGGGTCATCCCCTGTTTTGCTTCTCGCGCGATATGCTTGTGGCATATTGGGAAAAATACTCCACATTGATTCATTACCTCTTGGTCTGCTATCCCATGAGGCTTGCTTACCGCACGGTAGACAAGGTGAAAAGAGACGCCGACGCCATACCGTCATATACTACCGACAGCTTGGAGCTTAGGTGGATTTTTGACGCGGGCAGGGCATATGATCAAAATGAGATAGATGCGCTCGCAAACAGCGACGCGCTGTTTTTCAAACTCAGTTTTAAAGATAAGTTTGAAGAGTACACTCCAAATGGCGAAGAAACGGCATATAAACGGTTTATTGACGGCACTATGACATACACGCTAAACACGGAGACAACATTATGAAGAAAGATAAATTTCCGCTTAGATACCGCACTATCAAATTTATCAAAGCCAGAGTTGGCGAAATACAAAGGAAACGAAAGACGGCGGAAAAACCGGGCGGTATAGCAAATAAGATAAGCGATGCGCTTGAAATCGCGCTCACCAGAGCGGTGATAGCGACGCTAAAAAAAGACTTTGGCGACATAGTAGAAGAATACGCGAAGAAAGAAGAAAATGCTAATACAGACACTGACGGCGTAATTTGGATTTGCTGGCTGCAAGGTGAGGAAAGTGCACCGCCTCTCATAAAAAGGTGCATTGAAAGCATTAGAACAAACGCAAAAAATCACAAAGTCGTATTGATAGACCGGCATAATGTGCATGAGTACATTGATTTGCCGGATTATATAATCCAAAAGTATGAACAAAAGCTCATGATCCCCGCGCACCTTAGCGATATTATTAGAATGTGCCTGCTCGCCAAATACGGCGGGCTGTGGATTGATTCGTCAATGTTTTGCGCGTATGAAATCGGAGAAGATATTTGGAATATGCCTCTGTACACAAGCAGGGGATATTACAAATCTCCGCTGCCAAACACCAATGAGCGCGAGAAAGAGGAAAGCGGATGTGCCATGCTTTGGCTCATAGGCGTGATGGGCGGCAAAAAGGGGCATCCTTTTTTCTGCTTTGCTCGGGATATGAAGCTGCAATACTGGAAAAAATATTCTACTCCAATGACATATTTAATGCTCGACTGCATACTCCGGCTTGCCTATAATACTATAGGCATCGCAAAACGGGATATTGACGCGATACCGAGAAATGCAAAAAGCTGGCTCTATTTGTGGGATATTTTTCATACGGCATATGACAAAGAAAAAATTGCCGCGCTCACTTGCGACGGTACGCTTTTTTTCAAAATCGGGTGGAGGGAAAGCTACGAAATGTATACAAAAGCCGGCGAAGAAACAGTGTATAAACGATTTCTCGACGGCACGCTAAGCTAATTGGCAAGATGGCAAAAAGCCGATTATCAATCAATCTTTTGCAAATACCAATATTTGCGCGTCCGAGTCCGCGTCCGGTCGCATAAATAAACCCCCTCTCGGATAATGCAAAACAAACCGCAAATCGCGCTGCCAAGACTGTCGTCAATGCCGTAGTCGTCAACATTCTCTAAGTGATGTGATTCAAACAGCAAAATGCCGCCCGACCGCAGAAGATGATACAGCTTTAAAATATGCTCGCGCAAAGACAATCCGATAGGTATATGGACGGCAAAGGAGAATACGACATCATATGTTTTTGTTGTTTTAAAATGCTTAAAATCGTAATTAATGAAAGCCGCGTTTGAGATGCCAAGAAACTCGGCCGCTTTACGGCCGTAATCAAGATAATAGTTTGTATACTCGAGTCCGGTGACGGAGTTTACCATAGGGGCAATGGTGAGGTCAAAAAAGCCTAAGTTGCATCCGACGTCAAAAACATCCTTTTTCGGCGAGAGATATTCCAAAAGTCCATACTCGGCAATTCTGCTATCGGTGTTTCGATGACCCGGGATATGAAGCTCGGTATAGCTTTGATAAAAAATATCCGCGCCGAACATATGTGTTTCGGTATCTTTTGCAAAGTCATATTGCAGATACTTGCCAAACAAAAGTTTAAGCGCGTTTTTGTCAGCCTCGCTTAATTTTTCCGTATTTGCCGCAGACGCCGCAAATACATCATCAGGTTCTTTGCGATCCACCGGATTTTTCCCGCTCGGCTTCCTATGACGCGCCATTTTGCATACGGCAAAAGGTGCATCGGATATAATGAGGTTTGCCGCGTACATATGGCCTTCGATAACATCTTTTGAATCTTTTTCGATGACGCAGTATTTTTGTGCCGACTCCTGCTCTAAAGATTCATCGCTTTGTTTTCTCCTACGGCATTGTTCGCTTTGCCTTTGCGATTGCAAAAGCTCGTCAAATCTGGCGCGATATATTAAAGACAGCTCGTTATCACCGCGCCTTTCATATACGAGAGAGCAGAGTGCCGTCGCCAAAGGAAGCAAATGGGAATAGCGGTCTATAGCGCGAATTGGCAAAAACATATCCTCAAGCATACTGCCCGGCGTTTGTTTATAAGAACAAAAAAAGAAACAGGACAAGGAGCGGTACATACTATAACGCGCTCTCAAGAGGAGTGATTTTATTTTACGGAGCATATCGGCGCACCGATTCCATAAGGATAATACAGGCCGGATTTTCTTAACGCTTTGTTTTAGTTTCATCTTGGCAACCTCCAAAAACCCTATCACGGCAATCTCCCTGCGATTTTTTCGCCATACTTCGTTAAATTTCCTTGAAATAAAGCAATTATTCCTACGAAAATTTGCCTCGTAAAACCTGCCTGCGGGCAGGTTGGCAAAAAAATCACTTGGAATCTTGCTCGTTCAGGATTTTTGGAGGTTGCCATTAGGTATTATACATTGCCAAGCCGCGTTTGTGAAGCCATTTGTAATATTAGCGTAAATATGGTAGTATAATTTTAAGCAAGGGGAGGTTTACAAAAACAGGAGAAGCCCCATGATAAAAAGGCTGATAAAAAAAAATAAGTTTGCTTATTCCATAGCGGTAAGGCTTGACGCGGTGTATAGGGGTTTTAGGCGAAAACGTCTCGGAACGCTGCTCGTTGAGCTTGCATTTCGCTATCCGCTCACCCGCATATCTTACGCTCTGCGCTGCATAGATTTACTGCCGTCTCGAAAACACCGCCCTCTCAAGCAGTTTGCGGGTATACATAAAGGCGGGCGTTGTTTTATTGTATGCACGGGACCGAGCCTGAAATTTGACGATTTGGAAAAGCTGAAAAACGAGATATGCTTTTCCAAAAACTCCATAGTGAAACTTTTTGACAAAACATCATGGAGGCCGCGCTACATCACGGCGAGCGCGAGCGCGGATATAATGCCGCACATTGAAAAAGCCGCCAAAAAAGGGGATTTGCAAACAATATTCATACACCGCACGGAAAGAAAATATTATTCGCTCGATAATTCTGTCATGTTTGCACATCCCGAAATAAACAGCAGACTGCTATACGAGAGAAAAATATCGCAAAACCCGGATTTGATGAATATAAGCGACAGATTTTTTAAGTTTAGCGGAAATCTGTATAGGGGGCTTTCTGTCGGAGCGACCTCGACGAACATTATTTTGCAGATAGCGGTTTATATGGGGTTTGAGGAAATATACTTGCTTGGATGCGACAATGATTTCAAAGGCCATTTGGCGAGCATCGAATACGGCGGCCAGTTTGATTTGCCGGAGGACAGAAGAATACACGAAAAAAGAAGAACGGATATTGGGTTTATAAAAGCAAAAGAATATGCAAGAGGGCATGGCATAAAGATATATAACGCGACCAGAGGCGGCGCTCTTGAAATTTTCGAGCGCGTTGACTTAGACAAAGTGCTCGAAAGTACGCCTGAGGGAACGTATTAGCGTTGATTTATTTGGCGCGAGATGATATGATGATTTTATGACCATTAAAAACCAATTTTATTGAGACGGGCGGTGAGTGACACTGGAAACAAATCAAAAAAACCCGGGACCGCGCATCATCGCGCTGATACTCATCTTTGGACTTATAGCGGCGATGCTCGGAGGATGCGCAAATAATACGGCAGGGGAATTTGGCGGCTTGGTGAATATTATAACAACAACCACCATGCTGTATGACTTAGCCGTTTCCATCGGAGGTGATTGCGTGAGCGTGACCGCATTGATGGGACCCGGCATTGACCCGCATCTCTATCAAGCCAGCGCGGGGGACGTGATAAAAATGCAAGACGCCGATGTTGTCTTGTATAACGGCTTGCATTTGGAAGGCAAGATGGGCGATATTTTTGCGTCGCTATCCAAATCGGGGCGCGACATTATATGCGCCGAAGATGGGATTTTGACCTCTGCTTTTCTCTCTGACGTATTAAACCCCGAAATCCATGACCCGCATATCTGGTTTGATGTTTCGATTTGGAAAGATGTCGCCAAACACGTTGCGGAGCGGCTCTCGGATATTGACCCTGAAAACGCCGCCGTCTATGAGGCAAATTTGAAAGCTCATTTAGCCGAGCTTGACGATTTAGAGCAGTATATCAAAGGACGAGCGGAAGAAATCCCCCAAAATCAGCGCGTTTTGATCACCGCTCACGACGCGTTTTCATATTTTGGCAGCGCATACGGCTTTGAGGTTATGGGATTGCAGGGCATAAGCACCGACGCTGAGGCAGGCACGGCGGATGTGAGCAATCTCGCGGAGTTTATTGCCGACAGCCAAATCAAAGCGATTTTTATAGAGTCATCCGTATCGCCGAGAAACATTGAGGCGCTCGTGGCGGCGGTGAGAGCGCGAGGTTTTGATGTTAAAATCGGCGGAGAGCTATATTCAGACTCGCTCGGAGACGCAAGCTCCGGGCATGACACCTATGTCCTCACGTTCAAAGCAAACATTGACACCATCGTTGACGCGTTGAAATAAAGGAGGTTTGGCTATGCCAAATGATTATTATGCTCTGGAGGTGCACGACCTGACCGTTGCCTATGGCGCAAAGCCTGTTCTTTGGGACATTGACCTTGGCATACCAAAAGGGAGGCTGGCGGCTATAATCGGTCCGAACGGGGCGGGCAAAACGACCCTCATCAAAGCTATGGTGGGTTTGATAAAGCCGGTGTCCGGGGGGGTGGATTTTCATGATGTTGAAATCAAAAACGGCAGATTTAAAAACAAAATCGCCTATGTGCCGCAAAGCGGGAGCGTGGATTGGGATTTCCCCGCCACCGTCCTTGACGTGGTCATGATGGGCAGATACGGGCATTTGGGATGGTTTAAGCGTCCGGGAAAAAGAGATAAGCGCATGGCCCTTGAAACATTGGAAAGCGTCGGGATGCGCGAATATGCCTCAAGGCAGATAAGCCAGCTTTCAGGCGGCCAGCAACAGCGGGTATTTTTGGCGCGAGCGTTGATACAGCAGGCCGAAATCTATTTTATGGATGAGCCCTTCAAGGGAGTGGACGCGCAGACGGAAAAGACCATCGTGGAGCTGTTGAAAAAACTCAAAGAGCAGGGAAAAACCGTTATTTTAGTGCATCATGATTTGCAAACAGTGTCCGACTATTTTGACTGGGTGACGCTTATCAATTTGCGCATCGTGGCAAATGGGCCGGTAGAAGAGGTTTTTACCGAGCGGTATCTCAGCCTCGCGTATGTCAATCGCGGGTTAACTGAACCCGGAAAAGAGGTGTCGTGATGAGCTCGCTCTTATCGCTGCTCGGCGACTATACATTTCAAACTGTTGCACTCGGGTCGGCTCTGCTCGGCATAATCAGCGGTGTGCTGGGTAGCTTTGCCGTGCTCAAAAAGCAAAGCCTTTTGGGAGACGGCGTATCCCATGCGGCGCTTCCGGGTGTTGTGATGGCATTTTTGCTGACCGCGAGCAAAAATACCGAAGTGCTTTTAATGGGAGCGTTGCTCACCGGACTTGCGGCGACCTTTATTATTTCGCGTATTGTAAAACATTCCCGTATCAGATTTGACAGCGCGCTTGCCTTGGTTATGTCGGTGTTTTTTGGTATAGGGCTGGTTTTATTGACCTATTCGCAAAAAGTCCCAAACGCCAATCAAGCGGGGCTAAAACGGTTTATCTACGGTCAGGCGTCAACGATGCTCGAGCGGGATGTGACGCTTATGGCTGTTTGCGGGATCGTAATAGTGATCGTTGTTTTCCTTTTTTGGAAAGAGCTAAAGCTGTTTTCGTTTGACAGTGAGTTTGCGGAAACTATCGGTTTTGGCACGGGAAAGATAAACCTGCTGCTTTCGTTTCTCATTGTCCTTGCGATCATTATTGGCTTGCAAACGGTCGGCGTTGTGCTGATGAGCGCCATGCTTATAGCTCCGGCGGTCGCCGCGAGGCAGTGGTCAAACCGCCTGTGGCTGATGGTTGTGCTTGCCGCCGTGTTTGGCGCGCTGTCCGGGGTGATAGGCACATTGATAAGCTCCGCTGTGGCGGGGGTCCCGACAGGCCCCGTGATTGTCGTATGTGTCACGGCAATCACCGTAATCAGCCTCCTTTTTGCCCCAAACAGGGGTATCATCCACAGAGTATATTTGCATAGGAAAGCCCGCGCTATGCGAAAATCGCAAAAGGGGGTCAACGCATGAGCGCCGCTTTTGAGATACAACTGATTGCCGTCATCGTTTCCGTAGCCTGCGCCTTGCCGGGGGTGTTTCTCGTCTTGAGAAAAATGTCCATGATGTCGGATTCTATTACGCACACGATTTTGCTCGGAATAGTGCTCGCCTTTTTCATGACCCATGATTTAAGCTCCCCGTTTCTCATCGTGGGCGCCGCGCTAATGGGAGTCGTTACGGTATGGCTTACCGAAATGCTGACAAAAACTCGGCTGGTATCGGAAGATTCGGCTATCGGCATCGTATTCCCGCTGCTGTTTTCAATAGCAATCATTTTGATTACCCGGTATGCCGGAGCGGTACATTTAGACACAGACTCCGTGCTGCTTGGCGAGCTGGCGTTTGCTCCGTTTGACAGAATGATCGTCTTTGGCGTGGATATAGGCGCAAAAGCAATCTATACATCCGGCGTGTTGTTATTGATAAACGCGGTTTTGATTGCCGTGTTTTTCAAAGAATTGAAGATCGTCGCGTTTGACCCGCTGCTTGCCGCCGTGCTGGGATTTTCACCGGCAATCATCCATTACGGGCTGATGACATTGGTATCGCTTACGGCGGTGGGCGCATTTGAGGCGGTCGGTTCGGTCTTGGTAGTGGCGTTCATGATCGGGCCGCCCGTGACGGCATACTTGCTGACGGATGACTTAAAAATTATGCTGCTATTGAGCGCGTTTTTTGGAGCTCTGTCCGGTATACTCGGTTTTCAGGCGGCGTATCTTTTGGATGTTTCCATTGCCGGAAGCATGGCTGCTATGACAGGTCTGATTTTTGCGGTTGTTTTTTCCTCGGCGCCGAAACGCGGACTGATAAGCACTCTGATAAGAAAAAGCCGGCAAAAAAAGGAATACGCGCAAACGACCTTGCTTCTTCATGTCTGCAATCACCAAAATAGCGCAAATGAGCGGCAGGAGAACGGTATCAATACAATTGCGGAGCATTTGCACTGGGATAGGAAAAAATTAGAAAAAACGATTAGCTCACTTATCCGCGGCGAAAAAATAATCATAAAAGAAGCGGTCATAACCCCAACTCCGGCGGGGGCGGACATGGTAGAGTCCGCAAAAAAGAAACTCTTCGTCGGTCTGTAACAGAGTTTTAAGCGCCTATGGAAATTGATTTTCCAATCCGGTTGTGATAAAATTTGTGGTATTATATGAGCAGGGGAGCCGCGATGGACACTTTTATAAGAGGCGTCATAAAACAAGCGCATAAGATAGCGCGTCTTTTTCCCGACCCTATACGCTTATGGATACTGCGTACGATGGCGGAAATCCTATGCTTTATGAGAAAAGCGCATCTTTTGCCATTTAGCATATACAAAGGGTTAAAACGCTACAAGAACATACACAAAGGGCAGAGATGCTTTATAGTCGCGACGGGACCGTCGCTGACGCTGGAAGATATTGAAAAGCTAAAAAATGAGATCACTATAAGCATGAACTCAATAATACTCTCGTTTGCCGACACAAAATGGCGGCCCGCATATTATGCCATACAAGACCTCACGGGCTTTACCACGCTTTGTTTGCATGAGGACGCGGACTTATCGGGTATAGAGGGCGTGTTTGTGTCTCCCGAAATAGACAGCTTCATGAGGCACATCGGCCAGGGCGATTATATTAAATATAATGTCATGCCATATAACTCAAACAGGGATCAAATCAAGAAGGTAAAGGATGGTCGGGAATATATTAACCCCTCGCGAAAAAAGCGGTTTTCCAAAGATATAAGCGCCGCCGTATTTGGATGGAATGTCGGATATACATGTATCCAAATTGCCGTATATATGGGATTTTCCGAAATTTACCTGCTTGGCTGCGATTGTAATTATTCACGCGGAAAACAAAAAAACATGGTAGATTACCAGACCGAAATAATGGAAAGGGAAGAGCGGCAATGGGTGGCCATCAATGATAGTGTGATATCAATGCACAGGTCGGCAAAAAAGTACGCGGACAAGCAAGGCATAAAGATATATAACGCGACGCGCGGAGGGAATTTAGAAGTATATGAGCGTGTTGATTTAGATAAGGCTCTAAGTTTGCAATAAAAACGGAGGAAAAGTGAGTTTGAAAACAATAGGGATAATCCCGGCGCGGTACGGATCGAGCAGATTTCCGGGAAAACCGCTCGCGAATATATGCGGCAAGCCAATGATATGGTGGGTGTATAACACGTTATCTCAAATGCGCGAAATTTCAGAAACCCGCGTTGCTACGGATGATGAAAGAATATTCAGATGCGTTAGTGAATTTGGCGGAAAAGCAATCATGACCGGAGAATGTGCTTCCGGTACGGACAGAGTCGCCGAAGCATGCAGAGATTTAGATTTTGACATTGTATTGAATATTCAAGGCGATGAGCCGATGGTGCGTCCCGAACTTATCCGAAAATTATTGAGCGCGTTTGACGATGAATATGTTAAAATGGCGACGTTGCGCAGAAAAATAGATAATGAAATGGAATTACGTGACCCCAATATCGCCAAATTGATAATAAACAACAAAGAGGACGCAATATATTTTTCAAGAAGCGAAATTCCATACAACAGGGAAAATGCTGACATTATATATTACAAACACATCGGAATATACGGTTATACGCGAAACTTCTTATTTGAATTTGTATCATGGCCGCAAAGCTCGTTAGAAAAAGCGGAATGTCTTGAGCAGCTCCGCGTGATTGAAAACGGCTATGCTATTCGCACGGTCGAAACACAATTTCAAAGTATAGGCGTAGATTTGCCGGAGCATATTAAAGCCGTTGAAAAAGAAATGGAAAGTATGATAAAGTAATCTTCTTTGGGGTCAAAACGCAGCAGCGGGCACGACAGATTACAAGCAGCAGGAGATTAGCAGACATGAGAGACAAAAATACAGACAAAACGGCAAGTTCAAAAAAACTAACGCTTTTTGCGGGCCCGTGCATAATCGAATCGGAAAAAATGGCAATGAAAGTCGCAAAAACACTCAAAACTCTGACTTCAAAGCTAAAGGTATCATTCGTATTTAAAGCATCTTTCGATAAAGCAAACAGAACATCCTTATCTTCCTTTAGGGGGATTGGAATATCTGAAGGTCTGGAAGTATTGGAGAAAATAAAAAATGAACTTTCCGTCTCAATAATTACGGATATTCATTTACCGCAGCAAGCGGATATTGCCGCGAAAGTCGCTGATATTATACAAATCCCGGCGTTTTTATGCCGGCAGACAGATTTACTTGTTGCCGCCGCAAAAACAGGCAAACCGATTTTAGTAAAAAAGGCGCAATTTTTAGCGCCGTGGGATATGAAAAATGTCATAAACAAAATAAAAGAAAGCGGCAACAACAATATAATGCTTTGCGAAAGGGGGACATCTTTTGGCTATAATACGCTTGTTGTTGATATGACCGGAATAATCGAAATGAAAAAATTCGGATATCCTGTTGTGTTTGATGCGACCCACAGCGTACAAAAGCCCGGCGGAAGAGGGGATCATACAGGCGGAAACAGGGAATATGTGGAGCATATGGCAAAAGCGGCATTAGCCGTCGGAGCGGACGCATTATTTATGGAGGTTCACCCTGACCCCGATACTGCGCCGTCAGACGGAGCAAATATGGTAAGATTAGACGAACTGGAAAGTATGCTTGAGCGTTTGCTGAAAGTGTATGATGCTGTTCATTCGTTATGAGGTGAAATAGAAAAATATGGACATACTAAAAGACGCGAGAAAAGTATTTGATATCGAAATTGCCGCGCTTGAGAAAACACGCGATGCCTTGGACGAAACTTTTCTTGAAATAATCAACATAATCACAAAGTGTGAGGGTAAAGTAATTATTACCGGAATTGGAAAACCGGGTCATATAGCAAAAAAAATAGCCGCTACCATGGCGAGCCTTGGAACGCCTTCCGTCTATCTGCATCCATCTGAAGCTCTCCACGGCGATTTAGGCATGGTTTCAGGAAACGATGTAGTAATCATTATCAGTTATAGCGGCGAAAGCGAAGAAATCATCAAACTCCTGCCTAATTTAAAAATAATCGGAGCGAAAATAATTGCCATATCAGGAAATAAGGAGAGTACGCTTGTCGAAAACAGCGATATTGCGCAGATTTTACCGGAATTTGAAGAGGCGTGTAATTTAAGGCTTGCCCCCACGTCAAGCGCCGCGGCTACATTGGTTTATGGAGATGCCTTGGCGGTTGTTTCATCAATGATATATGGATTTGATAAAGATAAGTATGCTCTTTTTCACCCGTCAGGCTCACTGGGGAAAAAGCTGTTTTTTAAAGTAATGGATTTAATGGTGACCGGAGATAAAATCCCCATAGTATATACGGAAGAATCTTTAAAGAATGCTATAATAGAAATTAGCAAAAAGGCGCTGGGGGTTGTTATGGTGACGGAGCACGACGGAACTTTAGCCGGCATTATAACAGACGGCGACCTGAGAAGGCAGCTTGAAAATAATGTTGATGTGTATCGGCTAAAGGCAAAGGATGTTATGACAGGGTCGCCGATTTATACATATGAAAATAATATGGCAGTTAACGTATTAAAAGAATTTATTGATAAAAAAATAACAAGTATGCCGGTCATAGATAGCAACAGAAATGTCGTGGGGGCAATAGTGATGAAAGATATACTAAACGCCGGCATTGTACTATAGTCATGCAAAATATGATAGTATATACGATATTATTCACAGCGGTATTATGCTTTTGAACAGGTAATCGCGCCCCAACTTGAACGAAACTTAGCGCATAAGGATCACTATGAAAATTGGGGTCGGATATTCATGTATCTATACGCTGACGGCATACATTGGCAACCGACGAGAGCAAAGGTCGCAGAGCCGGTCGAGCTATACAAAACCGCGGCGTGAAGCGAAGCGGCGCGTTATGAGATATTTGCCGAGATTTATATATCGGACGCCGGCGGCTTTGGCGCAAAGCCCGTCTTTGGAATATCGGTCTCCCACATAGAGAGCCTCGCGGGGCGCGGCTTTTGCTATATTCAAGATATTGATAAGCCCTCGCGGATCAGGCTTCATACACATTATCTCTTTGCTTTCGGAATAAAATATCAAATCCGCGTCAATTCCGATGGCGCGGGCTTTATCTTTGGCGGGATAATCGGAATAGATGATGATTTTTGTGTTATCGCTCCTGAGCGAGTTTATGAGACCTACAAGGCTTTTATCCCTAAACAGGCGGACATATTTTAGCGGCTTTTCGTGCATCCGGCAGTCAATAATATTTTTTACGTGAGCTGGCGTGACGCTATATGTGTCGGCCACGGATTGAAGCTGCTTTTGCGCAAAATCTTCGTTTTCCGCAAAAGCGCGGGATTCTCGCAGCTTCCTGTAGGCGGCGAGTATTTTTATATCTTTGTATTTTATCTTGCGCGACAAAAAACCCGCGACAAGCGAGAGTGCCGTAAAAAACCTGACGGGAGTTTGAAAATACAAAGTTCCATCCATATCCAATATTATAGCTTTGTATTGCGCAAGCCCGGGGGCGTCGTTTTTTTTCATATGTTCACTCGCTTTTTTGTTGTTACATTGACAAAAGTATAAGTCAACCGTATGCCTGTCGGCAGACGAGCCTCTTTGGGCTGTGAGTTACATTATAGCCAAAATCAGTGGTGAGTACAAGCTCCAACGGATTTATGTTCACCGGGGTTTCACTATGAAGTATTATGTTGTATAATAGCATTAGATATACGTCGGGCGCAAAAGGACGGGCTGCGGTTTGCGGAATCCGCAAACAACTTAAGGGTAACCACTCCGGCGGATTACTATATATATCGCGCCTTGTATGAGGCGATGGAAAACGAGCAAATATTGAGATTGGTAGCCGAGTTGTGATGAAAGTAGTTGTTTATATTCAAGCCTACAATGCCGAAAAAACCATTAGCCGCGCTGTCACAAGCATCTTAAGGCAAACCCATGCGGACTTGATATGTTATTTATGTGACGACGCATCAACAGACAATACTCTCGCAATCATGCAAGATTTTGCTTGCAATGACGGTAGAATAAGGGTTTTACAAAATAAAATCAATACGTTTTCAACGGGGATTGACGGCTATAATACTTTAAAAGTTATTCAAATTATGTTGGAGACTTTAAACGCTGACTATTTTTGCGAATTAGATGCCGATGATGAGTATACGCCGGATTTTCTTCAGAAAATGCTTGAATTTACCGGCGAAAACAACCTTGATATTGCGGTTTGCGGGAGTGATTTTATTGACGCGCAAACCAATGAAACAAAGCATACGAGAGTGTTATCTCAAAATTTGATAATTGAGAAGGAAGGCTATGAAGAGCATTTTATGACTTATCATGAGTTTATGCGGACAAAATGGGGCAAACTATTTTCCGCAGAGACTTTAAAGAAAATTGATAAAAATAAAATTTTTCATCTTGCTTACGGCAGCGACACGCTTTTTTCAACAGAGGTTTTTCGCAACTCTTCCCGAATTGGTATTCTTGCCGAGTCATTGCATAAGTATTATGCTTCGCTCGCATCTGTTTCTCATAAATGGGATGGTAAACGAATCCTTTCAGATAGATTATTACATGACAGGGCAATAGAATTTTTGACCGAGAAAGTCGGTTCGCTAAACGTTATAAACAGAGAATTTTTATTTGTGGTCTATTCCACTGCGCTGATAGGCACTTTACAAGTTTTGCTATACGCCTCTTCAATTAGCGATGATGATAAAATCGAGGGTGTATATGATATTTTCAAGAGCCGCCAAACACAAGAATTATTAAGCGGGGGGGGGGGGGGGTTTTTCTTATCCCCCTTTGCCCCCAGCCGAAAGCGCCGCGAAGGGGGTTTTTGTCCAAATTTTTTCTCCGGGCCCTTCCTTGGGGGGCTAGGTGGGAAGGGG
>WRMH01000024.1 GCA_009777235.1 Oscillospiraceae bacterium
GTGATTACTGAGTGAAAACCCTTGCGGAGCTATTGCTCGCAGAAGCAACAACGTGCGATTTCAAGGAAATGCTTGAGGCCAGGCATCCAAAAAGCTGGCTGAAGACCGTGAGTGCGTTTGCCAACGGTTCTGGCGGGGTTCTGCTCTTTGGGGTCGCTGACGACAAAATAATTATCGGTCTTGCGGATATTAAGGACGACATTGATATAATCGGCAAAAGAATCAAGGAGTTTATTGACCCGATGCCTGTTATTGATTTCACCGCTTATTCTTCTGATGACGGAAAAGATGTATTGGCTTTAGAGGTTTTTCCAGGCGACGATACTCCGTATTTTTATTCAGAAAAGGGTAGCCTTACTGCTTATGTACGAATGGGCAGCGACAGCCTGCCTGCTCCGGCCAACCGATTGCGGGAGCTTGTCATGAAAGGGAAAAATTTGTCGTTTGATTCGTTGCCAACCGACTATAGGTTTGAGGATTTGACCTTTACCGTATTTGAATCTACATTCAAAAGAATCACAAAAAAGGTTATCGCCCGAAACGACTATATCTCTTTCGGAATGTGCAAACCGGATGGTTTGCTGACTTATGCCGGTTTGATGTTCTCAGACGAATGCCCACTATTGCAATCGCGTGTTTTTTGCACTCGCTGGAACGGGCTGACCAAGGGTTCTGTGGGCGATGACGCAATAGATGACAAGGAGTTCGAGGGGGATATCATATCTCAGCTTATTAGCAGTCATGATTTTGTAAAAATGAACTCAAAAGTGCGATGGAGGAAAATGTCAGACCATCGCGTGAATAAACCGGATTATGCTGACCGGGCCGTTTTTGAGATTCTTGCGAACGCCCTCATGCACAGATCATACGACATAGTCGGCAGCGAGGTTCATGTTGATATGTACGATGACCGCTTGGAGGTTTATTCTCCCGGTGGTATGGCTGACGGAACGCTTATACAGGAACGCGATATCGACGACGTTCCTTCAACTCGCCGCAATCCGATAATTGCGGAAATGTTCCATCGTCTTGACTATATAGAACGTCGCGGCAGTGGTTTTAAGAAAATACGCACGGAGACCTCGTATCTTTTCGGATATACAGATGAACATGCGCCGGCGTTCCGTTCAACTCCGACAGCTTTTCATGTTATTTTGAAAAACATGAACTTTGATTTGCATGGCAGTACAGGGCAAGATACAGGGCAAGTCGCAGGGCAAGATACAAGACAAGATAAACGAACTGCTTCTTTGATCGAATTCTGTGTTTTGCCACGAACTCGCAAAGAAATGCAAGAATTTGTTGGGATTGCCAGCCGTGAGCATTTTAACAAAACGCTATTGATGCCATTGCTTGAGACAGGGCAACTTAAAATGACGATTCCGGATAAGCCTAACAGCAGAAACCAGAAATATGTTAGGGCATCAGTGTAGCTATAATGCGAATGGAATTTGTACATATGGTGGTGAATTGCTTTGAATTTTGAACTTCCACTAATAACGCCATTATCACGAAAATACTATAATTATGCATCAGTAATCAATGGCCTCAAACACCATAGAGCTGGGGATGTACGTATTTGCCTTGAATATATTTGCGATGAGATTATCTATGAATTTATTACTGATAATGATAAATTAAAGTGGGCTGATTATGATTTGCATAAGAAATTAAAAGCCTCTAAACACTTTTTATCCAAAAATATTGTTGATAATCTAGTTAAAGCAAAAATTGTGGGCAATAAGGGTGTGCATAGCGGCGAGGAAGGGTGCTATAATACAAAAGATATTGAAGATGCCATGCTGTCTATTAAGAATTTTTCTTTGGATGTGTTCTTATCATATTTTAAGAAGAATGGGTTTGGCAATAAGATGCCATCTTGGATTCCAACAGTATTTAGTATACTTCCACCAGTGTATCGAGTTCATATATTAGAGGACTATTTGCAACACGATAAGTCTAGTTTTGTAATTGATAAGCTTGCTAAAGCGTATTTGAAATGTGGCTTAGAAGACAAGGCGCGGAGTTTTTTATCTGAATGTTTTGATAAAAAATTGATTAACGAAGAGCAGTACACTATTTTTGATTATGACATTACTTTGCTAAAGCAAAGCTTTCATCTGTTGCCAATAGCAAATAATCTTGATGAAGCAAAAGAAAATTTTAACAGACTATTGCCATCGATTGAAGAAGAGAAAAGAGATAGTTTTATTTGCTTAGTCTCGTTGATTCTCAATGGTCATCGTCCATCCTGATTTTTCATCGTTTTCTGTAGTTACGCATTATCTATAATACTGCGATTCTACTCAAGAGAAAACCCAAGCCCACGCTAAAAAATAATTTCTAGCGTGGGCTTGACATATGGTTGGTGGACTCGAAGGGGATCGAACCCTCGACCTCCGCATTGCGAACGCGGCGCTCTCCCAGCTGAGCTACGAGCCCATATTGATTTTTTGCGGCTTTGCCTCGCCGCCGGATAAAACGCCCCTTAGCTATCTGCCGGAACGCTCTTTGCGGCTATCATAAAGCGCAGTGCCGCTGCCGGATAAACGCCGCCCGCGCTCTACTTGTCGCCGTCATCATCCTCCGGCTCGTCAACATCAACGTCAATTTCGTCAAACTCAAGCTCTATCAGCTTGTTGCAAGCGGGGCAGGTGACAGACTCGCTTGCAATATCATTTTCACTGAGCTCTATTTCGGCATTACATTCAGTGCAGTTGACATCGAGTGAAAACTCGGCGTTCGGACAGCAATTGCAGCAATCGCAATCATCATCGCAGTCATCCCAATCATCGTCATCGTCGTCGTAATCCCAGTCATCATCATCGTCGTCATCACAAAGCTCAAAATCGTCATCGAAACCGAAATCTTCCAAAAAGTCTTCAACATCGGCAAGATCGTCGGACAGAGCGTCAATCTCTTCGGCAAGGTCGAGCGCGTTTTCGTTCAACTCATCAAGCTCGCCGGATATCTCGGCGAGAGCGTCAATTATAGCCGTGAAAAGTTTTCCATCGTCGGTTTTACCGACATCAAGACCTTCAGCCAAGCCTTGTAAATAAGCGACTTTCTTTTTGATTGACATTGCAGTATACCTCCAAAATGAAGTTATTTAACCTTTTGTTCTTTCCATGTATTCGCCCGTGCGCGTGTCTATGCGTATCTTTTCGCCCTCGCTGATAAACAAAGGCACTTTAACCTCGGCTCCCGTTTCGACCGTCGCCGGTTTTAGCACATTGGTAGCCGTATCGCCCTTAAAACCGGGATCGGTAGCGGTAATGACAAGATCAACGAAATTCGGCGGGTCAACACTAAAAACCTTGCCCTTATATGAATGAATGTTGCAAATGGTATTTTCTTTGACAAATTTAAAACTATCGGTGAGCATGGCCTTGTCTATAGGCTCAAGCTCGTACGTTTCCTGATCCATAAAATAATACAGGTCGCCGTCGCTGTAGCTGTATTCCATATCGCGTCTTTCGACGAAAGCGCTTTCAAATTTCTCAGATGGGTTAAAAGAGGTTTCGACGACCGCCCCCGTGATGACATTTCTGACTTTTGCACGGACGAAAGCAGCCCCCTTGCCGGGCTTAACATGCTGAAATTCGACAACTTGCATGACCTTGCCATCCCACTCGAAAGTTACGCCGTTTCTAAAATCGCCCGCTGATACCATATGTGAACCTCCATCGTTTTGAGCTATTCTCGCGCAAATTTATTTTGATTACCGCTCGCGCAAACATTTTATACCATAAAAATTGTTTTTGCAAGAAAATTCAAATCACCATCAAATTTTTTGGCAGATTTGTTATATTCTCGCAGCCATCTTCGGTAACATATAAAGTGTCTTCGATTCTGACGCCGAACCGTCCCGGCAGATAGATGCCCGGCTCGGCGGAAATCACCGCGCCTGCCGGCAGAATGTCTTTTGATATCGGTGAGGCGGAAAGTGTTTCGTGCACTTCAAGGCCAATCGAATGACCGAACGCATGACCGAAATACTCGCCAAAACCCGCATCCTCTATCACTTTACGCGCGGCGGCGTCAACGACAGCGCCGTTTATACCGGCTCGCACGGCGGCTATACCGGCAAGCTGCGCCGCTAAAACTGTTTCATAAACCTTGACCATTTCGTCATCGGGCTGGCCTACGCAAACCGTTCTTGTCGTATCACTGCACCAGCCGTCAAGCCTCACGCCAAAATCAATAGTCAAAAAGCCGTTTCCGATATTATTGCCGCCGGGCACCCCGTGCGGAAGGCTTGAGTTAGGGCCGGACACGACGATTGGGTCAAAAGATTCTTTGTCGGCGCCGCTTTTTAATGCCCTGTAAATAAATTCGGCGGCTAAGTCTTTTTCCGTCATGTTCGCGTTTATAAGAGGGAGGATTTCCCAAAATATCTGTTCGGAAAGACGTTGGGCGCGAATTATGCAATCAAGCTCATCGCGGCTTTTGACGTTGCGAAGTTCATTGAGGAGCTTTTGCGCGCCAATGAGTTCCACGCCATATTTCGCTTCCCATGATTTATGCACCGCGTATGTAACCGTGCCGTCTTCAAATCCTATTGCCGCAAGGTTGTTTTTCGCTATGAGGGCTTGGACTTGGTTTTCATATCTGTCATTTTTGGGGAGTAAAATGACATTCGCGTCTTTTATGGCTTGCCCGGCGGCCTCAAAGTAGCGCGAGTCAATGATAAACCACGCATCGTCATTTGTCACAAGCAGCATTCCCGCGCTGGATGAAAAACCCGTGGCATAAAGCCTGCTTGAGGGGCTTGAAATCAGCATGGCGTTGATATTGAACTGTGAGAGCTTTTGTTTGATTTTATTTATATTGCTCATGGAAATCTCCTTTTTTGGCGGCTTTTATTCCTATATGGCGAAGCGGCAGCTCAAGGCAGTAGCGCAACGCCAAAAATGGGTTGGTGAAGCGTTTTGGTTTTACGATTATGGACAATATGCCGGCACGCCGCGCCGCCAAGGTATCGGTAAAAATCTGGTCGCCTATAAGCGCTGATACATCCGCGCCGTAGCCGAGCTTGCTCATTGCGGCGAGCAATGCTTTTGGAGAGGGTTTGCCCGCTTTCATGGCATAAGAAATACCGAGAGCTTGGGAAAACGAAACGACCCTTTTTGATCTCATGCTGTTTGATATGAGAAAAAGCGTGATGCCTTTTGCGCGTATGCTCTCGCACCAGTTTAAAACAGCGCGAGACGGCGTGGGTTCGTTATAAGCCGCGACGGTATTGTCAAGGTCAAGCATGACAAACAAAATGCCTTGTCCCGCGATAAAATCAGGCGATATATCGAGCAGGCTGTGAAAGGTAAAATGAGGTATAAGTGACGACATCAGTTTACTCATAAAGCGGGAACTTGTCACACAGCTTGGTTACTTCCGAGCGTATACGATCGGCATTTGCCTCAAAATCCGAAGCGGCCAAAAAGATAAGCTCCGCGAGCGTGTCCATCTCGGCTTCCTTAAATCCGCGTGTGGTTACTGACGGAGTGCCGATTCTAAGGCCGCTCGTTATTGTTGCCGGCTGGGGATCATACGGTATTTTGTTCTTATTTGTCGCAATATGTACAGCATCAAGGTTTATTTGCATATCTTTGCCCGTGACATTGAAATTTCGTAAATCAAGGAGCATAAGGTGGTTGTCTGTTCCGCCGGAAACAAGGTTAAAGCCGCGGGATGTGAGCGCGTTTGCCAGAGCGTCCGCATTGGAACGCACCTGCTTTTGGTATTCTTTAAACTCGGGCTTTAAAGCCTCGCCAAACGAAATAGCTTTTGCGGCGATGATATGCATGAGCGGCCCGCCTTGAGCGCCGGGAAATACCGCCGAATCAATTTTCTTTGCAAGTTCGGCATCGTTTGTCATGATTACGCCGCCGCGTGTGCCTCGGAGAGTTTTGTGCGTGGTGCTTGTCACTATGTCGGCATAAGGCACGGGGTCGGGATGCAGACCCGCTGCAACCAAGCCGCAGATATGCGCCATATCCACCATCAAAGCGGCATCAACTTCTTTTGCTATTTCGGAAAATTTCTTGAAATCTATAGTGCGGGAATATGCCGAAGCTCCGGCAATGATCATCTTGGGCTTACATTCCTTTGCCGTTTTTAGGAGAGCATCGTAGTCAATGGTTTGCGTATCAGGGCTTACGCCATAGGGGACAATATTATAGTATTTGCCGGAATAGTTTGCCGCGCTGCCATGCGTCAGGTGTCCTCCGTGATCAAGATTCATGCCAAGCACTGTGTCGCCGGGTTTTGTGAGCACCATAAAAGCGGCATAATTTGCTTGCGCTCCCGAATGCGGCTGAACATTTACAAATTTTGCGTTAAACAGTTTCTTTGCGCGAGCTATCGCGATGTCTTCGACTATATCTACCTGCTCGCAACCGCCGTAATAGCGGCGGCTCGGATACCCTTCGGCATATTTGTTTGTAAGCACGGAACCTGCCGCGAGCAAGACTGCCTCGCTGACGGTATTTTCCGATGCGATAAGCTCTATGTGCTTTTGCTGGCGCAAAAACTCGCCTTCAATAGCCGTTCCCACTTCCGGGTCATCTCTCACCACCCGATTTATCATCTCCCGTATCATTGCGTTTCCTCCGTTTTATATATGTTATAGCCGCAGCAGTTTTTGTGTAATATTTTTTAACATTTGGTGTGGCGCTCTGACTTTCACCAATCTGATTATACAAGAAAACAGTAGAAAAAACAATCAAGAATGTTATAATAATTATAATCGAGTGAACGAAAGTGTAGGCGCAGAAATGAAAAGAGAGAAGGCAAAATCGAAAAGCGCAAAATCGGCAAAAGCTAAAGTTTTGCAAATCATACGGCTTTTAGAAGAATGTTATTCCGAGCCGCTTTGCGCGCTCAAATACAGCAAAGACTATGAGCTGCTTTTTGCCGCCAGATTATCGGCACAATGCACGGATGCGCGGGTAAATAAAGTGACGCCGCGGCTTTTTGAAAAATACCCTACGCTTTCGGAATTTGCGAAAGCAAATATTTTTGAGCTGGAGGAGATAATTTTCACATGCGGATTTTATCGCGTGAAAGCAGGGGATATCATCGGCGCGGCATCTATGCTGATTTCTGAATTTGACGGTAAGCTGCCCGATACTATGGAAAATTTGCTCCGATTGCCGGGTGTTGGCAGAAAAACGGCAAACCTCATACTTGGCGATATTTTCAAAAAACCTGCCGTAGTGGTTGATACGCATTGCATTAGGCTCTCAAACCGCATTGGTTTGGTGAACGTAAAAAACCCGGAAATTATCGAAAGGCAGCTGCGTGAGATACTGCCGCCGGATAAATCTTCGGATTTTTGCCATCGTCTTGTTTTACACGGTCGCGAGATATGCTCTGCAAAGCGGCCAAAATGCGATATGTGCTGTATAGCGGAGGTATGCGACAAGAAACTTTAGCCTGCGAATGAACGATTGCATAATTTACCGCGCTGTGATAGAATTTGGTAAAAATGAAAGGAGCGGAGGCATTGCTTTTTAGACGAAATAATCTGCCAAGCTGTTCATATTGCGTTCATGGCACAAGACTTGGCCAAGATGAGATTCTCTGCATTAAGCGCGGAATTATGTCGGCAAACGGTAAATGCAGGTCATTTGATTATGAGCCGACAAAGCGTGAGCCGGAGTATGCGCAAAATTTGAACATATCGGCAGTTGGCGAAAAAGATTTCGCCATATAGCCCGGCTTCAAAAATTACACTACAAAAAAGGCTATTGCTCCTTTTTGCTTTTTTTCATATACATAAAGAGCATGAATATAGCCGCAAATAGAAGAAGAACTCCCAAGATGGCTGCTGTGACAAAAAGCGGGTCGGCGTTTGCTTTGTTTAGTTGATTTTGTGCTTCATAATTTCTGATAAACTCGTCAGAGTTATAAAAGAAGTCCGCCGCATTGCTGCTTCCGCCAAAATCATTGACACCGTTATTTGCTTCTATCAGGGCTTTCATTTCCATTTCGGAAACATAATACGCTTTAACAAAATCATTAAACGACACTGTATCGGGCGTCCAAGGCAAGGTTACTTTAATTTGATCGTCTTTATTAAAAGCATACCGGACAGACCCGATAGTAAGAAAAACCACATCGTCCTCTGGCTGGTTCAAATCAGATGAAAGTGAGTCGAGCTCTGCTATCATGTTTTCGGCTTCTGCGTTACTGCTTGCGTATACATACTCATATCTGCCTTGCGCATATGTTACATAAAGAACGCCCACAGGCAGCCCGTCAAACTGTATGATGTACGCATACAGGGGCTCAAAGGCAAATGACTGCCGAAACTCGGTCACGTCAAAACTTTCGGTAATGTATGCTTTGTGAAACACATGGTACGGACCGGTAAAGGTGTACATATCTATATCATCAGCCGTTAATAACGGCTTGCCGGACTCATCAATCAACAATTGCCAGCGCACTACGCCCAATATGTCAAAAGCGGCCTTTAGCGACGATGGGATATCCTTTATCATCACGTTAGACAGGCTCTCGGGGGTATGTTTTGAGGTTTCGCCGTCAAACGGCAGTTCCCGTTCAGACACAAAGAGCGAAAATTGTGAGGGTTCGTCCTCTGACGCGGATATAATTTGACCATAAGAACTTGAAATAATGGATATACATAGCAGCAGTAAAATCATTTTGAATGTCTTACTCATTTGTAACTTCCTCCATCACGAAAAATTGTACAGCGTATGCGTCAAAGCTCCGGCATTTTCAGCTTTTCAAACATTTCGTCTATGGAGTGATTGCAACCCTTAAATGACGGCCAGGCGTTTTGATTGTCGTCATTTTTCCTTGGGATAATATGAACATGAAAATGAAAAACAGTCTGCTGCGCCGCTTTTCCGTTCGCGTTTAAAATCCCTATGCCGTCATATCCGCAATTTTCCGCATAATGATTTGACACAAGGCGGACGGTGTTCATAACCCGATTTAGCGTCTCAATGTCGCAGTCGAGCATATTTACCGTATGCTTTTTTGGTATCACCAATGTATGACCGTCAATGTCATTTGCAATATCCAAAAACGCAAGCGTGTATTCATCTTCATAAATCTTTCGGCTCGGTATCGCTCCGCTCACAATGCCGCAAAAAATACAATCCATGCCTCTGTCATGCCTCCAACACTAAAAATACTAAAGCTCTATGAAGCCTATTTTTTTGTAAACCTTGCTGAGAGTTTTGTTTGCGGTAAAAGACGCTTTCTTCGCGCCGTCTTTCATAACTGCCTGTAAATATGCCCTGTCGCCGATAAGCCTTGCAGCCTCCTCGCGGATCGGGCGAAACAGCTCAATTACGGCTTCTCCGGCTCGCGTTTTTAGCTCACCGTAACCTTTTCCTTCAAATTCTTTTTCTATCGCGCCAAAATCCTTGCCGGAACACACAGAGTAAATCTGCATGAGGTTAGATACCCCGGGTTTATTCTTTGCGTCATAGCGCACGCTCGTCTCGCTGTCGGTAACGGCGCGTTTGAATGAACGCATTATGTCCTCCGGTTTGTCCATAATCAGCACGCATCCGCCGTTATCAATCTCGGATTTTGACATTTTGCTTGTCGGCTTCTGCAAATCCATGATTTTCGCGCCCACTTTGGGTATATAAGGCTCCGGCAGCTTAAAAACGTCTCCGTAAATGCCGTTAAAGCGCACGGCAATATCGCGCGTCAGTTCAACATGCTGCTTTTGATCTGCGCCGACAGGAACGAGATCGGGGCGGTAGAGCAATATATCCGCTGCTTGAAGCGCCGGATATGAAAACAGTCCCGCATTGATATTATCGGCGTTTTTTGAGGATTTATCCTTAAACTGCGTCATGCGGCTAAGTTCGCCAAACATTGTATAACAGTTGAGCACCCAGGCAAGCTGTGCGTGTGCCGGTACATGGCTTTGTACGAAAAGCACGTTTTTGTCAGGGTCAATGCCGCAGGCTATGAGTACGGCAAGCTGCTCATACTGCAAACGGCGCAGCTCGGCGGGGACTTGGCGCACGGTGATTGCGTGCATATCAACGATCGAATAGTAGCAGCTATATGTATCGGCGAGAGCCGCCCAGTTTCTCAGCGCGCCCAGATATGATCCGAGCGTCGCCACGCCCGTGGGCTGAATCCCCGAGAGGATGGTTTTCTTGCCGCTGACAGCTTCTGACTCGGCCTTGTTTATAGTTTCGTTTGTTATTTTGTTCATAGGTTTACATCCTTTGCAAGTTTCTCAAAAGCGGGCAGCGAGCGTTCGATCGTCTCTTTGGAGACGCAATACGCGATACGCGCATATCCGGGACAGGTAAATGCGCTGCCCGGCACGAGCAGTATGTTGTGTTTTTTCGCGGCGGCGGCAAAATCCTTGTCATCCAAGGGCGTCTTAAACCATAAGTAGAAAGCGCCCTGCGGATAAACAACGTCAAATCCAAACTCTTCAAGAGCTCCGTATAAGAGGACTCTGTTAAAGTCATACGCCGCGACATTTGTCTGCTCGTTGATGCATTTGGCGACGACCCGTTGTATGAGTGCCGGCGCGTTTACGTAACCGAGTATGCGCGTCGCGATGCTTGCTGCGTCAAAAATCAGCTCATAGTCGTCAATCTCGCTCGGTATCGCAATGTATCCGATACGCTGACCCGGCAATGAGAGCGATTTTGACCACGAATAGCAAACGATCGTATTTTTATAAAAATCCATGATCCAAGGCACTTTCGCGTCGTCGTATGCCAGTTCGCGATAAGGTTCGTCAGAGATGATGTATATGGGCTTCTTGTATTTGCGCGAGCGCTCTTCCAAAACTGCCGCAACCTCTTTTATGGTCTTTTCGCTATAAATAACGCCGGTGGGATTATTTGGCGAGTTTAGGATAACAGCCTTTGTTTTTTTAGTGATGGCCTTTGACAAAGTGTCGGAATCTGGCTGAAAATCAAATCTGCACGCGGGGATTATGACAAGATTTCCGTCAAAATTGCTTACATAGTTGCCATACTCGACGAAAAAGGGTGAAACAACGATAACTTCATCGCCGGGATTGAGCAGCGTTTTTAATATGACGTTCATGCCCCCCGCGGCGCCGGAGGACATAATGATATTATTTTCGGTCAACGCCGTACCGTGCTTGCTGTTTAGAGCTTTGGCAACATCGGCGCGTACAGCAGGGTAACCCGCGTTTGACATATAACCGTGCAAGGACATGGAGTCTTCGCTTTTTACTATGTCAAGGATCGCCTCATTTACGGCGGCGGGAGACGGGATGCTCGGATTGCCGAGACTAAAATCAAAGACGTTCTCGCGGCCATGCAAAGCGGCCAATCTATTTCCCTCTTCAAACATAGCGCGGATCACGCTGTTGCTTTGAGTGAGTTTTATCATTTTCTTAGAAATCATCTTACGGCATACTCCAAATTTGATATAAAAATACGACACATTATATCATGTAAACATGATATAATGCAATAACCATGAACATAACAGAAACACTAAAGTATATACATAATGTGAAATGGCAGGGGAGCAAGCCCGGCCTTTCCCGGACACGCGAATTGCTAAAGGCAATAGGCAACCCGCAAAAGCAGCTTAAATTTGTGCATGTCGCAGGAACAAACGGCAAAGGCTCTACATGCGCTCTGCTCGCCTCTGCTTTGAGCCGGGCGGGATATACGACCGGACTCTACACCTCGCCATATGTCACCTGTTTTAACGAGCGTATGCAGGTAAACGGCATACAAATATCAGATGACGAGCTAATACGCATGACGGAGGAAATAAAGCCGTATGCCGACGCCATGCGAGACGCTCCGACGGAGTTTGAGATGATTACGGCACTGGCGATGAAATATTTTATGATGAAAAAATGTGATATTGTCGTGCTGGAAGTCGGTATGGGCGGGGAGCTTGATTCGACAAATGTCATAGAAACGCCGGAGCTTGCGGTGATAACAACGATCAGCTATGATCATGTTTTGCAGCTCGGACCCACTTTGCAAGACATTGCTCGCGCAAAATCGGGGATCATCAAGCCGGGGGGCGATGTGCTTTTGTACGGTGGCTCATACAATATGGAAGATATTAGCGGCGTATTTGAGAAAACGGCAAAAGAGCAAAACGCAAAGCTGCATAAAGCGGATTTTTCGCGTATAAAAAAAGTCGAATTTTCGCTGTCAGAAACAGGGCTTTTCATTGAGCCATACGGGAAAGTGCCGCTTCATCTTGCAGGAATTTATCAGCCATATAACGCGCTTGTCGCGATAACGGCGCTTGAAATATTGCGCGGCAAGGGATATAAGCTCACAAACGAAGATATTATTGACGGAATATCCGCTGCAAAATGGCCAGGCAGATTTGAGCTTCTCGGCAAAAACCCGGTGTTTATCTTAGATGGGGCGCATAACGCGCAGGGCATGGCGGCGGCGGCGGACAGCTTGCAGAGCTACTTTGGCGACCGCAAGCATATTTTCATTCTCGGCATATTGGCGGATAAAGACATAACAGCCATGATAAAAATCATCGCGCCAATGGCGGTGCATATATTTACCGTGACGCCAAATAATCCGAGGGCGCTTTGCGCGAAGAGCCTCGCGCAAAAACTCGAGCTTTTAAATGTGCATTTTACCGTATGTGAGTGCGTCGGAGAGGGCGTGGAACGCGCACTTCGGGCGGCGGACAGTGACGGCGTGGTTTGCGCGCTCGGCTCATTGTTCTTGTCCGCCGATATAAAAACCGCGTATTTCCGGCATAAGAGCGAGCGCAGCCCGAGATAATCCGCCGGTTTCCGAGCCATTTTCTAAATCATACGGTTAAAAATGTTTGACAAACACGATAGCTTGAGGTATATTACAAGTCAGCCGCTTTACCAATTTGCGATACGGCAGAAACGCGGCAGCGGGCGGGAAACTACGCCGTCAAATCAAGACCAAGATAGACCTCGTCCTTGTCGTCTTGCGTAACGCCCAGATACCGCCGGGTGACGGCAAGGGAACTGTGATTATATATTTCCATGATGACAGCCACAGAAGCCCCGTTTTTCCAAGCATGATAACCAAAGGTTTTGCGCAGGGAGTGGCAGGACACGCGGTTTTGAAAACGCAGCGCTTCGGCGGCGTCGCGTATGAGCCGATAGGCTTGGATACGGCTGATAGCCCTCCGGGTTCTGGGGTTTTCAATGAGAAAGCACCCTCTCCGGGCAAAATGAGCGGCAAGCAGAGTAATCGCGCTTATAGCTGCCTTGTTGAGAGCGATAGTTTTAGTCTTATGGGTCTTTTTCTCCACAGCGCATATTGAAGCGCGGACACATTTATTTTCAAAATCATACACATCATCCCAGCGCAAACGCAAAAGGTCGCTGATCCGCAGGGCGGTGTGGAGACCCAGCACAATGAGTACATGATTGCGGACTTGCCCGCGTTTTAAATAATAGGCCGCCAGCTCGCGGATTTCGTTTTTGTTTCTGATTGGTTGAGTCATAGCCATAATTGATTCCTCCTTAAAATAATGCGCCCATGTAACAGATTATCTCTTATGTTACATGGGTTATTTTTATTGAAACAGCAAGGTTTTGCGCCTTGCTATTTTCGCGTTTGTCTCCGGTGCGAAAATATTTTCCAAAAAAGTCTTGCGTCTCAATCGCTTGAGGGATGTAACATAAGAGATAATCTGTTACATCGGCACTATATAGCTATCTCTTGAGGGACGTTTTCAAAAAAACAAAGGGGAAAAGTTTAAAGTGCGTGAAGGTTTCGGTTACTGATAAATATTATGAAAGAATGGATTAAATGAGTATCGCAGCTATATTACGGTCACTAAATATTCCTACTGAGTACAGTCAATATTATTACAATCAGTTGACCGGGGAACAAAAACACATTTATCAAATTATTATTGCGGGAATAATGGTGTTTTCTAAGAAAATCAAAATGCCGCTGCGTCCGGTCAATGAGTTGTCTAAGATATGGAGTTATATTATGCGCGATAATCCGTTGCTCTTTTATGTGTCGTCATTTGCTTGTCAAAATGATCTATACAAGCAAAAATGCGTTTTTATCCCCGAATACAGATATGAACCGTCCCGTATTAAGGAAACGATGGATGCTGTTGTCAGTAATCTCCAGGTCTTTGGCGCGGTGAAGGGGAGAAGCGATTTAGAGAAAGAACAGTTTGTACATGATTACTGCTCGGAACATTTTTCTTATGGTGATATAGGAGATGAAAGTCATACGATTCTCGGATCGATTTTACATAAGACCGCTGTTTGCGAGGGTATAGCCAATTACGTTAAAGCCGTTTTGGATTATCTTGGTGTCGGCAGCATTGTGGTTTCGGGCAAAGCGCAAAGCCCATTTTACCACGATAAAATGGAAAATCACGCGTGGAATATTGTGAAAGCAGACGGCGCGGCCTGTCACTTGGACGTAACCTTTGATATGACGATAAAAAACAAGCATATACGATATGACTACTTCAATCTATGTGACGACGATATCCGCAAAGATCATGTAATCGTTGGAAACGTACCTAAGTGTACAACGGCAGGCAAGGACTATTACACTTATAACGACATGGCCGCGCAAGGAAAAAACGGACTTGAAAATTATATCGCCCGAAAGGTCAAAAGCGGCGATAAGACAATAATTGTAAAATTAGCCGGAGCGGAAAATGTGAATGACATCTGCGACAAGGTGATGAAAGTTGCCGGGCAAACATATGCGAACATTAAAGGCTCAGGCGTATCGCTTGAAATAAACGCCAATATCAGCCAGTCAGTTTTTGAGATAAATTTTAAATAAAATGCGCAAACCAAATTTGAAATGAAAGCGGGTGATAAATATGTCAGATGGAAACAGCGGCGGCGGTTGCTTATTATGGTTATTTGATTTCATATTTGACAGAATTAACAACAGGCGCATCCGCAAACATAACAAACAGTCGCGTGGGCTTGAGGAGTACAAATCCGTCACAACGGATGTGTTATTCCCTGTTGATTCATATAATGAGAGTATTTTAATATCCGGCGGAGGTGCTGCCGAGCGTATGCGCTTTAGCGAGCAAATTATCCGCAACTGCGTCGCCCACACCCGCCCGATGATAATCATCCACGTCGGAAACCTCGGCTTGGAACAGATGATAGAACAAAACGGCTATGGCATTGCCGCAAGCAAATATAACAAACAGTTTGACGTATTCACCTCGCTTAGCCTGCCCGAAATGTTCCAAATATTGATGGACACTTGCAAGACAAAATACGACATCAAACCTGCGGGGCGGTATATCCTGCAAATAGTCCATGAACTGCTGACGGCAAAAAAGCAACGCCCGTATTTCGCCGCTTGTGTCAATATACCGCTTCATCAGCTATCGGAACAAATCAATAACGCCTTAAAAAGCGGCCTCATCACGCAAGACGAAGCAAATAACTTAAATTCTCTGCTGATGATGGGACAGGCTGAAATCCCTAAGATTGAATCGTTCTTTTATGATATAAAAGCGCAATGCGGCCATGTTCAGATAGATAACCCCGGCGGGACAAGTGTGTTGTCCGCGATAAAAAACAATAAAATACTTTGCATTGACCTCAATTCGTCCGGCAACGCCCTGTTGGTGGAGCTTATTGTGAACTCTCTCAATATAGCGATGAATCGCGGCTTTGAGTTTACCCTCTTTGTTGATGATGTCGCCGTTGCAAACAACGAACTGCTTAAAAACGCGCTCTGTCAGCGTTCAAATCACAACAACGTAATTTGCTCAAAGGATTTCTACGCATTGATGAACGGTAATGACAACGCATTCAATACCCTTGTAGGCGAAGCGGAAAAAACGGTATTGCTCTCGCACGGCTCTCATCTGAGCTGTGAAAAATGGGCTAAGTACATAGGTGAATATGACAAGATAGATGTGCAGCACAATTCTATGGGAGGATGGAGCCATCAACAAGGGGGCTATAACTACGGCAGCAATTATGGCAAAACCACGATAGATAAGCGTGAGTTCAAAATAAAACCGGAAGAGATAAACCGTCTGGGAATGAGCGAGGTTATCGTGTACGACAACCAGACCGGGAGCTTGCTGCAAACGTGGGTGCAGTAGAAAGCAAGTTCAGAGATGGAGATTATGGGAAATATGAATGGGGTGAGAAAGAGTGCAAATACAGCACAGCGATTGCAACGACCATTGGTGCGAGAATTATGGTAAAAGCAGCGGAGAGTGTGACCGCTGCGCGAAGCAGACCCATAGCCGTGACGCGCCCGAACTGCGGTTTTATCTGCGCAAACGAGCAGAAGAACGCATGGGGATCGGTTACGGTGGCGGTAAAGAGAGCGGGCAGGAATGGTAATCGAAAAATATAAAACCAAAATCAAAAGGAGGATATGAATACTATGGCTCTAAAAGAAGGTCAAACCATAAGCACAATCAACTTCAAGACAGTAAAGATTCTTCGCGCGTCAAAAGACAAGGTTGAGCTCGGCAAAGGCGGTCAGGGAATCGTCTACAAGGTGGAGTACGACGGAAAAGAAATGGCTTTGAAGTGGTATTTCAAAAACAAAATGAAAAATCCGCAAAAATTCTACGACAACATTAAAAACAACATAGCCATTGGCGCGCCAACAGACGCATTTCTATGGCCGCTTGACCTAACAGAGGAAGTGGACGGCACATTCGGCTATGTCATGCCGCTTAGACCCGGCGAATACTCTGATTTTTCCAAATATCTCTTGGCGAAGATCGCGTTTAAGACGGATATGGCGCTTATAAATGCCGCGATGAACATCGTTGACGGCTTTATGAAGCTCCATTTCAGAGGGTTTAACTACCAAGACCTCAATGACGGAAACTTTTTCGTCAACTTTGAAAACGGCGATGTTTTAATCTGCGACAACGATAACGTCATGGGACATGGATTTTATTCAGGCATTGCCGGAAAGTGCCGCTACATGGCGCCTGAAATCGTTCGCGGAGATAAAATGCCGGACAAACCGACGGACAGATTCTCGTTATCTGTTGTTTTGTTTTTACTGCTGTTTGGCAACCATCCGCTTGAAGGCAGGCTTACCGTAAAAGGGGATGACATCATAACAGAAGCGGATGAAAAGTGTTTTTACGGAACAGACCCCGTATTCATTTTTGACCCGAAAGATACACGAAATGCCCCCAACAAGCTGACGAGTGCCAATGCTATCAAGCTGTGGGGTATGGTTCCGCAGTACATTCGAGATTTGTTTGTCGAGGCGTTTGACCACGATAAACTCCACGACACGAAGAAGCAACTTTTGGAAAGCGTGTGGCTAAAAGCTCTTGTTCGCTGGAGAAGTGAAATAATCAAATGCGGCTGCGGAATTGAGAATCATGCCGAGCCGACAGGCGGATTTATTTGCGCATGCGGCAAGAAAAGGCGCATCCCCGCGCACTTGAAATTCAAAAAATCCGACATACCGCTTTATCCGGGGTCAAAGCTGTATGCTTGTCAAACTGTTTTGGATAACGAAGATTTTCGCACGGAAACGGCGGAAGTCATTGTAAATCCCAAAGACCCGAAAATACTCGGAATAAAAAACTTGTCCGACACAGTATGGACTGTAACAGGCTCTGACGGCACACCCGCTCCGAAAAGAAAAGACGAGGTAACAAGAATCGCAAATGGCATAATCATTGATTTTGGACGTAACCACACCGCTGAAATATTAGCGAATAAAAAGGAGGATTAATCAAATGGGTATAACAAACGTCGAGAGAGAAAGTATTCCACGCAAAACGACTATGCTGTTCTTTATAATTGATACATCGGGCAGTATGGCGGGAACACGCATAGGCGCGGTAAATTCCGCAATTGAGCAGACACTTGAAAAACTGCGTGAGATGAACGCTGACAGCGCGGATGCGGAGATTGAGGTCGCATTGCTTGAGTTTTCAAATGGCGCAAGATGGCTAACCCCCAACGGACCTACAAAAGTGGAAAACTATTATTGGAGCGATTTGGATGCTGACGGTCTGACCGCTATGGGTGAAGCATTCCGTATGCTTGAAGAAAAACTGCACAAGAGCAGCGGATTTATGCAAAGAGCTTCGGGGTCGTATGCTCCCGTATTGTTCCTGATGTCTGATGGAGAGCCTAACGACGATTACAAGACGCATCTTGCAAAGCTGCAAAAAAACGGATGGTTCAAAGCCTCTACTAAGGTCGCTCTTGCGATAGGTGATGAAGCTAACGATTTTGTTCTCATGGAGTTTACCGGAAGCAAAGAAGCGGTTGTCAGAGTGCCGGACGGTTCTAATGCCGGGGAAAAGTTGGCAAAAATGGTTCAATTCATAGCTGTAACGTCCTCTCAGGTTGCCAGCAATCCAACCGATTCGAGTGACAAAACTAAGCAGGAGCAATTAGAAGAAGCTCTTCAATCTGCCGTCAACGACGATGACGATTGGGATATCGGAGATTCGTCCGGCGGCGATGATGTTTGGTAAAAAAAGGGGATTTGCCAATTATTATAGTTGGTATGCTGCTTTAAGCATATAAAGCATGAAGGAGAGTGAGTATGGAGAAATTCCGTTCATTTGGGGTAACGCATTTAGGGGCAAAGCATGAGGCTGATGTGCCGTGCCAGGACGCATCGGATTACCTCGATCCGGATAGCCCCGATGCTGCGGCAATGGCTATCGTCGCTGACGGGCATGGCAGTTCGCGGTGTTTTCGCAGTGATATTGGCTCAAAAAAGGCAGTAGAAATTGCTAAAAACTGTGTTGCTGCATTTGTTAATAAAACGTCTAAATTGCCAAGTGAAATGACCAGTCAGTTTATTGACCGCCGCGAAGTTGGGATGTCTGAAAGTAAGATTGCTCTCAACAATGTGGTGAGGGAAATAATCGACAAGTGGTTTGCCGCAGTCATGGAACATGAAGAAGAACACCCCTTAAAAGACGACCACCGGCTTGAGGGGATAGTTCAAAAATACAAAGACCGCTATATAAACGATGTTGATTATCGTTGCCATGCTTATGGGACGACACTTATGACCGCCGCAATGGGCGAAAATTATTGGTTTGCTTTTCAAGTCGGCGACGGTAAGTGTGTCGTTTTGTACGAGGATGGCTCATGGGATTTGCCTATTCCGTGGGACGATAGATGCACGTTCAATACGACGACTTCTATTTGCGATGACGATTCCTTATCCGGTTTCCGTTATTGGTTTGGATTCAGTAACGAAAAAGGTGGTTACACGGAATACGGTTATGGCGTAAACGGTCAAGGCGAGGATTACGTCAGAGAAATCGAATCTCGCCCGCTTGCAATATTCATTGGCTCAGACGGTGTGGAGGATTCGTATCCGAGAATTGATAACGACAAATATGTAATTAACTTCTATCGCAATCGTATTGTGAGCCTTGCTGAAAGCGGCTTTGAAGTCTTCAAAGAAGAAATTGACGGGCTTGCAAAACGTTTTGCTGACCGTGAAAGTACCGACGATGTTTCCATTGCCGGTATTATCGGAGATGTTGTCGGCAAAACAAATATAGCAAAAATGAAGCAAGAATCAGAAGCTCACGAAAAAGGCGAGATGGCAGCCATAAAACGCCGTGATGCCGACGAAAAGAAGGATGCCCTTGATAGCGTTCAAAAGAGAACGGACGCTGTCATTGCAAATCAAAAACAAATAGAAAGCAAAATAACGTCTATTGAAAGTGAGTTGATTTACCAAACCGAAAAAAAAGCATCCCTTGAAGCTGCTCTCGCAAAAAGTAAAACTAACGCTGAAATAAACAATTGCGAGATGAGCCGTTTAGGAAAAAAGATTCGCGAGTTTGAAGGAAAAAGAGATAAGCACGTAGAAGATAAACGATTTATATCCGAAAAAGCCGATTCAGCAAAGAAAGAGTTGGAAAAAGCAGAGAAAGAACTGAAAAAAAGAGCAAAAGATATGCAAGACCTTCAAGCAAAAGTTACTGCCGGACATAACGTGGAATTAAAAAGCAAAGAACATTCATCGCTACATCAGCAGTTAATTGAAGCAGAACAACGCATCCGACAGGTTGAACTCGAAATTACTAATATAAGCAATGAGTATCGCACGGCTGAAACATTGAGCCGCAACCAACGCGAAGCCATGAGGCAGCTTCAAAACGACATCGCGGAAACCGAACATAACATTAAAACCAAGCAAGCCGAAATCGAAAAGCTCAATACCGAACTTGAAACGCTCAAAGAGCAAACCAAAAAACAAACAGACACGCTCGCTCAAATAAAAGCTGCTTGGGAAAAAGCCAAGGCTGAGGCACAAGCTCTCGAGGCAATCATTTTAAATAAACAAGGCGGAGGAAAATAGATTATGAAATGCGGAAAATGTAAAGCAGAATGGCAAGTTGACCCGGCGCGGTCATCGTCAATAACCGTTTGTCCTTTTTGTCAGGAAAAAATCGCTGCGGAAAAGTCAAGCGGCTGGAAGTATTTTGACAATACGAAAGAACTGTTGGAATATATCGCGGCGGAGTACGGAAACGACGCGCTCTTTGGGCGGAAATATTTTTCTGACCATACTGCGCCATTGATGCCGCAAGGACAAAAGAATCGTGTTAAACAAACATTCGACTGCGGTGCGGTGAAAATATTGCAAGACAATATGACTTCTGACCAATCGCGAAAAGAAACTGCTGTAAAACAAGCGGTTGGTAAACTTATTGATGAATATGGGACATCGAAAGAGCTTGCGGACAAGGTCATTTGGGAATTTACCAATGCTATCGGGTGGGGTATGGCTGAGCCGACAGGAAGTGCACAGCCTTCCGGCAACATCGTCACAACCTCAACCATAAGTAAGAGCCAATCCCCCGGCAAATCGTCCGCACCCGGTGTTGATGCCTTGATGACTCGTGCATGGCAGTTTGCAGAGGATGGCGATTGGGAAGATGCCGCAGATTATTTTAATAAAGCATTGGACACCGATCCATCTTTCGCTTCGGCTTTTTTGGGACTGCTTTGCGTTGACCTCAGAGTATCAAAAGAGGATAAATTGGCAAAAGCCGAAAAACCCACAGACATAACAGGTCACAAATACTACAAACGCGCCATTACTGACCCTGCGATAAAAGCACAATTAGACGGTTATGTGCAAACCATAAACGCTCGCATTGATGCCGATAAAATAGCAGTCGAAAAAGCCGCTGCCAAAAAGCGCATACAGGATGTTTTTGACGATGCTGTAAAAATAATGGACAAAGCGCAAAACCCCGACGACTACCGAAAGGCAATTACAGCGTTCTCTAATATTGATTCCAACTACCAAGATATCAACAGTCAAATCAAAAGCAAGATTTCCGAGTGTGAGAAGAAGATGGAGCAAATGGTTGCGGAGCTGGAAAAAACACTAACTCCTATACGTGAGAAATTCGACCCGAAAGCTAAAGCCGAAAAGCAGGCAAAGCTGCAAGAACAACGCAAAGCGGATAAAGAAAAACTTGATGTCGAAAATGCTAAAGCAAAAGCGGAGAATGAAGCAAAATGCGCACAAATCAAGCAAAAATTCGACGCCGACCATAAGGCTTGGCAAGAGGGATGCAACAATCTCTATGCTACGTATAGTGCGGAGTATAAAAAATGGGAATCCGAGGCAAGCGCAATAAAATCACAATCAGATAAGTGGAAATCGCAAGGCGTATGCCCGCATTGCGGCGGAACGCTAAAGGGTTTGCTATCAAAGAAATGTGCTGATTGTGGAAAATCACCGAGCGATACCATTGTTTTGCCGTATCAGCCTGCAGACCCAAAATACCCGGCAGAGCCCAAAATGCCACAACTGCCGACATATACGCCGAGAAAATTGGACGAATCCAAATATAAGCTCAAGGAGGACTCAGCCTCCTCAAGTAATCAACATATAACACTTGCGGGCATAGACTGGCGCGTGCTTGCCGTGGAAAACAACAAGCTTTTGCTCATATCTGAAAAAATCCTTGAAGAGCGACTCTATCATGACGACGATGAAGATATCACATGGGAAAAATGCACACTGCGCAAATATTTAAACGGTGAATTTTATAACAAACTTGGCGCGGCAAAAGCCGCAATCGCAGAAACGCGCAATGATAACCCAAAAAACCCATGGTATGGCACAAATGGTGGCAATGCTACGACGGACAAGGTGTTTTTACTTAGCCTTGATGAAGTGTGCCGATACTTCGGTGACAGCACAGCGGAATTACGGAATGTCCGAAAAGACGCTTATTATTTCAGCGATAAAAACAGTGCGAACAGGATAGCAAAGTACGGAAATGAAGCTGATTGGTGGTGGCTGCGGTCGCCCGGCGGCCGTAGTATTCCTGCCGCCAGTGTCGCTAGTGACGGCCGTGTCGACGTCCGTGGCGGCGGTGTCGATCTTGGCGACTCTGGTGTTCGCCCCGCTTTGTGGCTAAATCTGTAATCTGAAATCTCCTAATCGCTTTTGCGCAGCAAAAGCCGCCGCTGAAAGCGGCGGTTCCCGCCACCGCAGGTGGCGGTGAAATCTATTCCGCGCGAAGCGCGGTCTCGAAAAATTTTATTTTTGGATGGGGGTGGTGATTATCCAAAATGTGAGAAAAAGCGAGCTGACCGTCGTGACAAAAGCGAAGGAACTGTGCGTCTACATTATGGAGATTACGCAAAAATCCCCAAAGCAGTTTCGATTTACCTTTGTAACGAGATTGCAAAACCTCTCGCTTGATGTGATTGAAAACATTTACTACGCCAACGAAATATTCATCGGCAAGGGCGGCGTAAAAAATGCCGAGAAACGGCTGGCGTTGCAGCATAAAGCAATGACTACGATAAAGCTGATTGCCTATGTCGCCGAGATGGCAATGACGCAAAAATGTATTTTACCAAAGCAGTTTGAGCAAATCGCAAAATTGACGACAGACTGCTTGCGGCTTCTCGGCGGCTGGATAAACAGCGACAAGAAGCGATTATCGTCCTAAAGTCACAGGTATGCGTATCAAAACACTGGCTATGGACGTTTTCGGGGGTTTTGGTTGTATGGGCTAATTGGTGGTGGCTGCGGTCGCCCGGCAACAATAGTAATAATGCCGCCAATGTCAATAATGACGGCAATGTCAACGTCAATGGCAACAATGTCAATAATGACAACAATGGTGTTCGCCCCGCTTTGCCCCGCCCCCGTTTTGCCCGAAACCTTGCCGAATGTTCGGCGGGTCTGCGCGATGGGGCAAAGGAATCAAAGCCTATCTTGACCGAAAGGTCGGGAAAACAAATGCCGGTGGAAACAGGAAACGCGAAATGACAGCTTTTCTTGTTTTCGGGAGGCGGACAGGTACCGCCGCCTCCCCCGCCGGTGAGTCGAGCAAGGAGGGACTAATGTACGGATACGAGCAGATGTGCAGTTTTAAAAACCTATATAACGCGCACTTGGCGGCACGCCGGGGCAAGCGCGATAAGGCGGAAGTCATACGTTTTGAGATGAACCTTGCCGAAAATCTTTGCAATTTGCAAAAGGAATTGACGGAGAAGACGTATTACCCACGCGGCTACAAGCACTTTATGATTTACGAACCAAAAGCGCGTTCCATCTACGCGCCCGACTACGCCGACCGGGTTGTTCAGCATTGCCTGTGCGACAATATTTTAATGCCAACGTTTGAACGGCGGTTGATTTACGATAACGCCGCCTGCCGCATAGGCAAAGGGACGCATTTTTCAATGGACAGGCTATCGGGCTTTATGCGGGAGTTTTACCAAAAGCACGGCACAGAGGGGTATTTTCTCAAATGCGACGTGCGAAAATATTTTGACAGTATCAGCCACACGATATTGAAACAAAAATTGAGCAAAGTTTTCGATGGGGAAATCTTCATGCTGCTGTGCCGTATTATTGACAGCTACGAAACAAGCAAAGATGCCGGGCTTCCGCTCGGAAACCAAGCAAGCCAATGGTTCGCCCTGTATTATCTCGACGGCGTTGACAGGCTTATAAAAGAACGGCTGCGGATAAAGTTTTACGTTCGCTATATGGATGATTTTATCCTCATTCACAGCGACAAAAATTATCTGCATAACTGCCTCGGCGAGATAAGGCAGCTATGCGAAACGGGGCTGAAAATTGAACTAAACGAAAAGACGCAGATTTTTCCGGTCAAAAATGGCGTGGACTATCTCGGCTGGCATTTTTATCTGACCGAAACGGGCAAAGTTATCCGCAAATTGCGAACATCAAACAAAAGGCGGCTCAAACGCCGAATGAGGAAAAAAGCGCAAGATTATCATGATTACTTGCTCAATTTTGACGATATAAAGAGAAGCTCGGCTTCGACCAACGGCCATCTGTCGCACGGGCACACCTACCGCCTGCGCCAAAAGCTGGCTTGGGAAATGGCATACACGCGTGGGGACGGGGAGGATGTCAAAACTAATCAGATAAGGAGTGATATGACATGAGCATGAAAAATACCTTAGAAATTTATTTTCAGAAACAACGTGAATATTGGCAGGAAAAATATCAAACATTTCCTCAAATGCCTTACAGCAAAGCTATTGATGAGCGTATGATTGTTAAGGATTCATTAAAAGATGGATATATTCAATGGCAACCAATTCATCAAAACAATACCGTAGATTTTACTGCATTAGAGAGGAAATTAAATATTTCTATTCATCCAAGAATTAAAGAATACTTCACTTCATTTTGGTTTTTATCGATGGTAGGAACTATTAAAGGGAATATATTAAGGTTTACAGCTGTCCCTTACGGAATTAGCATTATTGATTTAGTCAATGAATCTTACAGGTGGGGTTCAACTAATTTTGTTGAAAATAAAAAGCAATTTGAATTTGGGTTTGCTAAAATAGGCAACGATGATAGTTATTTGTTGTATGTTGATAATGATACTGCAAGTATTCGGTGCATCCAATTAGAAGAAAATATCGAGTTGCATTTGGGAGATTTGGATAAAGTCATTTCAAAAATGGAGGTCATCCGATAAATGATTTATGCACACCGAGGTATCTCCAATTCCAGTTTGTCAAGTCAAGCAGCTACTACAACCTCGCAAGGTAGAATTGGGGTTTATTCCGCAAATCACCCTACGAATTTAGTAATTGATATGCCATTTAAAGGGGTAGATGCTCGAAAGGCAAATTCATCTGATATAAACGCACAAGGTTGGCTTCGTGATGCCGATTATTATTTTAAGGAATTATCAACAAAGCATCCAGAGTATTTTAGCAAAGAAAATATGGACATTATTTCCAATGGTAATTCACCATTGGTTGATGCACATTTTTCAAATTATTTTCCTGAATACTCTGATTTTCTTGGAGACACTTTGCATCATCACCATATTGGAGAAGATGGTCAAACTGTTGCTGTACCGCAAAGTATGCACAAAGGTCATGGTGAAATACATAATCTTGAGGAGTATTTAGGTGTTACTGCTAACGCCAAAGTTAATTCTGCTGAGTGTCAAAGATTACGTGAAAATGGAGTGGAAAACCCCACTTTAGAACAGGCAGTTAGCCAACTCGAACAGGATGCGGAGTTGGAGGAGGATGACACCCTTGAACAAGACGCAGACTTGGAGCAAGACGATATAGTCGAACAAGACGCTGACTTAGAGCAAGTCGATATAATCGAACAAGAAGCAGACTTAGAGCAAGACGATGAGTTTGAACAAGACACCGACTTAGAGCAGGACGATACGCTCAAACAGGACGCGAACTTGGAACAGGATATATCCAATGAATCCGTCAACGAAGATGCCCTAACCGCGTATGAAGCCAAACAATCAGAAATGCAAAATCCCATGACCGACAATACACAGGATGTATTAAATGACTTTGAGCAGAGTAAAGCCGAAATGCAAAATCCGGCGCAGGATAATTATGAAAGTGTTTTAAGTGATTTTGAGCAAAGTAAGTCGGAAATGCAAGGCATAGATAGTCTGCAAGATATTTCACGGGACTTGTCTGACAGTAATGAGCAGACGATAGATCAATCGAATGATTACGAGAATATTGATTCTGCACAAGATAACACCGTGAGCGAAGATGTTTCCATAGAAGAATCTGCCGGAGAAGATGTCGGAATTGATAATAGTGCCGGTGTTGACACATCAGAGGGCATGGATAGCGGTATGGATAGTGGCATGGACTCCGGCGGCGGTATGGATTCCGGCGGCGGCGGTATGGACATGGGCGGCGGCGGTGGCGGCATGGAAATGTAAGCAAGCAAACCCTAAACGCAGCTATAACACAGCCACGCAATCAACAAAACGCCATGGAGGGGATTTTA
This sequence comes from Oscillospiraceae bacterium, assembly GCA_009777235.1. Taxonomy (GTDB): domain Bacteria; phylum Bacillota; class Clostridia; order Oscillospirales; family Oscillospiraceae; genus WRMH01. The sequence continues at coordinate 26,259 of WRMH01000024.1, forward strand.
TGAAATGTGATAAATGCGGAGAAAAACTGGATATTTCGCCCGGAAAGAGCGTGAAGTTCTTACAGCTTTTTACAGTTTTGAATAATGATATGTTATCCGTTTTACTCAATCACTCGAGGTTGAAGAGGTACGATTTCAAGCGTATAGCCAAGCGGGTGTAAAACTCTAAAAAGAGTGTCTATCTGCGGAGTTGCTTTCAAACTCTCAAGCCGTGCTATCGCGGGTTGTTTTACCCCAGATATTTCTGCAAGCTCTCGTTGGGACATACCTTTTTCTTCTCGAGCCTCGATCATTTTTCCGATTAACGCTACTTCAAATTCGATGCGCTCTCGTTCAACCGGGCTTACCAATGTATCATCATTCATAAAATCTGAAAATGTTTTAATGTGTTCATAACTCGCCATACTATTCACCATGTCTTTCTATAATCTCTGATACTCCTTTTTTATCACGGTAAAACTCTACTTCATACATGAAACTACCCCTCTTTACCATATAACGATAACACATTAGTTATCATCTGTCAACAGCTATCCGAGTGTCGTTAGAAAGGTGAACAACATGGAAGATAAAATGTTTGAAAGAAGCAATACAAAACCTGCAAGGGATTTAAATTAGGAGGCAAAGTATGAACATATCAACACGTTTACTCTATGGCAATACAGTAACGCAAAATAATCCGCCCGCGCAAAGCGGCGGCGCAGTCAAGCTGCCAGGAGTTTACTCGGGCAAGCCGACCGCGTTTATGTTAGATGCAGATACGATGAGCAAGCATACCATGCTCATCGGCGGTACGGGATGCGGCAAGACCACTTTGTTTTATCATTTTGTGTCGCAGATAAAACGCTCTATGACCAAAGATGATGTGATGATTATCTTCGACAGCAAGGGCGATTTCTACTCAAAATTTTACGATAATAAAACCGATATTGTTATCGGCAATTCCAAGCAATATTTATCGCAATCGGCGCATTGGAATATATATAAAGAGGTTTTGGCGGACGGTTGGGACGAACGCGATTTCATAATGAACACGCAGGAAATCTGCAAGTCTTTCTTCGTTGAGCGAACGCAAAACACAACCAATGCCTTTTTCCCAAACGCCGCAAGGGATTTGCTCGCCGCTATCATCATTTCGTTTATCCGCGCCGGTATAGCGGACGATTCAAGAAAACGCAAGTATTTCTATAACAACGAGCTAAAAATGTTTTTGGATTTATCGGACAGACAAAGGCTTATTGACTTCCTCAAAACCCGGCCTGATACCGCCGCCATTATTTCTTATATATCCAACGACAGCCCACAGTCGCAGGGCGTCATCTCGGAGATGTATTCTATCGTGCGTGAAATCCTTATTGGTGTTTTCGCGGAGCGCGGTATGTTCTCTATGCGCGAGTTTGTGCGAAACAAGGGAAAAAAGACATTGTTTATTGAGTATGACCTTTCTATTGGAAGCACACTTACGCCTGTTTACCGCTTGATGTTTGACCTTGCGCTAAAAGAGGCTCTTGGTCGCAACAAAGCTCAAGGCAATGTTTATCTTATTTGCGACGAGTTTAAGCTCTTGCCCCATTTGCGGCATATTGACGACGGCGTAAATTTCGGGCGCAGCCTGGGTGTAAAAGTGTTTGCGGGTGTTCAAAGCATAGAGCAGCTATATGAGATTTACGGTCAGAGTCGAGGGCGAAATATTGCGGCAGGGTTCTCATCTGTATACGCGTTTCGCTCAAACGACACGGCTACACGCGATTTCGTCACGGGGCTATTCGGTAAAAATATCGTATTAGAGCAATATCAACGATTGGATAATCAAATGGTGGAAGAAAAACGAAATGGTCAGACGGTTGAGGATTGGGATATGAATAGCTTAAAAATAGGCGAAGCAATTGTAGGCTTGCCGTTTTCCCAGCCGTTTAGATTCCATTTTGATATGTATTAGCTATATGCCGCAATATGTTTGTTTGCCGTTCATGGATAAAATAAAAGTTTCGCAAAATTATTATACGGGAGGAGGGAGAAATATGTGTCCATTTTGGGATTATTCAAATAAAAGATGCAAGGTGTCCCCGTCGGAATCGCAATGCTACAAGAGTGACGGTGAACAGCAGTCCTATTGCTTAACCGATTACAATTATAAATCCTGCGCTAATTACGAGGCATATGAGCGCGGAGAGTACAAAATCTGGCGCTGAGAAAGCGGTTGAATCATTTGGATTTATGAACGGCAAACAAGCAAATGAAATAAGAGGGAGGAATACTCAAGAATTACGCTTCAAAAATAATCATAAGGTTATATCCGCAAAAGTATTTACAAATTATGAGTTTAGTGGTATACTTTCCGGGAGGTAGGTGATAGTGATGATTTATAGACCGGCGTATATTGGAAAAATTATGTCCTATGTTGACACACCGTTTGTTAAAATACTTTCCGGTGTTCGTCGTTGCGGAAAGTCAACTATCCTAAAAATGGTAGAAGAAAAACTCCGCGAACGTGGTATTTCGGAGAAATGTATTTTGAGATACAACTTGGATTCATTGCAATATGAAGGCATGACGGCAAAAATGCTTTATGATGAAATTAAGGGAAAATTACCAACAGAAGGAAAAACATACTTGTTTCTTGATGAGATTCAAGAAGTCAAAGATTGGGAAAAGGCCGTCAATTCTTTTATGGTCGAATTTGATATAGATTTGTATGTAACCGGTTCAAATTCCCGTTTGCTATCGAGCGAGATTTCAACCTATTTAACAGGACGGTATATCCAGTTTCGCATTTTCCCGCTATCTTTCGCAGAATATTTATCTTTTCGCGAAAAACAAGTTCAAAATAATCCGGGTATTCTAAATGACTTAAGTGATGGCGATGGTAACGGCTATGGCTGCGGAAATATTGCTTTTTCTGAATTTATAAAATATGCCAAGTACAGTGAGTTTGCCAGATATCTGCGTTTTGGCGGGTTTCCGGCGGTTCATTTGCAGGAATATTCGATAGACGACGCCTATATGATTGTCAAGGACATCTACAGTTCAACCATATTTACGGATATTGTAAAACGAAGTCAAATACGTAAGATTGACCAATTAGAACGTATTATTAAATTTGCTTTTGACAATATCGGCAAGACGTTCTCAGCCGCGTCAATATCAAAATATTTGAAATCAGAACGCCGGGCTATTGATAATGAAACTGTATACAGTTATCTGAGTAAATTGGAAAGCGCCTTTATTCTGCATCGTTGCTCGCGTTTTGATATGAAGGGCAAGGAGCTTTTGAAAACACAAGAAAAGTTTTATGTTTGCGACCCTGCTATGAAGCATAGTGTTTTGGGATATACACCGGAAGGTATTGCGGCAATGCTCGAAAATGTTGTTTATTTAGAGCTTCTGCGTCGCGGGTATGATGTTGCCGTAGGCCAGCTTGTAAATGGCGAAATAGACTTTGTGGCGACAAAGCAGGAAAAAAAGCTATATATCCAGATTGCGCAAAGAATTGAACGAGAAGAAACAAAGCGGCGGGAATATGACAGACTGCTTGGCATCGCGGACAATTACCCTAAGTATGTTTTACGCGCTGACGAGTTTGCCGATGGAAATTATTTGGGTATTAAGACCATGCACATTGCGGATTTTCTGTTAATGCCGGAATAGACTGCAAGGGAAATTTGAGCAACCGCCGCCGTCTTTCCATCTCATTCCCATAAAAAACAGTTTGACAACAACAGACCAATGTCATATAATATCTTGGATTTAGCTTTTGCGTGAATGTAAATATTTCATTTGCCGCAAAGATAAAAATGATGGTAAATATAACAATATGACCATTAAATTACAGTGGTTGTTTGGCATCTAAAGAAAAACGAAAGGAATGGTCATTACAATGGCAGTACCAAAAAGTAAAGTATCAAAGGCAAGGCGGGACAAAAGACGTTCTTCGCACTGGAAGCTCGAAGAACCAAATCAGTCAAAATGTCCGAAATGCGGAGAACTAAAGCTGCCGCACAGAGCGTGTAGTGCTTGCGGAACCTATAACGGCCGCGAGGTTTCATAGCTGTGCCATGAAGAAGCGGCGGGGCAGTAACGGTTCTTCCCCGCTTTTTTCTTGCGGGTATCACCTTATATACCGCATATACCGCCTTGAAAATTTCAAAAGTGGGCACAAATAACAATAAACCGTGAATAAAAGTAACAAAAAGTAAAAGAAAGATGATAAGGTAGTTGTTTCCCAAAAGCGGAGCAAAGTTGACGTTTAGGCAGTATGCGATATGCACAGAAAAATTATAAGCATAAAATTAAACAGCGCGGCATCAAAGACGATCATCAAACCGGGAGATGTGCTTTGTAAAATCAACGGCAACGCAATAAACGATGTCTTGGACTATGAGTACTACTCCTACGATAACCGTTTGCTCATTGAGATTGCGGACGCCGATGGCAAAATTAAGATTATCCGTATGAAAAAACCCGAGGGAGCGGATATAGGTTTAGAGTTTAAAAATTATCTGATGGATGAGCAGCGAAGCTGCGCGAACAAATGTATATTTTGCTTTATTGACCAATTGCCAAAGAAAATGCGTAAAAGCCTTTACTATAAAGACGATGATTTCAGGCTTTCTTTTTTGCAGGGAAATTACATAACGCTCACAAATTTGACAGATCAAGACATAAAACGCATTATCAAGCTGCGTATAAGCCCGATAAATGTGTCGGTACACACCTTAGAACCCGAGCTAAGGCAATATATGCTCGGAGGGCGCGGCTCTCCAAAAGCGGCGGGCGATTATCTAAACTATCTCAAAAAATTAGCGAGGGCAAAAATAACGATAAACTGCCAAATAGTATGCTGCCCGGGTGTTAATGACGGAAAGCGACTTTCAAAAACCATGCAAGAGCTGATGGCGCTCGGCACAAGCATAAATAGCGTATCTGTCGTGCCTGTCGGTCTCACAAAACACAGAAAAGGGCTGACAGAGCTGTCATCATTTGACAAAGAACTCGCGCAAAAAACAATAAAGCAAGTAGAATATTACGGCGGCGAATGTTTGAGAAAAAACGGCTCTCGGGTGTTTTATGCGGCTGATGAGCTTTATATCATGGCAGGGCTTAAACTGCCGCCCGATGAATTTTACGAAGATTATCCGCAGCTTCAAAACGGCGTCGGTATGATGCGGCTGTTTACCACAGAGTTTAATGAGGCAAAAAACAATGACAGGCTCGCGGCACAAAGAGCACAAAATTCAGGTAATACGCCTATGCCTGACGAACTCCCCAAATTTGAAAAAATGAAAATATCCTTAGCTACGGGAACGCTTGCCGCACCATATTTAACAAATCTTTTACAATCAGACGGAAAAAACCATGATATAATGACTATATCCATCGCTTGCTTAGACTGTAAAGTTTATGCGATAAAAAATAAGTTCTTCGGTAATAAAATCACCGTGTCGGGGCTCGTCACCGGCGGAGATATAATCAAACAGCTAAAGGGCAAAAACTTAGGCTCGCATTTGCTGATACCGCAAAATATGCTCAGACACGGCGGCGAAGTGTTTCTCGACGACTTATCCGTCGCTGATGTATCAAAAGCGCTTGGAGTACCGCTCCATGTCGTAGGGCCGAGCGGCGCAGACTTATATGATAAACTGAAAACACTCTCGCAAGGAGTCAAATGCCAATGTCTACCCCAATTGTCGCCATAGTCGGCAGACCAAATGTAGGTAAATCAACCTTGTTTAACAGGCTCGCCGGAAAACGTCTGTCAATCGTCGAAGATACACCGGGTGTTACCCGCGATAGATTGTACGCAAAAACAGACTGGAATGGCAGGGCATTTGACATAATAGACACCGGCGGCATAGAACCCGGGGCGGATACGGAAATTTTTATATTTATGCGTGAGCAGGCGATGCTTGCCATCGAAATAGCGGATGTGATAATACTCGTGACGGATATAACAACAGGACCCACCGCAGCCGATTTAGATGTTGCGAGGATGCTTCAAAAATCAAAAAAGCCGATCATACTCACCGTCAACAAGATGGATTCGACAGGGCGCGAGAACCCCGATATATATGAGTTTTTCAAGCTCGGATTGGGTGAGCCGACGGCATTATCAGCGGCGCACGGTCACGGCACAGGAGATGTATTAGATAAATGTATAGCGCTCTTGCCTCCCGAAATCAAGTCGGGGGAAGATGAAGAAGCGATACGTGTTGCCGTCATTGGCAAGCCAAATGCGGGAAAATCTTCGCTTATAAACAAGATACTTGGCGAAAAACGCGTTATAGTCAGTGAAACGGCAGGTACGACAAGGGATGCCGTAGACACGCCGCTGACAAACAGTTCGGGCAGCTACGTATTTATTGACACGGCCGGCATACGGCGCAAATCAAAAATCACCGACAAAATAGAAAAATACAGTATATTGCGCGCGCAAATCGCGATAGAACGCGCCCATGTATGTATAATTATGCTCGACGCCCGTGACGGCGTGACCGGGCAAGACACAAAAGTAGCCGGGTTAGCCCATGAAGCGGGCAAGGCAAGCATAATCGCCGTGAATAAATGGGACCTTATCGAAAAAGAAACCGGAACAATGGAAAAAATGCGAAAGCAAATCACGCAAGACCTCAGCTTTATGTCATACGCTCCGGTAATTTTTATCTCCGCCATCACGGGAGTCCGCGTACAAAAGTTATTTGGCCTCATAAATAACGCGTATGAGCAGGCAGGCACAAGAATTACGACGGGAACGCTCAACGGAGTCCTCGCGGATGCCTCAATGCGTGTGCAGCCGCCGACAGACAAAGGGCGACGGCTTAAAGTATTTTATATTACGCAAACAGGTATAAGGCCGCCGACGTTTGTTTGTTTTTGCAACGATATAAAGCTATTTCATTTTTCGTATCAAAGATATATAGAAAATCAAATCAGGTCCGTATTTGGGCTCGAAGGCACTCCGATTCGGATGATAATCAAAGAAAGGGGAGAGGGATAATGGGGTTTCTACAGCTAATGATTGCTGCTATAGTTCCGTCCTATGTACTGGGCAGCTTAAACGGCGCGATTATTGTATCAAAATTATTCTATCGTAAGGATATCCGTGATTATGGCAGCAAAAATGCGGGGCTGACGAATTTTTACCGTGTATTTGGCAAGGGCGGCGCGGCGCTTGTGTTCTTGATTGATATGTTAAAAACAGTGATGCCCGTTTTATTTGGCGGATGGCTTTTTTCAAACTATCTGGGAATGAGGCCGCCGCAAGCGTTTCCGTTTGGCTGGTTCATTCAAGAATCATTTTTTGGTCAGGCGCTTTCCGGCTTTGCGGTTATGATAGGGCACTGCTTTCCGCTATTTCATAAATTTAGGGGCGGAAAGGGCGTCATGGCTATCGGTTCGATTATTATCGTGATCGACTGGAGGCTTGCATTAATATCATGGGGTGTATTCATTCTTGTAATACTTATTACGAGATATGTATCGCTCGGGGCAATGCTGGGAAGCATAGCGTTCCCGTCGTTTATGCCGCTGTTTTATGATGGAATAATCGGAAAAGCCGAACATAATGTCATCATAATGTGCGTGATCTTGGTTATAATAAGGCATATACCAAATATCAGGCGTCTTGTAAAAGGGGAAGAGTCAAAGTTTAGTTTAAAGATAAAAAGGAAGCATCATCATGAAAGTAGCGATACTGGGCAGCGGTAGCTGGGGTACGGCTATCTCGCTGATTCTTAACGACAATAACTGCGATGTGGCCATGTGGTCGAAATTTGAAGAAGAGGCGGAGCAAGTAAGGAAAACAAGGAAAACTCCGTTTCTAAAAGATGTGATTATTCCTGACGAGATAACGGTTACGTCCGACGCGGACGAAGCGATTGAAGGCGCAAAAGCGGCGATAATAGCCGTTCCGTCATATGCTATCCGCGACACTGCCGCACTCTTTGCAAAAAAACTCGATGTCGGCGGCGTCGTTATTTGCATGTCGAAAGGAATAGAAAAAGATACATCAAGCCTCTTTACGCCGATATTAAAGGACACCTTTGGCAAAGATGCGCGAATTGCGGCACTCTCGGGCCCGACTCATGCGGAAGAGGTTTCGCGAAAAATGCCTACGGCCTGTGTTGCGGCATCAGAAGATATATCGGTTGCCATGAGTGTTCAAAATCTGCTCATGAACGACTATTTTCGCGTATACACAACGACGGATGTTATCGGAGTCGAGCTGGGAGCCGCGCTAAAAAATGTTATAGCCATAGGCGCGGGTATTTGCGCGGGGCTTGGAGTAGGGGACAACACAAAAGCGATGCTGATAACCAGAGGGCTTGCGGAGATTGCCGAGCTATGCGTCAAGATGGGCGGCCATAAAGAAACGCTTGCCGGGCTTGCGGGGCTTGGCGATTTGCTTGTTACATGTATGTCGGTACACTCACGAAACAGAAGCGCCGGAATTTATATAGGAGAGGGTCTTTCGGCGCAGGAAGCGATGAAGAAGGTTGGAGCCGTGGTAGAGGGCTATTATGCGGCGGCGGCGGCAAAAGACCTTAGTGAAAAAATGAACGCAGATATGCCAATATGCTTAGAAACGTACAAGGTGCTCTATGAGGGCAAATCTCCTAAAGCGGCAATGCTCGATTTGATGAGCAGAAGCAGGCGAAGCGAGCAGACATCCGGCGCCGAAATATGGGTTATCTAAAGAACGGGCAGCTATTGACTATTGACTATTGACTATTGGGGAGCATATATTGAGGCAAACATTCAAAAACTATTTAAATACCTTGATGGACAAGAAAGTCGCGGTTATAGGGCTGGGGATCAGCAACGCCCCGCTTGTTGACGCGCTTTTAGAGGCCGGTATATATACGATTGTGCGCGATAAACGCACAGCTGGGGAGCTTGGCGGCGAGGCGGAGAATTTGTCAAATCGCGGCGCGATACTCAAACTCGGGGAGCATTATTTAGATGAGCTGTCCGAAGATGTCATCTTTCGCACGCCGGGTCTCATGCCCTCAAATCCCGCTATTTTAGAAGCTGTCAAAAACGGAGCCGAGCTGACCAGTGAAATGGAGACATTCTTTAAGGTATGTCCATGCAAGAAAATCGGAATTACCGGCAGTGACGGAAAAACAACGACGACATCAATAATTGCCGAGTTGCTTAAAAATCAAGCCGAAAACGTGTATGTCGGCGGCAATATCGGCACACCGCTCCTTACAGCGGCGGATGACATGAAAGATGATGATATTGCCGTACTCGAGCTGTCGTCATTTCAGCTTATTTCGATGAAGGAAAGTCCGGATATAGCGGTCATTACAAACATATCACCAAACCATTTGAATATTCACGGTGACTTGGACGAATATATTGACGCAAAGCGCAATATCTATATGCACCAAAAGCCGTGTGACAGAGTCGTCCTTAATAAAGACAGGGAAATAACACGCGATTTTGCAAAAACTGCCCCGGCGGACGAGATTTTATTCTTTAGCCATCGCAGCAGATTGATAAATGGCGTTTTTCTTGAAGATGGCGTGATATATGAAGCGAGAGAAGGGAAAATTACCGAAATCACGCGAGCTGAGGATATACTCTTGCCCGGCGCTCACAATCTGGAAAATTATATGGCGGCGTTCGCGGCGGTTCGCGATTTAGTGAGTATTGACGTGATGCGGGAAACGGGAAAAACATTTAAGGGTGTAGAGCACCGTATAGAACTCGTCAGGGAGCGCGGCGGCGTCTTGTATTATAACGATTCTATTGCGTCAAGCCCGACTCGCACGATAGCCGGGCTCAGATCATTTGATAAAAAAGTGATTTTGATTGCGGGCGGCAAGGATAAAGGGATTACGTTTGATGAGCTTGCGGCAGAGATCAATATGCGTGTCAAAAAACTTGTGCTGACGGGTATGGCGGCAAATCAAATTTACGGAGCTGTTATAAACGCGCCGGGGTTTAGTGAAAAATTGGAAATAGTCATGCGCGATGATTTTACCGAAGCGGTGCTTGAGGCCTCAAAATCCGCTGTGGCCGGAGATATTGTACTGCTTTCTCCGGCATGTACATCTTTTGACCGATTTCGCAATTTTGAAGAGCGCGGCAACTTGTTCAAAGATATAGTTAATGGGGTACAGCATTGATAAAACAAGGAGAGGCAATTGATCACAGAAAAAGTAATTGAATTATCAAAGCGCGTGAGCGGCGACATTGTAGGAGAGCTTGCAAAAATTGACGAGATCGCGCAAGCAAATACGGAAAAAGTGATTGCGGCATATCAAAATCATCGAATATCCGAAACATGCTTTGCGGGTACGACGGGGTACGGCTATAATGACAAAGGCCGTGAAACGCTAAACGCGGTTTTTGCCGAAATAATGAACACAGAGTCGGCTCTCGTATCAGCGGGATTTGTAAATGGGACACACGCAATCACCGCCGCGCTTTTTGCCGCGCTCTCTCCCGGTCAAACGCTCTTATCGGCAACGGGCTTGCCGTATGACACACTGCACGGCGTTATCGGCATATCCGGCGACGAGCATGGCTCGCTAAAAAAATATGGTATAACTTACACGCAAATTGAACTTAAAGAAAACGGCGCGCCCGATATAAAGGCACTGGCGGATTATTTGAGCGAAAATCCAATCGGAGCTGTATATATACAACGCTCACGCGGATATTCGGAGCGCAGAGCGGTTTGTGTTGATGAAATCGGGGAAATTTGCAGATGTACGCACAGTATAGATAAAAACATACCAGTAATAGTTGACAATTGTTATGGAGAGTTTGTTGAAACAGCCGAACCCGGAAACGTCGGGGCGGACATCGTGGCGGGATCGCTGACAAAAAACCCGGGAGGCGGCCTCATACCGAGAGGGGGATATGTTGCCGGGAAAAAAGCCCTTGTGGACGCGGCGGCAAACAGGCTTTCCGCGCCGGGCATAGGAGCAAAGTGCGGAGCGGCGCCCGGCGGACACCGCAGCGCTTTCCAAGGGCTGTTTATGGCTCCTCACACAGTGGCGCAAGCGATGAAAACGGCGGTATTTGCCGCGCGTCTATTTGAACTTATGGGATATGAGACCTCTCCGGGATTTGGCTCGCCGCGCTCGGATATAATTCAAATGATAAAACTCGGCTCTGCCGAGCTGCTTGAGCGGTTTTGCAAAGGCATACAAAGTTCCGCGCCGATTGATTCATATGTCACACCGATCGCGTCCGATATGCCAGGTTACAACGGCAAGGTCATCATGGCGGCGGGGACATTTATACAAGGCTCCACAATCGAATTGTCGGCGGATGCCCCAATGCGGGAGCCATACAATGTATTTCTGCAGGGAGGCTTGACATTTGAATCGGGAAAATACAGTATAATGAAAGCCGCAAGTATGATATAATAACCGCAATAAACGCACATATGTAAAGAAGGTGTTTAAAACGTCGAACGAAGCTAAGTTTCAAAAAGATATGACACAAGGAGCGGTTCCGGGCAGACTGATACGCTTTGCGCTGCCGTTTTTGCTCACAATGCTCATCCAGCAAAGTTACTCTATGGCCGATTTGCTCATTGTCAGCTATTTCTCGGGGGACGCGTCGGTTGCCGGGGTCAATATCGGCGGTCAGGTGACTTTCTTTGTCATTGCCATAGCCATCGGATTATCTGTGGGCGGAACTATACTCATCGGTCAGTATTATGGAGCAAAAAAAATGGAAGATGTCAAAAAGACAGCGTCCACGATACTGACAATGATGTTGATTTCATCGCTCATAATGGCGGCGATATTCATACCGCTGGGCGATACTATATTAAAAATACTGCAAGCCCCAGGCGACAGCCACGCCGAAGCTCTCACATATCTGATTATCTGTATATGCGGATTGCCGTTTATATTTGTTTACAATGCTGTCGCGGGGATAATGCGCGGCTTGGGCGACGCAAAAAGGCCGCTAATCATAGTCTCCATAAGCTGCGTCACAAATGTACTGCTC
>WRMH01000025.1 GCA_009777235.1 Oscillospiraceae bacterium
ATACAAAGGAGGATATAAAGATGGCAAGACGTAAAAAAATGAAAATCTTACATGCGGTTTCGGAGGTTGTGCCTTTCCTTGCCACGGGAGGAATGGGTCAGGTAGCGGGCGCGCTCGCGGCTTCTCTCGCCGAAAATAACAAATCGCTTGATGTTCGCGTTATTTCGCCCCTTTACGCGCGTTTTCGCGACAAATACGAGCCTCAAATGAATTTTCTCGGAGCCTGTGAGGTGTCGCTTGCATGGCGGACATGTTATGCGGGAATCTTTGAACTGGTGCAAGAGGGTGTGACCTACTATTTTGTTGACAATCGTCAATATTTTGACCGTGAAAACGCCTATGGTTATGTGGACGACGGCGAAAGATTTGCGTTTTTCTCAAAAGCGGTTTTTGCCGCGATGGAAATAACCAAGTTTTTTCCCGATGTCATACATACGCACGATTGGCAAACTGCTTTGGTGCCGATATATCTTAAAACGCATTACGGCTACACATATGGCGATATGCGAACCGTTTTCACAATCCACAACATGGAATATCAAGGGCAAATGCCGCCGTTTATCTTGCATGACGTGTTTGAGCTGTCAAAGAAAGATGAGCGTCTCGTTTGGTATAACGATTGCATAAATCTTATGAAAGGGGCGATCGTCTGTGCCGATAAAGTCACGACCGTCAGCCCGACATACGCGGGCGAAATTCAAATTGACGGCGGTTATGGCCTTGAGCCTATAATCAGAGAAAATTCATATAAGCTCTCCGGCATCATCAACGGTATTGACACTAAATTATATAATCCCGAAACAGACCCGCTTCTGGGCAGATATACATACAGCGCGAGTGACATAAAGGGAAAAAAGACCAACAAAAAGAAGCTCCAGGCTCTATTTAATCTGCCAAGCGCTCCCAGGAAGATGCTCATTTGCGTAGTTTCGAGACTCGTTTCTCACAAGGGCATAGACCTTATAACGTACATGTTTGACGAGCTTATCAAGATGGATGTGCAGTTTTTGCTGCTGGGTACAGGAGACCATTCATACGAGCTGTTTTTTGAGGACAAGGCAATACGCTATCCCGACAAAGTGGCGGTGAGCATCGCGTACAATCCAGAGGTTGCCGGAAAGATTTTTGCGGGTTCAGATGTGCTTCTGATGCCTTCGTGCTGTGAGCCGTGCGGACTCGCGCAAATGATCGCGTGCCGGTACGGCACAATTCCGATAGTCCGCAACACGGGCGGCCTTAGTGATACGATATGTGACTGCCGTTGGGGAGACGGACATGGGTTTGTTTTTGACGACTACAATGTCCGTGATTTCATGGAAGCGGTCTACTGCGCGTATAATTTGTATACAAATCACGAAGATGACTGGAATAACCTTATGAAAAAGGCCATGAGCCTTGATTTTGGCTGGCAAAAATCGGCAAAAGCCTACAGTAATCTATATAGGGAACTGGAAATCTGAATGTATATTTTCGACGAAACCGATATTTGCTATAGAAACCCGACCGGGCCTATCGAAATACCCGGCACGCTTACTTTGCAAATCAGACTCCGGCGCAAAAAAGCGCGAAATCCCCGTGTGTGCTTTTATCCCGACGGAGGTCTGACGCAAAGCGTCCGCATGGCCTTTGATCATGCAGTCGGCGATTATGACGTGTATACGGCAAAAATCAGCTTTGACACGGCGGCCTTGTATTGGTATTATTTTATGGCGGAGTCGGACACGGCGGACAGCGATGGCGGCACGAACAAAGCTGTGGGTTTTACAGTGCCGGAACAGCCCGGCGAAGCGTTTCAAATAACGGCGTACAATCCCGAAAAAAGTTGGCCGGATTGGATAAGCGGCGGAGTCATATATCATATCTTTGTGGATCGCTTTGCCCGCGGCGGCGATGTCCGGGTGCGCTCGGGGGGTGTTTACAGGGAAGATTGGGGCGGCTGCCCGTACTTTTTGCCCGATGAGCATGGGATAGTCCATAATAACGATTTCTTTGGCGGCAACCTTTATGGAATAATCCAAAAGCTCCCCTATCTTGAAGAGCTTGGAGTCACATGTATTTATCTCAGCCCGGTTTTTGAAGCCGACTCAAATCATAAGTACGACACGGGCGATTTTCTTTGGCGGCAACCTTTATGGAATAATCCAAAAGCTCCCCTATCTTGAAGAGCTTGGAGTCACATGTATTTATCTCAGCCCGGTTTTTGAAGCCGACTCAAATCATAAGTACGACACGGGCGATTTTCTAAAGGTTGATGAGGCTTTTGGCGGAGACGGGGCTCTTTCCGACTTATGCAAGCAGGCAAAAAAACGCAAAATCCGCGTAATCCTCGACGGCGTATTCAACCACGTCGGCAGCAACAGCGTGTATTTTGACCGCTACGGGAGATACGGCAGCTCCGGCGCGTTTACGGACAGAGAAAATTCTCCATACCGCGATTGGTTTACCTTTCGAGAAAATGGCAAATACGACGCTTGGTGGGGTATCGAGCTTCTCCCTGCAATCTCCAAAGACAGCAGCGGATATAGAGATTTTATATGCGGCAAAGATGGTGTCATATCTAAATGGATGGCGCGCGGGGTTTCCGGCTGGAGGCTTGATGTTGTTGACGAGCTACCCGATATGTTTTTAGACCCTTTGTGCGAGGCTATGAAGAGAGAGCGAAGCGACGTATTTATCGCCGGGGAGGTTTGGGAAGATGCCTCACACAAGATCGCTTACGGAGAGAGGCGGCGGTACTTTTTGGGAGGGCAGCTGCACAGCGTTACAAATTATCCTCTCAGAGATGCTATAATATGCTGTGTCAAAGACGGCGATGTATATAAGATGGCGGCGGTGATGGCGTCTTTGTGCAAGAATTATCCAAAGAAAACGCTTGATTCACTTTTAAATATTATCGGCACGCATGATACCATGCGCATACTCACGGCACTAAGCGATGCAAAAACCCCCGACGACAAGCCGGCTATGTCGCGCTTCAAGCTCGACCCACAAGAGCTCAAAACGGCAAAAGACAGGCTTTTGCTCGCCTCGTCTCTTCAATTTACACTGCCGGGCGTCCCGTGCGTATACTATGGTGATGAAGCGGGTATGGAGGGGTGCATAGACCCGTTTAACAGATACTGTTATCCGTGGGGCAGTGAGGACACAGAGCTTATCTCATGGTATAAACGGCTATCCGCTTTGCGCCGGGAGCAAGATTGTTTCAAAAATGGCGCATACACGCTCATTGAGGCGCGTGACGGATTGTTTGCTTTTACGCGAGGCACAGGCGAGGAGCGCGTTTTGGTTGCGGTAAATGTTTCGGCGACCGATATAACGATGACGGCAGCCGCGGCGGCCGGATTTTCGACCGAGCTGCTCCGAAGCGGTTCACACTGCGCGAGCGGGAACGATAAAGATAAAAAACACGGCTCTTCGGGAGCGTTATATATCAGATCAAATGAGGTTGGTATTTTTAAATGACAGATAAAAAGGCAGAAAAAAAAGGCAAGATTCAGACAATAAACCTAAACAATAAAGACATTTTCGGCATGATGTTTCTCGACAAGCTTGAGGTGCTGCGCGGATTATCCATAAGCGACGCTTCGGTTGAGGACTGCTATGTCGCGCTTGCCACGCTGATTCGGGATCAGATTATGAAGCAATGGATCAAAAGCGGTGCGCGCACGTACAAGCACGACGAGAAAAAGAAACAGGTATACTATTTCTCGCTTGAATTTCTGCTCGGCCCCATGCTCGAGAGGAATATCGTTTCACTTGGACTTTTGAATGTTTGCAATGAGGCGATGCGTGATTTGGGGCTCGATCTTCAAGAGATTTTTGCGGTGGAACGTGACCCGGGTCTCGGAAACGGCGGTCTCGGAAGGCTTGCCGCGTGTTTTATGGATTCGCTCGCTTTTCTGGGCATACCCGGTCACGGCTGCTCCATACGCTACAAATACGGACTGTTTGAGCAAAAAATAGTCAACGGCTATCAGGTGGAAATGCCCGACAATTGGCTTAAAAACGAATCGGTTTGGGAGATAAAAAAGCCGGGCAAGGCTGTGACGGTAAAATTTTACGGGAATATTCGCGAAGAAGCTGACAGAAACCGGATTTGGTTTCATCATGAAAACTATGAGTCCGTTATCGCGATGCCCTACGATGTGCCTATTCCCGGCCACGAAAGCGGCAGCGTAAACACCCTTCGCCTTTGGAGCGCCGAGTCTACACAGCAATTTGACTACGGCTCATTCTCAAGCGGCGACTATCTCAACGCCGTCTCAAAAAAATACTCCGCCGAAGCTATATCCGAAGTGCTTTATCCCGACGATTCCAATTACGAAAACCGTATGCTCCGGCTCAAGCAGCAATATTTCTTTGTATCCGCAGGTTTGCAGAGTATTCTCGCGCACTTCAAGAAGCATTACGGCGATGTCCGAAACTTCCATAAATATATTTCCATACATATCAACGACACACATCCCGCGCTTGCGGTACCGGAACTGATGCGCCTGCTTATGGATGAGGAGGGTCTCGGCTGGGATAAGGCGTGGAATATTACTGTAGAAACCATATCATACACAAACCACACAATACTTCCCGAAGCCTTGGAGCGTTGGCATGAGGATTCGTTTGCTAAACTTTTGCCGCGTATACACATGATCGTTTGCGAGATAAACAGGCGCTGGTGTTTGCGGCTCGCCGAACATTTTGGCGGCGACGTAAACAAAATTTCCGAAATGGCGATAATAAATTATGGCGAAATTTCTATGGCATACCTCGCAATAGTCGGAAGTCACGCGATAAACGGCGTAGCCAGAGTGCACAGCAATATATTAAAAGAAGAGCTGTTTCGCAACTTTTATGAAGTTTTTCCAAAACGGTTTAGCAATAAAACCAACGGCATTGCGCACAGAAGATGGGTGCACACCGCAAATCCCGAGCTTAGCGAGCTAATCAGCGAGACTATAGGGGCCGATTGGATATCCGAACCGGTAAAGCTCGAGCTGCTTTGTAAAAACGGCGCTGTCCGAGATAAATCTTTTTGGGACGCAATGCGCGAAATCAAACGCCACGACAAGATTCGTCTCGCAAAAATCATCGAGCAATCCGCCGATGTCAGGATAAACCCCGATTCGATTTTTGATGTTCAGGTCAAAAGGATTCACGCGTATAAGCGTCAATTGCTGCTATTGCTCAATATAATTGACCTTTATTATGATATAATTGACGATCCCAATATAGATATTGCGCCGAGAACTTATATTTTCGCGGGAAAAGCCGCGCCAAGCTACCATTTTGCGAAAGAAATCATTAAGTTTACTTCCTTTGTCGGCGATAAGATAAACAACGACCCCCGTATCCGAGATTTGATAAAGGTCGTCTTTCTTGAAAATTACCGTGTTTCGCTTGCCGAAAAGATTTTTCCTGCCGCTGACCTGAGCGAGCAAATATCAACGGCCAGCATGGAGGCTTCCGGCACGGGCAATATGAAATTTATGATGAACGGCGCCGTTACTATTGGTACCTATGACGGGGCTAATGTTGAAATTTTTGAGGCCGTGGGCGAAGGAAATTATATCCCGTTCGGGCTCACCGTTCCCGAGGTGTTAGAGCTGCGGCGCAATCAAAGCTATAACAGCCGCGAATTTCTTTCAAATCATCGCCGTCTCAAGCGCATTGTGCATGATTTCCTCAACTCTGATTGGAAAGATGCCTTGAAAGCCGACTATCCGTACATTTTTGATTCCCTTATCACGCAAGGCGACGAGTTCTTTGTCCTCAAAGACTTTGATGCTTATATAGAGGCTCAATCAAAGGTCACGAAGCTATATAGGGACGCCGACAGGTGGTCGTATATGGCGGCCATGAACATAGCTCATTCGGGGATTTTCTCAAGCGACGAGGTTATAAAGCGTTATGCCAAGGAAATCTGGAAAGTATAAAGAGCACTATCCGCCGCCCCTACTCTCGCTCCGCCGTAACCATTATAATTTACAAATGAGGTGATACTATGTTGCTAACTCGTAAATTTCCGCGTTCTTCGGGAGTATTGATGCCTGTTTCATCACTGCACGGGCCTTTTGGTATCGGGGTATTGGGCGTTGAGGCGATGGAGTTTATTGATTTTTTATGCGATGGAGGTTTTCACGCTTGGCAAATACTGCCTGTTGAGCATACAGGTATGTGCAATTCACCTTATAAATGTATATCAGCCTTTGCCGGTGAGCCAATGCTGATAGACCCCCGGATGCTTCTCGAAATGGGGCTTGTAACCGGAGATGATATTTTTGAGCGAAAAACGGATGTAAGCGACGTGTTTGTCGAACATGATGTCGTGCGTGAAAAACAGTGGAAGCTGCTCAGGACCGCGTTTGCGCGAGCAAAAGACAATCCCGACAGCGATATTTATAAGTCATACAAAGCATTTAATCCTTTTTGGCAAGATGAGTACGCGCTGTTTGTGGCGATATTGCAGCACTTTAACTATATTCCATGGTATGACTGGCCTGATGATGGGCTGCGCAGCCATGATGAGGCGGCTCTTCGCGATTTTCGCGAAAAAAATGAAGAGGAGCTTGAGCTTCACAGATTTATCCAATGGGTTTTCGATATGCAGTGGCGTAAGCTACGAGACTACGCCTCCGGGCGAGATATCTCTTTGATCGGAGATATGCCCATATATGTTTCCGAAAACAGCGTGGATGTGTGGAGCAGGCGGGAGCTGTTTGGCGCGGACGAAGCGGGGAAATTTACCGCTATCGGCGGCGTTCCGCCCGATTACTTTGCCCCCGAAGGGCAATGCTGGGGTAATCCCATATATAACTGGGAGCTTCTGGAAAAAGAGGGCTATGTATGGTGGATAGACCGTGTGAGGACGGTTTTGGAAAGATATGACGTGGTTCGGCTCGATCACTTCCGCGCTTTTGACAGTTATTGGCGCATACCCGGCGGTTCTGATACCGCCCGCAACGGGAAATGGATAAAAGGTCCCGGAATGGCTCTCTTTGAGGCTTTGAACAAAGAGCTTGGAGACCTGACGCTCTCTGTGATTGCGGAGGATTTGGGTATCATTGACAGTAATGTCGAGGTGCTTTTGGAAAAGACCGGATTGCGCGGCATGCGCGTTTTGCAATTTGGTTTTTCGGGCGATGAGCTTCATCTGCCGCATAATTTCGTCGAGGAAACCGTCGCTTATACCGGCACGCATGATAATACTACTCTGCTTGCCTGGCTATATACGCTCGACCCGGAGGAGCGGCGCAAAGCTCTGTTTTATGTGGGATTTAACGGCGATTGGTTTATTGGCGGCCCGAATTGCGAGGTTGCAAAAGCATGGATGCATACGCTTTTTATGGCATCGTCGTCGCTTATCGTCGTGCCTATTCAGGATTTGCTCGGATATGGCTCGGACACGCGCATAAATACTCCCGGCACTCCCGCGGGCAATTGGCGTTTTCGCGTCCGCGCCGGTGTTTTGCGTGATATTGATACCGGGTTTTATAGGGAGCTGCATATGGCTTATCAGAGGGAGGATTTTGTAACTAAGTTTGCAAAAAAGGCGGAGGACGATCCGACAGGGTAGTTAGTTTCGCCTGCGAGAAAGGCTGTTAGATGTCGAGGCGGCGATCTCTTTCGCCGCCGAGGTAGTTATATCGGGGTGTGGCGCAGTTGGTAGCGTGCGTGCTTTGGGAGCATGAGGCCGTGGGTTCGAGTCCCACCACTCCGACCAACGGTTACAGCCCCAAAATTAGCTGAAACACAAAAGCGTAGATAAAGTATATTTGTGCAAGAATTTTGTATTATTTTTGGTGTAATTTTCATGCTTGCCGTTTGAAAAATATTTCGTAACAAACATGTTATTGGATAACATTCCAAAAACTATTGACTTTGCGCGAGTTTTAGGGTACACTGATTTCAACCGAAAGGAGGCGCGTTTGTTATGATTGGACGAAAAGAATATTTAGACAAGCTGCTCGGACACAAGGATAAGCGGTTGATTAAGGTGATTACTGGTGTTCGTCGTTGCGGTAAATCCACATTGCTGGAAATGTTTCAAGATCGTCTTCGTGCTGATGACGTCGGGGACGACCAGATTATATCCATCAACTTTGAAGCATATGAAAATGAATATTTACTAAATCTTGACACGCTCCACGCTTATGTGCTTGAAAACGCGGCTAAAAACAAAAAGACCTATGTGTTTTTAGATGAAATACAAAAGGCCGTCGGTTTCCAAAAGGTAGTCGACAGCCTGTATTTACGGAAAAACCTTGACTTATATATCACTGGATCAAACTCAGATTTGCTTTCTGGCGAGCTTGCGTCGCTGCTGACCGGGCGGTATGTGGAGATAGAGATGCTTCCGCTTTCCTTTGCTGAATTTATTTCAACCAAAGGCGGGATGGCCGACTTGCAAAGCAAATATCGGCTATACCTTGAAAATTCGGCGTTTCCGGCTGCATTGGAGTTTGAAAATAACCGAAAGCTGATTTTGGATTACTTGGACGGTCTGTACAACTCCATTGTGACGAACGATATTGTAAAACGAAAAAAAATAACCGATACTATGATGCTTCGGTCAATCCTTTGTTTTGTCTTTGACAATGTGGGCAGTCATTTGTCCACAAAAAGCATCAGCGATTACATGAATTCAAATGGCCGAAAAATTGATGTGAAGACCGTTGAAAAATATGTAACCGCACTTGTAGAGAGCTTTCTGCTGTATCGCACTTACCGCTACAATATCAAAGGCAAACAACACCTCAAAACGCTTGAAAAATATTACGCTGTCGACATTGGTATACGTTATGCGATTCTCGGCAATGAAGGCGCAGATGTGGGGCATATTTTAGAAAATGTTGTTTATTTAGAACTGATCCGCCGGGGATATAGAGTTACCGTCGGCAAGTGGAATGAATTCGAAGTAGATTTTGTCGCCAAAAGTCCAAGTGAAAGGATGTATATTCAGGTTGCCGCTTCTGTTCGCGACCCGAAAACCCTTGAACGCGAACTCAGATCTTTACAAAAAATAAGCGACCACTACCCAAAATACATTTTTACGCTGGACGATGATCCTGACAGCGACTACGACGGCATCCGCCGCACCAACGCACTGCGTTGGCTGTGCGAAAAATAATTACAAAGTGTTTTTGACTGCGGATATGCACTTCGGTCATAAAAATATCATCAAATACGAAAACCGTCCTAACCCGGTCATCGTACCTATATTTACGTATTATCTATTCATTTGTTCTAATACAGATTTCGGAATTTGATTCGCATAGAGTTTGTATATCTTATAAAAAGGCCACTGACCCGGTTTAAGCTCACTTTCATTTTTGCTTGTGAGTTGCCACGGCTTCATACCTCCCGCGAAATGAAGTATTCGCGGAATATACCACGGATTGCCGCCGCATATCTCTGTTGCTCGGTCAAAAAACCAAATACAGAAATTGTACGGCTGAAACCATAAGTTCTTTATTTCAGGGTATGCGTAATATCTTATGTCTCCGACGTTTGCCGCCGCGAGAAGTCCTTGGTCGCCGAAATAAATTTCCTCTTTATCGGGATAGATATTCTCAAGAGCTTTTTTTAACGCAATGTAATCGTTAAGGGATTGATTTTCGTTACGCATTTTATTGACATTTATTACGTATGAGCCAGAGTTGAAGATTCCTCGCAAGATTCTCGGGAATAATTCATCGTTGTAGAGGTCATCGCTTTCAATAGCGGTCAAACCGCCGTTGGCGTCAAATTTGTATTGTGAGCAAGTCACAATAATGGAGCAGTCTTCAAAGTCAGTGAAATAATACTCGCCGATGTCACCGATTATCAGAATATCTGCTGCATCAATGTATAGTATGCGATCTACTTCGGCTGGAAGATAGCGTTGACATTCAATCGAGAAATACGCTTCATACGTCCACTTGCCGCCTTTCGACGCAAGTTCAGCATAGGGGGTAGCGTCAGCTATAAAAACCTGATGAAATTCAATGCCAAGAGTATTGCAATATGAGCGTATGCAGCTGATTTTTTCTTCGCTCACTCTGCTATAAAATAAATAGAAGTGTATTTCATATCCGATTGGAACGTCAAAATTGCATTTTATAAGATTATCAGCAATGCTCAAAAGCTGTACCGGAATAAGTTTTGCATAATTATCATCACAAGATGTCATTATATTGATACGCTTATTACTCACACTCTTAGACATTTTAACCTCTTTGGCGCATTATACGGCTATGTTCAATAGCATATTTTTACGAAATTTCAGCCGCATATTCTATCCAATCATCAAAACATAGCACTTTGGTTAGTCTCAAAAGGTACACCTTTTGAGACTGGGCTGTTTTCATTGAAATAATAAGATTTTCGCACAAAAAAACGTAAAATTAGCAGAAATTTTGTTGCATTTTGCTTAAGGTATGTGATAAAATCACCAAAGCTCAACATCGTTCCAAAAGGTGTACCTTTTGGAACGCTGTTTTTGCCGTCTGATTATATTTTTGCCGCCGCAAGCTGATTGCAAAGAATTGACAGAATATTGAATCAATCTTCAAAATTGCACTTGTGAATGGGGGCGCGTTTTGGTATACTCTTTTTGCTCCAAATGGAGTATACGGCCGCTCTTTTCTGGGCGGTATGTGGGAAGGAGGCATATTAACAATGAGGTCTGATAAATGGGATGTCGCAGGGTTTGACAGAGAAAAAGCCATTGAGCTTGTAGATAGCGGCCTTAGCCCTCTTGTTGCCGTATTATTGGCGTCAAGACTGCAATCTAAAAGTATAAGCCCCGATGAGCTTGGAGCGTTAGCTTACGGTAAATCGCCGTCCATATATGACCCCTTTCTTATGGCCGACATGGATAAGGCTGTCCGGCGCATAAAAAAAGCCATTGCAGACAAGGAGCGTATCGCAATATACGGCGATTATGATGTTGACGGAATGACATCCTCCGCTTTGCTCGCAACGTGGCTTCGCACACAGGGCGCGGAATATGAAATCTATATACCAAAACGTTTTGGCGAAGGCTACAGCCTAAATACCGGAGCTCTTGACGCTATTCGGTCTCGCGGCGCCGATCTTGTCATAACGGTTGACTGCGGTATAATAGACACTAACGAAGCCGCGTATGCTATGAGCATAGGTCTTGATCTCATTATAACCGACCATCACGAATGCCGGGGGGAGCTTCCGTGCGCGTATGCCGTAATTAACCCCAAAAGGCCGGACTGCGCATATCCTTTTAAATCTCTTGCGGGCGTCGGTATCGTGTTCAAGTTGATATGCGCTCTCGAGGGCGACTATTTATCCGATGAAATTTTCCGTCAATTTGCGCAGCTTGCGGCCATCGGCACGGTCGCGGACGTTATGCCCGTTGTGGGTGAAAACCGCGAGCTGATACGCAGGGGGCTTGGCGCCATCAACACAGACCCCAGTCCGGGTGTGCGCAGGCTCATCGGGGATGACGGCACAGATTATAATGCTGTAACCGCAAAAACTATCAGTTATTCCATAGCACCCAAGCTGAACGCTGCCGGAAGGATGGGCGATCCCTTATTATCCGTTGATCTTTTGCTGTGCACCGATAACGAAAAAGCCGGGCAATTGGTCAGCGAGCTAAATCTCTTAAACACACAAAGGCGCGAGCTGGAACATCGGCTTTTTAGCGAAATACTGACTTTGCTCCCACCCGACGGGCCGAAAGAGCCGATCATTCTCTCAAACGAAACAGGCGAGCCGTGGCATCAGGGCGTGACCGGCATCGTTTCGTCCAAAATCGCCGACCGCTTCAAGCTGCCGTCAATAATTATCAGCGTTGACAAAGATGGCATAGGGCGCGGCTCATGCCGCAGCGACGACTCATTTAATATGCACAGCGCGTTACTCTCTTGTCAGGATATTCTAATCACTTTTGGAGGGCACGACAAGGCCGCGGGGCTTGACATTGCGGCGGAAAATATTGAGAAGCTGCGCCGCCGCGTCACGGACTACTATTTTTCGCAAAAAGGAGACGCAAAAGGCTCAGTCTTAAAGATTGATTTTGAAGTGACCAAGCCCAGTCTCCTTGAACTTAGTAATGTCGAGGCTCTTACTTCTTTAGAGCCGTTTGGACACGGCAATACATATCCTTGCCTTTGCATCAAAAATGCGGCGCTTAGCGGGCTTTTTCCAATCGGCGACGGACGTCACTCGCGCATCAAAGCAGTGAAATCCGGTCAAACGCTCGATTGCATTTTCTTCTCCAAAGCACCGGGTGACATAGACGCGTCTATGGGAGATTCCGTAGACATTGCCTTTGAGCCGCACATCAACGAATACCGTGGACGCAGGAGCGTGCAGTTGCAGCTTGTGGATATTGTGAGGTCATCATGCCGAATGTAGAAAACCAATTTTGCCGGCTTGAGACGGCAATAAAAGAATATTTGCCCGGCGCCGACATAGAACGCCATGTCGAGGGCGAGGCTTTTTGGGGATAGCATAAGGCTGCGGCTCACGCTGCAGCGAAGCCGTAAATCCAACAATTATAAAATCTGAATAGGCAGTATAGTTTGAGCTATATTGTCCCCTATATGTTGTTCGACTATTACCATAAATCTAAGGTTACAAACTTCTTCTCTTGCTATAAAAATAAAAAACTCCTGAAAATTTGTTCGTTCAAAAAATGTATATTTGGCATCTTCTTTTTTACCGCTATAATAAAAGTGAAAATCACCATCGTTTGCAATAAATTTAAGCAATACTCCAACATCGTTCATTCTAATAATAATATTATCTTCATTAAATAATTCCCCTTTAATAACAAAGTGAAATTTCAACCGATTGTTCTCATGTGTGATGCAAATCGTATAATTACACGCATCACCTTTTTCCGGAGAACGATATACCGCAGAGATATCTCGAGTATCGTAAATTTTACCCAAAGTTAATAAATGCGTGCTCATCTCGCTCATGGTATTATGAAAAGTTCGGTGTGGCAGTTTATAAAAGAAATCTTTGTCACCCGAATATAGCCACGGTCCATAGCATCCGTTCGTAATCTTATAAAACGGTTGAAAATGTAAATTGGTAAATGCTATTGCTGCATCTGAATTGATCCTGTATAAATATCCCTTAATATTGACTCAATGCTCGATTCTTTAATTCCAATGTCAATAATTTCATAATTCCGATTATAAAAATCAATTGCATCCACGAGACTAAGTTCTGCGCTGTTTCCCTTTATAACAATGCGATTAGCCTCTTTCTCAACAACAGAAAGCATCGGATGCTGCGGATTGATAGAATTGCTTTTTACCTGGATAGTGATAACATAGTCTCCGCCATACTGCTGCTTAAAAAAGTGCAGATCGCCATCGTAATACAATTGCCCTTTATCAATTAAAATTAATCGTTGGCAAATTTCCTCTATATCTGTCATGTCGTGCGTTGTAATAATAACAGTGGTTTTTTGCATTTTGTTGATTTCCTTGATGAATTCTCTTATCGCGGCCTTTGCGACAATATCCAATCCAACAGTCGGCTCGTCTAAATAAATAACCGGCGGATTGTGCAACAGGGCAATCGCTAAATTTGCCCGCATTTTTTGCCCGAGAGAGAGTTGTCTCACGGGCTGGTCTATAAACTCTTCCATTTGAAGAATTTCAGTAAATAATTTAACATTATCTTTAAATATTGGTTTTGGAATATCGTACATTTTTTCATGCAGAACAAAAGAATCGCGCACCGGAAGATCCCAATATAATTGAGACCTTTGCCCAAACACCACTCCTATATTTTTTGCATTTTTCATTCGTTGTTTATAAGGCACGATACCCAGCACTCGAATATCACCCGCAGATGGCGTTAAGATACCTGAAAGCATTTTAATAGTTGTGGATTTTCCCGCACCATTTGGCCCGACATATCCGACAAGCTCGCCGGGTTCAATGTTAAAGCATATATTTGTAACTGCGCGTTTTATCTTGTGCTCTCGCCAAAAAGCTGACTTAACTGTATTTATAAAACCGCTTGGGCGCGTATATACCTTAAATTCCTTTGAAACATTGTTAACTTCAATCATCATTTTCTCCTCAATTGCCTGAACTTTTATATTGCTTTATGCCACACAGCCAAAGCGCAGCGGCGGCCAATAGCACCAACAATCCAACTAATGGGGTAAGATATTGTAACATAGGATGAAACATTAAAAAGTCATTTTTACCTAGAAAATATTGTGCGGGATAAAAACTTACAAAAGCAAATGGCATTATCACAGTTAAGAAGATTTGTGCAAAGGGCGGGTAAATTGAAATCGGATTTTCATTCAACAAACGCAAGGTGACAAATACGCTGTACACAAGAGGGTTATCCCCAATCAAAAAGAAAGACGCGGAAGAAAAAAGCACCAAAACCCCGCCTTGAATCATTGCGCCGCCTATTACAACAAGAATAAGAAAAAACATATTACCTATAGATAATGTAACATTTAATAGGCCAAATGAAACGCACACCATAACAATCCCCAGTATAACGTGAATCGTATAGTAGGCGGAAAAAGAAGATATGACCTCATAAATCAATGGATTCATCGGTTTGGTAAGGGTCTGGTCAAATTCACCATTTCTGATTTTTTCAGGCGTGCGGTTATATAACCCCATAAGGAAAGTACACGCTATTGTATAAGACAAAATAGACATGCTATAGAGCAACATAACTTCATATTGAGTCCACCCTCCGAGTGTACCGAACTTACCGACCAGCAAGAAAATCAAGTAAAATTGCGTGCCATAACCAAATATGAAGAAAAGGATATCAGCCCATAATGTGCCCCGATATTGAAATTTTGTAAGTGTTTGGTTTTTTAAGAAAATGTAAAAAGTACCTGAGTATTTTTTCAAGCTAACCACATTCCTTTCTCCGTGTTATTTTGGAAATTTGAGCAGAGCAACATACTATCCACCCTGAACAATCAGCTTTCGCAAGGCAAAATGAGATGCGATTTTTTCTAATGCAACAAATATGACAAGCCAAATACACTGAATCAGCAGGGAATTCATAGAGTTGCCTAAGGTTGATTTTCCCACAAACAGCGCAATTGGCTCATAGAAAAAATATCGAAATGGTAAATATTGAGTCAGGTCAGCCAGCCATACTGGATACAGCCAGATGGGGAGCACTCTTCCGGAAAATATTGATTCAACATTTTGAAATCCCCAACTTGTAAACGGATTTTGTATCAACCAAAAACTAACAAGACCTAATATGTAGCGATAATGAAAGAGAATAATCATGCCATTGATTAGCATTATTATCGAAATGGCAATTGTACGCCAATCGGGGGGTATTGTAAAACCATAAAATAGAATGAGTATTATACAGACAGGTAAATTCACAAGAAATACGGCAAATAAATTCCTGCCGAAATCCCCTAAAAAAAGATGCTGCTTCAATTTAATTGGCCGCGCCATGTAAATTGCTATATCACCGTTACGAATTAATCTGGATATTGCGTCACCGGAAAATGTTGCAACAAACGCATTTGAAAGCTGCATAAGTATAGAGAACGTAAGCATGGTTTGAAATGTTGTATCAAAACGCGCTCCGGCTCCCAATAAAGCATACCATATCGCAACTTGTATAAGTAGCCCAAATATACCGGTTACTGAACCAATCCAAGCACTTGCGCGATATATCGTTTTCGACTTTAACCCTAAGCGGATGGCGGTAAAATAGTATTGCGCTTTCATCTTCATAACTATTACAATAACTCAACCTGTTTCATAAGATTGTGGATTTTGCTGTCAGGGGCAATCATACGTCCAACGGAACTGTTGTTATGGATCGCTTTAATTATATATGCGACATATTTAGACATATCAACCAATCTAAGCCACGGCTTATCTTTGATATTTTCCGGGGTATAGGTTAAATTAGTTATATAGATTTTATCAAAAAGACCTTTTTCATACGCTTCGTCAAATAAGGATGCCCCCTCGCAAAACAAACCAAATGTAACGAAAGCACAGATTGTTACAGCATTCATTTCCTTTAATAATTGGAAAACATTCAGTAGAGAAGCTCCGGATGATAACATATCATCAACAACTATAACATTTTTTCCGCAGACATTCCCGCCAATGTAAGTCTGTGAAACAATAGGATTTTTACCGCAAACAATTACTTTCTGATTCCTTTGCTTGTAAAACATTCCCACATCGGCGCCAAGCGCGGAAGAATAATTGTTGCTCCGTTCAAAAGCCCCTTCGTCAGGCGAAATAATTACCATTTTATTTTCGGCAATGAATTCCTTTCCGTAGTCGCTTATAAATGCTTTCAGCATTTGATATCTTGGCGATATGTCGTCAAAACCTCGAAAAGGGATTGCATTTTGAACCCGGGCGTCGTGCGCGTCAAATGTTATAATGTTTGAAACACCCATCATTTCTAATTCTATCAGCGCGTTTGCACAATCAAGGGACTCTCGGGATTGCTTGCGATGCTGCCTTCCGCAATATAGCATAGGCATAATAACTGAAATCCTCTTTGCCTTGCCGCCGATAGCGGACAGAATGCGTTTAAGGTCTTGAAAATGGTCGTCCGGGCTCATATTGTTGATTTGCCCTCGCATTTTATAAGTTATGCTGTAATTGAAAGGATCGGATAATATAAAGACATCTTTGCCTCTAATTGAATTTAGCACTATACCCTTTGCCTCTCCCGACGAAAACCGGGGGCAATCTATCATTATTGAATCTGATGTGCTTACAATGTGCCAATCTTCAAGATAGTATCTTACCCTGCCGCTGAATGTTTCGATGCCCCGCATCGTTAACAACTCGCACGTTGAACCTTTGCCGCTATTATCATATTCATTCAAATCAGACAACCTCCCATACAGTACAGTTAATCAGGCAAATAAAAACTAAAACAACACTTTGCCGGCTTCCTTTAGCACATCATTTGTTAAATATACATCATTGCCCCCGGTTCATTCTTTTATCTTTACTGATTACAAACAGCGGGCAAATCATTGTACCATATGACAATTGTGCTTGTATAGTGCATAGTGCAAAATAGGGAAATTCTATGCGGTCGTAAATTCCGGTAAATTCCCGCTTTAAGTTCCATAGTGGAAGAGGGTGTGGAATTTACAATTGCAGAATATTGACACAATAGTCAAAATTGCACTTGTGAATGGGGGCGCGTTTTGGTATACTCTTTTTGCTCCAAGCAGAGTATATGGCCGTTCCTTTCGGGGCGGTATGTGGGAAGGCGGCATATTAACAATGAGATCTGATAAATGGGATGTCGCAGGGTTTGACAGAGAAAAAGCTATCAACACAGACCCAGTCCCGGAGGGCGCAGGAGCGTTCAGTTGCAGCTTGTGGATATTGTGAGGTCATCATGCCGAATGTAGAAAACCAATTTTGCCGGCTTGAGGCGGCAATAAAAGAATATTTGCCCGGCGCCGACATAGAGCGCATTCGGGCGGCTTTTGACTATGCCCGCTCTGCTCACGGCTCGCAAATGCGCAAAGACGGCAACGCGTTTGTCTCTCACCCTGTCGGCGCCGCGGAAATACTTGTCCAACGTCATAGGCGGAGAGGGTGTGCCTTTTGAGGTGCAAATACGCACATGGGAAATGCACCATACCGCCGAATACGGCATTGCGGCGCATTGGAAGTACAAGGAGGGCAAGGTCGGAAAGGTCGCCGACGAAGAAAAATTCGCATGGGTCAGGCGTCTGCTTGAATCACAGCAGGACAGCGACACACAGGAGTTTATGCAGGCGCTCAAGGTTGATATGTTTGCCGACGAAGTCTTTGTTTTTACGCCGCGCGGCGACGTCGTAAACCTGCCTGCCGGTTCTACGCCCATTGATTTTGCGTATAGCATACACTCCGAAGTCGGCAACAGAATGACGGGGGCAATGGTAAACGGGCGCATGGTGCCGTATTCTCACGTACTCGCAAACGGCGACATCGTGAAAATTCTGACTTCAAACAGCGCGAAAGGGCCGGGGCGCGACTGGCTCGACATGATAAAAAGCCCCGAAGCGAGAAACAAGATTCGCCAGTGGTTTAAGCGTGAAAGGCGGGATGAAAACATCATACACGGCAAGATGGCTTTTGAGTCCGCGCTGCGTCACGCAAGCATCCCTCTTGCGGAAACAATGACCAGCGACATAATTCGCACGATCCTCTCCCGCACGTCGTTTGAGTCGGTTGACGAGCTGTTTGCCGCTATCGGATATGGCGGTATTTCGGCGGCGAAGATCGTCAATAAAATACGCGAAGAGCTTAGATTTGCCTCGAAAACGAAAAAATCCGACGAGACAATTCCCCCGCAAAACAGCGTAAAGACAGTTATTGAAAAGCGGAAACCTCAGGGCATAATCGTTGAAGGCTTGGATAATTGCCTTTTCAAGTTTGCCCGCTGCTGCCTTCCTGTGCCCGGCGATCCTATCGTCGGTTTTATAACGCGCGGCTTTGGCGTGTCCGTGCACCGCCAGGATTGTCAAAACTATATTAAGTCGCTCACCGAACCCGAATCCGAAAAAGGCAGATGGGTACGCACCTCGTGGGGCGTTGTTGATGGTATCTTTTATTCAACCACAATTGAAGTGACGGTACACGAGAGGTCCGGCATTGTCGCCGACGTTGCCTCTATCCTCAATGTTTTGAACCTGAAAATCATATCATTCAATGCGCGGGTAATCTCTAACGACATGACGCATATCGCGATAACCGTTGATATCAACAACCGCGACGAGCTTATTTCGGCAATGGCAAAAATAATGGCTATCTCGGGCGTGACGGACGTGAGCCGCCCCGGAGGCTGAACCCCGCCGTCCCGGCGGACAGTAACGGAAAATTCATATGACAGATATAATCGAAGGCGTTGTAATTTCAATAATGTTTTCAAATGCCGAAAACGGCTATACGGTGCTGCGGCTCGACACAGCCGAAGGCGCCGTCGCCGCCACGGGGACTATGCCCGGTATATCCGTCGGGGAAAAGCTGCAAATGACCGGCGCATGGATCACGCACCCGCAATATGGCGAGCAGTTTAAAGTTGAAACATTTGAAATAAAGCCTCCGACCGAAACTCATGAGGTTTTTGATTATCTTGCCTCGGGTTCGATAAAACATATCGGTCCCGGCAGAGCGCGGGATATTGCAGACAAATTCGGGGCTGAGGCTTTGAGTATCATAGAAAACTGCCCTGACAGGCTCGCCGAGATCAAAGGCATATCGCTAAGGACGGCCAGGAAAATCGGCGACGATTATCGTCAAAGCGCAACGCTGCGGCGGCTTATATCTTTTTTGCGCGATTACGGTATCCGTCCGCTCATTGCCGCGCGCCTATATAAAGATTACGGCGCGGATGCTTTGCAGGCGGTGCATGACAATCCATACCTCATAGCCGCGCAGCCCTACGGCGCCGCTTTTTTTGAAGCCGACTTTATTGCACAGAGTCTTGGCTTTGACAGCGACAGCGACGAGCGCATATCCGCCGCTTTGACATTTACGTTGACACACAACCTTACAAACGGACATACATTCATACCAAAAGACAAATTGACCGCTGCGGTCAGCGAGCTCATAGGCATAAATGGCGGGCGTATACTTGAGACCTTACACACACTCGGCCAGCGCGGCGATATTGTCATAGAGGCCATTGCGGGGGTCGAGGCATGTTATTTGGAGCATATATACAACGCCGAGAGCTATGTCGCAAGCCGTCTGAGCGCACAAAGGGACGGCTCTGCCGCAGACAGTACGCCTCTTTGTTTTAAAAACCTTTATCCGAAAGCCTCCGGCGCGCAAAGCATAACATATTCAAAAAAGCAATTAGAAGCCATAACGCTTGCCGCCGGTCACAAAGCCTTGATACTCACCGGCGGGCCGGGTACCGGAAAAACAACGACTGTGCGCGGAATACTTGAGTTTTTTGATAACGCCGGGTTAAAAACGTATCTGTGCGCCCCTACGGGACGTGCGGCAAAACGCTTGTCGGAGCTATGCCTGCGCGATGCATCCACTATCCACCGGTTGCTTGGCGCGACCCTTGACGAAGCCGCAGTTCCTATTTTTGAGCGAGATGAATCAAATCCGCTTGAAGCGGACGCCATTATTGTTGACGAGACGTCTATGATTGACATACTCCTCATGGAAGCTCTTCTTCGCGCAGTGCCGCAAAGCTGCAAAATAATCATGGTCGGCGATGCCGATCAATTGCCGTCAATAGGTCCCGGCTGCCTCCTCACGGACATAATAAGAAGCGAAGCTGTGCCTGTTGTGAGATTGACCGAGATATTCAGGCAAGCCGAGGACAGCGGCATCGTAAGAGGCGCGCACAGTGTCAACAGGGGCATCATGCCGGATATAAAAGAGAAATATCCCGATTTGTTTTTCATTTGGCGAAAAACGGAAGAAGACTTGGCCCGGACAATAGCCGAGCTTTATGCGGAAAGACTGCCTCAAAAAATGAACATAGACCCTGTGCAAATTCAAGTGCTCTCGCCAACGCGCAAACGCGCGGCAGGAACCGTCGCGCTCAACGAGCTGCTCCGTGAGAAGCTAAATCCGCGCGCTGTGGGAAAAGGGGAAAAGAAAGTTGGCGATACGCTCTTTCGGGTCGGCGATAAAGTCATGCAAATTAAGAATAACTATGATATACTTTGGGTAAACCGGGCAGGGCAAAGCGACGGCAGCGGGGTTTTAAACGGCGATGTGGGCACTATAGCCGAAATTGACCCTGATAAGGAAACGCTCACCGTTGATTTTGATGATAAAACAGTTATCTACACATTTGACCGATTATCGGAGCTTGAACCCGCTTTTGCGGTGACCGTCCATAAATCTCAAGGCAGCGAATATCATACAGTGATTCTTGCCATGACCGCCGCCGCGCCTGTTTTGCTCACGCGCAGCGTGCTCTATACCGCAATGACAAGGGCAAAAAGTCTGCTTATCGTTGTCGGCAGCATGGATGTTATGAGCAAGATGGTGCAAAACGATAAGCGGCAGAAGCGATACAGCGGTTTGAGGGCGCGGCTTGCAAACAGTCTCGAAGAGTGAAGTATCAAAATACGGGTAGTTGATATGGGTATTATTTCTTCATTTTTAGATTTATTTTTTCCGCCAAAATGCGTGTTTTGCGGCAGGATATTAAACAAGGCCGACGATGATTGGTGTGATAACTGCACCGAATCATTGCCTTTTGCGGAAAATCATGGGTATCAAGACGGAGAAGTCTTTGACTTTTGCGTCTCGCCATTGTATTATATTGGTGTTGTGCGCCGCAGTATTTTGCGTTATAAATTTAGGGGAGCATATCATTATGCTCCGGTGTTTGCAAAGCTGCTGGCAGAGTGCGTACGGGAAGCCTTCGCGGATCAACCGAGTTCTATGGGCTATGACATCGTTTCATGGGTTCCGCTAAGTGCCAAGCGCAAGCAAAAAAGAGGCTATGACCAAGCTATGCTGCTGGCTGTTGGCGCGGCTCTCCGGCTTGATGAAGCGGCGGTAGAAACGCTCCAAAAATCCCGCAATGTCGGTGCACAGTCCGAGCTTGGTGACAAAACCGAACGCAATCAAAACATCGTCGGAGCTTACACGGCATCCGATCCCGCAACCGTAAAAGATAAGAGGGTGCTCCTGATTGACGACATCATTACAACGGGCTCGACTCTTGATGAATGTGCCAAGGTGCTGCTTGACGCGGGGGCAGCCGGCGTAGTTTGCGCGACACTGGCACGAGGGCAGTAAAATATGCCGACGGCATAATATTATAGATTGCCAAAGTAAAGAGATGTTTGATAAATGGTATTTGGAAAAGATATAGGAATAGATTTGGGAACGACCTCAGTTTTGCTCAGCACACGCGGCAAAGGCGTCGTCATGCGTGAGCCCGCGGTCGTCGCCATGGATAAAAACACAGGCCGCCTGTTAAACGTCGGCATGGCGGCTCAGCGAATGCTCGGCCGCACGCCGGGAAATATCGTCGCCATTCGCCCAATGCACGACGGCGCAATATCAGACTACGATATGACCGAGCGTATGCTCAAGGAGTTTGTGCGAAAGGCCCTGTCATTTTCATTGATCAAGCCCAGAATCATTATTTCCATACCTTCCGGCATTTCGGAGGTTGAAGAACGCGCCGTCATTGATGTCGGCGTCGCGGCCGGCGCCCGAAAGGTTTTCCTCATGGAAGCGCCTTTGGCTGCCGCTATCGGCGCGGGGCTTGATATAACCAAAGCGGACGGTCATATGGTAATAGATATCGGAGGCGGCACAACCGACATCGCCGTATTGTCATTGTCCGGCGTTGTAGAGTCTATTTCGCTAAAATCCGGCGGTAACGCTTTCGACAACGCTCTTATAAAATACATCAAAAAAAAGCACAACGTGCTCATAGGAGAAAACACCGCCGAAGAGCTGAAAAAGAGCATAGGCTGTGTATTTCCCCATCCCGAAACCGTAGCCGTTGAGGTAAAGGGGCGCTGCCTGCTCACCGGTCTGCCGCGTATTATCGCGGTCAGTTCGACAGACGTGCTTGAAGCATTTGAAGAAACCCTTGAGATTATAGTCGAAGCCGTGCACGGTATATTGGAATTTACCCCGCCGGAGCTCGTCGCCGATATTTCGGCAAACGGCATCATTCTCACCGGCGGCAACGCACAGCTCTGGGGCTTTGATAAGCTGATATCCAGCCGTACAAATATAGTAACCTATGTGGCTGACGACGCGGATTTATGCGTCGCAAACGGCCTTGCCAAAGCGCTCAATTGGGTCGGCGACATGGTTGAGGGCACAATAAATCTGGCTCGCAAGAGGCAAATGAGATAACAAAATTTAAGACTAAGATATAATAATTTTTACCGGGAGGTTTATCACGCAATGGCAAAGAAACAATTCAAATCCGAATCAAAACGCTTACTCGACCTAATGATCAACTCCATCTACACCCACAAAGAGATTTTTCTGCGCGAGCTTATCTCTAACGCATCCGATGCTATTGATAAGCTATGCTACATCTCCTTGACCGACGAAAATGTGGGTCTTTCCCGCGACGACTTCAAAATAGACATTTTTGTCAACAAGGAGAAGCGAACCCTCACAATCAGCGACAACGGAGTTGGCATGACGGCAAACGACCTCGATTCAAATCTTGGCGTTATCGCCCGTAGCGGCTCGCTCTTGTTTAAAAAAGATATGCAAGCCGACGAAAACAAGAATCTCGGAGATGATCCCAAAGGCGAAAGCTCCGAAGATGACGGCAAAGATACCGGGCAAGACGATCAAGACGAACAAAACACAAACAAAAACGACTCTGACGGTATTTCCGATCTTGATATTATCGGGCAGTTTGGCGTGGGCTTTTACTCCGCATTTATGGTGGCGTCAAAGGTCACTGTCATTTCACGCGCATATAATGACCCAGAGGGCACAGGCCCAAAAAGCGCAAACAAATGGGTGTCGTCCGGCTCGGACGGCTACACCATCACCTCATGCGAAAAAGATTCGCCCGGCACCGACATCATCATCGAGCTTAAAAACGACTCCGACGATGAAAAATATAGCAAATACCTTGAGGAATATACGATTACAAGCCTTATCAGAAAGTATTCCGACTATGTCCGTTGGCCGATATATTCAGACGCCACAAAGAGCCGCGAAGTGGAGACCGACGAAAAAGACGACAAAGGTGAGCCAAAGAAAAAGTGGGAAAGCTACACGGAGCGCGAAGTCGTAAACAGCCGCATACCGATTTGGCAGCGCGCCAAGAGCGAAGTCACAGACGAGGAGTGCTTTGAGTTTTACAAAGAGAAGTTTTATGACCATACCCAGCCCGTATCCGTTATACGCATTGCCGCCGAAGGCACGGTCAGCTATAATGCCATGCTCTTTATCCCGGCCGCCTGCCCGTATGATTATTTCACGCGGGAGTTTAAGGCAGGCTTGCAGCTCTACTCGTCGGGAATCATGATTATGGAGCATTGTTCCGACCTTTTGCCGGAGCATTTCCGCTTTGTGCGCGGTGTCGTCGAGTCGCCTGATTTTTCGCTCAATATTTCGCGCGAAGTCCTCCAGCACGACCGGCAGCTCAAGGTTATTGCCTCAAACATCGAAAAGAAAATAAAAGCCGAGCTCTCCCGTCTTATGGAAAACGATCCTGACAAGTATAATACATTTTACAAGGCATTTGGTATTCAGCTAAAATACGGCATTGCGGGCAGTTATGGTATGAATCGCGATATGCTCTCCGATCTCATCATGTTTTACTCATCAAAAGCCCAGAAACTCATCCCTATTTCGGAATATGTAAAGAATATGCCCGAAGATCAAAAGTTTATTTACTATGCCGGCGGCGAGTCAATCTCCATGCTTGATAAACTGCCGCAAGCCGAGCAAGTGCGCGATGCCGGGTATGAGATTTTCTATCTCACGGATGAAATTGACGAATTTGCCGTAAAAACGCTCGGCAAGTTTAAAGAAAAGGAATTTCGTTCGGTAAACGACAATGATCTCGGGCTTGACAGCGACGAAGATAAGGAAAAAATCGAAAAGCAGGAAACCGAGCATAAAGACTTGCTTGATTTTGTCAAAGAGTCGTTGGACGGCAAGGTTACAGCCGTGCGCTTTTCACAAAAGCTCAAAAGTTACCCCGTATGCCTTGCCGCCGGCGGTGAAATCAGCTTCGAGATGGAAAAGTATTTCAACGCCATGCGCTCCCAGCGCGGCGCGGCGGACACAGACGAGGCGGGCGGCGATATGCTCCCCGCGATGCGCGCCGAGCGTGTGCTGGAAATAAACTCCGAGCACTCCTCATTTACGGTGCTCAAAGACGCGTTTGACAGCGACAAAGAGCGGGCGGCAAACCTCTCTAAGGTACTCTATAACGAGGCATTGCTCACTGCCGGTATGCCGCTTGACGATCCGGCGGAGTTTGCCGCGCTCATAAATACTTTGCTGTTTTAGCGATTCCCGCCTGAGCGGCGGATAGTGATTTTACCGCGCACATCAGCTAAAACTTTCACTACGAGCAGCCTATCATAATGAACGGAGACGACAAATGATGCTAAAAAAATCCGCGGTTTCGGCTATGGTTCTCGTTGCTTTGTTATTTTCTCTTGCGCCTCATGTGATGCCGACAAGAGCGGATGCCGCTCCTGCGCAAGACTTGACAGGCAGAGTCATTTTTCTCGATCCGGGTCATGGCATAGGTTCTCTCGGCGGCGGCGGCGCTGTCGGATATACCGAGCATGTGCGCATGTTTTACTTGGCAGCTTTGATAAAGCCGCTCTTGGAGGCGCGCGGAGCCACCGTCTATCTCACCCGCAGCGACGAATATGACATATTGCTGCAATCGCGCGCCGCTTTTATTAACATCATCGCATTGCAAACCGTCCAAAAGACATATGACAATGAAGCTGATATCAAAGAGATTGACAGGCTCATTGAGGTAATGCAAGGGATTATCGCCGACCCATCCGCCGAAGGGCGGCGTCTCATGAACACGCCCTATAGTGCAAGCCGCAAAATCCATCCCGATATGCAAAAAATCATTGAATATTTAAACCATCCAATCATCGGCAATAACTTTTTGTTGATATCGCTCCATACAAACGCCCCTGCCCTTTCGGTAGAAAACCCCGAAAATGTGCGCGGAGCCGAGGTCTTATACATCAGCCCCACAGAGCACAGTGAGACCCGGACTTACTTCACAGGCTACGCGTATGCAACGCAAAGCAGAAACTTTGCGGATATTCTGCTAAACCATATTCGGGGCGTCTACTATAACGGCAACAACATTCCCCGGCGTTCAAACGGTCTGCGCGCTCAAAACCTCATGATAATCCGTGAGGTAGGTATTCCGGGCGTCCTTGCGGAAAACGGTTTTCACACTAACGCCACAGAGCTTGCTTTGCTCAAAAGCAACACCTATATAAACTCGCTGGCGCTCGCTTATGAAACGGCAATTGCCGAATATTTTCGCGACCTTCCCCTATATTCTCCTCAAACAGATAACCAAAAAATCGAAGATTTTGTAAGCCGCCTGTATCTGTACGTGCTTGAACGTACACCGGATGCCGCCGGGCAAAGAAACTGGGTAAGCGGGCTTGTAAACGGCGATACGAGCGGCGCCGCCGTTGCGTATGGATTCTTTTT
This sequence comes from Oscillospiraceae bacterium, assembly GCA_009777235.1. Taxonomy (GTDB): domain Bacteria; phylum Bacillota; class Clostridia; order Oscillospirales; family Oscillospiraceae; genus WRMH01. The sequence goes on from WRMH01000025.1 coordinate 26,145, forward strand.
CAGCACGGAAATGAAAAATCGCGGCCTGTCTGACGAAGATTTTGTTGAGCATTTGTATCTTGCGTTAATGGGGAGAGTTTCCGACAGCTCCGGTAAAGAAAACTGGGTCAATCAGTTGAATTTGGGCGTTTCTCGCGAGACAGTATTCGCGGGCTTTGTAAACTCAGTCGAATTTGACGCTTTGTGCAAGGCCGCCGGAATACTTCGCGGCGTGTACAGTCCTCCGCCTGAAAACGGCGGCGGCTCCGGCGGCAATACGCCGTCACATCTGCAAGTAGAGGCTTTTGTGACCCGCCTTTATGCCGAGACCTTGCAAAGAATCCCCGACCCGAGCGGCCTCGAGCATTGGACAAACAACATACTTGCCGGAGTACCGGCTTCCACAGTCGCGCATGGATTTGTTTTTAGCAGTGAAATGAATAATCGAAATCTGTCAAATGCGGATTTTGTCGAAATTCTTTACAGGTCTTTGCTGGGCCGAAGCTCCGATAGCGCGGGCAAGTCCCATTGGGTGGGCAGATTAGAAAACGGGACGCCAAGACAGACAATATTCAGCGGCTTTGCGTATTCTGTCGAGTTTGAGAACATCTGCGCCCGATACGGCGTAAGGCGATAATACAAATGTAAACCGGAAAGGATTATGTAGTCATGAAAAAATTCCTATCTCTGCCGCAGGAAAAGCAAGACAGAATAGTTACCGCCGCTATGAATCTGTTTGGCGAAGCCGGATATAAAAAAGCCTATATAAGTGAAATCGCGGCAGCCGCAGGTATATCAAAGGCGCTTATCTTTCACTATTTTGGCAGCAAAAAAGGATTATACTCATATCTTGTCTACTATACCGGCAAAATAATAATGACCGAAGCGCAGCATGACCGCGATACCGCCGGATTTGGCTTCTACGAAAGGGTTCTGATTACGATCAGATTCAGGTTGTCTTTGAAAAAACGCTACCCCGCCATGAATGCCTTTATTGAAAGTGTCTTTAACGAAGACTCCGACGAGGTTATTTCTGATATTGAAAGGCTGCTTGCGATCGCTAAGGATATGCACGCGGGCATATGCCTTGCCGCGGGCGAAGAGGGCATATTCAAAGCCGGAATCAACCCGGAGCAAGTAATTGCCGTCATGAGCAAGTTTGCCGAAGGCGTTGTCCATACCTTTGACGGCAATGGCGATATTGAAAAGACCATCTTTGAAACCGAAAAATGTATCAATATGCTCAAAAGCGTGCTTTAGGCAGTATGCCTCAGTGCGCCTATCAGTATGCTATGCCCCAGACAACCATTGTGTCGGCCTTAGCTCCGCATATGGCGCAAACATCACCAAGCCGCTTTTGCTCAAACGGAATACAGCGCGAAGTGACGCTAAGCTCATCCTTTAGCCGTACTTCGCATTCGCGAGACCCGCACCACATAGATTCAAAAAAGCCGCCATGCTCGCGCAAAATAGACTCAATTTCGTCCATATTGTGCGCCTGTCGGGTATTTTTCCTTAAATTCTCTTTTGCCCGCTCAAACATACTCTTTTGAATATCTTCAAGCAGCTTATCCACAGTCTTTTCTAACTCTGGCAATGCTATACGCAGTTTTTCGCCGTTGTCGCGCCTCACGGCAACGCACTCATTACTGTCTATGTCCCGAGGCCCTATCTCAATGCGAAGCGGTATACCTTTCATCTCATGCTCGGCAAACTTCCAGCCCGGGCTTTGATCTGATGTGTCGCTTTTTACGCGCACACCGGCAGCTTTGAGGCAAGAGACAAGCTCTTCTGCCTTGCTTAGCACACCTTCTTTGTGCGCCGCTATCGGAATTATGACAACCTGTGTGGGGGCAATGCGCGGCGGCAGCTTTAATCCGCTGTTGTCTCCGTGAGTCATGATAAGGCCGCCGATGGAGCGGGTCGAAAGACCCCACGACGTCTCGAACGGCGCCGTGAGCGTGTTGTTTTTATCCGCAAAAGAGATATCAAACACCTTTGTAAAGCCGTCGCCGAAATAATGCGACGTGCCGCCCTGCAATGCTTTTCCGTCATGCATCATACATTCGATGGCATATGTATTTACAGCTCCGGCAAACTTCTCTTTTTCAGTCTTTTTGCCTCTGATTACGGGCATGGCAAGATAGTCCTCAAAAAGCTCCGCATAGACTTCAAGCATTTGCAAAGTCTCCGCGATGGCTTCTTTTGCCGTAGCGTGAAGCGTATGCCCTTCCTGCCACAAAAATTCGCGGTGGCGCAAAAACGGGCGCGTTGATTTCTCCCAACGCAATACGCTGCACCACTGGTTATATAACATCGGCAGGTCACGCCAAGAGGTCACAACCTGTGCCCAGTGATCGCAAAATAATGTTTCCGACGTCGGGCGTATGCACATACGCTCCTCAAGCTCTTCGCTGCCTCCATATGTGACCCAAGCGCACTCCGGCGCAAATCCGTCAACATGGTCTTTTTCTTTTTGCAGCAGTGACTGTGGAATGAGCAGCGGCATAGAAACATTTTCATGCCCGAGTTCCTTAAAACGCCTGTCGAGTATTCCCTGAATGTTTTCCCATATTGCATATCCATACGGCCTGAGCACAAAAAAGCCTTTCGCCCCCGAATATGAAATGAGCTTCGCATGGGTCACTACATCTGTGTACCATTTTGCGAAGTCTTGCTCCATATCGGTAATTTGCTGAACTTTTTTATCCTTTGACATATTAAACCGCCATTTCTCAGGCAACATAACCGCTCACAAACACACATACTTATCACTTGTCGCCTGCGAAATGATAAGCGAAGATTACAACGAAGAATACAACGAAGTTATACCATGCTTTGAAGGATTTGTAAAGATTTTTCCATTTTGTTGCTAATTGCGCGAAGCCACAGTATAATGCTCTAAGTGATATTGCTGTATCGGAGGGATTTATCATGCACGAACTATTTGTAAAAGGAAAAACGTTGCCGGAGGCGTATCATAATGCGCTTGTGGCGTTGCACGAAAACCACAGCGAGCTTGCGTGTCCTGACTATAACACCCGTCAAAAAGAAGCGTCGCTGACTTTTGTCGTAGAAAATCCGTTGCAAGAGCCGATGATCAGCAAGATGTTTGTCGGCGATCCGCGCTCTCTTGAGCAGTACCGCCAAGAAATGCTCGATGGCATTTTGGATTTTGAAGTGTCAAAAGGAAACTGGGAGTACACTTACCACCAACGCATGGAAGAGCAAATCCCTTGGGTTATTGAGGAACTGAAGCGTTCGGAAGAAACGCGCAGGGCGGTCGTGCTTATTCGCGCACAGTATGACCAAACTACAGACTCTCCTGCCTGTCTCCAGCATATTCAATATTTCCTGCGCTCCGGGGCGTTGCACTGCAAGGTATTGTTTCGCTCAAACGACTCAACAAAAGCAACCTATATGAACGCATTCGCGCTCATCATGCTGCAAAAGCGCGTCGCGGATGCCGTCGGCGCAAATATGGGTACTTACACCCACAGGGCAAACAGCTTCCATGTATATGAGCGTGATTACGATATGTTTGACGGATATGTCCGCCGCATAAAAGCGGGCGGCGAGCTTACATACGATTATATCGGCGAGTGGGATGAGATGATGGAAGATGCAAAGCCTGAAATAGCAAAAATGGTTGAAGGCTTGAAAAATCGCTGAGGTAACAATGAAAAGTGTATTGGATTTTTGCGTACCTTGTTTATTTGGCCTTGAGGGTCTTTGCGCCGATGAGCTAAAGCGGCTTGGGTACGATAGCGTGAAAACGGAAAACGGCCGGGTCATGTTTGCCGGAACGGCAGGTGATATTGCGCGAGCCAATATCAATCTGAGAACGGGTGAGCGACTTTTGATCGTCGTCGGCAAAACGAATGCCCGAACCTTTGACGAGCTATTTGAAGGCGTGCGCAAAATGGCGTGGGAGGACTACGTTCCAATGGGCGGGGCGTTCCCCGTAAAAGGTCACTCATTGGATTCAAAGCTGTATTCCATACCCGACTGTCAGAGGATTATCAAAAAAGCGGTCGCGATGCGCCTAAAATCGGCGTTTGGTATTGCGGGAGATATTTTAAACGAGAGCGGCGCGGCATATCAAATCAAATTTGCGATAATGGACGATATTGCTACTTTGTATCTTGATACATCGGGGACGGGGCTGCACAAAAGGGGATACCGCCCGGCTCACGGCGCGGCGCCGCTTAGGGAAACCCTCGCCGCGGCTATGGTAAAACTTTCGAGATACCGAGGCAAGGAAGAAATATATGATCCTTTCTGCGGCTCGGGGACGATACCCATAGAGGCGGCGCTTTGCGCGTTAAATCGCGCGCCCGGTCTTGACCGGTGTTTTGACGCTATGCAGTGGAAATGGGCGGATAAAAAAATATGGGATTTGGCAAAAATCGAAGCCCGCGACTTGGAATACAGGGGGGCATATAGCATTTGGGGCGGAGACATTGACCCAAAATGTATAGAAATATCACAGGAAAACGCAAAACGCGCGGGGGTGGCGGAACACATCCGCTTTGAGACAGCCGATGCCGGAGCATTTTGGCATAAAGCGGAAGACAAAAATGCGGGCGTCATAATTATTACAAACCCGCCATATGGCGAGCGCGTTATGGAAAAGAGCCGGGCGCAGGAACTTTATCGCGTTTTGGGCGAGCGGCTTGGCAATCAACCGGAAGCCGGGACCGGAGTACCGGGCAAAATGAAAATGTACATACTCTCGTCGCATACGGAATTTGAGCGGGCTTTCGGCAAAAAAGCGACAAAAAAACGCAAATTATATAACGGTATGATAAAATGCGATTTATTCATGTATTTTTGACCATATTATTTTTATGGCGTGTTGATGCCGGAAAGGAACGCTCTTTACTATGAAACATTTGTTTATCATCAATCCTGTAGCCGGCGGCAATCTAAACCGTCCTGCCGAAACGGAAACAAAAATTCGCGAATATGCCAAGGGGCTTTCAGACCCATACGAAATTTATATTACAAAAGCTCCTATGGATGCTTGCAGCAAAATCATATTGGAGGCTACCGGGCTTGAACACTCAGACCCGCGCGAAATGCTTTATGTCTACGCTTGCGGCGGAGACGGCACGCTCAACGAATGTGCCAATGGCGCGGCAGGCCGCGCAAATGTCGCAATTACGCATTATCCTTGCGGCACGGGCAACGACTTTCTTAAAACATTCCCTGAAATTGACACGGACAGGTTTCATGATTTGGACGCCCTTTCAAAAGGTATTATAAAACCGATCGATCTCATAGACTGCGACGGGCGGTTTGGAATAAATATTTGCTCTGTGGGAATAGATGCGCGTGTCGGCAACGACGTTCACAAATACAGCCGCATCCCGATAATCGGAGGTTCAATGGGTTATGTTGTGTCCCTTATTGTAAACGTGATAAAGGGCGTAACCTCAAAGTTTCGCATCACGGCTGGCGGTAAGACGTTCGACCAAAAGATAACCCTCGCTTGCGCTTGCAACGGCCGCTATTACGGCGGAGGCTTTAATCCGGTGCCGGATGCCTTGCCCGATGACGGAATACTGGAATGTCTTGTGGCCGAGCCCGTGTCACGCTTCAAAGTCGCGCAAATAGTGGGAAAATACTCCAAAGGCAAATTTAGCGAGTTTCCCGATATTTTTACCTACATTCGCTGTACACAGATGGAGATAGACGCGGACAGGGAGTTTGTCGTAAATATAGACGGTGAGGGAATTTACACGGATAAAATATCGTTTAAGATCGTGCCGGGTGGGGTGAATTTTATTTTTCCGCGAGATTTGACCGCCGATTTGGGATAATGCGAATATCGAGCAAACACGAGATAACCGCAGTTATATCGAAAAATAAAGAGATATGCGGAGACTGTATGCGGTATTCGCTCAAAAATCGCCCATAATTTGCAATATCGGCAAATTTATCAGTTGCTAAATATGCGTATATCATTTATTATATACTTGCGTTAGCACTCTTGTCCGGAGAGTGCCAACACAATAATAACGCAGACGCGCTAAATTGCCGGTTTGCCTATGTCCCCGACGCGCTGATACCGCGTCTTTACCCGGCAATATGAGGCGTTGCCCCAAGCTGTAGAGCCAGCTCCGCGCCAAAGCGGAGCGCTACATAAATTCATAAGGAGGAACAGTAAATGACACTAAAACCATTAGCAGATCGCGTGATTATCAAACAAGTCGAAGCCGAAGAAACGACAAAAGCAGGCATTATCCTCACGAGCGCGGCTCAAGAGAAGCCTCAAGTGTATGAAGTGCTTGAAGTCGGGCCCGGCGGCAACGTTGACGGAAACGAAGTAACCATGGTCGTTAAACCGGGTGACCGCATCATCACCGGAAAATACAGCGGAACAGAAGTCAAAATTGATGGCGAGGAGCTGACTATTGTGCGTCAGAGCGACATCCTTGCAATAGTACAATAGGAGGTAGTTTGAAATTATGGCAAAGCAAATAGTCTATGGAGAAGAAGCTCGCAGAGCTCTCGAAAAGGGAGTCAACCAACTTGCCGATACGGTGCGGCTCACACTCGGACCCAAGGGCAGGAATGTTGTTCTCGATAAGAAATATGGTTCCCCGCTGATCACAAATGACGGCGCGACCATCGCAAAGGAAATTGAACTCAAAGACCCATTTGAAAACATGGGCGCACAGCTCGTAAAGGAAGTTGCGACAAAGACCAATGACGTAGCCGGCGACGGCACAACGACTGCATCGCTTTTGGCGCAAGTCATGGTAAAAGAAGGCATTAAAAACGTGGCCGCCGGAGCCAATCCGATGGTTATGAAAAAAGGCATTGACAAAGCCGTCAAAGCGGCTGTTGACGCAATCAAAGCAAACTCTAATCCGGTTTCCGGCTCAAAAGACATTGCGCGTGTCGGCACGGTATCGTCGGGCGATGAAGCCATCGGCCTTCTGATCGCGGAGGCGATGGACAAAGTCTCCCGCGACGGCGTTATCACTGTCGAAGAATCAAAAACGGCTGAAACATATTCGGAAGTTGTCGAGGGTATGCAGTTTGACCGCGGATACATCACGCCATACATGGTTACGGATGCGGAGAAAATGGAAGCGGTCATTGACGATCCGTACATACTTATCACCGATAAGAAAATCTCAAACATTCAAGAGATTCTGCCGATATTGGAATCTGTCGTACAAGCCGGTAAAAAACTCGTTATTATCGCCGAAGACGTTGAGGGTGAAGCCTTGGCGACCATCATACTCAACAAAATCCGCGGCACGTTCGTATGCCTGTGCGTAAAAGCCCCGGGATTTGGCGACAGGCGCAAAGAAATGCTCCGCGATATTGCGGCGCTCACGGGCGGCGAGGTTATTTCAAGCGAGCTTGGCATGGAGCTAAAAGAAGCGACAACCGACATGCTTGGCACGGCGCGTCAAGTCAAGGCATCCAAAGACAATACAATCATTGTCGAGGGCGCGGGCAAACCCGAAGATATCAAGGCTCGTATCGGTCAGATCAACACGGAGATCGAGCTTACGACCTCTGATTACGACAAGGAAAAACTGCAAGAGCGGCTTGCAAAACTTTCCGGCGGTGTGGCGGTCATCAAAGTCGGCGCCGCAACCGAAACGGAAATGAAAGAAAAGAAACTGCGCCTTGAAGATGCTCTCAACGCGACACGCGCGGCCGTCGAGGAAGGCATTGTCGCCGGCGGCGGCACGATTTACGCTATCGCGGCAAAAGCCGTCGAGAAAATGCTTGACGGCGCATCGGGCGACGAAAAAACCGGTATGGCTCTCACGGCAAAGGCTCTTGAAGCGCCAATCGAGCAGATTGCCGCGAATGCGGGCGTAGAAGGCGCTGTTGTTCTTGATAAGATCAAGAGTTCCAGCGATGCAACATTCGGTTTTGACGCGGCAAATCAAGAATACTGCGACATGATAAAAGCCGGCATCGTAGACCCGACAAAGGTTTGCCGGAGCGCACTCGAAAACGCGGCTTCGATCTCAAGCATGATTCTCACAACCGAGTCGCTTGTCGCCGATATTCCCGAACCCCCGGCTCCGATGCCCGGCGGCGCTCCCGACATGGGCGGCATGTACTAAGTCAGCGGACATAGGGCAGCAGACCGACATATGATACTTGTTAGACGCGGCATTGGCCGCGTCTAACAAGCGGTCATAAAATCATTCCTCCCCGAGCCACTGCGTCATCCTTGCTCAGACGGCTCGGACGCTCCGCGTCCATGCTCCGCTCTCGGAATGAATTTTATGACCGCTTTTTTCACTCGATTACGAAGCCGCTGTTTACACCCGGGGTCAAAAGCGGCTTTGAGGCGAATTTCCAATGCAGGGCTTCTGTGATAATCACATATTTAATACATTTGCGCGTATCTTCGGGAACGAACATATAAAACTTACCGTCATGATGTAAGTGGATATTGTTGCAGTGGTCATAAGAAATTGCCGGAACCAAGTCTGTGGGGAAAAGAAGGCTTGCGTTTTCATCATGTATTGTCCCCTCATAACGCAAACCGGACGGGTCAATCAAGAGCGTACCTTCACCGCACTGCACCATACCTCCGCCCGGTTTTGAAGACGGCATTTTGATTTTTACCTTTTCGGAGATAGGCTTCATATCATCAGAAAGGAGGCTCATCTCGCGGCGCGATTGCTCCGCCACCCAGAGGGTAATATATTGCGGAAAACCATCCGCAGATTCCAATTTGCCGCTCCTGTTCATCTTTGCAAAAGCCCCGCAGGCGGAGCAGCGAATTTCGCAGTCTAAGGTCTCAATGGTAAATTCACTTTTACATACAGGGCAATAATACAAAAGTTGATGAAGCCCTTCGGCCAGCCGCCTTGAAAAGCATGTGCGAAAATTCGCGGAGTGGTGCGCGGGTGTATCTCTGCCCGTAGCACTGTGTATGCCGTCCGCGCCGCTGAGCACCGCGCCAATGGCGGCATTTATCTCATCAACCGACAGCAAATCCAGATCAGAAGCGGAAAAAAGATTTCTGTGTGTTACACGCGTGTTTCCAAATCGGATACCGCGCCGCCACAGCGGTACACAGGTTGCCGCGCCCTCTATATAGCTGCTGATTACGGGCACGCCGAGTTTTTTGATCAGCTTACCCGTTGATTTGTGTATGCCCGCGTATTTTTGCGTGTAGGAGCAGCGGCCTTCGGGAAACAAAAGTATGCCGCCGCCCCGCTTCAATACCGCCTTGATATTAACGACACTGCCAAAATCCGGGTCAAACATACATTTTGGTATGCAGCCCGCCATTGGCAAAATACGGTGGAGCGGTTTGCTAAAAAAATACTTTTGCG
>WRMH01000026.1 GCA_009777235.1 Oscillospiraceae bacterium
TTTTTTTTTATCCCCCCGCCTCGCCCCGCCGCTAATAGATCAAAAAAATCCCCCTGCCGCTTCTCACCCCCCAAACTCCTCTCCCCCGCCCACCACCCCGAGGAACTGTTTCATAATGAAACAGTTCCTCAAACAATTGCAAATGCTGCGTTTCTTTCATAAAAAACGCAAAAAACCGCCCTTATCGCAAACTCCCTCAAAAAAAATGTTTGGCAATTCTGCCAACTTTCACACATTTTGAAAAGAGATGTGCTACAGTATCATCAGACGGCAAACAAAGCCGCAAAAACTAATAAAAACCAATAAAAATAAAGGGAGAAAGAAAATGAAAAGGACAACAAAGAAAGCAAACACACTAAAAAGAATCATGGCAATACTACTGGCAATTGTAATGATGAACACATTCACAGTCGCGCTTGCGGACTATAGCGATTTATGCGACGTATGCGGCGAAGAGACAGCCATCTGCGTCTGCGCCTCCGCAGGAGGCGTTGAGCCGATAGCGCAAGTGGACATCTGCGCCGATTGCGGGCAGGAAGAAAGCGACTGTGAGTGCACCGCCGCCGATGGCGGCGAGAGTGACGTTGTCATGTTCGCGCCCTCATCGTTTGAATTTTGCTTAGACTGCGGTGAGGCGGAAGATGATTGCGTATGCACCGTGACAGTCCCGGTTCCCGCTTCGGTCGCCACTATCGATGCTCTTCTTGAGGCAATAGCGATTGCCGAGCAAAACGGCGAAGCGGCGACCATACTTCTCACCTCGCAGATAGACATTCCCGCCGGGCAGACGGCCGAAATAAAATCCGATGTGGATATTACCCTCACGATAAATGCAAATCACAGACACTTTTATGTCGAAGGCGCGCTGACTATGGGTGACGGCATAACACTGACGAGAGCAGAACTGTACACCGGTGTAGGCGGTGGTGTAGATGTCGTCACAGGCAACTTCATCATGACCGGCGGTACAATAAGCGATAACAGGGCGGTTTCCGGCGGCGGCGTGTATCTCAGCAACAGCAGCACATTCACCATGGAGGGCGGCGAAATCAGCGGCAACACGGCACAGGGCGACGGCGGCGGCGTGTATCTCCGCAACAGCAGCACATTCACCATGGAGGGCGGCGAAATCAGCGGCAACACGGCACAGGGCGGCAGCGGCGGCGGCGTGTATGCCGCCACGAGCAGCAACACGTTCAGCATGAGCGGCGGCGAAATCAGCGGCAACATGGCACAGGGCTACGGCGGCGGCGTGTTTATCAGCAACAGCAGCACATTCACCATGGAGGGCGGCGAAATCAGCGGCAACAAGGCAAAAGGCTACGGCGGCGGCGTGTATGTCGGTGGTCCAATCGGCACGTTCAGCATGAGCGGCGGCGAAATCAGCGGCAACACGGCAAACAGAGGCGGCGGCGTGTATGTCACCGGCTCATTCACCATAGAGGGCGGCGAAATCAGCGGCAACACGGCAGAATTCGGCGGCGGCGTGTTTGTCGATGTCGATAGCAACAGCACATTCACCATGGAGGGCGGCGAAATCAGCGGCAACTCGGCAACTGGAGTAACCTTCAGCGGCGGCGGCGTGTTTGTCGCCGGCACGTTCAACATGACAGGCGGCAAAATCAGCGGCAACATGGCACAGGGCGACGGCGGCGGCGTGTATGTCGGCGGCACGTTCAACATGACAGGCGGCGAGATCAGCGGCAACACGGGAACCTTCGGCGGCGGAATTTTTACCCTTAAGGGTACTTTTGCTCAAGGATTTGGTTTGAATAAACTCTTTATTAACCCCGAAAAACCCATTATCTTCAAAAACAATACAGCCACGGATGCGATTGAATATATGATAATGGAAGGCACGCCCCTGTTCGATTATTACCGCGAAAGAATATCGCTTTTGACAGACGACAACTGGAGCTGGGGTTTGAAATACGGCTTCAACAACCATGACATCGGAACGAACTTGACGGCATCCGAATTAGAAGGTAACTTCATAGACCCCTCATTGCCCTCAAAACCCGAGACACCGAAAGCGGACGTTGACAGCGACGAAGGCGGCAACCTTTTGATAACAATCGAAGTAGACGGCGACGACGACTACTATGTGATAGAGATTGAAGACGAAGACATAGGAGATATCATAATCATCATAGAGAAAGACGAAGACGGCAAATGGGTAGCCAAAGACGAAGACGCGGGCGAGCTTGACTACGAAGTAAAAGACAACGAAGACGGCACGATCACAATAATCGTAGACGACCTTGATGACGGCACATACAAAGTCAGAGTCCGCGCCGGCAGACGGGGCAAAAACGGAGACACAGCCGAAAGCGACACGAATGACAAAAACCCACCCGTAGAGATTGTCAATCCGACAGCCCCCACCGCGCCGCAAAACTTCATGGCGGCAATCGGACCGAAACGGGCAGAGCTGAGCTGGGAAGCCCCCGAAAACGATGGCGGCAGCGCGATCACGCATTATCAGATTAGACAAAAGGTAAGCGACAGCGCAAATTGGGGTTCTTGGTATGACGTCGGCGACGCGCTGTCATACAGCGACGTGGATAGTTCAAGCGCGACATTCTTTACAGCGATTTCCACCGATTATCAGGTGCGGGCGGTCAACGCGGCAGGATTTAGCGAGCCGTCGGAAATGAAAACCGCATGGGCGTATGGTATTCCAAATACGAACAGAGGCACAGTCACCGGCGGATACAGAGAAATCACGCTCGAGCTTAAAACATATTCCCCCAACATTGATATTCGGGGCGGAGTGACAACGGGTTTTCAAATTAGATACAGCCGCGCCGACGGCGCATACGGAGACTGGATAACATATGATATTCCCGCAGAGCTTCTCGCGACAGGAAACGGCATAGTGCAAACCTATGTAATAGATGGGCTTGAAGACGGAGTGCAGTACAAGGTGCAATACCGTGCGGTCAACGAAGTCGGCCCGAGCAATAACTCATACATCAGCAACGCTACGACAGTAGCCCCCGCACAGCATGCGGCCGACTGCGATTGCGACGATTGCAACCCGCCTTGCGAAGATAACTGCGATTGCGATGACTGCAACCCGCCTTGCGAAGACGATTGTGACTGCGACGACTGCAAAGCGGCACGTAAACATGATGACGATTGTGACTGTAGCGACTGCATCGCGCCGCATGATGATTGCGACTGCGACGATTGCACCGCCGCTGATTGCAACGGAGACTGTGACTGTGACGCTGACTGCGCCGGAGATTGTGATTGCGACTGTGATGAGTGCGAAGCCGCCGACGGCAACAATGGAAACAACGGCGATGTCAGCAAAGACAAAGACAAAAGCCAAGACGACGGTAAAAACAACGGAAACGACGCAGTAAACAATGACGATGACAATCTGAGCAAAGACAAAAGCCAAGACGACGGTGACAGCTTACTGACAGACACAGAGGACGGCAGCGACTCACAGACGACCGCACAGCCGGGTACAGAAGCGGCCACAGCGGGCACACCGGGAACAACCCCCGCACCGACACCCGAGCCGACGCTCGAGCTGACCCCCGAACCCACACCGGAACCGACACAGGAAAGACCCCAGTCTGATGACGGTTTTGTCGGCAGCAACGAGGAATACATGAACGCAAACAATTCTGACACACCGCTTGCCAATATAGGAGAGAGACAAGCAATTAATAACGGACTTAGCTCACTTTCAGTCCTCGCAATGGCGAACATGGCGGCACTGCTGATACTTCTTGCTTTGCTCTTCCTGTTTGTCGTATGGAAACGCCGCGACGAAGAAGAGGAAGAAGAAATAGCCGAAATAAAGGAGGGAGAAGAATAAGGAGAAGAATATTAAGATAAACACGGCATTAGGAATGTCAAAGCAAATAAAAAAAGAGAAAGGAAATAATATATGATAAATAAATCAACGAGGCTGCCGAAAGGCAGCCTCCCTTTTTGTGTCACGAGGTAATAAAGCGGTCATAAAAATCATTCCGAGAGCGGAGCATGGATGCGGAGCGTCCGAACCGTTTGCGCATGGATGACGCAACTGATCGGGGAGGAATGATTTTATGACCTCTGCTTTGATATCAAAGTATGCGCTAAGGGGAGCTTTTTACATAGGCCTGAAGCTCCACGCAGTGTATTCTTTGGATATATAGTAGAAAACAACTATGTTATAGCTTCGCTGAAGAATGTTATTATCCTTGCTGTTACCTCAATAACCGGAACATCAATCCAATTATTGCGTGCCGTATCCGCTTTCTTCAAATAGGCTTTACTTCGGAAAATACTGCTCAATCTCATAGTAACATCGTTCATATTGGTTTCTCTCATATCTTCCGCATCAAGGATGAACTCGACAATACATTCAGCAAGCTTGGTTTTGTCTAACTCATGGACAGTAACGAAGTAATAGATATCAAAGATATCCTTGTATCGAGTGGAAAATCTTCCGAGTTTCAATAAGGATCTTAATTTTTCTGCAATCATCTGTTCTTTGGTATTCATGAATAACATAACATTATCTTTAATACTATTCAATTCAAAACAGTATTCTTCCTGATCTATGCCCAGCTTATTATGAACGCCGATATCGAGCTTTGCTCCGCTTTTGGTACCGAAGGAGTCAACTAATTCGAGAATTACTCTTTTCCCATGATAAACTTGGTGGCGCAGTTCCTCTATCGGCGCGACAATAGATATCGCCACCCCATCGTCTACTTCGTTGAGCGTATCAATGAAAGTTCTGATTGAATCATCCGCCAGCGAATATCTTATAAAATCCAAATCTAAATCTCTGGTCGCTCTGCGCTTGTCTTGTGAAATGAGTTGTATAATAACGCCGCCCTTAATGGTCACATTCTTCGCCAACGCGCTTTTAGCGATTTTTGAGAGAATTACATCCCAAGATGCCTTGCTCGACGCGTCGAGAATGTCATAGCCTTCAGAAATATAGCTGTTTCGGATATCATCCAGATTCATCAAAACACCTCCTCTTGTATTGCTTTGAAGATGTACTCATCTGTATCAAATTCCATAGCGTAATCCTCAATAGCCCTCGTATCCAATTCTTTTACGATTGTCCGGTATGAATTGATGACTTCCTTGTAGTAGTCAAACGCCATCCTCTTTTTGCTCCTGATTAACTCTATCAGCATTCGTTCTTTGTCGTAAATGTTTATACTAACCCCATCGAAAATGATTTGAGTTTTGCCGATGTTTAGAAGTTTCTCCAGCACATAGACCGCTGCGATATTATTGTAGGCTATCCTTCTGGTAGCGGTTCTTATAACAGCTAAATGCATTTTTTGCGGTATCACATCTGTTAATCCATGAAAGTAAAAGGCGCTATCCATAGTGAATATCGCATGAGGGTATTTCTTGGTAATAACCTCCAATGGATGGACAGATGGCGTGTCACTATATAGGCCCCTATCAATCTTGTGGATTTCTCCATCGGCAATCTTCTTCTTTATCTGATAGTCCGACTTGAAAAATTTTTCCAGTTCCTTATGGGTAAACATCATTTTCATCACCATACTCATTTTAAAGTAAATGCACACACACGTCAAGCGCATGTGTGCATTTACTTTAAATTACCTGCCAGCAATCTGAGTGGTTTGGATATATAAGCAGCGGTCATAAAATCATTCCTCCCCGATCAGTTGCGTCATCCATGCGCAAACGATCGGACGCTCCGCATCCATGCTCCGCTCTCGGAATGATTTTTTTGACCGCTTTATAACAAATAGCGCGCACCGTCAAAGCGTACGCGTTTTGCGAACATGGTCAAAAAAATCACTGAGCAAAGCAGAACACTCATCGGCGAGAACACCTCCGGTAATCTGCGTCTTTTGCTTAAAATCTTCCATAAAAAGATTTATAACGCTGCCGCAAGAGCCGGTCAGATCATCTGCTGACCCGTAAAAAACTTTGCCGATGCGAGACATAATGACAGCACCGGCACACATGGGGCAAGGCTCGAGCGTGACATACAAAGAGCAATCCGTCAGCCGCCAGTCGCCCAGAGCCTTGCACGCACATTCGATGGCAAAAAGCTCCGCGTGCGCGGTCGAAACATTATCCGCCCGGCGGCGATTGCGCCCGCGCCCGATAACAACGCCGGAGCCGTCAACCACAACAGCGCCGACAGGCACTTCGCCGTCGTCATAAGCCTCTTTTGCAAGCTCAAAGGCGAGCCGCATATAGTCCTCATGTGATTTCATGGTGTTAAAAACTCTCTTTTTCAAGTTTGGAGAGAATGTCGGCAAAATATTCCGGCAGCGCTGCCGTCAGCTCAATCTCATCATTTGTCGCGGGGTGTATGAATTTTAGCCGTCCGGCGTGAAGACACTGCCCGTCAAGGCGCATATCGTTTTTTTTGCGCCCATATACGGTATCTCCGAGCAAAGGATGGCCGAGATGTGCCATATGTGCGCGAATTTGATGAGTCCGGCCGGTCTCGAGACGGCAGAGGATATGCGTATATTTTATGTATCTCCCGACAACAGTATAGTGCGTTACGGCACGGCGAACCCGCTTGTTTGAATAGCCCATAGGGTCATTTGCCAAGGGGCTTTTGTAGACAGCCTGTTTTTTTCTGTCGGTGGGATGCCTGCCGATGGGCGCGTCAACAGTGCCGCTGTCATTTTTTAGATTGCCGTGCACAACGGCGTTATATACCCGAAGGAGCGTTTTTGATTGCAGCTGCAAGGAGAGTGACAAATGCGCCTTGTCGTTTTTTGCGGCAATCAAAAGACCGGAAGTGTCCTTGTCTATGCGGTGAACAATACCCGGACGCGCCACGCCGCCAATCCCGGAAAGGCTGTCGCCGCAGTGATAGATCAGCGCGTTGACGAGAGTTCCGTCGGGGTGTCCCGGCGCCGGGTGGACGACCATGCCGCGAGGCTTGTTGATAACTATTATATCGCTGTCCTCATAAACAATATCAAGCTCAATATTTTGCCCGCTTATGACGGAAACCTCGGGTAAAAGCCCGTCCTGCCGGATTATATAAACCTCTCCGCGTGATGTTTTGTGGTTTTTGTGTATCGGTTTATCGCAGAGCGTAACAAACCCGGTATCGAGCAGCCGCTGGGCGGCGTTTCTGGAAAGTCCGGGAATGTTTTTGGCGATAAAAACATCTGCGCGATCGCCGTCCGCGTTACAAGTTAACGTCATCTTCAAGGCCGTATTCGCGCAGCAGCTCATCAATATCGTAATCTGCTCCGACGTCCAATGACCCAAGCTCCGCCTCTAAAGCCTCCAAGGTAAAAGATATATCGGGCGTTGTGTCTGTTTGGCTGCTGATGTCCGGGGTTATTGAAGAATATTCGCCCAATATTTGATCAACCGGAGGGGCAACGCCGTCGGCGGCGTATGAGGATGTCTCCGTTGCCTGTGCCACTTGTGCCGCAATGAGAGCTTCTACATCGGTAAAATTGTCGTTTTGCGGCCTTGCGGCGGCAGGCTGAGCTGCCAGGGCGGGGGAATCGGCAGAGGGCGCGGCATTTGCCGCAGACGTCTCTAAGCCTTGCGGCTTGATGGTCAAATAGACAAAATGTATCAGAAAGGTGACAAAGCCAAGCGTTATAAAAATATCCGCGATATTGTAAATGGGAAAGCTGTCCCAAAACTCTGTCCTGAACATATCGGTAACAGCCCCGTATTTTATTGTGCCGTTTGCGCTGACGGGTCTGTTGAAAATGCGGTCGCACAGATTTCCGACAGTGCCGCCAAGGACGGCGGAAAGCCCGAGCGTACCCCAAAAACCTTCGTTATATCTGAGCAAAATCATAACGAGGACTATTGAGGCAATAAAAGCAATGGCGGCGAGAAGAATCCACTGCCCGGATAAAAACCCGAGCATAGCCCCGTTGTTTTCAATGCGCGTGAGGCTTATAAGACCGGGAAATATGTCCGGGCCGGACGCACCCTCTACAGTGATGGTCAGGCGGACATACCACTTCATGATTTGATCTAAAAGTACAATTATAGCGGAAAACAGAAAACAAAGCATTATGTTACCTCATTAGTCATCGCTGTCAAAGTTCGCCCCAAACTTTAGATCGTCAAAATCGAATTTTGGACGCGGAGTTATGTCAACAGCAGTTTCATCCACGGGCAGTTTTATTGTGGGTTCCATTTCGTCAAACAGAGAAGCGGGAGGCTGGGCACCTCCGGGGGGAGGCGTGGGTGTATCTTGTACAGCGGAAATTTGCGCCCGGCTTGTTTCTTCGGCAATCTGTTCAACGGCATTGCCGATTTGCGCCGCAACGGCATCAAACTCTATTTCGGATGCCGCCCGCGCGGACAAAGGCGCAAAATCAGCCTGCGCAGAACCCAGCAAGGGCTCCGGCGGAGCGGGCATATGCGTAACCTGCACGTCCGGCGGCGGTTCAGATACGGCAGGGACAGTTTGCGGAGATACGAGAGGCGGCATATACGGTGCTTCTTGCGCGGAAATCGGCGCGGGAGGCTCCGCGTATGCTGAGGGCGCAGTGCCGCCAGCGAGCGGCGGAGCGGGAGGAGGGACACCGACTCCAACGGGGGGCGCACCGCCTCCTGTGGGAGTCGCACCGCCTCCTGCCGGAGGCGGCTTTATCTGCTGATTTGCCGCGTCTAATTTTTTGAGAAGTTCGGAATGTTTTCGCAATATAGCGTGAGACAAATCAAGAAACTTGGACGTTTCTTTTGAAGCGGCGAGAAGGCGAGCTTCTTCCAGCGCGATTTGCTTGGAAATGCTCGAAAGTTTTGACTTGACCTCTTCGTCCGCGCTTCTTATCATTTCTTCTTTAGTTCTGGTTGCCTCAACGGTGATTTCTTCGCCCATGCGCTGTGCCGTAAGCAAGGCCATTCTCATAGCGTCCTCGGTGGAGCGGTACTCTTCGACTTTTTCTACGAGAACCTTGAGCTTACCTTTCAAAATGGCGTTTTCTTTGTAGAGCGCGGTATAGTCGGAAGAAACGGATTCCAAAAAGTCATCAACGCTTGCCATGTCGTACCCGCCAAAGACGGCCTTAACAAAACCTTTTTCTGCAATATCTTGTGGAGTCAACATATCTTTACTTTATATCCTTTCAATTATTAGAAATATAGCCCGTTGTTTTCCAGCTCGTCAATTAAATCTCCGAGGAGGTCAACATTATATGGAGTTATGAGATATGTGTTTACGGCGACTTTCTTGATTTTGCCCTCCTGCGCATAGGCGACGCCGCTGAGAAAGTCAACAAGACGGCGGGCGATGTCCTTGTTTGTCTGCTCGAGATTGAGCACGACAGTATGCCGATCCCGCAGGTTGTCCGCGATCTCGGCGGCGGCCTCAAAACGCTCCGGCTTAAAGAGCGCGACCTTGAGCTGTGCCGTTGCGTGAATGTTGACGACCTTGTTGTTGCTGCGCTGTTCGTCAAAGCCGGCATACGCGCTGCGGGCTTGCGCCGGGGTTTTCGGAGCAAGAGGCAAGTCCTCCGTCAGCTTAGGCTGATAGTCGTCGAAGTCTTCTTCGTCATCATAGGGTTTTGTTAATTTTTTCAGTTCGTTAAATAATCCCATACATAGAACACCTTTCAGTTATCTCGTTCCGAAGATTGCAGAGCCGACCCTTACAACATTAGAACCTGCTCGAATTGCATCCGTGTAGCTGTCGCTCATGCCCATAGAAAGAAACTGTATTGAAACATTATCGTATTTTTTTGCTCTTATGTCAACAAAAAGGTTGAACATTGCGTCAAAAAAGTAACAATTTCTTACAGAATCGCCGGAAAACGGCGGAACACACATGAGACCTTGCACGTAAATGCCGCTTGTCTTTGCGGCGAGATCGAGAAGTTCTTCCAAATATTCCGGGAAAACTCCTGATTTTTGAGGCTCTCTGCCAATGTTGACCTCAATGAGCACATTTTGAACCAGCTTTAGCGATTCGGCGCGTTTTCCAATCATCTCTATTAACGGTTTTGAAGATACGGTTTCAATAAAATCGCACACGCCTACAAGTTTGTTTACCTTGTTTGACTGCAAATGGCCTATAAAATGCAAAGGCACATTTTCATAAGCCCCTTGCTCTCTTTTTTGCGCGAGCTCCTGAACGCGGTTTTCTCCGATAGCGTCAACTCCCGCCAAAACCGCTTGCCTTATGAGCTCGGCGGGCTTTGTTTTTGCCGCCGCGATAAGCCTTATGTCGCTCGCGCTGCGCCCGCTTTCTTCGGCGGCGCAAGCGATGGCTTCACGGACACGCTTCACATTATCAAAAATAACAGTCAAATTATCCATATAACTCTCCATACAGCGACCAGTTGTTGCTTTGCGTGATTTTCGCAAAAACAAACTCGCCCACCATTTCCCGGTTGCCGCCGTCTTGCTCCGGCGGCGCTTGCAAATGCACAAGCCGCCCTCCGTTTGACCGTGCCTTGAAAGGATATGCCTCGCCCGGGGCTTTTGAATCAACCAACACACGGAGCGTTTTACCTATATACTGCGCGTGCTTTTTTTCCGAGATTTCGTTTTGCAGCGTCACAACACGGTCAAAGCGCTCGTGCTTTTCCTCTTTGCTTACGGTGTCTTGCAGCTTTGCCGCCGGAGTGCCCGGACGCGCGGAATATATAAATGTAAACATCGCGTCAAACTCGGCCGCTTCGACAAGCGCGATTGTCTCATTTACCTCTTCGTTTGTTTCGCCGGGAAAA
The DNA here is from genome assembly GCA_009777235.1 of Oscillospiraceae bacterium. Lineage (GTDB taxonomy): Bacteria > Bacillota > Clostridia > Oscillospirales > Oscillospiraceae > WRMH01. Next base: position 10,680 of record WRMH01000026.1, read on the forward strand.
CCGACAATGACATCGCTCGTTATGACTATATCGGGCATAAGAGACCTTGCGAGGTTGATTTTATCGAGATATTCACGGGCGGTATATCCGCGGTTCATGAGCTTTAGTATACGGTCGCTCCCGGCCTGAAAGGGCAGATGAATATGCTTTGCAATCTTGCCGCTCTGCGCCATAGCTTCAAAAAGCTCCGCGCCGGCATCTTTTGGGTGGCTTGTCATAAAACGAAGCAGAAAATCGCCGGAAATATCAGAGAGCTTTTTAAGCAGCGCGGGAAAGCGAAGAGATAAGCCGCCGCTCGCGCAATTACTCGCGGGGTCTGTGTAAGAATTTACGTTTTGACCGAGCAGCGTAATATCTTTATATTGCGCCGCCACGAGAGAGCTCGCCTCAGAGATTACCGCCTCGGCGCGGCGGCTTCTTTCCCGCCCTCTCACATAAGGCACAATGCAGTATGAGCAAAAATTATCGCACCCATACATAATAGGCAGCCAAGCCTTTACCTTGTGGTCGCGATGCGTCGGCAAGCCTTCCGCGACAAAGGCATTTTCGTCATCCGTCTCGAAGATGCGCTTTTTATCAACGAGCGCCCTGTATAACAGCTCGGGGAATTTCCACAGCTTATTTGGCGGAAAAACAAGGCTCACATGCTCATATGAAGAGCGCACCTTATCAACTGTTTTTGAAACGGCGGCAAGGCATCCGCAAAAAACGATCACCTGTGATTTTTTTGCTTTCTTTGTATGAACAAGCTCCCCGACATTTCCAAGCACCCGGTTTTCGGCGTGTTCGCGAATGGCGCAGGTGTTGACAATTACAACATCCGCCGAGTATTCGTCATAAGTCATGCCATAACCCATCTCTATCAGCATACCTCTTAGTTTTTCGCTGTCCGACTCGTTTTGCTGACAGCCGTATGTATCAACATACGCAAGAGGGTTTTTTGAACGGGACGCGGCAATATCACGGATTTTCGCGCACCAAACACGCTGCTCTTCTAAAAGGCTCTGTGCGGTATCGGCTGTGTTATTACTCGGTCTTTCCAAAGCGGACTCCTTATCGGATATAGAAAAATTTGCCGCCATATGCTGAATAGACGGGGTGGTTTGTATTATACTTGCTTTTACGGCAGATAGCAAGATTAGCGGTAATGTAGGATTGTTTTTAACAAAATCAGTTAGAGCTTGTACTTACCACTGATTTCGGCTATAATGTAACTCACAACAGAGCGGTCATAAAATCCATTCCGAGAGCGGAGCAAGGATGCGGAGCGTCCGAACCGTCTGCGCAGGGATGACGCAGTGGTTCGGGGAGGAATGATTTTATGGCAGCGAAGGAATAGAAGCGGGAAACTTATGATTTTGGTCAATTTAATATATCGCCTTCGCCGAAATGAATTCGGCGAAGACTCACAAACGCTACGCGTTTGCATCACACGCAAAGCGCGTGATGTTTTTAACAAAATCAGTTGGAGCTTGTACTCACCACTGATTTCGGCTATAATGTAACTCACCGCTTGCAGAAGCGGGAGACTTATGATTTTGTTAAATGAAGCATTACTTTCAGATAGGAGAAACGGTACATGAAAAACTTGGTTATAGACCTGCGGGTGGTCAGAAACAACCTTCGCGCCATCAAAGACCGCGCGGAGGGCGTAACTGTTTTCGCCGACCTGAGCGCCAACGCGGGCGGAATGGGGCTGCTCACCACAGCGAGCTTTTTACGCGATGAAGGCATAAAAAACTTTATAGTCTCCGACCCCGGAGACGCCAAGGTTTTGCGCATGAACAAGTTCGACAAAGAGCGGATCATGATGCTCCGCAGTACGGCAGACCCAAATGAAATCGCGAGGCTCCTATCTTGCGGCGTCATATGCACGGCAGGGTCTTATGATGCCGCCGTAGCCATTAACGGCATTGCAGAAACGCACAACATTGTCGCGGATATTCAAGTTAAAATTGACACGGGGCTTGGGCGTTACGGCTTTAAAATAGCGGAGCTTGACAAAGTTGCCGCAATATACAGATATATGTCAAGCCTTAGCGTTGTCGGCACATTTACGACGCTCTCCGCGTCATGGCGAAACAAAAAGCAAACATTCGCGCAGCTTGACAAGTTTAACTATGCCCTTGACAGGATCATTGAAATGGGCTTTGAGCCGGGCGCAGCTCACATTGTAGATTCGGCGGCGTTGTTTAAGTATAACATAGACCTCATGGACGCGGTGTGCGTTGACACGGCGCTCACCGGAAGAATACCGGGCAAAGACATCAAAGCGCTTTCCCGCGTCGGATTTATTGAAGCGGGAATAGAGGAAGTAGTCTGGCATCCAAAAGGGTCTACCATAGGCGCCGAACGCGGGTTTGTCACAAAAGCGCCGACAAAAATCGCCGTCTTGTCGGTCGGCTATTATCATGGCTTTGGCGTTGACAGGCATATAGTGGAAAAAAGCCTGTTTGACATTGCCAGATGGCGCAGGCGCAAAACGTATGTCAAAATCCACAATCAACGCGCCCGCGTGCTGGGCAGCGTCGGCTTGCTGCACACTATGGTTGATGTGACAAACATAGCGTGTACCGTCGGAGATATTGCGACTCTTGACGTTGACCCCGTAAACGTCAAAGGCTTGCCTGTCGAGTACAGGTAAAAGCGCGGTGAAAAATGGAGAACACGTTGGCAAAGATTGTAAAACTTGAACAGCATATTGCAGACCTTATAGCGGCAGGCGAAGTCGTATCGAGGCCGGCCTCAGTCGTCAAAGAGCTGATAGAAAACGCGGTAGACGCAAAAGCCGGCATTATCACAATAGAGATAAAAGACGGCGGAATGACATACATTCGGGTCAGCGACGACGGCTGCGGAATCGCGCCCGAATACGTCCAGACGGCTTTTTTGCGTCATGCCACAAGCAAGATACAAACAGAAAGAGACCTTGAAGCCATCGAGACGCTTGGCTTTCGCGGAGAAGCGCTGGCGGCCATAGCCGCTGTTTCGCGTATCGAGATTCACACACGCACCCCCGATGCAAGGGAAGGTACGCGCCTGATCCTTGAAGCCGGAGAGACTTTGTCAAACACCCCGGTTGGCTGTCCGGCAGGAACAACGATTATCGTCCGCGACCTGTTTTTCAACACCCCGGCGCGTCTCAAATTCATGAAAACAAACCGGGCGGAAGGCTCTGCCGTTTCGTCCGTTGTAATGCGCGCCGCGCTCTGCCGGCCCGACATCTCGTTTCGCTTTATCAAAGACGGCAAAACAGAGTATCACACACCCGGGGATTCATTGCCGGAGTCTTGCGTATATAACGTGCTGGGCAGAGAATTTCAAGCGGGACAGACTGCTGTAAACTTTTCGGACGACGGATTTTCCGTAAAAGGCTTTGTGTCAAAACCCGAAGCGTCACGGGGAAACAGGGGCTACCAGTTTCTTTTCATAAACGGCAGACCCGTCCGATCTTTACTGATGCAATCCGCCTTGGAACAAGCCTATAAAAACGTGATAGGAGTGGGAAAATTTCCCTCTTGCGTACTTTATATCACAACAAAGGCGTCCAATGTTGACGTTAATGTTCACCCCGCCAAAACAGAAGTTCGCTTCATCTCTGACAAACAGGTGTTTGACGCTGTATATTATGCCGTTTTGGGAACTATAGAGCAGCTTCACGCGCAGATGAATCTTAGAAGCGGCGCGGGCGGTTTAGAGACATATGACCCGGACGAGAAGAAGCAGTCAGGCGGGTTTTTTAGCCTTACGGCCAACGACTATAAAAAAAGCTACGGCGGCGCATTGAAAGTTTCCGAAGCGGCGTCAAGGGGCACATACGGATATACGCCAAAAAACACAGACAAATACGCGCAAAAATACGCGCAAAAGCAAGAAAACCGCAACTTTTCCAATTTGCAAAATAGCGGCATACCCTCATATTCGGAGAATAGTCTGCCGGGACAGTCAAAACTATCGGAGAACGACTCGGGCGCGGGATATGTAAAAAGCCTTGCCGGGACGCGGGAAAATGAACAGTTTCGGGTGATAGGCGAGGCTCAAAAGCTCTATATAATTATTGAAAAAGATGAGAACATCTGGCTTATAGATAAACATGCCGCGCACGAGAGGATTCACTACAACGCCTTAAAAAGCGGCGAATATTCGCCAATGTCCGAAGAGCTTATTGTACCCGTGATATGCTCTGTCGGGTGCGAACAGGCGGCGGCTCTGACAGACAACGCGGACATATTGGATTTACTGGGATTTACCGCAGAGCGTTTTGGAGAGGACACTGTCGCCGTGCGTCACATTCCGTCAGATATAGATATTTCCGATACCGAATCTGTTTTGTCGGAGCTGTGTCAGGCGCTTATGACGGGCGGGGGAAGAGAGCCGTCCATGTTGGATAATATCTACAAAACGCTCGCGTGCAAAGCCGCAATAAAAGCGGGCAGCAATACAAGCATACAAGAAATGGATGCTTTGGCGGCTCGCGTTGTCTCGGGCGAGATAACACATTGTCCGCATGGCCGCCCGATAACCTACGTTTTGACAAAAACTATGCTTGAAAAAGGTTTTGGCAGAGCATGAAGAGCAGCGAAGCAAAAAAAATTATTGTCATAACCGGCCCGACGGCCACCGGCAAATCCGCCATAGGAATAGCTCTCGCAAAAGAGATAGGCGGAGAGGTTGTTTCCGCAGACTCAATGCAAGTGTACAAATACATGGATATAGGGACGGCAAAACCGACGAAGGAAGAGATGCGCGGCATTGCGCACCATATGATAGACGTTGTGCCGCCTTGGGAAGATTATTCTGTGGCGCGTTATGTTAAGGAAGCGTCGCTGTGCGTTGAGGGCATACTCTCTTCAAAAAAGATTCCGATAATAGTCGGCGGAACAGGGCTATATATAGATTCTCTCATACGCGGACACGGATTTGTCTCCCGCCCCGATCCAGAACTGCGAAAAAAATTGGAGGAAAAATATGATACCGACGGCGGCGAAGCAATGCTTTTGGAGCTGTCAAATCTCGACAAAAAAAGAGCCGAAAAGCTGCACCCCAACGACAAAAAACGAATAGTCAGAGCTTTTGAAGCTGTACTCTCCGGCAATGTGCCTATATCCCGCCATGACGAAAAAACGAAAACACTCCCGCCGCGATACAGCGCGATCAAGATTGCTCTCACATATACAGACAGGGCGCTGCTATATGAACGGATCGACCGCCGCGTTGACGCGATGATAACAGCAGGATTAAAAGATGAGGTTGCAGAGCTATTAAAAAAAGGCGTATCAAAAAACGCGACAGCAATGCAAGCCATAGGATATAAAGAAATGCAAAGCGTTCTCGACAAAACGGCGGATTTGAGCACAGCCGCGGAGATAATCAAAACACAGTCGAGAAGATACGCAAAACGCCAGATGACATGGCTGCGGCGCGATGACAACATAAAGTGGATCGCCATGGATTCCACGAGGTCCGCTGCCCCCGGCAGTACCGGCAATAGTACACATACGCAATATGCCCGAATGATTTTGGAGATGATCAATGAAGCGAAGTGATTTGTTCATACGGTTGATGACAGGCGTGATATTTCTGGCCGTTATCGTTTACGGCGGATTTATGCTCTACGACCTTGCCGCAAATCCATATGAGACGATATACGCAACGCAGCTCACAGTAGAGGAAGCCTTTCCCGCCAGAGGATATATTGTCCGCACGGAAACGGTGCTGCCGGACTTTTACATTACCGCGCTGCCCGGCGTCGTCGAGGGTGAAAAGGTCGCCGCGGGGGTTGCCGTGGGTACGGAGTATTTTAGCAGTGAAGCCCTTGAGATTGCAAGTGAAATACGTGCCCTGACCATGAAAATAGCGCAGCTTGAGGCAGGCAGAGGCAAAAATGACGACGCCGGGCGCGGCGCGGTTATGGAACTTTCCGTCGCGGCACATTCAGGAAACTTTAGGAGGCTTGACGAGCTTGCCCTAAATATCGAGACAGGAATATTTGCGGCACAGGCGGACATAGAGCAGCTAAAGAGCCGCCTTGAAGAAATGAGCGCGAAAACAATCAACACGCGGTCTATATACGCGCCTGTGAGCGGTTATTTTTCGGGCGTTGTAGACGGGTTTGAGCATATTAGCCCAAATGTTATCCGCGACATGACGCCATCGGTTTTGCAGGCGCATTTCAACTCTCCCGTCATGTTTACCGGAGCGGGAAAATTAGTGACCGACCCAAAATGGTATTATGTTGCTGTGATGAATTATGAAGAGGCTATACGCCTGCGAGAAGGGCAGACCAAAACGGTTCAATTTTCCGGCGCTTTTCAAGCCGATGTAGACATGCTTGTTGAAAGTATCGGCAAGGCTGAGGATAACGCCTGTGTCGTAGTGTTTTCAAGCAAAGAGGGTATACATAATGTGACGGCTCTGCGCCTAATGCGGGCAAATGTTGTCAGTGACGTATATACCGGAATCCGTGTGCCAAAACAAGCTGTACGTCTTGACGAAAACGACACGGAATATATATACCTGCAGACCTCCGGGTATGCGGAAAGAGTGGACATAGAAAGACTCCCCGCCGGGCGGCCGATTGAAATCGGAGACAGCTATCTCGTGCGCGACGGGCTGGAAACAGGCTCTCCGCTTCGCACCGGAGCTGTCATTATTGTCAGAGCAAGCAATTTATACCACGGCAAAGTGGTCGGATAATCAAAGGAGCTTGAACCCGCCGCTGATTTTGGCTATACTGTAACTCACCATAAAGCTGTCATAAAAATCATTCCGAGAGCGGAGCTATAGAGACTGAGAATTATGATTTTGTTAAAAAGGAGGAGCTAAAAGAAAATGAAAAACGGAAAAAACGGCATTGCCATTGATCTGGGAACGACAACCGTAGCGGTACACCTTGTTGATATGGAAAGGGGTGTAAAAAGAGCTTCGACAGGACGCGCAAACGCGCAAGCTCCATATGGCGCTGACGTAACAAGCCGTATAGAGTACTGCCAGCGAAACGGGCACGAAAAATTGACAACGCTGATACGCGAGCAAATAAAATCAATGGTGGAGGAGCTTTGCGATATTGCATCCGTGCGCCCCGAGAGCATAGAAGAGATAGTGATCGCGGCAAATACGGTTATGCAGCACATAGCGGCAGGATATTCACCCGCAAAGATGAGCACCTTTCCTTATGAGACAAAGAGCTTGTTTGGAGAAACCGTGCGGGCGTGGGATACGTTTCCGGCCGGCAAAAACGCGACGATTTATTATACGCCCGCTATTTCGGCGCATGTGGGCGGCGATATTACGGCAGGACTTCTTGCCGCGGGATTTGAAGATGTGCAAGAGCCTGCCATTTTTGTTGACATTGGGACAAACGGCGAAATTGTATTAAAACAGAAAAACACGTATTATTGCTGCGGGGCGGCGGCAGGTCCGGCTTTTGAAGGGGCGGAAATTGAAAAAGGAATGGCGGCCGCGCAAGGGGCTATTTGCAGCGTTTGGAAAGAAGAAACCGCAAAGAACGATATTGACATTAAATCTGCCGGAATCAAAGACATGGATTATTTTGTCATAGGCGGAGGTGACCCGCTCGGAATCTGCGGCTCCGGGCTTATTGATTTGCTGGCGGTTTTTCTTGATAAAGGGTTGGTCGGCAAATCGGGCAAGGCAAAAAAAGAAAGGCTTTACCTGTCGGAGGAGAACGAAGAAATATATATAACACAAGCAGATGTGCGCAAGCTCCAATTGGCAAAGGCCGCGATTGCGGCAGGCATTAAAGTAATGCTGCATTATGCCGAGGTCGCGGAATCGGAGATACACCGGCTTGCGATAGCAGGCGGGTTTGGCAGCACTTTAGATATCGTAAACGCGGCGCGGGTCGGCTTAATCCCAAAGAGGCTTCGCCCCGTCGCGAAGATATGCGGGAATATGGCGGGAGAAGGCGCGGTCATGGCGCTTGGTTCTGCCGAGGCGCGGAAAAAAATGGAGAGCATACGTGAGCGCGCGGAGTATGTTGACCTCTCGGCAAACGCGTTTTTTAACGATAAGTTTGTAGAACAAATGAGCTTTTAAACAAAGAGAAAGAGCTTTCGTATTATCGAAAGCTCTTTCCCCAAATGAGAAAGTCATCACGAAAAAATCTTAATATTTACCAAAGGAATCATCGCCGAGATTATCATAGTCGCGGCGCGGCGCGGGAGCTGACGGCGCAGAAGACTTTGAGGACGTGGGGAGGCTTCTCAGACCGGCATCGGAATCCTTGAGCTTGAATTGCGAAATGAGCTCTTCGAGCATTGTTGACTGGCTGCTCATCTGCTGTGAAGCCGCGGCGGACTGCTGGGCGGTTGCGCTGTTTTGCTGAACAACCTGCGCGACCTGGTCTATGCCGGTATTGATGTGGGAGATACCGAGCGACTGCTCTTCTGAGGATTTTGCAATCTCTTGGATCATCTCTGTAGACTCGCTTATGCCCGTGACGATTTCTTTCAGGCTTGTCGCCGTTTCTCCGGCTATTTGAGAACCAAGCTCGGCTTTTTCCATAGAGTTTTGAATCATGTTGCCGGTATCCTTTGCGGCCTCGGCGCTCTTGGACGCGAGGTTGCGGACTTCTTCCGCGACGACCGCAAAGCCCTTGCCGTGCTGCCCTGCGCGAGCCGCTTCAACGGCCGCGTTAAGAGCAAGGATATTTGTTTGAAAAGCAATGTCGTCAATCGTCTTGATAATCTTGCTGATGGACTGGCTTGCGTCATTGATATCTTTTACGGCGGTGATCATTTCATCCATCTGGTGGCTGCCCTTTTCGGCGTTTTCTTTAATGGTGCCGGAAAGTCTTGCCGCCTTGGTTGCTGTGTCTGCGTTTGATTTAGTGCTTTCGGCAATCTCGCTGATAGAAGCGGAAAGCTCCTGTACGGAAGCGGCTTGCTCTGTCGAGCCTTGCGCCAGAGATTGCGCGCCGTCGGCGACTTGCTTCGCGCCTGTTGATACTTGCTGAGTTGAAGTGTTTATGTTGGCGAACATATCGTTAAGGCTTGCAATCATCTGCCGTAGTGATTTGCCCATTACGTCAACATCGGAAAGAAGGTGTATTTCGCTTGTCAAATCGCCATGAGCAACAGTTTCTAACTCATCCGAAATTTCTTGTACATGCTTCACAAAAGCTGCCGCCGCAGAGATAGTTTGACCAACCTCGTCTTTGGCAGTAGCAAAAGCCGAAATCGTAGCTTCATCGGTTGCGGAAAGTGTGATGTCTCCCGTTGTTCCTGCCTTTATCATAAACGCAGACAGTGCTTTGAGCGGGTTGCTGATAATGCCGGAAATATAAATGGCAAGAACCATTGAGATTGCGACAGCTACTACGAGTACGATAATGATGATGGTGAGCATACTTGAAAACATAGCGTCGCCGTCTTCGTTAGCGGTCAGCGCGGCATCGATCTTCAGGTTTAGACAGTCTTCAAAGTTATCGGTAACCGTATTGATATCGTCGGTATATGTTCTCATGAGGTCGTAAAGCTCGGAAGGATTCTCTCCGTCCTTCGCGCCATTATAAATGGCTTCCACGCACTCGGAAAAACGTGTGTCATACAAAGTCACAGCTTCGTCAAAAAGCTTCAACGCTTCTAAACCTTGAGCTGTTGTGGTGCTGATTGTTTCGCGATAAAGCGGCTTTGCTACAGCCATACGCTCACGGTAACCCACTGCCCTATCGTGTGCATCCTCGATCAGAGCGATACCGGGGTCGTTTCTGTCATTAGGGTCTTCAACAATTGCGGCGCCGATGATAAACTCTCGCATACAAGCTCTCTCGCGTTGTATCATCTCGACAATTGTTGTCATATACGACATTGGAACGGTTTGGTTCTCATACATATTGCTGGCGCCGGTATTGATGGTTGACATACCAAAGATGCCAACTAAGCCCACGGCGGTCGCAAATATGGCGACAAGAACAAAGCTAAGAATTAGTTTTTGCGCGACTTTCATGTTTTTCATTTTTTGTTTCCTCCTATAGATATATCGCAAATATGCGCTACGCTATGATTATATATAAGTTTTTCCACATAAGCAAGTAAAAATTTCACAAATTTTGCTTTTACGCGCCGACAGGTGCTGCGATGTGAGTTATGATTTGCAAAACTTCTATATTGGAAGTCAAATCTACGCGGGATATAGGATTTTGATAGTTGGCTATTATTTCGGCGGCAATCAAATCTTCGATTTCTTTTTGAATGAGCCTGCGCAGATTTCTTGCGCCATAGGTTTGAGAAAAAGACTTCTTTGTCAAATACTCAAGCAGCTTATCGTCATACAGCAACTCTATAGACTTTTCCGCCATAGCTTCACAAAGCTGGCCGAGCATAATACGGGCAATCTCTTTGAAACCGTCCTCGCTCAAATGATTGAAGTAAACGATTTCATCAACGCGGTTTATAAACTCGGGGCGCAGAAAGTCTTTTAGAGCTTTTTCGGCCTTCTCTTTGATGAGCTCGTTTTGAGTGCGGTTAAAACCGACGGCATTGTCTTTTTTATCGCTTCCCGCGTTTGTGGTCATTATTATTACGGTGTTTTCAAAGTTGACGTTACGGCCGTGTGCATCCGTTATATGCCCGTCGTCAAGTATCTGGAGCAGCACATTCATAACATCGGGATGCGCCTTTTCGATTTCATCAAACAAAATAACGCTGTATGGCTTGCGGCGTATTTTTTCCGTGAGCTGACCGGCCTCATCATATCCGACATAACCGGGCGGAGAACCGATAAGGCGCGACACGGCGTGTTTTTCCATAAACTCGGACATATCTAAGCGGACAAGGGAATCTGGGGTTTTGAACAAATCGGATGCCAAGCGTTTTACAAGCTCGGTTTTGCCGACGCCCGTAGAGCCGATGAAGATAAACGAGACGGGCTTGCGCTTTACCGAAATGCCGACACGGTTGCGGCGGATAGCGGCACACACTGTATCAATGGCCTCGTCTTGCCCGACAATGTGAGTTTTGAGACGCCGGTCAAGCTCAAAGAGCCGCTTAAACTCATCTTCGCGTATGCTGGAAGCCGGGATTTTTGTCCAAAGCTCGATGATCCGCGCAAGATTATCAATCGTGAGCGGCGGGCGACCCTTTGCCTCAAGTCCGTCAAGCTCTTCCGACAGATGTAAATCAAGCGTTCTGATTTCGGCGAGCCTTTCATAGTCGCTGTCGTTTGGAGACGACAAAATCATATCGCGCTCTTTTTGAAGGTCCGCCCGCTCTTTTTTGATGGCGTCCAAACGCGTTATCAGTTCGCTCTTGAGGTTTAAGTCTGAACAAGCCTCGTCAATAAGGTCAATCGCCTTGTCGGGCAAAAATCTGTCCGTGATATATCTCTCCGAGAGAAGCACGGCCTGCTTTGCCATTTCGTCAGAGATCGAGACACCGTGATGCGCTTCGTAATAATGCTTGATACCTATTATTATCTCTACAGACTCGTCAATAGACGGCTCGCTTATGATTACCGGCTGAAACCTGCGTTCGAGCGCGGCGTCTTTTTCTATATGCTTTCTGTATTCGTTAAAAGTAGTGGCGCCAATGACTTGGATTTCTCCGCGTGAAAGAGAGGGCTTTAGAATGTTGGCGGCATTCATAGAACCTTCGGCATCTCCCGCGCCCACAAGACTATGCACCTCGTCAATGACCAAGATAATGTTGCCGTGACTTCGTATTTCTTCGACAAGCCCTTTCATGCGGCTTTCAAACTGACCGCGAAACTGCGTACCGGCGACAAGGGCGGTCAAATCAAGCAAATAAACTTCCTTGCCCCGCAATTTGCTTGGAACATCTCCGTTAAAGATACGCAAAGACAAGCCCTCGGCGATTGCCGTTTTGCCGACGCCCGGCTCGCCGATGAGACAGGGGTTGTTTTTTTGCCTGCGATTGAGGATTTGCACAACGCGCTCGGTTTCTTCGTCTCGCCCAACGATTTTGTCGAGCTTATTGTTTGCGGCTTTTTGCGACAAAGAGATGCAGTAGCTCTCAAGATATTTGCGCCTTTTTTGCGCTGCGTGACCGGAACCGGGAGCTCCCGAGGACGCGTCTCGGCCCGGACGTGTGTTATCGCGGGGCAGCGAATCGTCGGGACCCCCAAACAGCCTGCTGAGAAACGGAAAGGTTGCGGTTTTTCCGTCTTCGGTATTATCTTCCTGATCCGGCAAGTCCGGCAACCCGTCAGAGCCGCCCATTGCGTCCATCATTTCTTCTGTCAGGCTTTCCAAATCCTCATCGGACAGACCCATTTTGCGAACCATATCTTCAACGGGCTTAATATTCATTTCGCGTGCGCATTTGATACAAAGCCCCTCGTTTGAGGTTTTACCGTTTTCGATTCTTGTTATAAAGATGATAGCGGGGTTTTTCCTACATTTTGAACAGAGTGTCACGTGCATAAATTACCTTTCTTTGCTGCCTAAAGCCCCGTGTCTTGCGGATTTTCGCTGTCAGGCGCGGCATCTCGCGGACTTGCAGGGGGCGCGGCTCGCATTATTTTTGCGTAAGTCAATACATAACCCAAAAGAGCTATGAGAGTAAAGCCAATTGCGCCGGAGATCATAATCATCACTATAACGTCCGGCAAATTGACAAAAATCAAAAGGGAAGCGCAAACGAGAAAGAAAAGGACGGTTGAGATTTTGCCGAGTATATTTGCGGGCGGCAGCTCGGTTTTTGCTTTTTTATGGATAACGAGCCCGCCGATACCCATGAGAATTTCTTTGATAAAGAATACGCACACAGCCCAAAGGAGCATTGGCCGTGATATGGTTATGCAAATCAGCACAGCAAAAGTAATGAGCTTGTCCCCGAGCGGGTCAAGGAGCTTGCCGAGCTTGGACTGGGCGCGGAGCCTGCGGGCAAGATAGCCGTCGAGAAAATCACTAAAGCAAGCAATCGCGTAAATAATAATCGCGGAAACCTTCATTTCGCCCGTATCAAGAATGTACGCGACAATAAATGCCGGAACAAGGCATATTCGGAAAACAGATAAGATGTTTGGAAGAGCTTTCATAATAGTCACCGCTTATAGGTTGAGGCGTAGTTATAGGCCAAGTATGTTGGCGAGTGGATTGCTGACGGTCAAATATTTAAGGATGGTTGTTTTTTCCAGAGTGCCCATCGCGAGTATGCCAAAATATCGGATAATAAAGGCAAGCGTATAAACAATAAGCACACCCTTAGCCAGTCCCAAAACCGCGCCCGCTATTATATCAACAATCTTCAGACCGGGGAGTGAAAACACAAAGCCTATGAGGTTGCCGACGACGGCAAAGATAATAGACAAAAGCAAAAACGCAATGCCAAACACGGCGATATATGAAAAAGTAGAAGTCAACTTATCGGCGATAACGTCGGCAAAGGACAAATGGCCGTTGCCGCTGTCTCTCAGTTCGAGAGATGAGCGGGAAATCTGCACGGCGGCGGCTTCGGGCAGACCGATCTGCCGAAGCACCGTATAGACAGTGCCAAAGTCCGGGTCGTCAATATCGTGCTCGCTTGCGGCGGGGCGCTGCTGGGAGCCGCTCTCTTTCACCTCGGACAAGGCGGAATCTACAATACCGGCGGCAAAGGGCATAACAACCGCTTTTGCGTCGTTAGAGTAAGCCTCGGCCGCGACATTTGCGACCAATATAGAGACGATAAGGGACACGACGCCAAAGATTCCGCGAATAAGGCCGTTTTTATATCCGCGCCACGCGCAAAAAGCGACAGTTCCGACAACAGCTAAATCAATTAAGAAAGCGGTCAAGGTCAATCCTCCTCTCGTTTTACTACGACGGCAGAATGGTCGTTTGCGGCAAGGGCAATATCCTCCGTGATTGCGAGTACGTTAGCGGCAGTCGCCGCCAAAATATTGTTTTCAGACATGGGATACTCCTCTAAGGTTTTACTGAGAAAAGCAACGCCGTCACTGCGGAGCAAGACTAATGAGTTTGAAGCGGCAGCCATGTCAAATATTTCCAAATTTGATTCAAGCTCGCCCAAAATGCCGCCGCCGATGTCAAAAGAAACAATTCGTCCGCTATACCCAATCCCATAGTCGTATAAAAGAAGCGCGATAAAGTCGTTTGTATGCGTGAAGCCGCCAAGACGTTTTTCGGGAAATTCGTAGAGCGGAGAGGTTGTCATACTCGCGGAAAGCTCCGCAACTTGCACAGAATGTGCCGAAACAGCAAGAATCTTTGTGTTTGAAAGATATTTTATGTAAAGAAAGACTTCGTCTCCCAGATAGTGTTCGTAATCGGGTTCGTCTTTGTCTGTGTCAAGCCCGTCATATGCCGTGAGCTTAGAGCCCGCCTCGGTAAAGTTTAAGATGGTGAGGCTTTTGTTGTCGGGAGAAATCTCGGCACATAGGGCAAATCCGGTACCCATATTGACCATGAAAACTCTCGACCCCGTTTTGTTATATACGGTAATGGTGCTTCTAAATGCTCCGGGCTCTTGCGTAACAATGCAAAACCAACCGTTTTTGTTTATTGACGCGGAGACTATCGAGCCTTCGGTATCTATTGACGCGAGGATTTCTGTTTCGTTAAAGACTCTCACAGACGAGCCGCCAATATCAAAAGCTATGAAGTATCCGCCGCTTTCGGCCAATGCGGGGCGGGTTATACGAAAAGAGTCTCGGAGAGTTTCGTTTCCGTCCGGGTCTTGCACCTGCAATCCAAGAGTGCCGACGGCGGCGACCGCCATATCCGCGTGTGCAAAAACCCTGTCGCGGCCGACGTCAAAAACAAATTCCCGCACGGTAATGCTTCTTTTTTTGGGAAAAACAATATCGGAGAGAAGGCTGCTGCCGGGATATTTGCCGGGCATAAATATAAGCACAACTAATGTCAGTACTATTAAAAGGGCAAGGATCAACGCTCCGAGCAGCAATTTGTGCTTCATTAAACTTGGTTTATTGTCTCCGCTCATAATGTGGCCTCTCCAAACGGCGGTGAGGGTAGTATATCATAAAACTTCAAAAAATGAAACGCATATTACAAAATTGTATTTTACGTGAATTGTAAATTTCACAGCACAGCCCCTTGCGCTCCGCTCATTATGTGAACATTTTGCCTACTTCGCCGTCATACCATAATTTTGTCAGGTACAGGCCGTCGGGAGGCAAAGTAGGCCCGGCGAGGCGGCGGTCTTTTTGCAAAAGCAGCTTTGGTATATCGTCCGGTGACAGCTTGCCCTCTGAAACATATATCAGCGTACCGGCCATTGCCCGAGCCATATTATACAAAAAGCCGTTTGCGCAGGCGCGAAGCAGAGCGGTGCCGCCGACCTCTTCTATTTCATACCAATAGACAGTCCTGACGGTGGTTTTTGTCACCGTGCCGACAGAGCGGACGGCGGCAAAGTCATGTGTGCCGACAAAATGAAGCGCGGCGGTTTTCATTTTGTCAATGTCGAGAGAGCGGGGATAAAAATACGCCTTTTGCGAATAAAAAGGGTCTCGTATGCGCGAGCAGATAATCTTGTAAGTATATTCCTTTTTGATGCAAGACAGATTTGCGTCAAAATCAAAAGGGGCATACATCGCGCTTTGCACGGAAATATCCGGGGGCAAAAAAGTGTTTAGGGCGTAAGGCAGCTTATCGGGAGGTATGCTTGAGGTCGTTTTGAAGCTCACGCAATATGTTTTGGCGTGAACCCCGGCATCGGTTCTGCCGCAGCCGTTTGCCCGGACAGGATGCTCAAAAAGGCGCGTCAGGGCGGCTTCAACCGTTCCGGCAACGGTCACATCAGTTTTTTGAACCTGCCAGCCGTGATATTTAGAACCGTCAAACATGATTTTCATTGCAATATTTTTCATGTAAATATCCCCAGAAGCACAACAGAGGCGACGACCGCAGCCGAGCAAAGAAAGGCGAGATAATCCCGAAAAGCAAGGCGCAGCACTTTCATTTTTGTCCTGCCTTCGCCGCCGTGATAGCAGCGGCATTCCATAGCGGTAGCCAAGTCGTCCGCCCGCCGAAACGCGCTGATAAAGAGGGGAACAATGATAGGCAAAAGAGCTTTTGCTTTTTTTATCAAACCGCCGGACTCAAAGTCAGCCCCCCGCGATTTTTGCGCGCTCATTATTTTATCTGTTTCTTCAATGAGCGTCGGAATAAAACGCAAAGCGATGCTCATCATCATAGCAAATTCGTGGACAGGCACTTTGATTTTTTTCAAAGGGCCGAGCATACGCTCCAAACCGTCCGTGAGCGTAATCGGCGAGGTTGTGTATGTTAAGAGAAAAGTGCCGACTATGAGCATTAGAAGGCGCGAGGCCATATATGCCGCGGTAACGACACCCTCTTTAGTAACCGTGATAAACTGCCATTTAAAGAGAACGGTCTCGCCGCGCACAAAAAAGATATTGAGGACAACGGTAAAAATCATTATGATGAAAATTGGGCGTAGGCCGGAAAGCACGGCGCGGGGCTTTATTTTTGACACAACAAGGCAAAGTATGAGGATAGAGAACATAAACAGATACGCAAATAAGCCTTTGGCCATAAAAAGTGCCGTTATATACACGATCATAAGCGTCAGCTTTGTGCGCGGGTCAAGCCTGTGGACGACGGTATTACCGGGAAAATATTGACCGAGAGTGATATCACGAAGCATTATCATCACCTCCGCTTTGTTCGCCGCCGCGCAGCAAATTGAGCGATTGCCTCAATTGCTCTATGGTATAAATGTCAGGCCGTGTGGCCAGCCCAAAACTTCTCAGGCGGGACGCAATCATTGAAGCCTTTGGCGGCGCAAGGCCAAGCTCAAAGAGCTTCTCCGCGCTCATAAATATCTCGGCAGGCGTGCCGCTCGCAAAGACAGAGCCTTTGTTTAAAACAACGAGCCTGTCAACGCTGCGGGCAACCTCTTCCATATTGTGCGTTACCAATATGACGGTCGTGTTATATGCGTCTTTGTAATGCGCTATGTTTCGCATGATCTGCGCTTGCCCGCGCGGGTCAAGCCCCGCTGTGGGCTCATCGAGAATCAAAACCTCCGGGCGCATTGCAATTACTCCGGCTATGGCCGCCCGGCGCTTTTCGCCGCCGGACAGTTCAAAAGGAGACTTTTCCAAAAGAGAGCTGTCCAAATCAACAAACCTTGCCGCTTCGAGAACACGCTCGTTGACCTCACTGTCTTGCAGTCCCATGTTTTTAGGCCCGAAAGCGATGTCCTCAAATACCGTAGCCTCAAAGAGCTGGTATTCGGGATATTGAAAGACTAAGCCAACTTTGAAGCGAATTTCGCGTGTGCGTTTTTTTGACTCATGTATACTCGTGCCGTCATAAAAAACGCTCCCCGAAGTCGGCTTTAAAAGCCCGTTAAGATGACCTATCAGCGTAGATTTCCCGGACCCGGTCGCCCCGATAAGCCCGAGATACTCACCTTTTGAAACCTCAAAGTCTATGTCGGAAATGGCGACGTGCTCAAAAGGGGTTTTTATGCTGTACGTGTGTGTCAGTTTTTCGGTTTTTAGTATTGGCATTAGGTGTTTTCCTTTTTTGAAAATCCGGTATGTATGATACAGCACAGACCCTTGCGCTCCGCATCCATGCTCCGCTTTCGGAATGATATTTATGACAGCTTATAAGTGACTGCGCAAACGCAAATCCTCACCGGGTCTGGAGAGCAGTATATATTGCATGGGCACATTCTTCAACGCTCAAAGCGTCAAGCGGCAAATCAAATCCGTCGTCATTTAGTTTGTGCAGCAAAAGGACTGTATCGGGAACTTCCAAGCCGGTTTCCCGCAGCGTTTCTACTTGCAAAAAAACTTCGCGGGGAGAGCCGTCCAATATTATATTCCCGTCCGACATTACTATAAGCCTGTCGGCGTTTATGGCTTCGTCCATGTGATGCGTGATGAGGACAACGGTGACACCGTGATTGTCGCGCAAGTCCCGCATAATCTCCAAAACCTTTACTCTGCCGATAGGGTCAAGCATGGCGGTTGGCTCGTCGAACACTATACATTCAGGCCGCATAGCAAGAACACCGGCGATTGCGACGCGCTGTTTTTGCCCGCCCGACAAAAGATGCGGGGCTCTTTGGCTATAATGGCGCATCCCGACAATCGTAAGAGCGTCGTCAACGCGAGTTCGGATTTCATCAGAGGGGCATCCCAGATTTTCCGGCGCGAAAGCGACATCTTCTTCAACAACGGTCGCGACGATTTGATTGTCGGGATTTTGAAAAACCATACCGACACGGCGGCGGATTTCAAGGAGTATGTCTTCGTTTGATGTGTCCATACCGCTCACATATGCTTTGCCGCCGCTTGGCAGCAAAATGGCGTTGAAATGTTTGGCAAGGGTCGTCTTGCCCGAGCCGTTATGCCCGATAATCGCAACGAATGTGCCTTTTTCGATTTCAAGGTCTATTTTATTCAAAGCGGGCGCCGGCGGCGTGCCCTCTTGCTTTTCGGCGTCTGCCCGCGCATAGATAAATTCTAATTTTTCTGTTTTGATTATGCTTTCCATATCAAAATGCCTCGCTTACGTTCATTGTGGCGCGGGCGTCAAGGTTCATGCCTGCGCAAACTCCCGCCCGGTACTCATAAAACCCTTGACAACCGATCATGGCAGCGTTGTCTCCGCACAAAGCGAGCGGCGGTGTAAAGAGCGTGAGATTGTGTTTTTCGGCAGCCTCGAGAAAGTCAGCGCGTATGCGCGAATTTGCGGCGACGCCTCCGGCTATGGCTATTTTGCTGCGCGAAAACTCTTTTGCGGCCAAAACAACACGCGGCACAAGGATTGTGCTCACGGTTTTCGCAAGCGATGCCGCAAGCGAAGCCGTGTCTATAGTTTCCCCTTTTTGCTCCGCGTTGTGCACGATATTTACCACGGCTGTTTTCAGCCCGGAAAAGGACATATCGTAAGGCGCCGAATCTATCGCCGGCGACGGCAGCGCATATAGCGTATCGTCGCCGCCCGCGGAGAGCCTGTCAAGAGCGGGTCCGCCGGGATAACCCAGCCCGAGTACACGCGCCGCCTTGTCAAAACACTCTCCGGCGGCGTCATCACGCGAGCGTCCGACAATATGAATGTCGGTATACCCGCGCACATCTGCGATAATGCTGTTGCCGCCGGAAACGATAACGCACAAAAACGGCGGCTCAAGCTCGGGATAAGCGATATAGTTTGCGGCGATATGCCCCCTGATGTGATGTACGGGGATAAGAGGTATTCCCAAAGCCATCGCAAGCCCTTTTGCGAAGCTGACGCCGACAAGCAAAGCCCCGATTAGGCCGGGCGCCGCAGTAACGGCGATGGCATCTAAGTCTTTTTTTGCGATACCGGCGTTTTTGAGCGCAAGCTCGGCAAGATGCCCGATGGTTGCGGCGTGGTTTCGTGACGCAATCTCCGGCACTACGCCCCCATATATAGCGTGCTTATCGGCTTGCGAGTAAAGCTCGCTCGAGAGCGTTTCGCGCCCGTTTCGCATAACGGCGATGGCCGTTTCATCACATGATGTTTCAATTGACAATATAATCATAATGTTATCCTAATATTATACCAATTTTTTTAACATAACTACCGCATCTTCAACAGGGTCGCTGTAGTAATCACGGCGGATGCGCACCTTTGCAAAATCATATTTTTTATAAAGCCCGATTGCGGCCTCGTTGCTTATCCGAACTTCGAGAAATATAGATGTTAAACACCTTGCGTTTGCACACTCTATCAGAGACTCCATAAGGCGGCTGCCTGTCCCTTTTCGCCGCCCGGCTGTATCTACCGCTATTTGCAAAAGCTCTCCGTCGGCGCCGACCTCCCTAAAAGCGGCAAAGCCCAAGATGTCAGATACGCCGGAGGAAGTGAAGCCCACCGCCACAACAAGCAAAGAGTCGCCTTTGTCTATCTCGGCTTTTACCGCATTTTCCGTCCAGCTTGGCGTCAAGGCGGATTTGGCGATTTGCATAATTTTTGGCACATCATCGGCGGTTGCGGCTCTGACTTTTATTATATCGGTTTTATTATTTACATTCTTCATTTTGTATCGTGCCAACTTCTGCCAATGCGCGTTTGCGCGATAAGCGGCACCGAAAGCGCGGCAGCGTTTTCCATTTCTTCGCGCATAATTTCCGCCGCCTTTTCAGCCTCGCTAAAAGGGCACTCGGCAATCAGCTCGTCGTGCACCTGCAAAATAAGGCGGGCTGATAAATTTTCGGCCTCGAGCCTGCGCGACACATTTATCATAGCTATCTTCATTATGTCGGCGGCCGTGCCCTGTATCGGCATATTTAACGCGACTCTCTCTCCGAAAGAACGGGTGTTGAAATTTGAAGATTTTAGCTCCGGCATATCGCGGCGGCGATTAAAGAGCGTGGAAACATAGCCTTTTTGTTTTGCGGAGGCCACGACCTCGCGCATATACTCCCGGACGCCGGAATATTTTTCAAGATAACTGTCAATGTATGCCTTTGCTTCTTTTGGCGTGACGCCAATATCGTTTCCGAGAGAAAAAGGTGATATGCCGTAGACGATGCCAAAGTTGACGGCTTTTGCGCGATTTCGATAAGTGGCGGTGATCTCGCCGACAGGCACGTCAAAAACTTGTGATGCCGTGACGGTGTGGATATCCTCTCCGTTTTTGAACGCCCGGATCATTGTGGGGTCGCGGGCGATATGGGCAAGCAGACGAAGCTCGATTTGAGAGTAGTCGGCGCCGACCAGCACATTTCCCTCGCCCGATATAAACATCTTGCGCAGCTCGCCGCCCATTTCTTTGCGGACGGGTATGTTTTGAAGATTTGGCTCGGTTGAGGACAGCCGCCCGGTTGCCGTAACGGTCATTTGGAAATGCGTGTGTATGCGCCCGTCAGAGCCGATAACCTTGAGAAGCCCGTCGGCATATGTGGATTTGAGCTTTGTAAGCTCCCTGTAGTCTTTCAAGAGATTGATTATCGGGTGCTTGCCGAGCAAGCCGTCAAGTACCTCAATATTTGTGGAGTAGCCCGTCTTTGTCTTTTTTGGCGCGGGGAGCATGAGCTTTTCAAAGAGTATGATGCCAAGCTGTTTTGGCGAATTTATGTTAAATTTCTCGTGCGCCTGGTCAAAAATTTGCGCTTCCGTCTTGTCTATGAGCACGGATAAATCTGCGCCAAACCGCGTTAAGGCGGCTTTATCTATGAGAAAACCGGAATTTTCCATCTGAGCCAAAACCTTGCATAGCGGCATTTCTATATCGCCGTAAAGTTTTTCAAGATTTAGCTCTTTTAATTTTGCCCCAAGCGTATTTTGCAAAAGAAAGACGGCAAAGGCTTCTTTGGAGAGGCGTACAGAGCCGTCTAAAAGCATAGACATTTGACCGCACCCCCCGCTGCCGCCGGGGCCGTCTGGACACTCGCCGCCGGGCGAAAAACCGCAGTAGTAATCGGAAATGCGCGGGAGCGTGTAATTGCTGTCTGTCGGCGAGATGAGATACGCGGCGAGCGCACTGTCGAAAATCCATCCGTCCGTATCAATGCCGTGCTTTAAACACGCGCGGATAATATCTTTGACATCATGCCCGGCTTTTTTGACCGCGCCACTAAGCAGTTCTCCCAGCGTTTTTTCAAAATCCGGGACAACTCCTTTTTGCAGCGTGTAGGTTTGAGGCTTGCCCGGCAATATCACCGCCGCGCTGTCAAAAAAGTTTGTGTCAACTTGCACGGTCACAACATCAGCGTCTTTTGCCAGCGCGAGCAGGTTGTAAGCTTCGGTGCTTGTCGTCACAGAAACGATCTCGTGTGCCGCAACCGTGTTTGCCGACCCCGACCCGACACTTGGAGGGCGAAGGCGATACTTATCTATAAAACTGCTAAAGCGCAAACGCTTAAAAATACCGTATAGCTCGTCATTTTTTGGGTCTTTGCGAAGATTTTCTTCGGGCAAAAAATCAATGGGCGCGTCGGTGCGGATTGTTGCAAGCTCATATGACAGCTCGGCAAGCTCGCGGTTGTCTGACAGCTTTGCTTTTAGCGTGTCTTTGATGTCTATCTCGCCCAGCGTATTATATATTTCCGACATACGCCCAAATCGGCGGACAAGGTCGAGCGCCGTTTTCTCACCGACGCCGGGCACACCGGGGATATTGTCGGACGAGTCGCCCATTAGGGCTTTTAAGTCTATTATTCGGATAGGCTCAAAGCCATACTCTTCACGAAAAGCGTCGGTTGTAAAGTTTATGGTCTCGGTTTGCCCTGCGCGAGTCTTTATATGCATGACTCTTGTTTTGTCCGTGATAAGCTGAAAGGCATCTTTATCACCTGTTACGATAACACATTCCCAGTCGGAGGCTTGGCATCTTTTTGAGAATGTGCCAAGCAAGTCGTCTGCCTCCCAGCCGGAGAGCTCATAGCGTGGTATGTTCATGGCGTCGAGAAGCTCTTTGAGTATCGGCATTTGCACGGCAAGGTCATCGGGCATACCGCGCCGCGTGGCTTTATACTCGCGATAACGCTCGTGGCGAAACGTCGGAGCGGGTAAATCAAAGGCTACGCACAGAGCGTCGGGCGAGTGTGCGTCTATTAGTTTTTGCAATATCGAAAGAAAGCCGTACACAGCGTTTGTGGGTGTGCCGTCGCTTGCCGACAGGTGGCGTATGCCGTAAAACGCCCTGTTTGCTATGCTGTTACCGTCTATTGCCATCAGCTTCAAAAGGTTTACCTCTGCTTTCAGCCCATCCATTTCGGGTTGATTGTATCAGATTTTTAAGTGTAATGCAATCTGTTGTTGAGGAAAGCAACGGCAAACCGGATGCCGGCAACCGTAAACAGAGCAAAGTCTCAAAAGGTGGCAAATCGGCGCGCGCGCAAAGAAAAATTTTGCAAAAAATATGCACAGATGAAGAGTGTTAAAAATGCGTAAAAATTGTAGAAAAATCTACAATTTTTAAATGTTTCGGGCATATATTTTTTATGTGCGCTACCCCCCCCCCCCCCCCCCCGCACCACAAAAAAAAAAAAAAAAAAAAATAAAAAAAACAATGTTTTTTTTTTAATAAATAAAGATTTTCTTTTAGTGTTTTTT
>WRMH01000027.1:0-1682 GCA_009777235.1 Oscillospiraceae bacterium
TTTGGCTGGCGGTTTGGTATTTCCGCTACATGGATCGGTCTTGCAAATGCCCTGCTTGGCTCGGCTCTGGCGTGGATAGTGCTTGGCCGGCGCACACGTATTATGACGACCCACTTAGGCAGCGCTACAATGCCGGCATTTTTCGGCTCTCGTTTTGACTCGCAAAAGCTCAAAATCGGTGCTTCGCTGATTGTCTTCATTTTCTTAATTCCGTACACGGCTTCGCTGTATAACGGGCTGTCGCGCCTTTTTGAGATGGCATTCGGTTTGGATTTTGTGTTGTGCATTGTTATCATATCGGTTCTCACGGGGGTTTATGTGGTCGCCGGAGGGTATTTCGCACAGGCCGTAAACGATTTTATTCAAGGTATAATCATGCTCTTTGGCATTATCGCCGTAATAGTCGTTGTGCTTGGGAACAACGGCGGGTTTATGGGAGCGATCACAAGCCTTGCTTCACCCGCGCTTGCTGACGAAACTATAAGCAACGGAACCGTTTCGGGTATTTTTTCATCATTTTTTGGTCCTGATCCATTCAGTTTGTTTGGGGTAATGATTCTGACCTCTCTCGGAACATGGGGCTTGCCGCAGTTAGTATCACGGTTTTATTCCATAAAATCTGAAAACATGATTAAAAAGGGAACTGTCATTTCAACGCTTTTCGCGACCGTAGTAGCGGGCGGATGTTATTTTCTCGGCGGGTTTGGACGGCTCTACAGTGACGTCATTGAATACAGGCCAAACGGCAGCCCGATATTCGACTCTATAATACCTAAAATGCTCGAAGGCTTACCCGTCATTCTTATTGGAATTGTGTTAGTTTTAGTTTTCGCGGCCTCTATGTCTACGCTTTCATCGCTTGTTATCGCGTCGTCCTCAACATTGACGCTTGATTGCCTCAAGGGGCATATTGTCAAGAAAATGAGCGAAAAAACGCAGCTTATAGTTATACGGTTACTGATTGTTGTGTTCATAATAATTTCCGCCGCAATTGCTACTTTCCAATATTCAAGCGGTGGCAGCGTCATTTGGATAGCGCAGCTTATGGGTATTTCATGGGGCGCGCTCGCGGGTGCTTTCCTTGCTCCGTTCCTATACGGGCTTTTCTGGAAACGCGCCACAAAAGCCGCCGTGTGGGTCAACTTCGTATTCAGCACGGTGTTTATGGTTGCAAATGTTGTCTTTAACATTTTCTTTAACGACATTTATCTGACATACTTCCCGAAAGTATTTACTTCGCCGACGGGTCTGATAAACGCGGGCGCGTTCGTTATGCTTGCGGGGCTTATTATTGTGCCTCTTGTCAGTTATATAACTAAGGCGCCGGATAAAAAGATGGTAGAGCATTGTTTTGCGGGGTATGAACAGCCTGTAACAACGAAGCTGAGCACCTCTCTTGGCGAATAATTTCTTGCGTTATTGACCGCCCGATACCCGCCCGGCCAATATTTGGCTTGAAATAAGTTTTAATATAACATATAATCACATATGGATTAGCTGACATTCTGTGCCGCGTCTTTGTGGCGTCACATATGCACAGTATGCATCCCGTGCGTTATGTTTGCCTTTAAGCAACATACGCGTCATAAATACGGAAGAGTATCGAAGTGGTCATAACGAGCCGCACTCGAAATGCGGTGTAGGGCAACCTACCGTGGGTTCGAATCCCACCTCTTCCGCCA
>WRMH01000027.1:2244-28521 GCA_009777235.1 Oscillospiraceae bacterium
TCGTCCATATAACGGGTATAATACTTGATTTTCAGCCGCTCTTTAATAAGCCTGTCCATAGAATCAAGGTAGTATAGCGCAAACCATTGGCTTGCTTGATTTCCAAGCGGCAATCCTATTCCGTCAGACACTTCATAGCTATCTATTATCGCGCAAAGCAAATTAAAAACATCGGGGTCTGCAAATACTTTCTTTAATTTAGCTTTCAAAACAGATTGGTCAATACTGAAAAAATATTTTCGTATATCGCATTTTAGAAAATAACCTTCGCATTTATGTTCACGATAAAAACGCCCCAAAAATTCGGACAGCCTGTATATGGAAAAATGCGTGCCTTTTCCGATTCTACAGGCCGAGTTATCATAAATCAAACGCGGCTCTAACATAGGGCTTAGAATATTGTCGCAAAGGCAGTGCTGCACAACTCTATCCGAATAATCGGGCGCAAAAATGAGCCGTTTTTTAGGCTCATATACATAAAACTTCGTGTACCCTTTTGGCTTATAGCTTTTTTCTTGAAATTGCCGCTGCAGGGCGCATAAATTTTGCGACAGGTTCATTTCAAAGTTTATAACCTCCCTCTTTCCGCGCTTTCCTTTTCTCGCGGCTCTATGGGCGTTGTATAGGTTCTGAAAGTCGCACATTTTTTCGTACATATTCTTACGCTCCATTGGTCGGGAGAAACGGCACTTTGCCGGCATTGTGCCGTTTCTCAAAATCGGAAAAGCCCGAAGGCGTCTCCTTTTCCGCCAATATTTATTTTTCTGCCGTCACCGGCAAAATGGAACTTGATTCCTTTGCCCCGTGGCACAGACCCGCTCAACACAGAGCAAGGCTTCGGGCACAAGGGGTTGGGGCAAAGCGGGACGAACGCCGTTATTGTTGTTGACATTGTTGCCGTTGTTGTTGATGTTGCCGTCGTTGTTGACGTTCGCGGCATTATTACTATTGTTGCCGGGCGACCGAAGCCACCACCAGTTGTAACCAAATCCCCCGAATAACGCCCGCTTTTTCAGGGCGATACCCGCTTCTTATCGCTGTTGATCCACGCGCCCATCAAGCGCATACAATCCGTGGCTTGCTTAGCGATGTTCTCATATTGCTTAGGGAGAATGCAGGCTTGTGTCATTGAGATTTCAGCGACATATGCCAGCAGCTTTAAGGCTGTCAGCGCCCTGTGCTGAAATTCGAGGCGTTTTGCGATGTTTTTCTCGCTGCCTTTGCCAATGTAGATGTCATTTGCGCGGTAGATGCACTCAATAACCTCCAGCGATAAATTTTGCAGCCTGCTCACAAAGGTAAAACGAAATTGTTTTGGTGATTTTTGCGTAATGGTTATAACGTAGCTACACAAATCCTTTGACCTTGTGACGACAAGCAATTCGCTTTTGCCGTACATTCTTCCCTCCAAAAATTTTTTCGCCGCCTGCGGCGGATTGCCGCCTACGGCGGCGGAGTGCTGCGGCGGATTGCCGCGCTTCGCGCAGATTGCTGCCCCCTGCGGCGGATTATAGATTTACGCCGCTGAAGCGGCGGCTTTTGCTTCGCAAAAGCGATTTAAAGATTGCAGATCAAGGATTTAGCCACAAAGCGGGACGAACGCCGCTACCGTTGCCGACACCGCCGCTGAGGCCGAGGTTGCCGTCGCCGCGGACGTGCGCGGCACGACCACTACCGTCGCCGGGCGACCGAAGCCACCACCAGACAGCTTCGCCGTCTGAATCATACGCTATCCTTGCCGAATCGTTTGCGAAATACGTTCTTGCTTCGTCTATGCTGAGTAGGAAAATTTTGTCTACTGTGTTGTTGCCGCCGGGCGTATCGTAAGTTGGATTTTTTTTGTTGATTACCGTTGTTTCACTTATCCTCGCTTGGTCGGCTTGGCTAAAGCTGCTCAAAAACTCGCTATTTAGGTAGGCGCGGAGCGTGCTGTGTTCCCACGTTATATCGCCGCCGGGTGAGTGATATGGGCGTGTTTCCAATATGTCTTCGCTGATGATAAATGCCTTTCCGTCCTGCACGTCCAATACACGCCAGAATATACCGCCAAAATGAATAAGATTGCCCGTGCTTATCGTGCTATTTCCCATTATTACGTTCGTCAAAGCCTCATTTCCACTGAATGCCGAGCGTCCGATATTTGTCACGGTGTCAGGAATAATAATTTCCATTATGCCTGTTTGGAAAAACGCTTTGTCGCCTATAGATGTTACAGAAATTCCTTCTATTTTCCCGGGTATCCGTACCCTGATTGATGCGCCAATGTACTTTGTGATTTCCACCCCGCCCGAGACGGCTTCGTATTCAAAGTCGCTTACCGGGTTTTCGTCTATGATGGGCAAAATCGGCGCAACGCTCGGCAAGCTCGGGGTGGGGGTGGTACTTCCGCCCTGATTGTTGCCGCCGGAGTTGCCGCTGCCTTGTCCGTTGCCCCCGCCGTCACCACCACAGGCGGCGAGCGTCATAGTGAGCGATAATGCGATCGTGGCTATGAGCAGTAATGTCAATAGTTTCTTCATGGATTATTTCTCCTTTTGCTGTCTATTTTCGCAAAAGGCCATAATAAAAACGCGCGCAGAGGGGGCATATAATACCCTGCGTCTCCGTCAGGAGACGTGAGCCAACGAAGTTGGCTCTACCTACATACGCGCCGATGTTTAATTCAGCGTTTATTGCGGATAGCCTACCACGAAACCACAAAATCAGCTTGTAAATACCGAGATGAAAAGGTATACTGATAGTGGTTGTAGCGGCGGATTTTCCGTGTTTGTAGGCATTGAGCTTAACTTGGTTCCCTACATTCGCCGTGAAAGTGGTGGTACACTT
Source organism: Oscillospiraceae bacterium (assembly GCA_009777235.1). GTDB lineage: Bacteria > Bacillota > Clostridia > Oscillospirales > Oscillospiraceae > WRMH01. Next base: position 5,071 of record WRMH01000027.1, read on the forward strand.
CACGGTCGCTGCGGCCCTTGATTATGGCCTTGCGGTTGTTAAACTATCATAAATTCCGGCAAAATGCAAGAAAATTTTATGTTTTTGCGTAAAAATTTGGTGTGTAGTTTGATGTATGCACGACATTACCTCGCAAGGATGGTGCAGGAACAGTGCAGGATGGGGTAATGACTTTACTCAATCTTTCAAGCATCCAAGCGGAATGACCCACACGCTGTCGCGGCGCTGATACGCAAGTTGCGTTGCGGTAATGATTGCTAAAAATGAAGGCTCGCCCATCTTCTCCGTATTGACATTTTTTTTGAACTTGATCAGGTTCTTTGCCGCTTTTTCCTCTTCATTGCCGCCCATTTTAATTTCAATAGCACCCCATCGCCCGTCGGATAGCTCAATGATGGCGTCAACCTCATTGCCGAGCTTATCCCTGTAATAAAACACATTTCCATTCAGGCTATCGGCATAAATTCTCAAATCGCGTATTGCCATTGACTCAAACAGCAATCCGAAAGTATTAAAATCATTAAATAGTTTTTCTTTGCTCGCGCCGAGCAAAACACCCGCTATGGAAGGATCTGTCAAATGCCGTTTTGGTGTCGTTCTCATTGCAGTTTTAGACCGCATCGCTGCGCTCCAAACAGGAAGGTCGTCTATGACATACAATTTCTTAAGCACATTTGTATAATCCGTGATGGTTTTATCAGAAATTGTTTCATCGTTCGCAGTCAAATCTTCCAGTATAGTCGCGTTGTTTACAGGCGCGGATATGTGTCGTGCAATAGATCGGAGCAAATTGCGCACGCGTTCCGGCTTTCTCTTTTTTCCATCAACCCGTGACATATCATCGTTTATAAGCACTTTCACATAGTCAAATACCGTTTGCATAGCCACCTTGACATTCTTTTCCTTAACCGTCTCCGGCCAACCTCCCCGAAGCAAGATATATGCAATATCGTCAATCGTCAGTTTGGATGTGCTCATCATTCCGATTTTTCCCTCAAACAGATCTGCAAGAGATATTTGGCCTTCGGACTCTTTGGATTCAAATAGAGACATTGTGCGCATAGTCAGCCTTGATATCCTACCCGTTCCGCTATGCATATTTTTTGTCATTTTCGGAACAACCGACCCGGTCAATATAAATTGACCTCTTTCCTTTCTTTGGTCAACCGTAAAACGCACAGCATTCCAAAGAACAGGAGCATCCTGCCACTCATCTATCAGTCGCGGAGTTTTTCCATCTAATAATTCGGATGGCTTCAAGGAGGCCATCTTCAAATAATTTTCCGCAAAATCGGGGTGCTGCATATACAAAATGCTTTTCGCAAATTGCTTTGCCGTTTCAGTTTTGCCGCACCATTTGGGACCGGCAATCAAAACAGCCCCCGCTGATTGCAGTGCTAATTCCATTTTTTTATCTGCAATGCGCGGTAAATAGTCATTGCTCATTTTTATCACCCTGTTGCAGTATAGTCATATTTTCCTGATTTGTCAAGATATTTTTTCCTGATTTGGCTGTTTATTTTTTCCTAATTTGGCCAAAAATAAAGTTCGTAGCGCAAATTTCCGAATATGACCGTGCTGAGTTCTAATCATGCGGAATAATATGGTTTGACATTGTTCCGAATGTGCGCTATACTATTCCCCTGAGAGGATATGATTATCTTGAGCAGTGATTATATAACCGCCCGGCAAGCGGCGGAAAAATGGAATATATCTGATCGGCGCGTCCGGGTTTTGTGTTGCGATGGGAAAATCTCCGGCGCGGTAAAGGATGGAAAATCATATAAAATACCCGCCGCTGCGGTAAAACCCGCCGATGGCCGTGGGAAAAAAACTACTGCGTTTTTTGCCGCGCGCTGGCTCAAATGGGAGAATGAAATCGTCGGCATTCTCAACGCTGCAAACGCCGTTGAATTTACTCAGCCAAAATACAATGATATTGTTTCCCTATACACCCGCGGCGCAAAAAGCTGGACTTCCGAGCAGTTTTCGGAGTTTCTTTCAGAGCGCGTTATCAGCCGTGACCGCCGCGATATTGAAAAGATTTTGTTCCGCTGCGGGTTGTCGCGGTACGATGTTCTGAAAATTGCGGAAATTACAAGAGGTATTCACCCAAAAGACTTGCTTTGGATTGCCCACGCGGAAGATGAGCAATTAGATACGGCTATTACCGATGTTTTTGATTCCGTATTCCATCAAAAAATTGACCTCGTCGGCGACAGCATTGATACGCCGGAGGGTTATAATATCAAGCGTTATGGCGTTTACGGCGGACATTACGGCATCTACAAGCAACGCATCAGTCCGCTGACAACGGATGTGGAATCAGAAATCGCCGTCTATTTGCTCGCGCAAAAATTAGGCGTGCCTTGCTGCCCCGCTTGCCGCATTGATAAGAATACTGTATTTTCCACATTCCTGTATGACTTTTCAAAAGAATATATCGTACACTTTCGCCGCTTGTTTGACAGCGCACGTTCCGGCAATGAATATCAAAACCTCATTTCTGTTCGGCCGCAATATAAGAACGATATTGCCCGGATGATTTTGCTGGACTTTATTACACGGCAGGATGATCGCCATCTATCCAATATCTCTATCAAAATGAGCGGAAAATCAGAGTCGTTTTATCCGCTTTATGATAATGGGCGCAGTCTGTTTTATGAGGACACAGAGGAAATGGTTACGCAAGCGGTTGCCGACCCGAAACGCTATGCCACCGGTTTTGGCTACTTTGGAACTTATCTTGATTATGTTCAGGAGATTTCCAAATATCATGGCGGTCTAAAAGGGCTTATCAATTTCAATGTTCCAAAAGATGAAGTCGCCGGCATATTAAATGAAGCCGGATTTACGGGCTACCGTTTTAACGGCGCGTTGGAATGGATAATTAAAACGCTAAAAATGCTTCGCGAGCTTGCGTAACAAAACGAACACTACGAGGTGACACGCATGGAAAATCAGATTCTCAACATACGCGGTATGACGTGCGCCGCTTGCGCCGGAAGAGTTGAGCGAGCAGTGCAAAATTTGCCCGGTATCACTCGGGCAAATGTCAATCTTGCAAGCGAAACGCTGTCCGTGCAATATGACGGCGAGCTTATAAATCTCGGCATTATTAAGCAGACGGTTGAAAAAATCGGCTATAAAGCGGAGGAAGTAAAGAAAAGCAGCGCCGCCAATGAATACAAGATACGTAAAGAAAAAGAAGTGCAAATAATGTGGATAAAGTTCATCATATCGGCCGCGCTGACCATACCGCTCTTTTATATCGCTATGGCGCCTATGATTTCATTTGTCAATTTACCGCTTCCAAAAGCTCTCGATATGATGCATCACCCGCTTGCATATGCGCTCTCGCAGCTTACTTTGACTATTCCTATTGTCATGGCCGGGTATAGGTTTTATACCGTAGGGTTTAAGGCGATTTTTCGGGGCAGCCCTAACATGGATTCACTTATAGCGATAGGCACGTCGTCGGCATTGATTTTTAGTATTTATCAGACATTTTTGATTATAGGCGGTGATTTTTCCGCAGTACATATGCTATATTTTGAAACGGCGGGCGTGATCGTGACATTGCTCTTGCTTGGCAAAGCGCTTGAAGCCACGACCCGAGGGAGAACAGGCGAAGCGTTAAAAAAATTGCTGGGGCTTGCGCCCAAAACGGCAATCATCATTCAATCTGACGGCAGCTCCGATGAGATTTCCAATTTTGGTTTTGCCGGAGTGGAAAAAGAAATCCCCATTGACGACGTGAAAATCGGAGATATTATCCTCGTAAAACCCGGCGCCGCCATCCCCGTAGACGGCACGGTGACGGAAGGCCGCTCGGCTGTTGACGAATCCATGCTGACCGGAGAGAGTATGCCCGTGGATAAAAAAGAGGGCTTTCCCGTATACGGCGCGACAATCAACACGACCGGCGCGTTTTGTTTCCGTGCGGAGAAGGTCGGCAGCGACACGGTGCTCGCTCAAATTATTAAATTAGTTGAGGATGCGCAAGGCTCGAAAGCTCCGATTGCCGCCATCGGAGATATTGTTTGCCGTTATTTTGTGCCGATAGCTTTTTTAATAGCTCTCCTTTCGGGCACTGCTTGGTTTTTCGCCACGGGAGACATCGAATTTGCCATGATTGTATTCGTATCGGTGCTTGTAATATCCTGCCCATGCGCGCTCGGTCTCGCCACGCCCACGGCCATCATGGTCGGCACGGGCAAGGGCGCGGAAAACGGCATACTCATCAAAAGCGGCGAAGCTCTGGAAATGACGCATAAAATTGAAATAATAGTTTTTGACAAAACCGGCACGATTACCACAGGAAAACCCGCCGTGACCGATGTGTTGTTGACCGATGCGATCTTGAGTGATGTGTTTGCCGCAGAGGGCTCGGCGGAGGACAACCTTTTGCAAATCACGGCTTGCGCCGAAAAAAACTCCGAGCATCCGCTCGGGCAGGCTATCGTAAACAGCGCGTTGGAAAAAAGGCTGTCTATACTGCCGGCGGACAGCTTCAATTCCATTACGGGGCATGGCATTGAGGCGGTCATCAAAGGTCAAGCCGTCCTCACCGGAAACCGCAGCCTGATGATTGAGCGCGGTATTTCTCCGGCGCCGCTTGAAGCTGAATCCAACAGGCTGTCTGATGAGGGCAAAACTCCTATATATGTTGCTATTGACGGGAGGCTTATGGGTATCATTGCCATTGCCGACGCGGTAAAAGCGAGCAGCAAGTCCGCCATAACTGTTTTGCGTAAAATGGGAATTGAGGTCGCCATGATTACGGGCGACAACAAAACCACCGCCAATGCTATCGCCAAGCAAGTCGGCATTGACCGTGTGCTTGCCGAAGTTCTTCCGCCGGATAAATCGGGCGAGATTCAAAAATTGCAGGCGTCAGGCAAAAAGGTTGCAATGGTCGGAGACGGAATCAATGACGCCCCCGCCCTGACACAGGCCGACATCGGCATAGCCATCGGTTCAGGCACGGATATTGCCATTGAATCGGCAAATGTTGTCCTCATGCGCTCCGACTTGACCGACGTGCCGACAGCCATAGATTTAAGCAAAAAAACTATCAGAAACATCAAGCAGAATCTGACATGGGCGTTTGCGTATAATATCATCTTAATCCCCGTTGCGGCGGGCGTTTTGCACATATTCGGCGGCCCGCTTTTAAACCCCATGCTGGCGGCGGGCGCGATGGGGCTCAGCTCAATATCCGTATTGTTAAACGCGTTGCGGCTGGGGCGTTTTAAGCCGTATAGCAGCATAAAGTAGGGGCACAAATCAGTGTTCGTAAATCCCGCCGCCGATAAATTCTCTTAGTATGGAATCTTTCGGCACTAACTTTGGGTCAAGTTTTTCAAAGCTCATTAGCGCTGGCAGTACCGACCGCAGCTCTTCAAACCGTCCAGTATCTTCCGGTATCGTTTTGATTGCGTTTGCCGCATACTCTTTCATGACAGGCACTTCATAAGCCATAGATGAGTCAAAAAGCAGATCGGCTTTATATTTATATGGTGAAATATACAGCTTCTCGCCGTCGCGCACATTCGCCCACATTTTTAGTGTCGCCAAGGCGTCCTGCCCCCGAAAGAAGCTGTCACGCACTATTCGGCGAATAAGTCTCGTCCATGTACGCTTAAAACAAACCTCATTTCCGCTGATTATGTCGGAACGCGCGCTTATGTAGAGCTTAAAAGCGTCGGGGTGTTCGTCGGCGAGCATATCACTTAGCGCGTGGATTCCCTCAAAGATAACAATTTCATCCTTTAAGAGCTTGAGCGGCGTTGCCTTGTCCGGGTCAGGCTTTTGAAGATTGAAGCAAAAATGGGGAATCATCACTTCCGCGCCGCGCTCAAGCTGATGAAAGTGTTCATTTAAGAGCTTCAGGTCAAGGCAATACGGCGATTCAAAGTCATATTCGCCGTCTTGCGTGCGCGGAGTCGTCTCCGGGTTTCTTTCCAGAAAATACTTGTCTAATGATATGGTATGCGCGTAAATACCGAGCTTTTTGATCGCGTCACATATTTTTTGCGCGGTCGTTGTCTTGCCCGAACCGGACGGGCCGGACAAAAACACCACACGGCTCAAAGGTATTCTCTCTTGAATACTCGCGGCCGCTTCCATAACCTTTCTGTTGTAGATCGCTTCACATTCCTCGGCAAAGCCTCTTGGATTCTTTGCCGCTCTCGCGTTGATGTCGTTTATATCATATGGATATGGCATAATATGTACCTGCTTTTGTATCCTTTCGGTAAATTTGACTTTTTACTTTAACTCGCCTGTGGCGATCCTCATATCCATGTTGTCGCTGCGCTCTGCACGGAGCGTGGTTGCTCGATCATGACCCGGATATACCTCAAAATCGCCGTCAAGCATTGCAAGGCGGTAAAGCGACTTTAGTATTTCCTCCCTGCTGCCGCCTTCAAGATCGGTGCGCCCGCAGTCTCCTTGAAATAGTGTATCACCCGTAAAGAGCGCGTCTTCACACATAATCGTGATTGAACCCGGCGAATGTCCCGGTGTTTCAAGCACTTGCAGTCTCAAAGCGCCAATCTCGATAACATCTCCCTCTTTGCAAGCCTTGATGTTTTTGATATACCCAATTTTATGCCTCTTGTCTTGACCGCTCCGGTCAATTTCTTTTTCGTTTATGTATACCGGCAAAATCTTTGCTTCCAAAATAGCCTCAAGAGCCATATAATGATCAAAATGCCCATGAGTCAAAATGACAGCTACCGGCGTCAGTTTGCTTGCCTCAATATAATCAAGTATCGTGTTTGATTCAGCTCCCGGGTCAATAATGGCGCATTTTAGAGTTTCTTCGTCGGTCACTACATAGCAATTTGTACCGAGCAGTCCGACAGGCAATGTTTTAATCAGCATATAGGCTTTCCTTTCTTTTCTTTCTTATGTCATCGCCGTAAAACATAAGCACCTGATACTCACCTTCGAGACGTGACATAATTTGCTGTGAATAACGGCATGTTAGCTCGTCAATTGTCAAATTTGAACTCACTATTGTTTTTTTATTAGAAACCAGCCTTGTATTGATAATATCATAAAGCACCGAAACAGTAAAAACCGTAGTCATTTCCGTACCCAGATCGTCAATAATCAGCAAATCACATTCAAGGTATCTTTTAATCTCATCTCTTGTCTCTTCGAGGCTGTCTGTTTTAGAAAATTTGGCGTCCTCAAACTTTGAAAACATTGCTCCCGCAATGTCGTAGACGACAGAAAATCCATTATCCGCCACAATTCGCGCAATTGAAGCCGACAAAAATGTTTTTCCAAGACCCGGCGCTCCGCAAAAGAAGAGATTCATGGATTTTGACCCGAATTTACGCGCATATTCCAAGCAAGTATCATATACAAGTTTCATGCTTGACCTCGGCGATATGCCTGTGTCAAATGATGGGGTATCGTCATAGTAAGATAGGTCAAAGCTGTCAAATGTTTCGCTCCCCAGTTTAAAGAGATTGCTCAGGGATGCTTTTTGTTCTTCTTTATATAACTCACTCAGGCAGCGGCACATTTTCGCGTTTATATAGCCCGTGTCTTTGCATTCGTTGCAGTAAAATTTCTCGTCAAGATAATCTTCGCTAAACCCGGCTTTGCCGAGTTCGCTTTTTCGCTCATTTTGCAGCCGGATATTTCTGGCTTTTATATCAGAAAGCTCGGCAGTTGCTTCGCCTCCCAGCGCGATGCCGATAAGCTCTGCCATGGTAGCGCGAAGTGACGTGTCAATCTCTTTAATACGCGGAGATTTTTTATAGACCTCATAGGCGCGTCTGTCTCTTTGTTCGGTTTGTTCTTTACGTTTATTTTCAAGCGCGTTTCGAGCTCCCCGCAGCAGCTTGCCGTCTATAGCCATGTTGCCTACCATTCCTCTCTGTTTTGTATTTCCGTTGGCTTTGTATTTTGAGTAGCTTCGCCGCCGGATTTATCGCCCTGTTTTGCATTTTCGCCGGATTTTCCGGCGCGTTATTCTTCTTTTATCTTTTCCAATATGCGCGTCATGCGTTCCATATCGGCACGGCTCGGCTCTCCGTGTTTTTGTGTCCCTGCACCAAAGCGGGATGCCCGCACATTTTGTCCTGTTTGTCCTCTGCCCCCTGCTTGTTTTGCTCCGTTTTCGTTTTCAAGCACCGCCTGAGCCGTGTGGAAGCCTTTATTATCCCAGCTTTTTATTATCGTGTCCATGTACGGCCATGCCAGTCTGCCCGTTTTAATTACGGTTTTATCATAAGCAAGCGCAACGGCATCGGGCTGCGTTCCCCTTGATATCCAGTCGTCCACATAGCGTTTTTCCGTCGCCGAAAACTCACGGTCTCTGATTTGAAGGGCTTTTTTTATCTGACCCCTTGCGCTTTTGTATTCTTCCAATTTTTTAAGGTACTCTTCCGCCTTTTCTATTGAGAAAATACCCTCACGCTCCCAAACATACGCCGCTTTTTCAATGTAACGGACTGACGGGGAACGCCCGTCGCCCGTCACGGCACATTCGCCTATGCAATGTGTAATGAGCTGTAATATGACTTCTGTCGGCAGCCGCAGGTTATCATATATACCAAACAGGCGCAATAGTTCATCCGGCGAAAGAATTTTACCCAGCTTGCGCTCGGTCTCTTTAACCACTACGGTAAACTCCGAACCCAACGCAAGCTGGGCTCTCACCTCTTCTTGGGTATACACAGCTTCCGAAGGAAGCTGAGCTTCCGCTTCGCTTTTTGCATGGTTTTGAGCTTCAAGCTGCGTACCCATTACTTCTATCAAACCCATACGCGAGAGCATCAGCATTGCGGAAGCCACCCACCCTTTGCTTTTTCCGAGAGCTTTGGCGGCGTCTAAGTCCGTGCTTTGCCCGTGCGTTTTAAGGATGTACAGATACAAAAGCGCCGCATCCCCGTCACCTGTTCTTATAAGTTTGTCAATTGTCTGTCCGGTTATCGTAAATGATTCAGAACCGGTTATAGAGATTTTTATTTCTGACAAATGCATTCGACCTCGCTTATGCGTTTTTGGTCTGTCTGTGCGGGTTTGTCCCGCTCATGTGCGTTGACCCCAGCGGTCAGCACACATGAGCATGGTTTTATTTATGCTTGGCTATAAAATCCTTTAATATATCCTCCAGGTTTGGATGCCCTATTTCCTGCAAGGCATATTCCACTCTGGTATTTGGCTTGTTTATGTCAATTACGCGGGTCAAATCGATCGGGGTTGCAATAACCACGCTGTCGCAATCGGCGCGTTTTATTGTCTCCGATAAATCACGCATTTGCTCCTCTCCATAACCCATTGCCGGAAGGAGCTTGCCTATGTTCGGATAAGTGCGATATGTTTCGGCCAATTTTCCCACGGCAAACTCTTTCGGGTCTATAATCTCGGCAGCTCCAAAGCGTTTTGCCGCAACGATACCCGCGCCGATTTTCATTTCGCCGTGCGTCAGCGTCGGGCCGTCTTCTATGACGAGCACCCTTTTGCCACGTATTATCTCCGGGTTTTCTACATCTATTGTAGAAGCCGCATCCACAACTACCGCATTCGGGTTTACCTTGCTTATGCTTTTTCTCACCGTCTGTATGTCTTCAAAGTCGGCGCTGTCTATCTTGTTGATGACAACGACGTCGGCAAGCCGCAGCGTGACTTCTCCCGGATAGTATGAAAGCTCATGCCCCGCCCTGTGCGGGTCGGTGACTGTGACCGTCAAATCCGGCTTGTAGAATGGGAAATCATTGTTTCCGCCGTCCCATAAAATCACGTCGCAGCCGTCCGGGTCGTTTTCCGCCGCGCGCAATATCGCCTCATAATCCACACCCGCATAAATCACATTCCCACGCTCAATATGCGGCTCATATTCTTCCATTTCCTCAATCGTGCAATTATGCTTTTTTAAATCTTCGATAGCGGCAAATCTTTGCACCTTTTGCGCTTCAAGGTCGCCATACGGCATAGGGTGGCGTATGGCTATGACTTTAAGGCCGTTTGATATAAGTATCTCGGCAATACGGCGCGACGTTTGGCTTTTTCCGCAGCCCGTCCGCACCGCGCAGACCGCAATAACCGGCTTTGTGCTCTTTATCATGGTTTTTTTATGTCCAAGCATAGTAAACGCGGCGCCTGCGGTATTTACTCTCGCGCAAAGGCTCATAACATACGAATATGGCACATCACTGTATGAAAACACGCACGCATCTGCGTCAAGCGTCTTTATAAGCCTCTCAAGCTCGGCTTCTTCGTATATCGGTATACCGTCCGGATACAGCTCTCCGGCGAGAGACGCGGGATATTTGCGCCCTGCTATGTCCGGTATCTGAGCAGCCGTGAAAGCAACGACATCATATGCCCTGTCGTTTCGGTAAAAAGTATTGAAATTATGAAAGTCACGTCCTGCCGCGCCGATAATGATTATTTTTTTCTGTTCCATCTTTAATCTCCTTACTATAAATAAACATATACTGATTGCGGAGCAATCAGTATATCATAGTTACATGAGAAATGTAAACAGCAAAGGCGGGCGGGTTACCCCGTGAAGTTTATCTGCGGGTTTATCCGCTTTTATCGAGGTCTCTTGTCGTATGCCTCTTGAACCGCTTTTTGCATGTCCCTCTCATATGATTTTGACGAGACGGTAGTACCCTTAAAGTGGAGGCATAGGTGGCCGTCCATGCCGTTGTCGCGAATCGTGCTGACGTCATGCGGCATACCGTGTGTTGATGCCGCAAATGTTCGATTGCCGACTATTACCCACACCGGACGCGCCGCCCATGACTTCACGCCATTGCGAATCCTGTAAATAGTATCGGTATCTTCCCGTGTGGACGGTTCGTAATCTATATGAGAGCTTGTCGAGAACGCCCGGATGTTAAAGGATATGCCCGTTCGGACGTCAATCACCCGTACATCCGTATGCATTGGCACTAATTTTATCGCTTCCGACCAATCAATAAGCTCGACAGGCCCCATTGCGGACACGCCCAAAAGGTCTGATCTTATATATCCGTTCACGCCGCTTACCCTGACCTTTGACCAACCGTTTGATTCATTTTCGAGTATTTCAACTACGGCGCCGGGTTTTAGTTCTCTGAGCAAGTTTGCCGATGTTGAAGGACCCGACCTTAAATTTATAGTGCCTGAAATTTCGACCGTGGCGATGGCGGGCGTCAATGACGCGTTTGCCGACGCAAGCAGGTCTGACCTTATATAGCCGTTTGCACCGTTTACCCGAACCCTTGACCAGTCATCTTCATACGCATAGACATCAACAAGCGTGTCTTTGCTTAGCTCGGCGATTATGCTCGAAGAGGTTGATGCTCTTGCCCTTAAATTGACGGTGCCCACGGTTTTGAGTACGGCAATTGGCCCTTCTGATGACGCGGAAGATGCCTCTGTCAGCAGCTCCGTTTTGATATAGCCCCTTACGCCGCTTACTCTAACTCTTGACCAACCATCGGATTCGTTGGCAAAGACTTCAACATTTGTGTCTTTGGTAAGTGTGCTCAATATACTCGATGATGTTGACGCGCTTGCCCTCAAGTTTACAGTGCCCACAGTTTTATATATCCCAATGGGCTGCTCTTCGGCGGATGCCGAGCTGCTTGTGGGCGCGGCGGCAAGCAAGTCTGACCTGATATATCCGTCTGTGCCGCTCACCTTGACCTTTGACCAGTCGTTTTCGTCTGCATAGACCTCAACGCTCGTATCTCCCGGCAGTTTTCTGATAATGTTCGTCGTTGTGGACGGGCCTGCCCTCAAATTGACCTCTCCTATGGTTTTGAGCGTCGCAATTATCTCACCGGACGATGCTTCGCTTCCGGCATTTGAGTTTGACGAAAGAGAAGAGGCGTTGGCGCTTTTTAGAAAATCCGATCTGATATGACCGTGCTTATCCCCCACTCTTACTCTTGACCATCCGGCAGGGTCATGGTTTAGCACATCCACCGTGCTGTTTATACTGACGACCATAATGGACGCCGAGGCGGTCGAGGCTTCTTCTCTGAGGTGAACCCCCGCCGTCGTCCTAAAAGCCGCCGGGGAATCATCAGACGCGGGAGCTTTTAAGAAATCAGACCGTATATATCCGCTTATGCCATCAACCTGTACCTTTGACCAACCGGCCGGGTCATGCTCGGTTACATCAACGGCCGTGTTTACGCTGACAACCATGATGGACGACGCGTCGGTAGACGGCCCGGAGCGCAGATGGACGCCGTCTGTGGTGCGAAATGTGCCCGACGCCACAGCCGACTGCGGCATACTGAGCGTTATACCGAGAATCAGACATGTAATTATGATGATAAGCTGCGTTTTCTTTGTCATAGTTTTTACTGTACGCCCTTTTTTATTTTGCTAAAATCGCTGATAATCTATGCTATATGGCGATTTTAGCACAGTTGTTTACAGATGTCAACACTTTTTGTCACCATTTTGAAACTTTTTGTAACTTTTTGAAGAAAAATAATCGTTGACAAAGCTGCGCTGATGCTTTATTATGTGCGAAGTGTCTTTTTTAGGCATAAAAATATATGAAAGGAGTTGATTTGAAGTTGAAAAATAAAGTATGGGTGATTTACTCCTAAAACCGAATATCGAGCATACGCAAATCTTGGGGTAAATCACCCAACACTTACGTTATGCTACAGTGTTCTCCAGTGCTGTATCGCTTTTCCCGGACGCGGCGAGATGGCCTCCGGCAAATCGAAACTTCCGCCCGGCACGGCAAGCACAAAGAACACTTGCTGCAACTTTCGTGATACAGTCTACTTAAAAAGTATAGGACGCGATCGAGGTCGCGTCCTTTTTGTCACTGCGAAAAATCCGCACCGCGAAAAAATAAAACAAACAACAGCAAGAAGTAAAATAAGAAGTAAACCAAAGTAGGACGACGAGGAATAACAAAAATGCAACACGAATCTACACTAAAAATGATGATGAGCTTCACTTCAAGATTGAAGCGCTTTTTCCTGACTTCCGTGATTGCCGCCATAGTTGCGGCACTGCTCGGCTTTTTATCGCCGCTCATAATCGGCTTTACGGTTGACGCCGCTATCGGCGGCAAAGATGCCCCGCTGCCCGGTCTTATCATGTGGGTATACGATCGGTTAAACATCTCCGATACTCTATCGTCGAGCTTGGCGGCGTGCGCCGTCATGGTTTTTGCCTGCGCGATGCTGACAGCGGTATTTAACTACATATCGCGTATAAACATGGCAAAAGGCTCGGAGCGAATGATAAACAATATGCGCGTGGCCTTGTATACGCACACGCAAAACCTGCCCTTTGAGTGGCACACAAAAAACCAAACCGGGGATATTATACAACGTTGCACATCCGATGTTGACACAATACGGCGTTTTATCTTCCAGCAATTGCTTGAGGTCGTCCGCACGGTGATTTTGGCGACCATAGCCATTATAATCATGTTTTCGCTAAACGTGGCTATGGCGACAATCGTCACCGTGTTTATGCCTCTGATCGTAATATACACAATAATCTTCTTTAAGAAAATCGGACATAAATTCCTCGCCGCGGACGAAGCCGAGGGCGAGCTCACCGTCAGGGTGCAGGAAAACTTGACCGGCGTTCGTGTGGTCAGGGCATTTGGGCGGGAGAAATACGAAACCGAGCGTTTTGACGAGAAAAACGAAGCCTTTATGAGAAAATGGGACAAGATGGGCGGCACTCTGGGTATATATTGGGGGCTTGGCGATACCGTTTCTTTTATACAGATTTTATGCGTTATCGTCGTCGGCGTCTATATGGCGGCTGCGACCTTCGGTACGGAAAACCCTTTTACCGTCGGCAATCTGCTTGTTTTTCTCAGTTATACCGGAATGCTCATGTGGCCGATACGTCAAATGGGCAGGATTCTGGCGGAGATGAGCAAGACCGGAGTTTCCTTAAAGCGTATCAAAGAGATTTTTGACGCTAAGGGTGAAACGGATGACCCGAGCGCGATAGAGCCTCCGATTGACAAAGATATCGAATTTTCAAATGTCACATTTTCGTTTGAAGAAGACCATCCAATACTAAAAGATGTGAGCTTTACAATAAAAAACAAGACGACTTTCGGTATTCTGGGTGCTACCGGCTCCGGCAAATCTACAATCACATACCTGCTCAACAGGCTCTACGATTTGCCAAAAAACAGCGGAACTATAAAAATCGGCGGCGTCAACATAGAAAAAATCAAAAAGTCATATTTGCGCAGAAACATCGGGCTTGTTTTGCAAGAACCTTTCCTGTTTTCCAAAACCCTGCTCGAGAATATTGATATAGCCTCGCGCAAAGGCGATCTCGAAAAGGTACGCGAAAAGGCAAAAATCGCGGAGGTTGACGACAATATCATGGCTTTTTCCAAAGGCTACGATACCATCATCGGCGAGCGCGGCGTCACTTTGTCCGGCGGTCAGAAACAGCGTGTCGCAATTGCGAGAACCCTGATGATGAACGCTCCGGTTATGGTCTTTGATGATTCCATGTCGGCTCTCGACATGGAGACCGATGCGAAAATCCGCGAATCGTTGCGCGAGGACACGTCGAGCGCGACCGTGATACTCATATCCCACAGAATTTCTACTCTGATGAAAGCAGATACTATCATGGTGCTTGAGGACGGGAAAGTCGCGGAAATCGGCTCACACGCCGAGCTTGTCGAAAAAGACGGCGTTTACAAGCGCATTTATGACCTGCAATCGGGTTACGCGAATGATTCCGATGACGCAGATAAAGCACATACACAGAAAAAAGAAAGGGGGACAGCCTCATGAATTACTATGAAGAAGAAAAAACAAGCGGTCTAAATCCAAAGGTGTGGCTACGTATCTTTAAGTACCTAAAACCGCTAAAGAAAAGGTTTGTTTTGGCGATTATCATCGTCATTGCTTCCACCGTCATCAACTCGGCATTTCCGCTTTTTACAACGTATGCGGTAGATAATTTTATCGCAAGAGGTGCGGCGAATGGGGAAAATCTTCCCGCCACGACAGACGGTATCGTTATATATTCCGTGATTTATGCCTTGGTTTCCGTAGTGTTTGGCCTCACCGCATACATCTGGGTAAAAAACCTGATGGGTATTGACGTGCGGCTGAGTAGGACTCTCAGGCGGGAGTGCTTTGTGCATCTCCAGCATTTGCAGCTTGCGTATCATAACACAAATTCCGTTGGCTACCTCATAGGAAGGATCATGTCCGACGCGGATCGCATTTCGTCAATGGTATCATGGGGCTTCGCGCATATTTTAGAGGCCGCTTTTATCATAATCTTTAGCGTGACGTATATGTTTATACTCAGCCCGGCTCTTGCTCTTGTACTCGTTATCGTGATTCCGTTCGCTGTGTTGATCGCGTGGATTTTCCAGCGTAAAATCTTAGTCGTCACGCGTAAAGTGCGCGAAACCAATTCGCGCATAACAGGTGCTTACAACGAGGGCATCACAGGGTCAAAGACGTCAAAAACGCTTGTTATTGAAGACATCAACAGCTCGGAGTTTGCGGAGCTTTCCGATAAGATGCATCGCTATTCGGTTCGCTCTTCGCGGCTTTCGGCGCTCATGATGCCGATGGTCATGTCTCTTGGCACTATCGCGCTGAGCGTAATTCTCTACAGAGGCGGCATACTTGTCGGCAGTCAGGTCATGACTTTTGGTGTTCTTGCGGCTTTTATAGCGTATGCCACACAGACAATAGACCCGATAGTCTGGGTGTCCGGCACGATTGGCGACTTGGTGACGGCACAGGTCGGCATAGAGAGAATCACGGGGCTTTTGAACGAGGAAATAACAATCACAGACTCCCCCGAGGTTGTGGAAAAATACGGCGACACATACAATCCAAAACGCGAAAATTGGGAGCAGTTGGTTGGCGGTATTACGTTTGACGATGTGACCTTTATGTATCCCGACGGTGACGAGAATGTTTTGGAAAACTTCTCGCTTGATATACCTCCGGGTACGACGGTTGCCATTGTCGGTGAAACCGGCGCAGGTAAATCCACGATCGTAAACCTTGTGTGCCGATTTTACGAGCCGACGAGCGGGCGCGTGCTCATAGACGGGCGCGACGCTAAAGAGCGTTCGCAGCTCTGGCTTCATTCGTCGCTCGGCTATGTGCTGCAAGACCCGCACCTGTTTTCCGGTTCGATAATGGAAAATATCCGCTATGGCCGTCTTGACGCGACCGACGAGGAGGTCATTGCAGCCGCGAAGATCGTTTCGGCAAATGTCGTGGCGGGGCGTATGCCTGACGGGTATGATACCGAAGTCGGAGAGGGCGGCGACAAGCTCTCTACGGGCGAAAAGCAGCTTGTATCCTTTGCGCGCGCCGTATTGGCAAACCCCGCAATTTTCGTACTTGACGAGGCAACCTCAAGCATTGACACGGAAACAGAGCAGCTCATCCAAAACGCGATATCGCATTTGCTTGAAGGCAGGACATCCTTTATTATAGCGCACAGGCTCTCTACAATCTCTCACGCCGACCTCATTCTCGTTGTTGAGGACGGTAAAATCGTCGAGCGCGGCACACATGCCGATCTTCTCGCCGCAAACGGGCATTACAGCGAATTATACAGAGCCATGCGATTAGATGAGGTATCGCTTTAGAGCTTGTCCGGCATGGCTCTTGCCATTGCCCCCACCTTACTCGCTGCCGTCTATAAATGTTTCCTGCACAGCCCCGCTGCCACGGCTCATGTTGTAAAGGTTGTTGGTGCGGATTTTGCCGACAACCTTCATGAGCACCTGCTGGAAGAACTTTACGCCAAGCATTGGGTTAGTATCAACTAACTTTAGAATATCTTTCTTTCTTATGCAAATAAGCTCGGTAAACTGTATTGCGCGGCAGTTTAGCGTAAACGGCCTGTCCGTCATGCAGCTCTCGCCCAATATATCGCCTTTACGCAAGCGGGCAATCTCAATTTCGCCGCCCGTATCCCGTGTTCCGGCAAATAGCATTAGCTCGCCTTTTAGCAAAATATACATGGTCTCGTTAAAATCTCCGTTGCGAAACAGTATTTCTTCTTCAAAGAATGTTTTGACGCGAAATCTCTTTGCCAAGGTTTTCCAATCATCATCACAAAGCTCAAGGTCAAAAGCCTTTTGGAGCGCGTCAATTATTTCCGCCTGGCTCAAATGCCTTATGCTCTGCTCATCTCTGAGTATGGGCGCGTTGGACAGATTGTGTTCTTCCATCACCTTGCGCAGCTCGTAGCGTTTTTGGTCAACAATGGCCGTAAGGTGCTCCCAGAGCTTTTGATTGTCGCGGTATTTGGTAAACGCATTATAATCGGGTTTTGCATCCCGAGCCGCTATCAGTATGTTGTTTAGCGATTCCGCCGCGCCCTCGGAGTCGCCTTTGAGCATATAGTCGGACGCGAGCATCATGTTGGAGCGGTAAATCTTTTCGTCGAGATCATCTCGCAAAAATTCTCCCGGATACGGGTCGAAATCTTCCGGCGCCACCGTTACCATGTTTCCGGTCTTTATTTGAGCCGCAATCTTTTCCCGCTCGTACACAAATCGGTAGATGTCTTCCCTGATACGTTTCCATTGGGGGTGCTTTTTCGGCACGGGGAGATGTTTTATCGAGAGCGTATTATCAAGGAAGAATGAAAATCCGTACATTCTGCTGTTTATGAGATAATCAATATCTTCTCCCCTTGTGATTTGCGGGTCAAACGGCACGCTTTGGAACAAATCCCTGTGCAAAATCATCGCGCCGCCAAACGCAAACGGGGTGCGCTTGACGCGGGGCGGCTTGCCAATAATCTCATCAAACGCTTTGGCCTTAAAACCAAACCTATCCCAATATGTCATCCAATGCTCTGTCTTTACATCATCGTAGTATTGGTCGTGTTTATTCGTATAATATCCCGCCATGCCATGCACGACATCGCCATATATGCGTTTGCCGAGAAATTCCACGCAGCGTTCGATCCAATCCGCTTTTTCAAAAACCTCATCGTCATCAATAAGTATCGCGGCATCTGCGGATAAAATATCGGCGCAAAGCAGGCACATATTTCTGACATTTGCATACCCCGCCATGTTTAAGAGAGGTTTTATTTTCTGCTCTGTGTCCTTTTCGTACATTATCTTGGCGCATCTTTCTAAATCACCGATCGTAAATATGTACGTTTCGGCTTGAAGGCTTACATCGCGTATGATTTGAATTACTTTCTCCTGTGCCGCATCCGCAACATCCGGGGTCGTCGGGCAAACAAGGAGTACTAACTTGAAATCCTTTTCCGTCAGGATTTTCATGGATTCGAGCGTACGCGCAAGAGTTCCCTCTTCGTCAATGGGGGTCGGGTGGTCGTAGACGGCATCGCCCTCCTGCCAATCTCTTTTTTCGCGTGACCAATACGTTGGGATAAGCACTACTTTTCGCATAATCTGTATGTTCTCCTTCGAAATTATCTATATATATCAAGCAAGGTATCCATCAGCGAGCTTTGCGCGTAGTTTTGGAGCGCGTACATTGCGGCTGTTTCGCGCTTTTTTGCTCTGTCGAGAGAATAGATTTCTTTATAAATCGCATCGGCAAGCCCCTTGGCATCCTCAACCTCCACTAATGCTCCGACGCTTTCGTCTATAATATCTTTAAGCCCGCCTTGATTTGTCGCTATCACAATGCTGCCGCACGCGAGCGCTTCAATAGCGACAAGCCCAAACGGTTCGCGCCGTGACGGAAAAACGCTGACGTCGGCGCTGCTGTAGAGAACTCGCAGCTGCGTACTGTCCAGATGACCAATAAAATGTAAAGTGTCAAGCCCGGCATCGGCTGCTTGCTTTTTGAGAGATGGGGCAAGCTCTCCGTCGCCGGCTATGAGCGTCGTCACCTCGTTTGGATGCTCTTTTTCGTAAATCCTCATCGCCTCAACAAGCACGTCAACACCCTTGAAATTTGCAAGTTTGCCCACAAATAAGACGACCTTGCTTTTGAGCTTTACGCCAAATCTCTCTTCAATCTCGTTTCGCGAGATCGGCTCGGGATAAAATCTGTCCGTATCGTAGCCGTTTTGCATATATACCGTTTTATCCTTGCAGTCCGGGAAAAGCTCCGAGACAAGATCGTTGTTGTCGTTTGAAATCGTTATTATTTTTTTAGCTCCGCGCGCCGTTTCGTCAGCATATTTTTTGAAGCGGTCTCCTTGCCGATAGCCCATAAGGTCAGTGCCGTGCGCTGTCACGACATACGGTATGCCTGTTTTTATCGCAAGCCAGCTTAGAAGCCATATGTGCTGACCGTGGATTATGTCCGGCTTGAACTCATCTACAGCTTTTGTTACTGCTTCTTCAAATGCGGACATATACATACTAAGCTGTGTGTCCGTGAGGTCGTAAAATGTCACAGTGCTGCGGGGGTGCGTCGTAAAACACGGAAAGTTAAACGACAGCATACCCGAAATCTGCTCACGGTATTCAAAAAACACAGGGTACATGGCGATGTCCAGGGGCGTTTCATATTCTATCGTGTTTTCCGGCAAAACTATGCCTACCTCATGTCCTTTTTTTTGCAGATTTACGGCAATGTTTCGCGTATAAGTGCCGCTGCCGGAACCGACGAGCGGAAAATGATTTATCATTAAAACTTTCATGGTTTACTCCTTACTTGCCCGTCTTTGCGTTTCTTTTTCGCCTTTTTCCATGGACTTTTTTGCGTGACCTTTTCGCTGCCTTTACTTTTTACTTAAGACTCTCCTGAGTTTCGTTTTGCTTACATTTTCAGCTTTGCCTTAAAGCTCTCCCATGCTTCGTTTACCTTGTTAAACTCGCTTATATATCTGTCCGCGCTGTTCCAACTGACATCGAAGCATTGCAATATTTTGTTAAACCGGGGATTTGACGTATATTCCGAAAGTGCCGAAAGTCCTCTCTTCAAATGTTCGCGCTGGTACTGCCTTGTTTTATTAAGGTCATTGCCGAGTATGTAGTTAAAAAATGGGTTGCGCCCCACCCAACCGGCACAGGCATAGTAAAAGCGGTTTTGCACTTTTTCGTCTTTTTGCAGATTTGGCTCTGCAGGGTAATGGTCGTATGTGTCGTGCAGCGGGTAGACGCCTATGTCCGTGCAGCTTGTGCCGAGCGCGGCAAATTCAGACCCCAGCACGGTATCTTCCCCTCTGCACAAAAACAGCTCTCCGTCCATTGTGTAGTGAGAAGAGAAAAACGGCGGGAGCTTCGCGAGAGCGGACAGCCTGATCGCCAAGTTTCCGCCGAGTATCTTTTTGCATGATCTTGGTTGAGTATCGTCGGGCTGATATACAATGCTCCTGTGCGAGCTGCTGTTTTGCCAATAGTCAATCATTTCTTCCTTTTGAACGCCTATGAGAAAATCGTCCATGCCGTCAAATGAAGCGGGCGGGAGTATGTTATATCCGCTATAATCGCTTGTCGTAACGTCAGCGCCTTCTCGTAAATGCCGCAAGTGCGCGCCGAAGAAATCAACTTCTTCGATCTTAGCCCCTTCGGGCGTCAGCTTCAAAACCGAAGGTATAACGTCCGAGTCGGCAAAAACAAGAACATCCGCCTCGCGCAATATAGCTTCCATCACAACTATCATTCGGTTGTGCCCATATGGTACGAGCCCCGCCGTCGTTGTGTCTACGGGGCATTTTGTGAGCGTTAAAATCGCGCTCTCCGATAAGCCGAGTTTTTTCATTTGAGATATGCAATAATCGGGATTGTTGATATTTATCGCGTAAAATGTCGCTTTCTCCCGTATTTTTCGCTCTATGGCCGCGTCATGAACACGCGTGTGCCCGACAATTACAGGGTGTAGCGTGTGTCCGTATTTATCGGCATTGTCTATAAAGCTCGTGAGCTTTGTTTCGGTGTCAAGATGCCTTACTATCATGCCAAGTGCTATTTTCACGAGCCTCACCTCTTTTCGTGCGGCATATTTTCCGCGGCGTATGTCTTTAAAATCACATATATTGCAACCGGGGCGTGTAAAATAGTGTTTATAGTTTAATATTACCATATAAAGGCGCGATAGTGAAGAAGTATTTGATGAGGGTTGATAATGCAAAAACGTATTGCGTATTTACTTATGTTATTTTGCATGATAGAATAGACTTAATATTATCAAATTGGGAGGATTATTATGCGTGCGGAAATTTTACAAATCATAGCTGACTACGAAATTAAAACCTTTGGGAGTCAAAAGGCTCTTGAAATAGCAGATGAAAAAATTCCAACGTCAGAAAAATTAATCTATATTGGTCCATCAAATATTACAATTACTCCACGCAATACAAATGCTCCTCAAATTCGAACAGGTGTGATTGCAATTACCGATAGAAACATTTATGTCGTTCATAAGGCTTTATGGGAATCCGGTTTTGATGTGTTTCCCATAAAAAACTTGGAATTGGTTAGTTACAAGGCAACAGGATTGACCGGAGCTACGTTTAATTTGACTCTCACAAATGTTTCTATCACATTTTTAGGGGGATATAAAAAGGAATATGCTGAAAAACTCAATTTATTGTTATCCGCATTAATCTCGAATGATACCTCTACAGAAAAAGAAACAAATTCGTCAGAGCCGATTTCTGCCGCTGACGAGATAAAGAAGTTCAAAGATTTACTCGATAGCGGAATTATCTCACAAGAAGAATTTAACGCAAAGAAAAAGCAGCTTTTAGGGCTTTGACCCAATAGCGGTAGCTCACAACAACTATGTCTATCTAAAGACTCGTTTTTAGAGGACTTGGGACGAGTATTCGCCTGAGAAATAAAAAGTGATGAGATGCTCATCCGTCACTATGTGCGGCGTTTCAGCACACTAACTTGGTTGGCAGAGAAGAGCGATAATTGCGGGCTTTTGGGTTTCTTGCGTAACATCCAGGTCACACCATGCTTGCATCTGGCTAAAACAGCGAAGATGCCATCCGCAATGGCGTAGAACTCCTCGATTCTCCAACGCAACAGGTACACCTTTGTAACCGATACAGCAAGACGTTCATCGTCGCTTTTTAGGTTGGTTATTAGCATCATGGCTTCTTTTCCAAGGTCGCGGCAGATTGCAAGGTTTAGTTCTTCGTTGGGGCTAAAATACAGTCTTATGGGAACGATGGAGATTATACAATCGGCTTGCTTGCCGTTCTTTTTCTTGAATTTCAAGTTGTATTTCCCTTTGAAGTGGTTTGCAAGCGTTAGAATATTGATGGTTTCGCCTTTGTATATAACGCTTCGGTTCTTCTTGGCGCGGATAACGAACTTTTCACGATGGTCTATCAAGTCTTCATAATATACATTCGTATCATAACCACGGTCAAAAGCTCTGATGTTGCTGCGCTTAAAATGTCTTCTCAAAAAGTTCAATGCTTTCAAAGTTTCCTCCGTCGCGCTTACAAATCCTTTTTCCCATTTTGACTTTCTTGATATAGTTCTCGAAAAGTCTTACACCTTCAGAAAACTCCGAAAGATTGCGGGATAGACGGTCTATGGTTTTCTTCAAGCTGATCGTTTCAGCCAAGGCTCTGCCAATCGTGGATAGGTGGCAGCTTTGGCTACACAGCATCCCATAAAGCATTTGTGACACGAATTTGAACTCAGGGCGGAATAACCCTTTTGAATACCTCTTTTCAAGTTGCTGGACAGTGTGCTATAATCAGTCATGTGCAAAACCTCCGAAACGATTGATATTACTTGGGTTATAGTGATTCCAGTATATCATATTTCAGCTGGTTTTGCACTGCCTTTTTTGTGCGGAGTTTCATTTTTCAATCTGGCTCTTGCCCTTTGCTTGCAACAGGTTCGGGGTTTTTTAGATTGATGTTTTGGGGAAATTCAAAATAATCAAATCATTGACAAATAACTCGTCAATGTGATATATTTTGGAGCATTAATGGGGATAATCCCATGCAGATATTTATTGATGAACACACGGATTTTCCGAGCGTAAAGTATGCCGCATTAAAACAGCCTGATAATGGCTTCAACCTGCGAAAGCCGTTCTTCAAGATGTTTTTTATTTATGTGGCATTCATTGACGTTGTTTTTGGCAGTAGCCCGTTGGTTGGTGTAATCGGATTTATTGCGTTCGTTTGCCCGTTTTGACGCTTCGGCTTGCTCTTTGCGTTTTTGCGCGGCGCGATATTGAATTTCAGCTTCTTCTTTAGCTCTCTCATTGGGTGCCCGGTTAATTTCGCGTTTGTATTGATCCATGTCGTTGCCGGCGGCACGAATTTGAGAGTTATCTATGCCGATGTTATTGTCGCAAACTTTAATTTTTGAGTTCATGTCATCAACAATAGCCTGTGCAGAAGAAATGCTTTTATTTGCATCAGTGATTTCATTCTCAATACGAGTTTTTTCTTTGCGGTACTCGCTGAGGGCATTTCGAATATTTTCGTCTTCTTTTACCTCGAAAACGGATGAAAAGTCTGCGCTCAAAATGCCGCTGCATTTAACGGCTTTGATGAAGTCTTCGC
>WRMH01000028.1:0-4318 GCA_009777235.1 Oscillospiraceae bacterium
AATGATATTTTCCGCCCGTCGAGGTTGAAGAACCTTGCGTTACGTAGTGGGCGGCCTTAAACTCCGCGCAGCTTACCCCAAGCTCGGCGGCGATATGAGACATCATCATCTCGACCGCGAAGAAAATCTGCGGCCCGCCAAATCCGCGAAATGCGCCGTTGGGGACAGTATTGGTTTTTCGCGCATATCCCCGGACTTTTAGATTATCTATATCATACACGCCGGACGCTCCGATAGAGGTGCGCTGCAAAACGACCTTTGACAGTGTGGTGTAAGCTCCCGCGTCAAGCGTGATATCCGCAATCAAAGCGGTAACTTTGCCGTCTTTTACCGCAGTTTTATAATTGCAAAAGGAGGGGTGGCGTTTGCTCGTGGATATAACGTCTTCGATACGGTCAAAGATGACCCGTATGGGTTTTCCGGGAATATTGTATGCCGCGACCGCAACCTGGGTCGCCAAAATAGAGGGAAAATCCTCTTTTCCGCCAAAGCTGCCGCCCGTCACATCTTGCCTGATAATCACATTTTCAGGGTTTATGCCAAGAGCCTTCGTAACTGCCGTGTGAAGATAGTAAGGGCAGTGAATAGAACCGTTTATATACATTTTGCCGTCTGTATACTCGGCAATTATGCCGTTGGTTTCAAGGTACATATGCTCCTGCAATCCCGTTTCATACTCTCCCTCAAAAACCTTATCGGCTTCCCGAAACGCCGCGTCGGTATCGCCTTTTTCAAAATTTATTTCATAAAAAACCGTGTCAGACGAGCGGGCGTCAAAGACCGGGTCGAGCTTGTCATATTCGATGACGATTTCATTTAAAAGCTCGCCTACAGTCTGCTCGTCAGGACCTATAAGCATTCCGATTGGATCGCCGATATACTCAACTTTGTCGGTAAAGACAGGGGTATCGTCATCAACTATGTGAACGGCGTTATCTCCGGGGACATTTTTTTTGTCTATGTAGAAATATCCGCCGGGCAGATCGGGCAAGGTTAATTTTTTCACTATGCCCTTGGGTATGCCGGAGCGAACCATACGGCCGTGAAGCATGGTTTCGGTCGGATAATCCGCGACATACAAAGCCTTGCCGGATATTTTGTCGAAGTGATCAATTCTGTGCATTGAGGTACTGATAGGGTTCATATTATTTTCCTCTTCTGTCGTCTCGTCATTGCGGAATTTGCTGCCGCATCACATTTTTTCCTCGTACATATTTATCAATAATGCAATTATCGTCTGAAAGGTAAATCAGCCGCTCCAATCTCTGGTGCGGTGAGAGTCCGCTTTGCGCACAGAGCGGCGGGACAGGCACGATAGAGCTGTCGTCTATGACGACGGCATCAAACTCAAAGCCGTCATCAAAGCTGCCGGCCTTGCCAAAAAAGCTGCCGCCGCCGACCGTAGCAAGATAAAAAGCCTCGCTTATCGTGAGCGGTTTTTTGCTGTCGTCAATTAGCCGCCAATATAACTTGGAAACCTGCACGGCATCGCTCATTGCGCGGAAAATGGAGTGATGGCAGCCTCCGGCAATATCGCTGCCCAGTCCGACGCGGATTCCCATGTCGAGGTATTCCCGGATCGGCGCGATACCGGAAGCTATATTGACGTTTGATTGCGGACAATGAGCGACATGGACGCCATTTTTTAAAATAATCTGCTTTTCTTCGTGGGTGCACCATACGCAGTGCGCCATAACCGCCCCGGCGCCGTCGCCGCCAAAAAGGCCAAACCGGTCATATGCCTGCGCGTAAGAAGAAGCGTCCGGGCAAAGCTCTTTTACCCATTTTACTTCATCGGGGTTTTCCGACAAATGCGATTGAACGGGGAGCTTGAACCTTTTTTGTATCGTCTTTAACCGCTCCATGAGCCCGTCGGAGCAAGAGGGAATGAACCGGGGGGTCAAAATCGGTTTTATGTTTTCAAACCTACAGATGGTGTCTTCAATCCACTTTTGGGTCATCTCGGGTGACTGTCCCGCGCTGCCCGAGATTAAGGAATCGGGGCAATTTCTGTCCATATTGACAAGCCCGACATAAGCGGCGATGCCGGAGCTTTCGAGCTTTTCCATGAGCATATTTGTAGTATCGGCATGTACGGTTGCGAAAATGCAAGCTCGCGTGGTCGCGCTGCGAGACAGGGCGGAGGCAAATTGAGTATACGCATAGTCTGCGTATTTGAGGTCGGAATATTTGGCTTCTTCAGGATATGTGTAGGCGGACAGCCAGTCGAGAAGCCCTAAATCCATTCCCATTCCGCGAAAAGCAAATTGCGGGGCATGGGTGTGCAAATCGCAAAGGCCGGGGATAATCAAGGCGTCATTATAGTCTGAAACGGGAAAGGCGGAGTAACTGTCGGGGATTTTTGTAAAAACGCCCTTTGAAACGCCGTTTTCGCACACCAAAAAACCGTTTTCCGTGACGCAAAGCGCCTGCGGCGTCTTTGAATATATAATATTGCCTTTTAAAATCATGTTCATGTTGTCATTATACCTAAAAGTATGCTATTATTCAATTATATATTTCTAAGCGTTATTTGCGCGAGCCTCACCGGGTCTGTAGAGCAACCATCACCAACGCTTTAGTTACAAAGAAAGGAAATGCACCCGATGATAGATTTGACGGTATATAAGGAAAATCTGGAGCAGAACATACAAAAGGCAAGAGAAAGAGGTATTGTCTTGCCGACATTTGCGCAAATGCGCTCTCCCGAAAGCAAGATACCCGAAGAAACGCTAAAGAGACTAAAGACCGTCGGGCTTTGGGATATAAACCCGCTCAACCTGTTTCGAATCACATGGAAAAACGAGCAAAAGACGAGAGGCGGGTTGTTTGGCAAGCCAAACTACATTGTACTGCCCTCAAAGCTGACGGGGATCGAAGCCGCCGTTATCTGCATGGTCGGCAAATTTTTTCCGACCGGATGTCACAAGGTTGGGGCTTCTTACGGATGCCTTGTTCCGAGGCTTGTTACAGGTCAGTTTAACTCGGCAACGCAAAAAGCCGTTTGGCCTTCAACGGGAAACTATTGCAGAGGCGGCGCGTTTAACTCAAAGCTCTTGGCGTGTGAATCTATCGCGATATTGCCCGAGGGAATGAGCCGTGAAAGGTTTGAGTGGCTTCACGCAATCGCGGGAGAGACAATCGCGACAGTGGGTACAGAAAGCAATGTAAAAGAGATTTTCGATAAAACACATGAGCTGCGCGCCGAGCGCGACGATGTTGTTATATTCAATCAATTTGACGAAATGGGCAATTATTTATGGCACTTTGAGATCACGGGCAGCGCGATAAGTGAGGCTTTTGAGGATTTCAAGCGATCAAAACACAAAGACGCCGCAAATGCCCGCCTTGCCGGTATTTCCATAATGTCGGGATCGGCGGGGTCGCTTGGGGCGGGAGATTATCTGAAAGAGATATATCCCGGCTGCAAGATCGCCGTCGGCGAGGCTTTACAATGCCCGACGATACTAAATAACGGTTTTGGGGATCACAGGATAGAGGGAGTAGGGGACAAGCATATACCTTGGGTACATAATGTAAAAAATACCGATATGGCAATAGCTATTGACGATAATGACGCCATTGCGCTTTTGAGGCTGTTTAACGAACCCGGCGGAAGAGAGTTTCTCACGGGGGATATTGGCATGAGCGATGAGGACGCGGATAATCTGTCACTTATGGGTATTTCGGGGATAGCCAATATGCTTTGCGCGATTAAATTCGCAAAGCACTATGAGCTTGGGAAAAATGATGTCGTTGCAACCATACTCACAGACTCTGTGGAAATGTACAAATCCCGGCTTGAGGAGTTAAACCGTGAGGATGGCAGGTATACGCATATAAGAGCCGCCGAGGATTATTCAAAAAGTATTCTCGCGCAAAGCACGGACAATTTACTCGAGCTTACGGAGTTTGACCGCAAACGAATACACAACCTCAAATACTACACATGGGTAGAGCAGCAGGGAAAAACAGCGGATCAGCTAAACGAGCTTTGGTATAATCAAGAGAAAAATTTCAAGGGAGTACGCTCACAAGTTAAGCAAATTGATGAGCTGATATTGGAGTTTAACAAAGCGGTGGGATTGCGGGACGCGGTAGTTTAGCTTTGAAGGCATGAGCCGTCAGTTAGATGGGGTATTTATGGTTAGATGGATCAAAAACAATATAAAACAACCTGACTGCACAGATGGCGTTTCGCCTATGGATATGGATGTTGATACGGTCGGGAAAATTCAAAAATTTCACAAAAGTTTTCCGCAATATGCGGTAACGCCCCTTGTGAAGCTCCAAAACTTGGCGGATAAGCTAAATGTCG
>WRMH01000028.1:4418-25723 GCA_009777235.1 Oscillospiraceae bacterium
CCCGCCTTGCCGGTATTTCCATAATGTCGGGATCGGCGGGGTCGCTTGGGGCGGGAGATTATCTGAAAGAGACATATCCCGGCTGCAAGATCGCCGTCGGCGAGGCTTTACAATGCCCGACGATACTAAATAACGGCTTTGGAGATCACAGGATAGAGGGAGTAGGGGACAAGCATATACCGTGGGTACATAATGTAAAAAATACCGATATGGCAATAGCTATTGACGATAACGACGCCATTGCGCTTTTGAGGCTGTTTAACGAATCCGGCGGAAGAGAGTTTCTCACAGGGGATATTGGCATGAGCGATGAGGACGCGGATAATCTGTCGCTCATGGGTATTTCGGGGATAGCCAATATGCTTTGCGCGATTAAATTCGCAAAGCACTATGAGCTTGGGAAAAATGATGTCGTTGCAACCATACTCACAGACTCTGTGGAAATGTACAAATCACGGCTTGAGGAGTTAAACCGTGAGGATGGCAGGTATACGCACATAAGAGCCGCCGAGGATTATTCAAAAAGTATTCTCGCGCAAAGCACGGACAATTTACTTGAGCTTACGGAGTTTGACCGCAAACGAATACACAACCTCAAATACTACACATGGGTAGAGCAGCAGGGGAAAACTGCGGATCAGCTAAACGAGCTTTGGTATAATCAAGAGAAAAATTTTAAGGGAGTACGCTCGCAAGTTAAGCAAATTGATGAGCTGATATTGGAATTTAACAAAGCGGTGGGATTGCGGGACGCGGGAGTTTAGTTTTGGCGGCATGTAGGCGTCAGTTAGATGGGGTATTTATGGTTAGATGGATCAAAAACAATATAAAACAACCTGACTGCACAGACGGCGTTTCGCCTATGGATATGGATGTTGATACGGTCGGGAAAATTCAAAAATTTCACAAAAGTTTTCCGCAATATGCGGTAACGCCCCTTGTGAAGCTCCAAAACTTGGCGGATAAGCTAAATGTCGGCGGTATATTTGTCAAGGACGAGTCATACCGTTTTGGGCTAAACTCATTTAAAGCGCTGGGCTGTACCTATGCGATAGCGGCATACATAGCAAAAAGGCTCGGACGCTCCGTTTGGGAATTGGATTATGCCACGCTGCCGCAGGCCGCCGCAAAGCTCGGCGAATTTACATTCTACGCGGCCACGGACGGCAATCACGGACGCGCCGTGGCGTGGGCGGCAAGAGAGCTGGGGCAAAAAGCCGTAATATATATGAACAAAGGCTGTCCCCAAGCGCGGCTCGATCATATCCTCAAAGAGGGAGCTAAAGGAGCTATATCGGAGCTTAATTATGACGACACGATCCGATATGTCAGAGATTTGGCAAATAAGACGCCAAACAGCGTTATTGTTCAAGATACGGCGTGGGAGGGTTATGAAGATATACCCGGATGGATAATGCAAGGATATGCGGTAATGGCGCTTGAGGCGTGCCGCCAGCTTGACGCGTTTGGCATAGCGCCCACGCACTTTGTGATACAGGCGGGAGTAGGGGCATTTGCAGGCTCGGCGCAGGCTCTTATTTCAAACTATTATCCCGCCAGCCCTCCAATATCATTTGTCGTAGAGCCGCATGTTGCCGACTGCTATTATCGCTCGGCAGAGCGCTCTGACGGAAAACCCGTGAGCGTCGGTGGAGATATGAAAACGATCATGGCAGGCTTAGCTTGCGGAGAGCCGAGTACAATCGCGTGGGAGATCATTAAAAATAAAAGCGATTACTTTACGGCGATAGGAGACGAGCACACGAAATATGCCATGAGGACGCTCGCAAAGCCGATGGGGACTGACGCGGCGGTCGTGTCCGGCGAGTCCGGGGCGTCCGGGATGGGATTTTTGCTGCAACTGCTCGAAAGTGACGGGTTGGCGGAGCTTAGGGAAAAAGCAAAAATAGATTCGCGGTCTCAAATATTGGTATTTAGCACGGAGGGGGATACAGACCCCGAGCATTATAAAAAAATTGTGGATGCTTAACAGTAAGGTTATGGTCTTTCAGGCTCAAAAAGACCATATGCGCAAAATTTCTGCTTTTGAGCCGGAAAGGATTTGATAGTTATGGATTATGAAGCGGTAAAGGCTCGGGCGGAGCATTATAAGGAAGATATGACAAAGCTGTTGCGGGAGCTCATAAAATTTCCCGGCGAAAGCTGCGGCGAGAAAGAGAAAATAGAGCGCGCGGCGGAGGAAATGCGAAAGCTCGGGTTTAGCAAGGTCGTGATTGACAAAATGGGCAATTTGCTGGGCTACATGAGCGGCGACGGCAAAATTGATGCGGGCAGGACGCTCATTGCTTATGACGGGCATATAGATAACGTAGGAGTCGGCAATGTTGATAACTGGACATTTGATCCGCTGATTGGATTTGAAGACGATGAAAAAATCGGCGGGCGCGGGGCATCCGATCAGCAAGGCGGCATTGTCAGCGCGATATATGGCGCGAAAATCATGAAAGATTTGAATTTATTAAGCGATAAATATATCGTATTGGTTACGGCTACCGTGCAGGAAGAAGACTGCGACGGACTGTGCTGGCAGTTTATTATAAACGAAGGCGGCATTAGGCCGGAATTTGTCGTTATAACAGAGCCGACAGACGGAGGCATATACAGAGGCCAGCGCGGACGCATGGAAATACGCGTAGATGTCAAAGGCGTTTCATGCCATGGCAGCGCACCGGAACGCGGAGACAACGCAATCTATAAGATGGCGGATATATTGCAGGATGTACGCGGCCTCAATGAAAACGATGCCGACAGCTCGAAAGTCAAAGGGCTGGTAAAAATGCTCGACCGGAGATATAACCCGCTGTGGAAAGAAGCAAACTTTTTGGGGCGCGGCACGATAACCGCCAGTGAAATATTTTTCAGCTCGCCCAGCAGATGTGCCGTTGCGGACTCATGCTCGGTATCGTTAGATCGCCGTATGACGGCAGGGGAGACATGGGAAAGCTGCCTTGAAGAGATAAGAAAACTGCCAAATGTCATAAAATACGGCGATGACGTAAAGGTAAGCATGTATGAGTATGATAAACCCTCATATTCAGGCTGTGTGTATCCGATCGAGTGCTATTTTCCGACTTGGGTCATTTCGGAAGATCACAAAGTGACAAAAGCAATGGAAAAAGCCTATAAGGGACTGTATGGAAATCAGCGCGTGGGCGCGGTGGATACTCTTGATGCGAGAAGAAAACGTCCCCTTACGGATAAATGGACATTTTCCACAAACGGCGTCACGATAATGGGGCGCAACGGCATACCCTGCATAGGCTTTGGACCCGGCGCCGAAGCTCAGGCACACGCGCCCGATGAAATTACATGGAAACAAGACTTGGTGACGGCGGCGGCAGTATACGCGGCGTTACCGGCAATTTATTGTGAATAGGAGAAAGAGGATATGGAACTAAATATTTACAAGTATATCAATAAACTGATAAAACTCGACACTAAGAATATGTATGAAAATGATTTTTTACTTACATGGGAGAAAACCAAAGATGAGCTTTTGGCCGTTTTTACCGTTGCCGACGCGTTAAGGCATCTTAGGGAAAACAATGTTTCCGCCAGAATTTTTGACAGCGGGCTTGCCGTCAGCCTTTTTCGTGACAATTCTACGAGAACGCGCTTTTCGTTTGCTTCGGCGGCCAATTTTCTCGGCCTGACGGTGCAAGACCTTGATGAGGAGAAAAGTCAAATCGCGCACGGTGAAACCGTGCGGGAAACCGCGAACATGATTTCATTCATGGCGGATGTCATAGGAATCAGAGACGATATGTATATCGGCAAGGGCAACGCATATATGCGTCAGGTGGCACAGGCGGTGGAGCAAGGCAAAAGTGACGGAGTGCTCGAGCAGCGTCCCGCGCTCGTCAATCTCCAATGCGACATTGACCACCCCACGCAGTCTATGGCGGATATGCTGCATATAATTCATCATTTTGGGGGAGTCCAAAATCTTAAAGGCAAAAAAATAGCCATGTCATGGGCATATTCGCCCTCATACGGCAAACCGCTGTCGGTACCGCAAGGCGTTATCGGCCTTATGACGCGCTTTGGCATGGATGTTTGCCTTGCGCATCCCAAGGGGTATGAGGTAATGAGCGAAACGCTCTCCGTCGCCGGGCAAAACGCGCAAAAGAGCGGCGGCAATTTTACGGTTACAAGTGATATGCAAGAGGCTTTTGCGAGCGCCGACATTGTATATCCAAAAAGCTGGGCTCCGTATGAGGCAATGGAAAAGAGGACTAAATTGTATGAAGATAATGACGAAAAAGGCATAAAAGCCCTCGAAAAAGAACTGCTCGAGCATAACGCAAAATACAAGGAATGGACATGTACCGAAGAGCTGATGAAAACGACAAAAGGCGGCGAAGCGTTATATATGCACTGCCTGCCTGCCGATATAACGGGCGTAAGCTGCAAGGAAGGCGAGGTTGAGGCATCGGTGTTTGACCGCTACAGAGAGCTGCTCTATAAAGAAGCCGGGTTTAAACCGTATATTATCGCCGCGATGATATTTTTGGCCAAGACCCAAAACCCGGACACGGTATTGCATAAACTTGCCGGCGATCGCAAAATGCCGCGCACCCTATGAAACTGACGGCAATTCTTTTGGCCGCAGGGCTGTCACGCCGAATGGGCACTGACAAGCTGCTTATGCTATATAAAGGAAAGACGCTCATTCAAAGCGCGGTTGATTTGCTCTGTGATATTCACGCCGACGAGATGATTCTTGTGACATCTCAAAAGAGGCTTTGTGAAATTTCGCTGCCGCAAAGTGTTATGCCGATCATAAACCACAGGCCGCAGGAAGGGCAAAGCGGCAGCGTGCGGATAGGTACGGAGCGTTCTACGGGTACGCATTTGCTTTTTCTCACAGCCGACCAGCCACGGCTGAGGGCAAGCGACATTACCCCCATGCTCCACTTATCAAAACGCCATCCGGCCAAAATAATTTATCCGGTGACAGACGGCAAACCAACCACGCCAACGCTGTTTCCCGCTATATTTCGCGGCGATTTATTATCGCTCAGGGGCGATGCGGGAGGAAGGGCGATACGCGACGCTCATACGGGGGCGTCCGTAGAATATTTGCCGGATATGCCGGAGCATTTTACGGATTTTGACACATTTGAGGACTTTAGCAAAATTAACTAAGGAGTTTTTGACAGATGGAGTTTATGGTAAACAACGCCGTCGTCGCCCGCTATGACGGGAACAAAAGGCTTATAGATTTTTTGCGCGATGATATGTCGCTTACGTCCG
Organism: Oscillospiraceae bacterium; assembly: GCA_009777235.1. GTDB lineage: Bacteria > Bacillota > Clostridia > Oscillospirales > Oscillospiraceae > WRMH01. The sequence continues at coordinate 9,696 of WRMH01000028.1, forward strand.
TCAAAGAAGGCTGCGGAGAAGGGGCGTGCGGTACGTGCATGGTGCTCATTGACGGAAAGCCAAAGAGAGCGTGCCTTATAAGGACGGATGCTCTCGAAAATAAGCATATCCTTACGGTTGAAGGTCTCTCCGATAGAGAAAAGAAGGTCTATGCCCACTGCTTTGCCGTGACCGGCGCGGTACAGTGCGGCTTTTGCATACCGGGCATGGTGATCAGCGCAAAAGCCTTGATAGATAATAATAATGCCCCTACGCGAGGGGATATAAAAAAAGCGATAAATCCCAATATTTGCCGCTGTACGGGATATGTAAAAATAATAGACGCCATAGCTTTGGCGGCGGAGTTTATGCGCACGGGAAAACAAATACCAAAAAATGTTTCCAAAAGCGCTAATCTCGGAGAGGGCATATTGCGCGAGGATGCCGACATAAAGACGCTCGGCACGGGGAAATATACAGACGACATGGCGGTTGTTGGCATGGTGTACGCAAAGGCGCTCCGCAGCAAATACCCGAGGGCGCGCATACTGTCAATAGACGTCAAAAAAGCCGAGAAGCACCCGGATTGCATAAAGGTCATAACAGCGGCGGACATACCCGGAAATATAAAGTGCGGCCACATTGTGAAAGACTGGGATGCCTTGATAGCACAGGGGGATATTACCCGGTATGCCGGAGACGCCGTCGCCCTTGCGGTCACAAACTCGAAAGAAAACTTAGATACGGTGCTCTCTTTGATAAAAGTAGAGTATGAAGAATTAACGCCGCTTACATCGCCGGCAGAGTCAATGAGAGAAGATGCCCCAAAGATACATGAAAACGGCAACATACTTTGTGAGCAGCGGTTAAAACGCGGAAATGCCGACGCCATGATAGACTCGGCAAAATATGTAGTATCAAATCACTATTCATTGCCGTTTACGGAACACGCGTTTATGGAGCCTGAATGTGCGATTGCCATACCCGAGATGAAAAAAGAGGGCGATGGCAGCGGCAAACCCGGCGATTTTCACTCTGACATACCCGTAGGGCTTACAGTGTATACCGGAGGGCAAAGCGTATATGACGAACAAAGGGAAATAAGCGGACTTCTCGGCATACCGCCCGAGAGCATACGTGTACGCTCTATGCTTGTGGGCGGCGGTTTTGGCGGAAAAGAAGATATGAGCGTGCAGCATCACGCTGCTCTGGCGGCATGGCTTGTGAAAAAACCCGTGAAAGTGAAGTTTTCCCGCGCGGAAAGCATATTGGTGCACCCGAAACGCCACGCGATGGAAATTGACATCACGACGGCATGTGATGAACATGGGAAAATAACGGCGGTCAAGGCGCAAATCATATCCGATACGGGAGCATACGCAAGCCTCGGAGGGCCTGTTTTGCAAAGGGCATGTACTCATGCGGGAGGCCCGTATAATTTTCAAAAAATTGACATCAAAGGCATAGCCGTATACACAAATAATCCGCCCGCGGGGGCATTTCGCGGATTTGGCGTGTCTCAATCATGCTTTGCAATGGAGAGCAACTTAAACGAGCTTGCGTCAAAAATAGGTATTTCACCTTGGGAGATACGATATATAAACGCCATACAAAAGGGGCAGGAGCTTCCAAACGGGCAAATAGCCGATGACAGTACGGAACTTATAGAGTGCTTGCTTGCGGTAAAAGACGCATTTGAAGCGTCGCCGCGCACAGGTATAGCGTGCGCCTTCAAAAATTCGGGCTTGGGCGTTGGCATACCCGATACAGGCAGGTGCAAAATAATAGTCAAAAACGGAAAAATCCATCTATATTCGAGCGCGGCATGTATCGGGCAGGGGGTGGCGACCGTGCTGAAACAAATGGCTTATGAAACTATCAGCGAGGTGATAGATATATGTGCCGATATGATAATTGTGCAAGCCCCCGACACGGCGCACACTCCGGATTCGGGCACTACGACGGCATCGAGGCAAACCTTGTTTTCGGGTCAGGCGGCGGTCGCCGCCGCAGACAAGCTGCTCGATGAAATAAAACAAAAATGTCAAAATGAAAATCCGCCATTTACGCCAAATAAAAACCATCTTTTTCCGCCGTCCGTGTTATCAAAGCTCGAAGGACGCGAATTTTACGGTAAGTACGATCCCAAAACCGACCCCATAGGCTGTGATAAACAAAATCCGTTAAGCCATGTTGCATACGGATACGCGGCGGGAGTGGCAGAGCTTGACGAGCACGGCAAATTGCTAAAGGTGACGGAGGCTTGCGATGTCGGAACCGTGGTAAATCCAAAAGCGGCAGAGGGGCAAGTAGAGGGGGGTATAGTAATGGGACTGGGCTATGCCTTGACGGAAGACTTTCCGTTGGAAGGCTGCGTGCCAACAGCGAAATATGGAACGCTCGGGCTCACACGCGCCGCGGCTGTCCCTGAAATTGAAGTCAGGTTCATAAAAAAACAGGCCGATAAATCAAAGCCTGCTTACGGCACCAAGGGTGTTGGAGAGCTTGCTTCGATTCCGGCCGCGCCGGCGATAGCCGGGGCATATTTCAGGCAGGAAAAGTCGCTGCGCACAAAGCTGCCGATAAAACGCTGAAAAAGCCCTTAACAGCCCAGCCCCTTAATTATTCAAGTAGTATGAAACCAGCTCGGAGAGCAGCTCGTCTCTGTCAAGCCTGCATATAAGGGCGCGAGCGTTGTTGTAGTTTGTGACATAAGTAGGGTCTTCGGACAAGATATAGCCGACGATCTGATTTACCGGATTATAACCCTTTTGCCGGAGCGAATCATAAACTACGGTAAGAATTTCACGAGTATTGCTCTCGCCGTTTATGACGTCAAATTTCCTTGTGTAACCGTCCAAGTCACATACACCCTCCATTTCATTATCTGTTTTATAATCTGTTTTTACTATTATAACAAATAATTGTAAAGAGTAAAGGAAATAATCGCAAGATTGTAACTTTTATTTTATGGCGCGTTTTAGACATAAAGTGCCGCTAAATGGCAGATAATGCAAAAAGAGCGGTTTTGGTATCAGTCGCCGCTCGCTGACACCAACGGAAGGGGAAGAAGAGCCGAAAGAGGGTAGCTCACAAAGCGGCCATCGCTGGCGCGCGCGCAAAGCACTTCGACTTGCGGGGAAAACTCATTTAGAAGTTGGCGGCAATTTCCGCATGGCAGACGATAAACATCGCCCTCGGCGATAATGCCGATACGCTTAAAGCCGCGATGCCCGGCTGATATTGCCGCCGCAATCGCCGCGGCTTCGGCGCAAATCGTAGACCCTATCGCGACATTTTCAATCACGCATCCGGTGAAAACAGAGCCGTCATCACATTCGACCGTCGCCCCTATCTTAGTCAGAGAATAAGGTGCGTAAGAGTTCTCCATTGCTTCCACGGCCATTTCGAGTATTCTTTTGTCTGTCATAATTAAAATCCTCCGCAAAATATGTTACCTATAGATTACTACGTTAGGCTGTGTAAATCAATAGTCCAATCCTGAAAGTTGTTAAATACTCCGGATTCGGACGGTTTTGCGCCGGAAATAACGCCGATGGGGGAGTAAATCGCGTGACGTTTGTATAGGATTGGTATAAATGGAGCGTTCATGCGTATTTCATCGCAAAGTTCTTTTCCCGCGATGTTCACTTCATCCCATGTTTCCGCCGCTAAGAAGTTTTGAACGTATGACCTGTATGAGTTGTTTGCCGTCCCGCCGTAATTTAATGAATCTCCCGCGACTATCGTATCGGGGATAAGCAAGGGTGAAAAATCAAAATCCGCGCCCAATTGCACTTCACCATAATACAAATCAAACTTACCGTCCCGCAGTGCCCTCATGAAGTCGTCCCACGGCATTAAGCGAAGATCAATGTTGAAGCCAACCTGACGCAGGCTATCGGCTATATGCTCGGCGGCGGCAACCTTATGGGTGTTTTCAATGTTTACTATGAAGTTTAGTGTGAATTTAGTGCCTAACCAGCCGTCATACAGTTCAAGCAAGCCGTCTTGATCGTAATCGTCAACACCCGCGCGGTCGAGCAGCGCGGCCATTTCCGAGAGCGGGTCGGTGCGCGGCTCCCAGTTCGCGTCGTACATATCAAAAACAGGCGAGATCGCCACATTTGCCGCGACTGTCTGATTTGGGCGCGGTACGTTCATAATGTTTTCGACAATATACTGGCGCTCAATAGCGCAGCCAATGGCGCGGCGCACGTCCGGGTTCCAAAGAGGCATGGAAGATGAGTTAAAACCCAAAAAATGCAAGGAAGTTGTGTTGTAGTAGCGCGGTTCGTGGTCACGGTTTATTCTTATGTCAATGGCGCTCGTCGGGTCGTCCCACAAGAGGCTTAGGCCGCCTTGGTCAAACAATTCCGTAATATCGCTGTCGGATGCTACGCGCAGATAAACTGTGGGCAGCGGCATATTTAAATAGTTGCGATGACCGGAAAAACGCGCAAGGCGCAAGCTGTCGGGGTTTGGGAAGGTAAATGGGCCGGTGCCCGGCGGGATTGGGTCGTCCATCGTATCGGCTTTGATAATGGGCGTATCAAGCAAGCGGATAAACCGCGCGTTGGGGGCGTCGAGGGTGATGGTTAAGGTGAGATCATCAACAACATTTACGCTCGCGACGGAACGCAGTTTATTTCTGTGACGCCCCCTCTGTCTGGCCTGTCTGATAGAATAGGCGACATCAGAGGCGGTAAGGGTATCTCCGTTATGCATGGCTATATCGGGAAATATCGTAAATATAAACGTGATATTATCTTCGCTTTCCCAAGACTCGCACAAAAGCGGCGCGGCAGTCAAGTTTTCGTCCAAAACAAACAAGCTCTCATACATGAGCGATGTGATTGAAATATTATCTCTGTTTAGAGCCAATATCGGGTTTAATGTGTTGGCAGGCTCATACCTGATTATAAACATACCGCGAGCGGAAGGGGCGGCGGTGGGCGTTTGCTCGATAATGAGCGGAGGGTCGTCAAGTATCGGAGGGGTCGGTACGCTCGGGGGGACATAGACGGGCATATTTGAAAGCCAGCATCCCTGTAAGAGCAGGCAAAAAATCAGTATAAAAAATATGAGCTTTTTTCGCGGCATAGGTCTTTACCTCATACGCTTGTATGTTTGTATATAATACGGTTCACAGCCATATCATGGCGGCTTGGCTGCCTCTCGAAGAACCGTGTTTTCTGTGAGACCAGTATTTGTCGTCCGTGCACACGGTACAGTCGCCGGATATTGAAATATTCTCCACGCCTGCCATAGAGAGCATAAGGCGGTTGGCTTTTTTGAGGTCAATTAAATATTTGCCGCCGCTTGCCGACACGCATAAATCGCCGGAGCTGCCGAGCGCTTTATAAAGAGCTGTTTTTACGTCTTCATTTGTTTCAAAACAGCATTTAGAGATAGACGGGCCGATTGCCGCCTGCACGTCGGAGGCCAAAGAGCCAAACTCGCTTTGCATTATATGAACCGCCGCCTGTGCTATGTTTAAAGAGGTGCCTCGCCAACCGGCATGAACGGCAGCAACTACGTGTTTTACAGGGTCATGCAAGAGTATAGGCACGCAGTCGGCGGAAAATACCGTCAGCGCAATACCGGGTATTTGGGTGACGAGCCCATCGCCATCCGGCGGATTTGCGGCTTCTTTGACGGCTTTGTCTTTTTTAGTGATAACCCGAATGATGTGACCGTGGACTTGATGCGAATAGACAAAATTATCGGCATGAAGCCCGAATATGCCGCAAAGCATCCGCATATCGGAGCTTTTTGATTTTTCTTCAAACAGAGCGCAGCGCGTGGTAAAAGCATGGCTTGCCGATATATTTGGCGCGGTCAGATATGTTAAACCTTTATCGGTAATCTCGGAAAAAATCATTTCAACTCACTTTATATTTCTTCTACGCATTTCTGCCGCAGCAATCTTTGTACTTCATGTGCAAACCATTGGGTCGTTTTTTGCCGCACGGACAAGGATCGTTTCGTCCAATCTTTTGCGCGCCGCGTATCGGCTGACTCCGAGCCGCCCCGTCGCCTTGAGTTCCGCCGCCTTGGGCGGTGCGCCTTGCCGCGTGGCCGGACGCGCCGGATGCGGCAAATGGATTTTGCGCGCCGACTCTGATATTCCCGCCCACGCCGCGCCGCTGCATGGACTGGTTTGTTTTGATGCGCACGGTAAATATCCTGCGGACGACCTCGTCCTTTATGCCGCCGATCATTTCCTCAAACATATCAAAGCCTTCGCGTTTATACTCATCTACGGGATTGGTTTGGGCGTACGCTCGCAGGCGCACGCTGTCGCGCAGGCTCTCCATCGCGTCAATATGCTCCATCCAAAACTCATCTACGACGCGCAGCATAATAACACGCTCGAGCTCGCGCATGAGCGGGGTGGTTGTGCCGGGGGCGCAGCCAAATTCATTTTCTCTGGCGGCATAAGCGGCGGCGGCTTTTTCCATGAGCAAATCTTCAAGCTCGGTTTTGCTAAAGCCGTTAGCGGGCATTTTGATCTCGTATTTTTGTAAAAACAGCGCCTCGAGCGGCAGCAATATTTCTGATAAACGGGAGCGTTCGTCAATATGATCCCCGCCCTTAAATCCCAAATTGACGGCGGATTCAACCGTTTCAGAAATCATCGTTTGAATATTGCCGGTTATATCTTCACCGTCAAGGACTTTGCGGCGTTGGTCATAAACGATCGTGCGCTGCTTATTCATGACGTCGTCATATTCAAGCACGTTCTTGCGCATTTGGAAATTGCGGCTTTCAACCCTGCGCTGCGCGGATTCTATCGCGTTGGAAAGCATTTTACGCTCAATAGGCATATCTTCTTCAAGCCCGAGCATTTCCATCATGCCCATAATGCGTTCTGACCCGAAAAGCCGCATAATATCGTCGGTGAGCGCGATGTAGAATCTCGTTTCGCCGGGGTCGCCCTGCCGTCCGGCGCGTCCGCGAAGCTGATTGTCTATACGCCTTGCCTCATGACGCTCGGTGCCGAGAATGAACAAGCCTCCCGAGCTGCGAACTTTGTCGGCTTCTTTCATGGTGACGGCGCGGTGCAAGTCAAGTTTTTCGGTAAACAGCTTGCGGGCGGCAATGATTTCTTCATCATCGGTCTCGGCAAATCCGGTCGCTTCGTTGATAGCTTCTTCGGAAAATCCGGCTTTTTTCATATCGTTTTTCGCCAAATATTCGGGGTTGCCGCCAAGAACTATGTCCGTGCCGCGCCCTGCCATATTAGTCGCGATTGTGACCGCACCGACCTTACCGGCCTGCGCGACGATTTCGGCTTCTTTCTCGTGCTGCTTCGCGTTTAGCACATTGTGAGCGATGCCGCGCTTTTTTAGCTGCATGGACAAAAGCTCGCTTTTTTCGATAGAAACCGTGCCGACAAGCACCGGCTGGCCTTTTTTGTTACATTCTTCGATCTGCCCGACAATCGCCTTATATTTACCGTTTTCATTTTTGTATATAACGTCGGGATTGTCAATGCGTATCAACGGTTTGTTGGTTGGAATCTCAATAATATCCAATTTGTATATCGCGCCAAACTCTTCGGCCTCCGTGAGGGCAGTGCCGGTCATGCCGGAGAGCTTTGCATAGAGGCGAAAATAATTTTGGAAGGTGATCGTCGCAAGGGTTTTGCTTTCGCGCGCCACCTCAACACGTTCTTTGGCTTCAATAGCTTGATGCAGCCCTTCCGAATAACGCCTGCCAAGCATAAGGCGTCCGGTAAATTCGTCAACTATGATGACTTCGCCGTCTTTGACGACATAATCAATATCACGGTGCATCGTCCCATATGCTTTGAGCGCCTGATTTATATGATGAGACAATGTGCTGTTTTCAAGGTCGGCAAGATTTTCAAGGTTAAATTGCTTCTCGGCTTTTTGAATACCCCGCGCGGTGAGAGTGGCCGTCTTTGATTTTTCGTCTACCACATAATCGGACTCCAGAGTTTCATCTTCCTGCGATTTTTCGTCAATGGAAGCGTATACTGTCTTTTTCAGGCGTGAAACAAAATCGTTGACCTTGGTGTAAAGCTCTGTAGACTCGTCCCCCTGACCGGAAATAATAAGCGGAGTGCGGGCTTCGTCTACAAGAATGGAGTCAACCTCGTCAACTATGGCAAAAACATGGCCGCGCTGCACCATATCCCGTTTGTAAAGCGCCATATTGTCACGCAGATAATCAAATCCGAGCTCGTTGTTAGTGCCATAGGTTATATCGGAGGCGTAAGCGCGGCGTCTTTCGTCGTTTGTGAGGCCGTGAACGATAAGGCCGACGGAGAGACCCAAGAAACGGTGCACCTTGCCCATCCATTCGCTGTCGCGTTTTGCTAAATAGTCATTGACGGTGACTATATGCACGCCATTTCCCGAGAGGGCATTTAGATACGCGGGCATGACCGCGACAAGCGTTTTGCCTTCGCCTGTTTTCATTTCGGAGATACGGCCTTGATGCAAAACGATCCCGCCTATTAGCTGCACGCGAAAAGGACGCATACCAAGCACCCTGTCGGAGGCTTCTCGGGACGCCGCAAAAGCCTCCGGCAAAATATCGTCAAAAGTCGCGCCCTCGTCAAGCCTTTTCTTAAACTCGGCGGTTTTTGCCCGGAGAGCATCGTCGGATAAATTGCGGTACTCCTCTTCGAGAGCTTCTATTTTTATCACTATCGGTTCGAGAGCTTTAAGCTCGCGCTCGTTATATGTTCCGAAAACCTTTGAAAAGAGTTTGCCAATCATACCTTGTACCTTTCACGCATCTTTGCGGATTGCCACAGATGCCCGCTAAAAAAATGTAAAATTATTGCGGCAATGCTTACAAGACCAAAACAGGTCAGGTCAAATAGTAGTTTAGCTTCATCACCACATCGTCGGCGTTGATGGGTTTGCCTATGTGACTGTTCATGCCGGCTTTAAGGCACTCGTCTATATCCTCGCGGAAAACATTCGCCGTCATTGCGATTATCGGAACAGAGCTTGCGTTTGGGATATCAAGCTCGCGTATGCGGCGCGTGGCGGACAGCCCATCCATAACGGGCATATGTATATCCATAAAAATAACGTCATACTTATCGGGAGACTCGGTGAATAAATCAATTGCGGCGGCGCCGTTTTCGGCGTATTCAACGGTGAGGTTAAAGGAACTTAGCATTGAATGCATAATTTCACGGTTAATGTCAATATCTTCAACGACAAGAATGGTGTGTCCCGAAAAATCCGTGCGCAAAAGGTCATCAGCAACCATTTTGCCGGAAAGTTTGCCCGCACAGGCATCGGAAGAGGGCGAGCCGCGCAGTAAAGCCACTGTAAATGTAAATGTTGACCCTTTCCCGTATTTCGAATCTGCCCGTATGCTTCCGTCCATTAAATCCACTATTCGCTTTGATATGGAAAGACCGAGCCCCGTACCGCCGAAAGTGCGTGAGATGCCTGCTTTGGCCTGTGTGAAAGACTCAAACAGGTTGTCTTTCTGATCTTCGGTTATACCGATTCCTGTGTCGGAGACGCTGATTTTGAGGCGGCAAACGTCTTCTTTTGATGACAGCAACATGGCTTTTAAGGTGATTTGACCGCCTTCGGGAGTGAATTTTACAGCATTTGACAACAGGTTTGCTATAACCTGTGAAAGCCGCTGATCGTCTCCGATGAGCAGCCTCGGTATGTTTTTTGAAACGCTGATATGCAGCTTTTGCCGCCGGTTATCAATTTCGCTTTCAAAAATACCTACGACGTTATTTAGCATTTTCTCAAACTCAAAGCTGACGGGCGATAAAACCAGCTTATTGGCCTCGATCTTTGACATATCCAAAATGTCATTGATAACGCCGAGCAGATGCCGGGAGGCATTTTCTATTTTGTCAAAAGCGTAGTCCTTTTTTTCGCTGTCCGGTGCTGTCTTGCCGATTGACGTCATACCGATAATCATGTTTATAGGCGTGCGTATCTCGTGGCTCATGTTGCTTAAAAACGCGCTTTTTGCTTCACTGGCGGCAACCGCGCTCTGCCGCTGTTCTTCCGTGGTTTGCAAAATGTTTTTGGTTTCGGTGATATCCATGATAGCTCCGGCAACTCTTATAGCGGTTCCGTGCTTGTCGCGGATAGCATGACCGCACGCTCGGAAATATCCGTAGCTGCCGTCTCTTTTTTGTAATCTGTATTCCACGTCATACGGAGTTTTGTCCGTCTTATCATCCAGATGTTCCGATACTGCCTTGAAAGCATCGTCATAATCATCGGGATGCAGGCGAGACGCCCAAGCGTCAAAGGTGTTTGGAAAATCCTTTGTACTTGAAAACCCGAGCATATGCCGAAATTCATCAGACCATATAAACACATTGTCCGGGTGTATCGGGCTGCCTTCTGCTATGGTAATGTCCCACAGACCAATCCGCGTCGCCTTGACGACGGCCTCAAGCATTGTCAGCCGGATTTTGTTGTTAGCGCCGGGATGCCGTTTATTGTTTGTTTTTTTACTGGCCAAAGGAAACCGCCATTTCTCAGGCGACGCAAACAGTGGCAAATATGCGAAATATGCGTACTCATCATTTGTCGCCTGTGAAATGATAAGCGTTTATGATTTGATCGCGGATAACGCAAATTATCGCGAAATTCTTCATGCAAGATCAGATAACGAAGTTTCCGTTTGAAAACACGGCTATCTCTTCGCCGGACGCCGTTATGCCTATTATGGACAGGTCTGCGGAACCAATCATGAAATCATGATGGCTGTCGCAAATATTTATGCCGTTTTCTTTGCGCTCGTCTTCCGTCATTTCGGCGCCGCCTTTGATACAATCGGGGTATGCGCTGCCAAGTGCAAGGTGGCAGCTCGCGTTTTCATCGTAGAGCGTGTTGTAAAACAATATGCCCGTGTTTGAAATAGGGGAGTCGAAATCAACCAAGGCTATCTCGCCGAGCATATCCATAGCGGGTATATCATAAATCATGTTTTTCAAATGTTCTTTGCCGATTTCAGCGTCATATGATACGACTTTGCCGTCTTTGAACGTGATAGAAAAGCCGTCAATGAGGTTTGAGCGGAAAATGCTGGGCATGGTACCCACAACGGTTCCGTTTGCGCCGCTTGCCTTGGGCGCCGTAAAAATCTCTTCGGTCGGTATGTTCGGCAAAAAAGCGCGGCCATCCTTGGCGATATCGCCGCCGCCCTGCCAAACGTGGTTTTGCGGCAGCTCGATATATAAATCCGTGCCGGCGCTGTTGTTATATCGCAGCGCGGCAAACTGATAGCGATTTAGCGCGGCGGCGCGTTCCTTGAGACGGGCGACATGAGCCTGCCATTTTTCACAGGCTTTGCCGTCTGTTCCGCCGACCCTTGTCGCCGAGAAAATAGTTTTCCAGAGGAGACTCATCGCTTCGTCGGTGTCCGCGGCTTTTGGAAATACTTTTTTTGCCCAAGCCTCAGACGGAATCGAGGCGATGCACCATCTCACGCCATGTGTGATGATTTTTTCAAAATATCCTTTTAAGGCGGTTGACGAGGCTATATTAAATCTGCTCAGCCTGTCCGGGCTGACGCCTTTGAAAGCCTCGGGGTCTGCCGCCGATACGGAAAGAAATGCCGCGCCTTCCTGCGAGAGCGTATCTAACTGGAGCTTGTCCCAAGGCGGAAAAACGTCAAAAACTTTTTCGTCGGCCATGAGATATTTTATACGTGAACACGCATCGTCATTCCAGCGGATATACACATTTGACGCTCCCGCTTCATACGCCGCGAGGCTCGCCTTTCGCGCAAAAAAAGCGCAGTCAACCGGGCAATTTATTACAAGTGTCTGTCCGGGCGTGATGTTGATTCCCTGACGCATGATAAGGTCTACATACTCGTCCAAATGCGCTTCATTATATAAGGTATTTCCCATAATTTGCTCCTCTTTGTTTTGATTATATATCAGTGGTGTTTTGTGAGTAAGCCTGTAAGCCGGATTCTGTGAAAGGCCGCGGAGCGGGTGGTAGTTAGCCCCGAAGCCTGTCTGCAGCCATCTATCTAGGCTCACCGTTGCCAATGAGCTCGAGCCACCTCCTGAGAACAGCCGGGCCGGCTTTGCGTCCTCCCGCGGTGTTGCTCCGAATAGAGTTTACAGCGGCGAAGAGTCTCCTCTCGCCGGGTGAGCTCTTACCTCACCTTTCCACCCTTGCCGTGAGCGGCGTTTGCCGCCTGCGGCGGTATATCTCTGTTGCACTTGTCCTGAAGTCGCCTTCGGCGGGCGTTACCCGTTATTCTTGCCCTGTGGAGCCCGGACTTTCCTCGTGAGAGACCTTTGGGCGCATCCCACGCGGCTGCACAGCTTACTCACTTTTGCATTTTACATCAAAGCTGATAGTTTGTAAAGGTTTAGTTGAATAACTTGACCCCGCCGTAAGTTTTTGTTACATCTCAGACCATTTCGAGCCGGTTCTGAAACACAGGCTTTTTTACTGTTGCACAAACAAGGCTCGTGTGGTATCATACCGCATATAGAAATTCATTGGGAGCGCGGTACAGTATATAGAGTTGCTTTTTTGCAAACGCTTCCAAGCACTCATGGGCAGAGTAATTATGCATATGTTAGAAACAATCAGTTCGCCAAAAGATATTGAGAAAATGAGCATTCCGGAGCTTTACACGCTCTGTGACGATTTGCGGGCTTTTCTGCTCAAAAACATATCGCAGACAGGCGGGCACCTCGCTTCAAACCTCGGAGTCGTGGAGCTGACCGTCTCCATTCACAATGTATTTGACACGAGCCGCGACAGGCTGATTTTTGACGTAGGCCATCAGTGCTATGTTCACAAAATACTCACGGGCAGACGGGAAGATTTTACAAATCTCCGCAGGCTTACGGGAGTATCTGGATTTCCCGATCCGAGCGAGAGCGGGCATGATGCATTTATATCGGGACACGCTTCAACCTCGGTATCCGTATCGCTCGGCATGGCAAGGGCGAGAACGCTGCTCGGAGAAGACTACTCGGTTATAGCCCTTATCGGCGACGGGGCACTCACGGGAGGGCTCGCCTATGAGGGTCTCTCGGACGCGGGTCAAAGCGGAGAGCCGCTCATTGTAATACTCAATGACAATGAAATGTCCATAACTGAAAACGTCGGAGGATTGGCGCGTCACCTTGCGCATCTTCGCGTGCGCCCATACTATCTGTCGCTAAAGAAGGTTTACCGGAAAACAATCGCAAAGATTCCACTTATAGGAAAGGGCGTTACTAAGTTTTTCAGAAAAATAAAGTCAGGCTTCAAAAAAGCTCTCTTGCCCTCAAGTATGTTTGAAAATATGGGTTTTGTCTATCTCGGGCCTGTGGACGGTCACAATATCAAAGAGATATGCAGGCTGCTCAAAGTGGCGAGGGAAATTAAAAAGCCTGTGTTGATACATATGCTCACGATCAAAGGCAAGGGGTATCAGTTTGCCGAGGATAAGCCGGAGCAGTATCACGGTGTGTCGTGTTTTAACGTAAAAAACGGAGAGCAGGCGGGAACTGCGTCAAAATCTTTTTCGGAAGCCTTTGGCAAGGCTCTTACGGAGCTTGCCGGGAAAGATAATAAAATATGCGCTATAACGGCCGCAATGAAATCGGGTACAGGTCTTGACGGATATGCACAGAAATATCCGGATAGATTTTTTGACGTCGGCATTGCGGAAGGGCACGCGGTAACAATGGCGGGCGGCCTCGCTAAACAAGGCATGATACCTGTATGCGCGATATACTCGACATTTCTTCAGCGCGCTTATGATATGCTTTTTCACGATGTGTGCCTTGCGGGTCAAAAGGTTATTTTTGCCGTAGACCGTGCGGGATTGGTGGCCGACGACGGAAAAACCCATCAAGGAACGCTTGATGTGGGTATGCTTTTGCAGATGCCAAATATGAAAATACTGTGCCCGTCCGATATTTCGGAAGTATATGATATGCTCCGGTTTGCCATATATGAGACAGACGGTCCTGTGGCGATACGCTATCCGAGAAGTGACCCGGAACATTTTGCAAAATCAGGCATCGCCGAAAATTCCGCAAAAAACGCCGCCACATCCAAAAACAGCACAGAGGCGGCCACAATAAGCCGCGCGCCGTACCGTCCAATGATGCTAAAAAGCGGAAGAGACGTCGCTATTATCACATATGGGCGGCTTGTCCATAACTCCTTGCGGGCGGCAGATTTGTTGGATAACAGGGGAGTAAGCGCCGCCGTTATCAAGCTCACTCGGCTCGACGACGTTACCGTGGGAGAAATCACATCATTACTAAAAAATGTAAATACATTGTTTGTTGTTGAAGAATGTGCGGCTCACGGCTCGCTTGCGTCTTTACTCGCGCTTGACGCGGATTCTTTTCAAAAAAGTGTGCGTATCGTTTCGATCAATCTGGGGCAAAATACCCCTCCGGTGGCAACGACAGGTGAGCTTATGAAAATGTACGGATTGGACGCTGATGGGATTGCGGAGGAAATTTTGCGCCGCTGCAAGTAGGTCATTGCCGGAAAAAACTGTCGGCAGAGTCAAATACAGCAACTTTGCTTGATGAATACGGCTCTGCTTACAAAATATACTCATCCATCGTGCTGACAAGCATACCGATTTGCGGCTTGGAGAGGTGCGCGTTTACGCCAATGGAGAGCCCTTGCTGTTTTTGCGCGTCGTCAATGAGGCTGGAAAATACAAGGACGGGTATCTTAGAGAGGACATTGTCGTTTTTGATCAATTTAGTCAGGTGATGGCCGTCCATTCTCGGCATTTCTATATCGGTGATGACGATAGACACTTTTTTCTCAATAGGCGTGATGTTTTCAAGACATTCATCACGACACTTAACCAAGTAGTCCCAAGCATCCTGACCATTATCAAATTCCGATATGTTTTCATAGCCGGCAACTTGGAGCGATTCTAATAACATTCTGCGAAGAAAAACGGAGTCTTCAACGACCACTACAGGTTTTTGGCTGTGTTCGCGCGCGCCCATTTTTTCAACTTCGGAAATTTGCAAGCCGGTTTCCGGGTTTATATCGTAGAGCACCTTTTCAAAATCAATGATGGTTATGAGCCTGTCTTCTATTTTTACAGTGCCTGTGATAACGCTGTCATTTGCGCCGTAAATTATTGAGGACGGCCTTTCGACGTCGCTCCATTTCACGCGATGCATACCCTCAACCGTATGCACGACAAACGCGGCGTTTGTGTTTTCAAAGTTCGTGAGCATGAACATATTGTCTGTGAGGTTTTCGTTTTCGGGCAGGGCCATATATCTGGGCAGATTGATGACGGTTATGAGCCTGTCGCGCGGTTTGAAAATACCGTCAATGCAAGGGTGCGATAGAGTCATGGGAGTTATGGCTGTATTGCGCATAATTTCCGTGACCTTTGCCACGTTTATACCAAATGAATTGCCCGACATAGTAAATTCCATAAGCTGAAGTATACTTGTTTCATCAATAGTTTTTTCCGTCCGGTTGCTTTTGGCATTACTCATAACCGTTGCCTCCAATAGTATATTGTTACCTTTTTAATTATTCATGCCCCATTCGTAAACGGTAATCACATCTCCGCTGCCGTCGGCGCGTATGCGGTAGATATTGTTGTGTTCATAATTGAACACCCAGTCCCCCGCCACGTTTAGGGTATCTGGATTCATCATGTCGCCCACGCGCATAAGACCTGTGCCGTCGGTTTTTATGCGATGCAACGTCCGCTGCCAGTCGTCCGGGTCAAGCCGAAGACCAAAATACAAGTAATCACCGTCTACTATATAGGCCTCTCCGCCACGGGTATCGTCCATAACTACTGATGTTTCTTTGGTGTTTACATTGACCCTACAGATACTCATAATGTTCGGTTCAAAATAATAAACCCAATCGCCGGACTGTAGGAGATTGTAGATATACGCGTTATCTTCGAGTTCTAAAATCATTTCAGTGGCTGACCCATCGTTGCGTGTACGGATAATTTCGTATTTGGAAGTGAGCAGATGGTCGGAGCCGGGGACGGGTATCCATTCTATTTGTATATGATAGTTCCAGTCGCTGTCGATGTTCAGC
>WRMH01000029.1 GCA_009777235.1 Oscillospiraceae bacterium
AAAGAAACTAAAAAAGCAAATAGTAGAAATAGAAAACAGCATAAAAAATGATATAAAAATTGACAAAATCGAAATTGTGTTTATGCCGTATAAGGCTTCTATGTGGGATAGCTTTGAGTCGGTTTGGGTTGCGGCGAGAGACGACCCGCAGTGTGATGTTATTGTTGTTCCGATACCGTATTACAATAAGAACTCGGATGGCTCATTCGGTGAAATGGTTTATGAGGGGGATTTGTACCCGAAAAATATTACGGTTGCAGATTGGCAAAAATATGACATTGAATCGCGCAGACCTGATGTTATATTCTTTCATAATCCATACGATAATAGGAACTATGTTACAAGCGTTCATCCTGATTTTTACTCGGAACGGTTGAAAAAGTTTTCTGATATGCTTGTTTTTATTGACTATGGGTTACCTTATTTGATACCTAAAAAGCCAAGGGAAAATTGCGTAATATCGCAGGGGCATCTTTCGTGTGATGTATATGTGACACATTCAAAGGAATACACCGAACAGATAAACCACCTTTTAAAAAAATATATTAACACCGGGGGGGCAAATCAAAAAAGAGCGGTTACGTTGGGTTCAGCCAAAATCGACAAGGTTATTAACACAAAAAAAGAAGATTACGACTTACCGATAAAATGGCAAAAAATAATTGGTGAAAGGAAAATTCTCCTTTTATCAACATCTTTAGAAGATGTATTAAAGGGAAAAGAGTTTTATCTTGAATGTCTGCGTAATTTAGAAACCTTTAAAAACCGCGAAGATATAGTAATATGGTGGCGACCGCATCCATTGAGTGATGTTACATATAAGAGTATGCAACCGCATTTATTGAATGATTATCTTGAGGTTGTGGAGAATTACAAGCTTGCCGGTTATGGGATTTTTGACGATACTTCGGATTTGCATAGAGCCATTGCGTGGAGCGATGCTTTCTATACCGGTGAAAGTTCATTGTTACTTTTGTATCTTGCAACCGGAAAACCGTTTGTCTCGCAGAGTTATGCCTATTGGCCTGAGAAACTTATAGAAGATGATTCTGTTGATTTTACGCCGATCCTCAAAAAACGAATACAAAATATGCAAACGGAAAGAAAACCAAATGTTATAGGGGAAGAGTGGATAATTAATTGGCATAATTTTAATGACAAGGACTATATTGATAAATTTCAATATACAAATTTTATTGAAAGATTTATACATTTCATAGTAAACGAAGATGAATATCCGGATGCGAACTTATACAGAATGTTAAAGCAGGAAATGCTTCAAAACGCGGTAGAAAACGCAGACGGTACGGCAGGGGCGAAAATATACGCTTTTGTTAAGAAAAAGGCTTTAGGAGCGGTATAAAAATGAAGGTTGCTATCCTTGCGGGGGGCTATGGAACCCGTATATCAGAGGAATCCCATTTAAAACCAAAGCCTATGATTGAAATAGGAGAAAAGCCGATAATATGGCACATTATGAAATATTATTCGGCGTTTGGATTTAATGAATTTGTAATCTGTTGCGGTTATAAGGGTTATATGATAAAAGAATATTTCGCCGATTATTATATGCACCGCAGCGACATAACCTTTGATTTTTCCGACGGCGGTAAAATGATGGTTCATGCAAACGTATCAGAGCCGTGGAAGGTTACGCTTGTTGATACCGGCGCCGAATCGCATACAGGCGGGCGTATCAAAAGAATTGCACCATTCATTGGCAAAGAGCGGTTTATGATTACATACGGTGATGGAGTGAGTAATGTTGATTTAAACGCCTTGCTAAAACAGCATGACGAATCCGACAAAACACTTACATTGACGGGAATTCAGCCGGGTATGAGATTTGGCGTTTTAGATATTGAGGGACACACAATAACAGCTTTCAATGAAAAAGCCAAAGAAGACGGAGGCTGGGTGAACGGTGGATTTATGGTTGCCGAGCCTGAATTATTCGGTTATATAGAAAATGATTATACAATTCTCGAACGCGACCCGATGGAGCGGTTGAGTACACAGCGCAAGCTCGGTGTTTATAAGCATTACGGGCATTGGAGATGTATGGATACACAAAGAGATAAAAAAGACCTTGAGGATTTTTGGAATAGGGGCGAAGCCTCGTGGAAGGTGTGGGACGATTAATGATTTCTATTATTATGCTCTCGTATAATCGCGAAAAGCTTGTAAGCAGAGCAATCGAAAGCGTTTTAGCGCAGACCTTTCGCGATTTTGAATTTATTATAGTAAACAACGGTTCATCGGACAAAAGCGGTGCGATTGCCGAAGAATACTCAAAAAAAGACAACCGAGTTAAGGTGATTCATCGTGAGCGAGGTAATATCGGAAGCGGACGCAACGCCGGACTTAGCGTGACAAAAGGTGAGTATGTAGCGTTTATTGACGATGATGACTGGTGTGAGCCGGGTTTTCTTGAGTTTCTGCATAATTTAGCAAAAGAAAATAACGCCGATGTTGCTATTTGCGGTGCGGCAGATAAGATTTATGATGAAAAACGCATTATGGCCGCTGAGGAAGCTCTAATTGAGTTAATGTGGCGCAAACGCTATAATATGGCTTTTCCTACTAAACTATTTAAGAAAAATCTCGCGGATAAAATCCGTTTTTCTGAAAGCGACAAGTATGATGACATTTTTCAAATGTACAGACTTCTTGCTTTTTCTAAGAAAGTTGCCTATCACGGGTTGCCGAAATACACCTTCTACAGGCATGAGACAAACAATTCAGCGTGGACAACAAACCACAATTTGCTTAATGCCGAAACCCTTGATGAATACCTAAGCGCGTACCGCGAGCGTACCGCATGGCTTTCGGGGCTTTTCCCAAACAGCGCAGGGGCGTGGCGGTACTTTGAGTGGTCGTTTATGATAAGCATGATTGAAAAGATAAATAGGCTTGGAATAACAGATTGTGATAAGCAATTAGGGGCTATGGTTGGAGTGCTGCGAGATAATAAAGATGAGTTTTTGGGCGGCGGGTTTATTTTGGAGTTCGAGCGGGAATGGATGGGGTTATACATTTCCTAAATATCTTTTTTTACTGTAACTTGAAATAAAAAAGTAATGTAAAGGTAATTATGAAAAAAGTTATAATTTTCGGCACTGGTCATACAGGACAATTGCTGTACGACCACATAAAGGATAAGCAAAATGTATTGTTTTTTGTTGATAACAATTATAATAATCCAGCGTTCACACATACAAAGGTTCTGTCGCCATCAGAATTATTGCACACCGATTTCGACTATATTTATATTGCCGCAGTTACCGGAATTGATGAAATATATTCGCAACTGATTAATGATTTAAATGTTTCGGCAGATAAAATTATAAGTTCTTTCAGTAAGTCTTATAAAGAACTCACGGAAACGCACATTACAGTCGGAAACGGAAATAAGGCGCGCATTGATTTCTTGAATAACCTCGCTTTTTATATTTATAAAAATAACATTGACGGCAACACCGCAGAGCTTGGAGTTTATCAAGGGCATTTTGCTAAAGAAATTATGTTCGCTTTTCCCGACAGAAAACTATTCCTTTTTGACACCTTTGAGGGCTTTGACGAACGTGATTTAAGCAAAGAAAAAATTGATAACCTGAATTTCAAATGGGTCGATAATTTTTTATCTAAAGCAGATTATCTGAAAGACGGCAATGTAAATACATGCTTAGGCAATTTGAATAATAACGATAATTGTATTATAAAAAAAGGCTTTTTCCCCGAAACATTTGACCTTGAGAACGAGAACTTTGTTTTTGTCAATATTGACACCGATTTGTATCAGCCGACAAAAGCAGGACTTGAAATATTTTATCCGCTAATGTCGCGGGGTGGAGTAATCCTTATACATGACTATTTCGGTGATTTTTTAGGGGTTCAGAAAGCGGTTGATGAGTTTGTCCAAAAGCAAGGCTTGACTGCTTTACCAATAGGAGACTTAATGAGCATAGCAATTGTAAAAAACTAAGTAATACAAAGGATGAGGGAAAGCAGATGAAAAAAGTAGTGATTTTCGGAGCCGGTAGCTATGGAAAAACATTGTACGAACGACTTAAGGATAAACAGGAAATATTGTTTTTTACGGATAATAATGCTAATGCTGAAAATGTCCCCCCCCACGCGCACGTTCGTGTTTTACCGCCATCTATTTTGAAAGAAGTGGATTTTGATTTAGTTCATATAGCTTCTGTTTCAGGATTAGAAAGCATTTACAAGCAACTAACAGAAGATTTGGAAATACCCGCCCGAAAGGTCAATCGCATGTATAGCGAATATTGGCAATCAAGTGATTCTCCCACACCGTCATTTTTAAAATACTCCGAAGAAGCCCGTAATAACTTTCTAAAATCCTTTTCTTTCTATGCTTACGAGAATAATATTGAGGGAAGCGCGGCTGAAATCGGTGTTCATAGAGGAAGTTTTGCAAAGGAGATAAACAGAGTTTTCCCGACAAAAAAATTATATTTGTTTGATACATTTGAAGGGTTTCCGGAAAACGATTTAGATGTAGAGAAAAGTAAAAATCCGGATTCTCAAGGTTTGTTTAACTGGGTAGAAAAAAATAATTTCTTGAAAGATTGCACCGTTGAAGATGTTATAAATATTATGCCGTTTCCCGAAAACTGTATGATAAAAAAAGGTTATTTTCCCGAAACGTTTGATATCCGCCATGAGAAATTTGCTTTTGTAAATATTGATACTGATTTATATCAGCCGACAAAAGCAGGGCTTGAAATCTTCTATCCGTTAATGTCAAGCGGTGGCGTAATTTTAATACACGATTATTTTTGTGGTTGCTTAGGCGTCACAAAGGCTGTAGATGAATTTTTAGAAAAAGAAGGTCTTACCGCAATACCCATCGGAGATTTAATGAGTATTGCAATTGTAAAAAATTAATTTCAGACATGAGGAACAGTCGTTATGCTAACATTCGATGAAAAATTAAAAAGAATTGAAAAAAGATACAAATCCGGCAAAGATACAGAAAATCTTGCTTTGCTCAAAAACAGGCTTACAAACCGCCCTGTTATCTTATACGGATTAGGTTTTTTCGGCGGGGTAATAGTCAAAAATTTCGCCGCGCACGGTATTGATGTAGAGTGCTTTTGTGATAGCAATAAAACAGGGACCGATGCGGAAACCGGACTTCAAATAATTTCGCCCGACGTTCTTGTATCAAAGTTTTCGGGGGCAAATGTTGTAGTTTCTGCCGCCGCTCCGAGAACCCATAAAGCAATATATGATTATGTTTTGAAGTTGGGATTTAATGAAAATCAGGTATTTACTTTTGATAACGCCTTTAAATTTTTCAAGAAGTCACGAGTTGAGGTTGTGAATCTTACCTTAGATGAAATTGCACCGCATTTAAACGGCTATAAAAGAATATATGATTTTTTGAAAGATGAAACCTCAAAGGCTGTTGTTATAAAAACCATAGAATCATATCTTTTTAATGACACTTTTGAGTATGAGCCGCCCGATAATTCCTACTTCCCCGACGAAATAAAACTTACTGATAACGAGGTGTTTGTTGATGCGGGATTGTATTTCGGTGACACAACGAAGGAATTTATAAAGCGTGTAAACGGCAAATATAAACATATTTACGGTTTCGATATAGATGAGCAGAATTTAGAAAGAGCAATAGAAAATCTTGGTGAGTATTCTAATATCGAGATAATACCCAAAGGCTTATGGAGCGGAACTTGCGAGCAAAAGGCTGAGCTTGGTCTGCTTGCCGGAAGCAACGTCAAGGAAAGTGCTTCTTCAACAGTATCACTTATATCGCTTGATGAATTGTTTTCCGATAAACCCGCCGAGGTTTATCCTACTTTCATTAAAATAGACATTGAAGGCTCGGAAAAACAGGCTCTCTTAGGCTCTGAAAAAACAATCAAAACAGCCCGTCCGATAATCGCAGTTTGTACATATCACAAGCCGGAAGACATATATGAATTGACCGATATTTTATATAAATTCAACCCCGATTACAGTTTTATGCTGAAACACTATTCACCATATACATGGGATACGGTGTTGTATGCATATTAGAAGAGGAAGTATTATGCACGAACCTTTAATGCTAAGACGCTTAGCAATTATACCTACATTAAAATGCACTTTAAAATGTAAGCTTTGCAGTAATTATGTAACTATGTTCAACAATCCGAAGCATGTACCCGTACATGAAATCATAAGCGATATAGACCGTATTTTTGAAATTGTAGATTATACAGAGTGGCTTCAATTTGTCGGTGGCGAAATATTTATGCGCAACGATTTGTGGGAAGTATATGAGCATTGTTTACGGTATAAAGAAAAATTTGATAAACTTATAATCATTACAAACGCTACGCTTTTACCCTGCAAAAAAGATATAGTTTTATACAAAAAGTACGGTGAAAACCTGCAAATACAAATCAGCAATTACGCTAAGTATTCATATAAAAAAGATGACCTTGTCGAATTATTTATTAAAGAAAATATACCTTATGTAATCAAGAAATATCACGGCGATATACAGCATTACGGCGGTTGGGTTGATAACACCGATTTTTCAGACCGCGGCAGGTCAGACGCTGAATTGCAGAAGCAATTCGAGAGTTGCGGACAATACGGCATGAAGAATTTCCATCTTTATCGCGGTAAATTTCACGGTTGTGCACGTTCTCTTATGGCGAGCGAGCTTGGTAAGATTAAACCCGCCAAACGTGATTTCATCGACTTAAATGACGATGAAACAACAATAGCAGAAAAGCGGGAAACTATACGGAATTTCAACAATACTCCGCGTGTGTCATGCCGAAGTTGTGTAAGTTTTGGAGATGATACAATTAGATTTAAAGCGGCAGAGCAGATATAACCTATTAAGGAGATTTATGGAAAAAATAGCTATTACAATGAGCGCGTATAACGCTGAAAAAACCATAAGAGAAGCAATAGAAAGCGTATTGTGCCAAACTTATCGCGACTTTGTGTTCTTCGTAGCTGACAACGGCAGTAATGATTCAACATGGAAAATTATCTGCGAATATATGCAAAAGGACGATAGGATTATCGCCGTAAAGCGAAAAGAAAACTATACCGGTTCATATATTTCGGTGATTTATGGGCTGGCAGATTCTGAAAATATCAATGAACAGCTGTCTAACAGTAAAAATTATTTAGAATATTTCCGCGATATTCGTGTTGCGGATTGGATTTGCGTTATAGATTCAGATGATACAATGCAACCCACTTTTATAGAGGATATGTTCAACTTCGTAAAATCGAATAACTTGGATATAGCGGCATGTGGTTGGGATTTTGTACGACCCGACAACGTAGAAAACCGCATACCGGGGGAAGATTTGATTTATGAAACGAAACAATATACGGATAATCTCCCTGTGTATGATAAGTTCATGGGGCCAACATGGAATAAAATGTTTTCGCGTAAGGTTCTTGCCAAACATGTAAACTATTTTGAAAATAAATTCGCGAAATTACATTCGGAAGGTGTTTTCTTTTACGGCGCGGATACTTGTTTTAACTATATTGTTTTATCGAAAGCCGAACGCTTTGGTGTTTTGAATAAATCCTTATATAACTACAATATTCATAATTCTTCAGTAACGCGCAAGAATTTCCACCCCATGCGAATAGTTGCAGACCGCCGTTTGGCTCAATGTCGCTTCGATTTTTTAAACGAATTAGGAAACGGCATAAGCGAAGAAAACCGTAAATTTATTTTTAATATTTATTATAAGTCAACGATGACAACCTTGAGACTGCTTGCAGATTCCGATAATGACATTGAGTATAAAGTTAAGCATTTTTCCGAAATGTTCAACTGCGCTCTAATGAAGGAAGCAATGAAAGATGTTACAGTTAAAAAAAGCCCGTTGTTTTATTAACGAAAATCAAAAAAGGTTCATTTATGAAAAAAGATTATATCAAAATCATTTCTGATTATATTACGGCGGGAACTCCGGTTATAATTTATACCGTCAGTAACAACACAATTTGCGTACTTCGCCTGCTTAAACAGCGTTATGGCGTTTTACCCGCCGCCGTTTGTGACGGCGATGTAAAAAAACAAGGCTGGGAATTTCACGGGCTGTTAGGCTTAAAGGTTCTGTCACCCGAAGAAGCAATCCGAGAATACCCGAATTCTATGTTTTTTATATCCTCTGTTGATAATAGGTTTCAAATAATGGGGGAGCTAATCTCAAGCGGCAAATTATCGCAAGAACGTATCATTAATTTCGAGCCGATAGTTAAAAGAAAAACCTGCTTGTTTTTTGAAAAATCCGTATGTGTACACGACAACGGCGATTTAGTGTTCTGTTGGACTCCCGGTTCTCCCAAGATTCCGTTTGATAACGATTATATCGGTTTTGCAAATAAGTTTAACCAATTACGCAACAGCTTGGTTGAAGCCTGCCAAAATGAAACATTACCTGCGGTTTGTGCTTCGTGCAAATGTATAAAAGAGGACTGGTATCCGGCAAAGCCAAAGACATGGTGGCTGAATTATTTCGGAAAAGGCATATGCAACTTCAAATGCTCTTACTGCTGTTCCTCAACGCACAGTAACCGTGAAATTAAAGACGCGCCGGAGCTTCGCAAAACAATTGACGCATTACACAGCGCGCACATGTTATCCGATTTTTTCTCGGTTGTTATTTCCACTTCGGGAGAACCGACCTTGCACCCCGGGCGTGAAGATTTCTTCAAGGGCTTTGACGGCTATAGCGTTGTAGTAAATTCTAACGGGTCGCTGTTTGACGAGGATTTATTCGCACTTATGGACAAAGAGCAGGTGTTTCTGATTGTAAGCGTTGATTCCGGTACAAAGGAAACATTTGAAAAAGCAAAAGGCGTAGACTGCTTTGACAAGGTAAAAAACAACCTTATACGGTACTCTGCGGCAAAAGTCGGCATAGTTATTCCAAAATACATTGTTGTCCCCGACGTCAACGACGACGATGAAAACGTAGAAGGTTTTGTTAAATTCTGTAATGAAATTGGTGTTTCTTCCGTCATTATCGCATATGACCAGCACGGAATACAGCCAATCCCCCCAAAAGCCGCAAACGCCATACGCAAAATAAAGCAAAGCTTAAAGGCAAGGAAAATCCTTTGCAGTCCGTATACCGCATATGAGACCGCTGAGTATGTTTCCGAACTGACTAAGGTTATAGCAGAATAACCCCCTTATTATATGTATTATCCCCGCATTAAAACTTTTTATGAAGTATAAACTTGAAAGAAAATAGCAAGAAGCTCAGAAAGGACAAAGTTATAATTATGCAAACAAGCAACAGAAAAAGAATTCTTCTATGCGCGATTCACGAGTTGTCTAACATGTACCAGCCATTCCCTGCCGGCTGCGCATATATAAGTGCTGTGCTTAAACATGATTCGTTTAACGTAAATTATTTTGTTTGGGATTTGTCCCGTACAGATTATGATAATGAAATAGGACTAAAACAGGCTTTGTCGAAGCATAGTATAGACGTGGTAATGTGCGGCGGAATGGTGCACGACTATAAGCGGCTGCTGACGCTGTTTAAAGCAGTAAAAAGCATATCATCGTCTATTATTACTATTCAAGGCGGAACATTTGTGACCTATTCACCGAACGAAGCGATGAAGCTACTACCGGAATGTGATATTGGCGTTATCGGCGAGGGAGAAATAACGATTTGTGAATTAATGAGAACCATTGAAGATAACGGGGATATAAATTCCGTAAAAGGGATAATTTACAGAGATAATTTAAACCAAACTATTATGACAGAAATGCGCATTGAAGTGCCGGATTTGGGAAATCTTCCTATGCCTGATTACGAAGGGCTTTTCGGCGAATGGCTAAAAAACTCGGCTCATCTTCTACCAACAGTCTCAAGCCGCGGTTGCAATAATAATTGTACTTTTTGTACGCAGGCGAAAAGGTATAGAGAAAGGCCTGTTGAGAAGGTTTTTGAAGAGATTGATTATTATACTTCAAAATATAACTTTCGTGAGGTTGCTTTCCAAAATGATTACTTTAGTACAGAAGAAGAAAATCTTAATAATTTCTGTGCAAGGGCAAAAAAATCTGGAGTTCCGTTTAGACTATATACAAGAATTTCACCAAAGCTGACTCTTGATGTTTTAACAAGATTAAGAGAAGCCGGTGTGCATATGATTTTTTACGGTCTCGAAAGTGCAGATAATACCGTGCTTAAAAGCATGAGAAAGGGCATTACTGTTGAGTTAATGATTAGGGTTTTAGAAGCCACGAAAGCCGCCCGAATTAACACATGCGGTTGTTTTATATTCGGAGATACCGCCGAAAATCTTATAACTGCACAAGCAACATTAAATTTCGTTAAGGAACATCGAGATTTATTTCACCATGTAGAGTTTTTTATGATACGGCTTTTTCCGGGTTCGTTTCTTCATCAGAAAGCCGTAGACGAAGGAAAAATAGACCCAATAGCGCATATTCAAAACCTATGTCCAACTGTTAATGTTTCAAGCTTAAGTGATGAGGAGTACAGTTATTTAAACGACTTTTATTTCAATTACTTTTATTATACAGAGTATTTGGTGGATTTAAATATAGAGAATATTAATTTTGAACGCACAAACAATTCAAAAAATATACTTTTTAACTTTGATTGCGTCACATGCGGTAAGCGGATTGATTTTCACGTTGACCTAAAAAAAACTAATTATGATGATAGTAAAATTTTTTGTGAATGCGGCGAAAGACTCATGCTTGATTTCTTTCATCATTTAATTGACAAGAATAAAATTTATGAAGTGCTTAAAAACTATAAAACTGCATTTTACGGCATTGGCGGTTTATTTTACAAGCATTATTACAAATGCGAACTCACAAAATCAAATCACGATTACTTTTTATTAAACGGAAGCATGCGAGTCCCCTGTTTTTCTGATGCTTTGGCGAAAAAAATACACTCCCCCGATGCAATAGATGAATTTGGTATCGAAAAGGTTATCGTTACGCTAAGCGGGGCTTATGATGTTGACGCTGTTGTTTCCGGTTTAAAAAAGAAATATCCGGGAGTAGAATTTGTTTTGTGGTGTGATGTTTGAGTAACCGTACTAATTTATTGAGGGTGGGGTAAACTCACAAAAAAACTACAAAAAAATATTGGAAAATTTACTATTTTCTCTTGACATTCAAGGTGGGATAGGGTATACTTCGGTGTATGAATGTGGTGAATAATGGTGAAAAGTGTTGAATAAACCCACAAAACCACACAAATAACAAGAATGGAGGGATAATCTTTGACCGGTTACTTTGATCATAAAGTAGATGATAAAGGTCGTTTATTTATCCCTTCAAACCTGCGAAGCGAGTTGGGAGAGGTTTTTCATGTGACGATTTCCGGTGAAGACTGCCTGACGGCATATTCCGAGGGCAGTTGGGAAAAATTTCTCGAGAAGGTCAGAGCTATGCCGATTCGCAAGCAGCCAAAGATGCGCCCATTCTTCTCAAATGCCGCCAGATGCGAACTCGATAAGCACGGACGCTTTTTGCTTCCGCAAAAACTGCGTGACAGAGTTGGCATTTCCCGCGATGTGGCGGTCGTAGGCATGGGAACGGTCGTCCAGTTTTGGGACGCCGAGAAATTTAAATATCAAAACGAGCAGGAAACGACACCCGAGAACCTTAAAAATGTCATGGATGAGATGGATTTCTGATGGAACACATACCGGCGCTTTTGCGCGAGACCATAGAAGGGCTGAATATCAAGCCGAATGGAATCTATATTGACGGAACATTGGGGCGGGGCGGCCACTGTTTGGAAATAGTCAAAAGACTGACAACCGGCAAGGTCATAGCCATAGACTGCGACAGTCAGGCCATAGAAGAAAGCAAAGAGAAGCTCTCGAAATATCAGGACAAGATAAAGTATGTGCATGGAAACTTTGGCGGTATCGCAAGCATATTGTGTGAGGAAAATGTAGAAAAAGCAGATGGGATGATATTCGACCTTGGAGTATCGTCGGCGCAATTGGATGACGGTTCGCGGGGATTTTCATATATGCAAGACGCAAAGTTAGATATGCGCATGGACAAGGAAAACACCCTGACGGCTTTTGAAATCGTAAACAATTGGCGAGAGGATGAGCTGCGGAAAATATTTTTTGACTATGGGCAGGAGAAATACTCAAAAGCGGTAGCGAGGGAAATAGTCAAAAAACGAAGCAAAAAGACGGTTGAGACAACCTTTGAGCTAAACGAAATAATTTTGGCGGCGATGCCGCCCTTTGCCAGACGCGAGAAGCAGCACCCGTCAAAACGCTGTTTTCAGGCACTGCGAATAGCCGTAGGAGACGAGCTGGGAATACTTGCAAAGATGCTCGAGACAGCGCCGCAGCTGCTCAAAATCGAAGGCAGGATTTGCGTTATCAGCTTCCATTCATTGGAGGACAAAATAGTTAAAAAAACATTTGCAGACCACGCAAAGCAATGTATTTGCCCGGAAAAAGCCCCCATATGCTCGTGCGGTAAAAAACCGATACTAAAGCTGATCACACGAAAACCGATTATTGCGGATAGCTTGGAAATAGAGGCAAACCCGAGAGTAAGGAGCGCTAAACTGCGAATAGCGCAAAGGATATAAGCCGTCAGAGCAACAAAAAAGACCGCGCCCTTTTTTGGGACAGGATAACTCATATTGATTTGGAAAGGATGTAAAATATGTCGGGTAAGGCCGCAACGCTAAGTGGAAAAACTGCTCACAGATATATGCCGCCGGTAGATGGCGACACAAAAATAGTAAAAATGGATGCTTCGGTGGGCAGCCGCGCGCGTATCCCGGCAGCCGGTGTGCCAAAAAGGGCGCGGGCAAACGCCCGTCCGGGCACTCACAAATCAAAAAGACCATCGAGAATTTTATCGAGGTCATCATTAAAAAGGAAGAATCTATCCGGCGTGTCAATATTTGCGGTACTGGGCACTATCGTTATATCTATGCTAATGGTACTTGTCGTGCTCGCGCAAATCAGCTATAACGAAGCGGCGGAAGAAGCGGTAAGGCTCTCTTCGGAGCTGAGATTTCTCAAAGAAAAGCACAGGGCGCTCGAACTTGCGTTTGAAAGCAGCTTTGATATCAAGGAGATTGAACGGATAGCAAGAGATGAGCTTGGCATGTCAAGACCGGATGCGACTCAGCTCATATCGGTAACAACAACTCCCCGTGATATTGCCGTTGTCGTCAGCGGTGAAAAAACCGGAGGGATAGAGGGATTTACGGATTTTATAGGATCGCTCGCAGACTATTTTAGATAAAGACATTTTGAGCGGCAAAGCCAATGGACTTGAAATCTTAGTGGCAAGGCCGCAAAGCCGGAGGACTTAAAATCCTCACGGCGGCAGAGAAAAACCGCAAAGCATAAGACTTAAAAAAATAAGCAGGGAGGGAACCCTGTATCCGGTCAAAAAGGCGTCTGATTATCGTTTTGCCGGAAGCTGAAAGGAATCCATCATGTCATATGGAGTTCAAGTCGGTTCAAATGTGCCCGCAAGGGCGCGAACCGAAAAAAAGAATTCAAAGCAGAAGCAAAATCGCAGCCTGCTCATCCGCACAGTGTTTCTTATGACGGTGTGCGGCGTTGTTGCCTTTGCTTTGCTTGCTTTTAGGTTATATGATATACAGGTGGTAAACAGCGCCTACTATGAATCGCGTACCTTGAGCGCACAATTGCGGGAGACGACAATATCGGCGACACGCGGCTCTATATATGACGCCAACGGTAAAATTTTGGCGATGAGCGGACCTGTTGAAAATGTATTTATCAGCCCGCGTGAAATCATGGAAAAAGAACAGGATATGAGATTTATAGCCGAAAATTTAGCGTATATACTCGGGGTTGACTTTTCGGATATTATGGAAAAATCAACAAAAACCTCGTCGCAATATCAGATAATAAAATCCAAGGTAAATGATCTCGAATCAGAAAAAATCCGGGCATTTATCAGTGAAAACAGGCTAAGCGGAATATATCTTGAACCGGCGACAAAGAGGTATTATCCGAACGGAGAGCTGGCAAGCCAGATTTTAGGCTTTGTGGGAACGGACGAGCATGGGCTTGACGGGCTCGAAATGAAATACAACGCGTATCTTTCGGGCGTGACGGGCAGAGACATCAGGCTCACGAATGCAAAGGGATATGACTTAATGCTGTCGGGCTATGGCGACTATTATGACGCGAGAAACGGAAGCAACATAGTGCTCACCGTAAACTCGTCAATCCAGTATTATGTGGAAAAACATCTGGCGCAGGCCATAATTGATTATGATGTGCAAAAAGGGGCAATTTGTATTGCGATAAACCCCAAGACGGGGGAGATTCTCGCCATCGCAAATTACCCGACATATGATCCAAACAATTTTCTTGAGCTGGGCGGCGAACAAATAGAGAGGCTCGCCGGCATTGAAGATAAAGAGGAGTATGAAGAGGCATATAAAAACGCTCAGCTATTGCAATGGCGCAATAGGGCGCTTATGGACGCGTATGAACCGGGCTCGGTATTTAAGATTATAACGCTTGCGATGGTGCTTGAGGAAAACAAGGCAAATCTTGACACTATATTTGAATGTAACGGAAAGATTGACGTAAAATTGTATGACGACGTATCTACGCGAAACTGCTGGAGCAGATGGGGGCACGGAGCGCAATCGTTAAACTCTGCCATATACAACTCGTGCAATGTGGCTTGCGTAAGAATGGGGCTTAGCGTCGGCGCGAGGACGTTTTATAAGTATGTTGACGCGTTTGGGCTTTTTGACAAGACCGGGATCGAGGCGGCGGCGGAGGGCAGAAGTATTTGGTGGGATGAGAGCGTTTTCTTTGATACGGGCAATGAAACACAGCTTGCGTCGGCATCCTTTGGACAAACCTTTAAAGTGACGCCGATACAAATGATCACGGCGGCGGCAGCGACCGTAAACGGCGGTTACTTGATGCAGCCTTATCTTGTAAAGCAGATAACCGACAGCGAAGGCAATATTATTTTGGCAAACGAGCCAACCATGCTTCGTCAGGTTTTAAGCAATGAAACGTCGCTTGTTATGAGAAGCATACTCGAGGATGTCGTGAGCCTCGGCACAGGTAAAAATGCCAACGTAAAAGGCTATAGAGTGGGCGGCAAGACAGGCACTTCCGAAAGTATTGAGCAGCTTGCCATGCTTGAGGAAAATGATACGGTAAATAAAGATTACATAGCTTCATTTTTAGGCTTTGCGCCTGCTGACGATCCGCAAATCATGATACTTCTTTTACTTGACACACCGAGCCATGAAACCGGGATATACATAAGCGGCGGCAACATGGCGGCGCCTGTGGTCGGAAAAATGCTTGCCGATATTTTGCCGATGAGTCTTGGAATACTTCCGGAATATACGGATGGTGACTTTGGTGACATAAATGTACATATGCCGCGCGTTGTAGGGCAAGGCATAGATGAAGCCGGTGAGATACTCCGGCAAAACGGCTTTACATACACGCTCATAGGCGAAGGAGCTATCGTCGCAAATCAGCTTCCGGCCCCGAATACGAGCATAGCGTCAGGGACAAATGTTTTCCTCTATACGGACGGCGACGATGCGCCCCGTGATACGGTGACGGTGCCCGCCTTGTATGGCATGAGCTACAATCAGGCAAGAACCGCGCTTGCGGAGCAGGGATTGTTTATAAGGACGACCGGAGCGCCAAAGACCGACGGAAAGTCTCGGGTTTCCGTACAGTCCATATCAGCGGGGAGAGAAGTAATGTACGGTTCGGTTGTTGAAGTAACGCTCATTGACTCCGACGCTTCCGAACGAAGGACAAATTAGTGTCAATTTAACATATCGCTTACGTTGCGCAAAAAAATTCGTCTCAGCTCACAACCCCTGATAGGCCGCATTGTTTTCCAAACGAAGAAAAATTTTCACAAAAGAAGTGTAATTTGCTTATGTTGCTTAGAGAACTAATAGAAAAAGTAGATAAAAAAAATGTTTGCGCGGATATGGATTTGGATATGACGGGCGTAGAATCAAACTCCAAAGCCGTGCGGCGGGGCGACCTTTTTGTAGCGGTCAAAGGCTCTGTCTCCGACGGGCACGATTTCATAAAAGACGCGGTAAAAAAAGGCGCGGCCTGCGTGGTATGCGAGCGGATGCCGGATGTGAAAATACCGTATATTTTGACAGACAACTCACGCAAGGCTCTTGCGCTGATTTCGGCGGCATGGTTTAAGTATCCGGCACGGAAGATGAAACTTATCGGAGTAACGGGAACCAACGGAAAGACAAGCGTCACTCATTTGATAAAGCACATGATAGAAAAATGCTCCGGGAGTAAAGTCGGGCTTATAGGGACTATCGAGAATGTAATCGGTGAGCGGACGCTCAAATCGGAGCTTACCACGCCCGATTCATACGCTATGCAAAGCATATTGGATAAAATGTGCTTTGAAGGCTGTGATTACGCGGTTATGGAGGTCTCGTCCCACGCGTTGGATTTAGACAGGGTATATGGGATAGTATATGATGTCGGGGTGTTTACGAACCTGACGCCCGACCATCTTGATTTTCACCCCACGATGGATGAGTATGCCCGCGTCAAATCGTCTCTTTTTACGAGCTGCCGCAGCTCAATCATAAATATTGACGATGAATATGCTCACCGCATGATAGAGCGCAGCGGCGGCGATGTAATGACATATGCGGTAAATGATGAAGCGGCAAGCCTTGTTGGCAGGGATATAAAGGTTTATTCCGACAAAACTGAGTTTTACGCGAGTTTGGCGGGCAAAACCGCCCGAGTCGAGCTTTGCATACCCGGAATGTTTTCCGTATATAACGCACTGGCGGCCATGGGCGCCGGAATCAAATTAGGATTTGGCGCTGATGAAATTGCGGCTGCGCTGACTTCATGCAAGATGGTGAAGGGGAGAGCGGAGATACTGCCGATAAAACGTGATTATTCGGTATTGGTGGATTACGCGCATACTCCGGACGCGCTCGAGAACATAATTAAAACCGCCAGAAGCCTCACGGCAAACAGAGTTATTACATTGTTTGGCTGCGGCGGCGACAGGGACAAAGCAAAACGGCCTTTAATGGGAAAAATAGCGTCAAATCTGTCGGATTTTGTCTACATTACTTCAGATAATCCGAGAACGGAAAAACCGGAAGCGATAATCGGAGACATCGTCTCCGGCATAGAAACTGGAAACACAAAAAAATCCGGCGGCAATTATTGTATAGTTGTTGACAGAAAAAAGGCGATATTCAGCGCGCTTGACAGCTTGCAAACGGGGGATATGCTCATTATCGCCGGAAAAGGGCATGAAACATATCAAATCATCGGCACGGAGAAAATAAAATTCGACGACAGAGAAGCGGTAGATGATTATTACAGGCAAACCAAATTGAACGAGCGTCTGCGTCAAAATATTTACAATAATTAGAAGGATCAAATCACTATGGATATGCTTTTGCTTTACGCATTATCTTTTATCG
This sequence comes from Oscillospiraceae bacterium, assembly GCA_009777235.1. GTDB lineage: Bacteria > Bacillota > Clostridia > Oscillospirales > Oscillospiraceae > WRMH01. Next base: position 17,535 of record WRMH01000029.1, read on the forward strand.
TATCGGCGGCGGTATCGCTCACGGCTGGTTTTATACTCGTTCCAATGCTGCGCCGTATGAAAGCCGGGCAAATAATACGGGAAGACGGCCCGGTATGGCACAACAAAAAGCAAGGTACGCCGACTATGGGCGGGATTATGTTTATTGCCGGGATAACCGTGGCGTGTTTAAGCGTCGGAATTTTGGAAATGCTCGAAGGCAGATTTGGGCATATCACGGTTCTCACGCTTGCCATAGTATTTGCGGCGATAGGCTTTGTTGATGACTATGTCAAGCTCAAGAAAAAACAAAACCTCGGCTTGAGCGCGAAGGGGAAATTTCTGCTGCAGCTTCTTGCCGCGTTGGGTTTTGTGGCAATAATGCACGTGGCGGGCAATTTGACGACCTATTTATATATCCCGTATATAGATATTTCGTTTGATATTCCCATACCGGTATACTACTTGTTTGCGTCGTTTGTTATTGTCGGAACTGTAAATTCCGTAAATATCACAGACGGGGTTGACGGTTTGCTGACAGGCGTGACAATACCCGTAACACTATGTATTTTAGCCCTTGCTTATTATTGGGGGCATATGAGCGTCGGCATATTTGCCGCGGCTATGCTCGGCGGCCTTGCGATGTTTCTTGTTTTCAATTTTCACCCCGCGAAAATATTTATGGGCGATACGGGGTCGCTTTTTATCGGCGGAGCAGTATGCGCCCTCGCTTTTGCGATGGATGTACCGCTTCTTCTTATAGTTCTCGGTTTTGTGTATTTAATTGAAGCTCTTTCCGACATTATACAAATTTTTTACTATAAAATAACAAAAGGCAAAAGGGTATTTAAAATGGCGCCGATCCATCACCATTTTGAGCTGTGCGGATTTAGCGAGTATAAGCTGTTTGCGTTATTTACATTGGTGTCCGCTGTTTTTGCGGTTATCGCCTTTTTTGGCGTATATGACAGATAAAAATCCTTCGATAAGGTATAAGGGGAAGCTATGAACAAGAGACAGGCTTTTAGCGAAACAAATAAGCCGGGCACGCAGGAACTGCGTCTTACGGACGATCATTTCCCGAACTGGCGTGAGCGCGAACTAAGCGCGAGGCATATCAAAACCGCCGAAAAAGCACCCGGGGTTGATAAGCCTATGTTGGTGATTACGCTTGTTATTTTGCTGATAGGGGTAATCATGGTGCTTTCGGCAAGTTTTGCCCGGGGAAGCTATACGGCGGGCGGGCCGCTGCGGCTGTTTTTGCGTCAGGCGATATTTGCCGTAACGGGAATTATTTTAATGCTGATAGTTTCAAAAATAAGCACGAGGACAATCAGCAGATGGTCAATGCAATTGCTGTTTGTATCAATAATTCTGTTGGTGCTTGTTTTGATAATCGGCATTGAGGCAAACGGCGCGAAACGGTGGATCGGCATAGGCGGCGAAAACGGCATATTGACATTTCAGCCGTCGGAGATAGCAAAACTTGCGCTCATTCTCTCATTTGCTCAGATGATATGTAAAATAGGCGGCAATAAAATGAAAACATTTAAATTTGGCGTGGTGCCGTTTGCCATAATTATAGGTATTGTCGTTATATTGCTCAGATTTCAGAGCCATATGTCGGCCATGATAATCGTCACCTTTCTCGCGGCGATAATGATGTTTGCAGGAGGCACGAGGCTTCGGTGGTTTTTAATGGTTGTTGCCGTGCTGGTGTCAATGGTTAGCGGGCTTATATATTTTCAGCTTCGCGCCGCCGCCCCCCAGTTGGACGCCAAGGATGTCACGATAGAAACGATTGTGGATAATGTGGATTTTTCGGGGTTCGGCTATCAGGGGAGGAGAATAAATGCCTGGCTCGATCCCGACGGCGACCCGCTCGGCGACGGATTTCAAATAAGGCAGTCGCTAAACGCCATAGGCTCGGGAGGTTTCTTGGGTCAAGGGCTCGGTCAAAGCAGACAAAAGTATCTGTATCTGCCGGAAGAACACAATGACTATATATTTTCAATTGTATGCGAGGAATTGGGGTTCGTTGGGGCAATGCTTATAATAATGCTGTTTATCTTGCTTATAATACGAGGCTATTGGCTTGCAATGAACGCCAATGATAAATTCGGATCGCTGATAGTTATTGGCATAACAAGTTTACTCGCATTGCAGGTGTTTTTGAATATTGCCGTTGTGACCAATATGCTTCCGGCCACAGGTATCTCACTGCCGTTTTTCAGCTATGGCGGAACGGCGTTATGGCTGCAGCTTATACAGATAGGTATTATTTTGTCGGTGTCTAAAGAAATTCCGGCGCCGGCGGAAGATAAGACGGAGGATGCCGGGTTTGCATATGATCCGGAGTATTAGGAGTCTCATGGAAAAGCGTGTTTTTATTATTGTCTGCACAGGTACAGCCGGGCATATTAACCCGGGACTTTCCGTTGCGGCGGAGATTCAAAGCAGGCTGCCGGAGTCTGAAATCTTGTTTATCGGCTCTGATCGGGAAATGGAAAAACGCCTTGTGCCAAAAGCCGGATATGAGCTGGAAAATATTAAGATGAGCGGAATCAGGCGGGGTATCGGGCCAAAAGCCGCCATGCACAATATAAAAACTGTCGTTAAAATACTGTGCGCGGGAAAAAAGGTTAAGAAAATCTTAAAAGCAAAGCGGCCATGCGCCGTTATCGGCACGGGGGGATATATTTGCTACCCGGTGCTGAAAACAGCGGCCGGGCAAGGTATCGCGACATATGTCCTTGAGTCAAACGCATATCCGGGCATGACCGTCAGGATGCTCAGCGGCATTGTAAAAAGGGTTATGGTGACATATCGGGGATATGAGAAGTATTATAAAAAACCCGGCCGAGTTTCTCATACGGGCACTCCGCTCAGAGGCGAGTTTTATCAGTCCAAAGGCGAGGACAGCTCCCGTGAGCAAAAAGAAAAGCCGCTGGTGGTCTCTTTTTGGGGTTCTCTCGGAGCGGAGAAAATGAATGAAATCATGGCGGAGTTCATAAACGAAAATATGAAAGCAAAATCTTTTCGCCATATACACGGGGCAGGAAACAGCAAAGGCGCACTGATGGATAAGCTATCGGAGATAGGGGCGGAATTTCCAGATGCAAGCTGCGCTGACATCAGAGATTATATAGAAGATATGCCGGATGTGATGAAGGCGGCGGATTTGGTGCTGTGCAGAGCCGGAGGAATAACCTTAGCGGAGCTGACCGCCTTGGGCAAACCGAGCGTACTTGTGCCGTCGGCATATGTCCCCGATAACGTACAGGCGCAAAATGCCGCGCAGCTTCATAGTGCGGGCGCCGCAATTTTGCAAAACGAATCAGATTGTACAGGCAAGTCGCTCTTTGACGCAGTATCGGCATTGCTGTCAAATCAAAAAAAGCTCGGCGAAATGTCGAAAGCGGCAAAGTCGCTATCCGCTCCAAAGGCGGTATCTGATATAGCGGACATCATATTTGCCGATATTGGCATCACAAATACGCCTGTCAAAAAGAAAGCAAAGGTCGTTTAGGGAGAAAGTTCATGCGAAAGGGCAGAAAAAGACAATTTAACAAACAGCTCTTAAAGTATGCTCTGCTGGGCGCGGCTTTGATCAGCCTTATGACTGTTTTGGGCGTCGGGGCGTTTTTTAAGGTAAGCAGTATTGTTGTCAGCGGCGGCGTTGTATATACATCTGAGCAAATTGTCGAGGCATCCGGCGTGTCAAGAGGCGACGGCTTGCTCTTTTTCAACACTCAGAGCGTTTCAGACAAAATAAGCGCGGCTCTTCCGTATGCGCAGGGCGTCACAATTTACCGGAAATTTCCCGACACATTGATTATCGAAATAGAAGAAAGCAAGCCGATTGCGTATATATCATTTGACGGAAACACTCTTATCGTAGATTCCGGCGGGAGGATTCTTGAAATCAGGCCGGGCGCGTCGAACGCGGCTCAATTGGTCAAGGCCGGTGAAGTGAAAATGATTGAGGTGCGCGGTGTCGCGGTTGTGGAAGCGGCAGAGGGAAGGCAGCCGAGAATTGAAGCGGGGCTTGAAACAGGCTTCCAGACGATGAATGAACTTCTTACGGCTATTGAACGTGAAAACTTAGCGGCCGATATTGACTACATAGACATATCCGGTGTAACCAACATACATCTTGGATATCAAAACACTTATAGGGTCATACTCGGAGGTATTCGGGAGCTTAGATACAAGCTCAGTATACTGCCTATAACTATATCAAATTTTCAAGACAGATTTCCAAACACAAGGGGCGTACTTAACATGACAAGCCCTCTGGGAGCGTATACTTTCACGCCCGAATAAAGATTACATAAAGAATAGAGGCAATAACAAAAGAAAAGTATTGACCTTAAAAGAAAAACCATATAAAATAGTGCGTGGTATGTTCATTTCACACCGTGCTATCCCATGTAAGCGGGGCTTTATGCAATGAATGACAATTATGAACAAATGCAAATGGGCAATAATATATTACTGGAGGATAAATACATGGCTGTTTCTATAGAAAGCGCTCCCGACAATGTTGTTGTAATCAAAGTGGCGGGAGTCGGCGGCGCGGGAAACAACGTAGTCAACAGAATGGTTTCGGCGGGGACGCAAGGCGTGGAATTTATTGCTATCAATACAGACAAGCCGGCTCTCTCCGCCTCTAACGCAAGCCAGAAAGTCCAAATAGGCGAGAAATTGACTATGGGGCAAGGCGCGGGCTCAAGTCCCGAAATCGGCAAAAAGGCCGCAGAAGAAAGCCGCAACAGCGTCGCGAAGGCACTTGAGGATGCCGATATGGTTTTCATTGCCGGCGGCATGGGCGGAGGAACGGGTACGGGCGCTTCGCCGATTGTCGCGGACATCGCCCGCGAAGCACAGGCTCTCACCGTCGGCGTCGTAACAAAGCCTTTCAGCTTTGAGGGCAAACGCCGTATGGAGCAAGCCGACGAAGGGATAAGGGTTTTGCTTGGCAAGGTTGACGCGTTGCTTGTGATACCAAATGACAGGCTCAAATCTGTTTCGGATCAAAAACTTACCTTTGCAAACGCCTTTGAAATTGCCGATAGCGTACTGCATCAAGCTGTCGTCAGTATATCCGAACTCATAAAAAAGACCGGATTTATAAACTTAGACTTTGCTGACGTCACGTCAATAATGAAAGACGCCGGATTTGCGCATATGGGCGTCGGACACGCGGCGGGAAAAGGAAAGGCTGAAGAAGCGGCGCGCGCGGCGGTTTCCAGCCCGCTTATGGAGACATCTATTGACGGAGCGCGCGGTGTGCTTGTGAATATCACCGGTTCGCTCGATATTGACCTTGACGACGTAGAGATTGCGGCAAGCCTCGTGGCGGACGCCGCACATCCCGATGCCAACATTATCTTTGGAGCGTCATTTGACGAAAATATGGAAGATGAGATAAGAGTCGTTGTAATTGCCACACGCTTTGACGGGCAGCCAAGAATTTCACCGGAACTAAACACCATAAAATCGGCTTCGACGCTCTCTGATTCTTATATATCAAAAAGAGTTGATTCGGCGTTAAAATCAGAGCCTGCACCTGCTCCCGCTGCCGCTCCGGCGCCGGAAGAACCCGAGCCGCCTCCTCCGCCGCCCCCGCCACCTCCGGCAGAGGAAGACCCGTTTGATACCATTTTTAAGATATTCAACTCCAAGTAGGAGCGTTTTAAAGAGCAGGCGGCGAAGAACGCGCACAGCGGTCTTCGCCGTTTGTGATAGCTTGCGGATGAAGCGGAAAATCGCAGTGATTTGAAAGGATTTTGCATATATGCCGCCCAATGCGGAAATGATCGGAAAAATAAAAGATGAACTGTCAGAACAAATATTGGGCTTAGCGGCGGTGAAAATCCAGCAGCCTTTGCGCAATACGGTTGTCCTGTCATTTCGCGGCAAATCATCAAAAACCCACAGGCTGCTCATATGTGCCGATACGGGTGTCCAGCGACTGCACCTTACGCAGTATCAATTTGACAACCCCGAGCATCCGCCTGTATTTTGTATGCTCCTTAGAAAACATTTAAACGGCGCCCGGTTAGACGATATTTTTCAGCCGCCAAACGAGCGCGTGATAGAACTTATATTTAGGGCAAAAACGCCGCTCGGCGATATAACGGTGAAAAAACTTGTTGTGGAGCTATTTGGACATTTGCCGAATATTATATTGCTCGATGAATACGGTATTATCATAGATTCTTTGCGTAAAATCAGCGGAGATTTCAAATCTGACTGCGGTGAAGGCGGGCACGGCACAAAGCGTATGATATTGCCGGGGCTTAAATATGAAATGCCCGAACCGAACCGGCAAAGGGAAGCGGCCGGGACGGCGGGAGCTATGGGGGAAAAAGAGAAAATTTTCGCCAAAACAGACGAGATGGCAAAAAATATAAGCATTTCGGAGATGCTCGAGGGCATGTACACGCAAAAATCAAAAAACGATAATATGCGCCTTGCCTCATTGACGCTCACAAAAGCCATGAAAACCGCGCAAAAGAGAATAAACAGAAGGCTCGAGGCTCAAATATCGGAACTCGGAGATGCCGATGACCGCGACTTTTATCGTCAGTGCGGCGATTTGATATTGTCAAACCTGAAGAGTATCAAAAAAGGTGACGCGGTTTTGTATGCAAAAGATTATTTTTCAAGCGACGCCATACGGGAAATCGCGCTCGACGCGCAAAAATCGCCGCAGGCCAATGCCGATAAATACTACAAGGCATACGCAAAACTGCGAAACGCGGAAAAACGCTTGACAGAGCAAATTAAAATCGGCGAAAAAGAACTTGAATATGTACAAAGTGTTGTCGAACAAATAAAAAGAGCCGAAAATGAAAAAGACCTTGATGAAATAAGACATGAGCTGGAACAAACAAAATACCTAAAAGCAGGAAATGCTGGCCGTCATTATCAAAGCAAAAAGAAAAAAATAAAGCAGCCGGAGGCTTCGCCTTTGCGCTTTGCCTCAACATCGGGCGTTACTATACTTGTCGGAAAAAATAATACGCAAAATGATATGTTGACGTTAAAAGTCGCTTCAAGGTTTGATATTTGGCTTCACGCGCAAAAAATACACGGAGCTCATGTAATTATCAAATGCGGCGGTACAGAGCCGGACGAGAAAACATTATACGAAGCGGCAGCGCTTGCCGTATATTATTCGGCGGCGAGAGGCGGCACTAAGGTGTCGGTAGATTATACGCCCGTCCGGTTTGTAAAAAAACCGCCCGGCGCACACCCGGGCATGGTAGTATACACGCAGTTTAAGACATTGACGGTAGATTCGGATGAAGAGTTAATTGGAAGATTTAAAGTGTGATATAATATAACTCTAAACACAGCACAGGAGGGGCGATATGGAAAATAAGATACGCAATTTTATAAAGACGGATTTGCATCTTCACTTGGACGGTGCGGTAGAGCCTAAGACATTATTTGAGCTTGGCACGGAGCGGGAGATTGACCTGCCCGCTGATAATCTTGAAGCGTTTATACCGTTTGTGGCGGCCGACCCCGATTGCAGGAGCGTCAATGAATATCTTGAGAAATTCGCTCTTCCCACAAAGATACTGCAAGATAAATCCGCGCTGCATAGGATTGCAAAGGAGCTTGTGGAGCGGTTGGACAGGCAATTTATAGGGTATGCGGAAATCCGATTTGCGCCGCAGCTTCACACAAAAAAAGGCATGACGCAAAGCGAGGCGGTAGAAGCGGTCATAGATGGAATTGGCGCCGCTTCCCGAAATAACGGTGTTAAAACGGGCTTGATTTTATGCGCGATGTCTTGGGGCGACGCGAAAAAAAACAAAGAAGAAAACCTTGAAACGGTGGATGTCGCAAAACAGTA
>WRMH01000030.1 GCA_009777235.1 Oscillospiraceae bacterium
ACGAATGATATAATTGTGTTTGCGGTACAGACAAGCGGGTTTGTTGCTGATACAGCCGCACCGTTTATTTGTATGGCTCGCGCTGTGCCGCCATTCGGCTGTAGGTTTGTAGCGGCGGTGCGGTTAAGGGCGTTTGTAAACCTTACATTGATTATCGCACCTGTTTTTTCAACAAACGTACTGCCATCTTGCATTGTCGCAACAAGCGGCGAGCCTGTTGATGAGGACGTCCCATAGTGTGCCCTGCTCCCTTGTATGCGGCCGGACTCCCATATTTGCCGCAAAGAGGGATTGCCCTCCACGGCTTCGCGCTGCTCCGGCGTGAGAGTATCAGGGAAAAGTGTATATAGCCACAAGTCAAGCGGCAAATCGCCCGGTGGATAGTATGGCGGTTCTGGCGGCAATGCCTGTATATTTACCGTGCCGCACAATTCGGGGTCAAGGCGCGTGTCCTGTATTGTAGGCGCGTATTCCGCAATTTCGATTTGAGCGAGGCATAGATCGTAGATGTTGCCGTCGCGCACGATCGGCGGGTATTCCGTTGCCGTGCCGTGTAGCAGCTCGCACGAAAACGCCCTCACGTCATCCGACAGGTCAAGCCTTATGACAACGCGGTAACGCCCATCGGCGAGCGTCGCCGTGTGCCATGTATCATCACCATCTGTAATGCCACAGTACCCGCTGATAAAAACCCTGCCGGGAGCGACGCTTATATACCGGTTGAGACCGCTCCCATCGGTCGTCACTTCGCAAGCTCGCGGATCAAGTTTTGTAAAAGCTCCTGTTGTGAATATGCTTTTGAAATAATCCGCGTGGTCGCTTGCGCTGTACTCCCGGTCATATTTCCCATCCTCTATCTGACAACCGTCAAAAAAGTAACCCCTCATGTGCTAACCTCCATTTCTTATGTCGCGCCGTAAGCGCTGTATTATGGTAAGTGCCGAATTTCCAAACGTCGCCGAATGCCTCACGCCGGAAACGTCCGCATCAACCCTTATTGAGGTGATCTGCGTGTTCATTCTCACGCCCCAGTCCTCATTGACGACAGAAACATAATCTCCGAGCTTAAAATCAATCCCGTATTTCTGCGATGATTGCATAATTGCGCCATTTAACGATCGTACCGTCGTATAGCTGTCGGCTCGCGCGAGCGCAAGGCGTTTCAGCTCCTCAAACTCCCTGCCCGGCTCCGGGTGTGTCGCTGATATGTCTAAGTGCTGCTCCCAGCGATATATCCCGCTCGGGTAGTCTCCATCGTCTCTTGTTATTGTTGCCGTATATATGTCATCAACAAATTGACCGCCTGACAAGCTCGCATAAAAGAGATTTCGCAAATTTCGGTCGCTGTCAACATAGTTCATGTTTTCAATATTTTTCCGTGATACCGAAAATATCACCCTCGGGTTATCCGATTGATTAGCCGTCCGGTCAACGCCCTCACAAATGTCAAATATGAGTTTTCCCGTTTCAAGTTCGGGCAATACCGTATAGCCAACCTGAGCCGCTGTGCCCAATTCTTCAAGTACGCCAGACAGCAAATCAAAACGTGTCATATATCGGTCATTTTCTAAGCCCCGCCCTAAATCCGGCGCGATTTCAAATCCGGGTATTTGGCGAGTCGGTGATGATGGCTGAAAAAAATTATTTCTGACGTAGTGCTTCATGCACGTTTCCGTACTTCCGGTTATTGCGTCAAATCCCGCAATGCCCCCAACCTCCTCATAAGTGAAGCCCGGCGGAGTCGTATACCTTGCCGAAGTCAGTCCTTTTAAGTCCAATCCGGTTATGGTCGTAATATCGCCCTGCGCGTCAATGGCCTTTTCAATTCCGGTTATCAGCCCCCAGAACTTGCCGTCAATTAAAACATATAAGTATTTTTGAAACTTGCCCGCGGCGGCCGCTGCGCTTGCTATTTTAACTTCAAAATTTCCAAACGTATAAAAGTTTTCCGTGACGCTGATAGAGTGCGCGTCAAAAGTGATTGCAATCGGCGTGTATTTTCTCTCCGTAAGATCGGGCGGTTTGTATATTCTTATTTCCATATAACTAAATTCCAACCTCCGGCAATCTCCAGCGCAGCGTTATAATTGGGGTCATATCAGGGTTATCCGCATCCGCGTATATTTCATTTTCGCCCGGAAGCAAAGCCCAAGGGAACGTGCTGTCGAGCGTTATCCAATGTGTCACGTCTTGAGCCGATCCATCTGAGCATATGAGCCTCGCAGACGGAATGGACATATCAAGCTCGAGCCTTTCTTCCGGCGCGATTTTTTGCGTTATTGTCGTATATGCGGAGATTGAAGAATTTCCGATTGTGACTTTTTCGCTTTCGGTTTGAGATATAGATATAACAGGCATGACGGAAATTTGAGTAGGGTTGTGAATATAGCCTTTATTCATGATTTGACAAAATACTGTAGGTTTTATGACCCACGGAAATCTCCAGCTTTTTTTACGTTCCCCTACGTTTAATTTTGACTCAGCTTGCGCCGTCCAGTAAGCTTCGTCGCTAATCCACTCAATGTCTATCTTATGGGCGCTGCCGATCCTCGCGCTTATTTCCGCGCCTGTTAATGGCCTGCACTGCAGCCGGAATGACCCTGCGTGATTATTATATATAAGCAAGCCAAAGTGTAGAGGGTTAAGGGCTGCTTGCAACCGCCGCCGTAGGTTATCAAGTTCTTTTTGGCTTTTAGCGTGCATACTGCCCGTCATTGACGGTGTAAGCGGCTCGGCGTTCACATGGTATGTTTTTTGCCCTGCAATACGGATTGCTTTAACGATTTCGGCGGATGCGCCGGGCGTGCCGGGATAAAACCGCTCCAATAAGAACGGCTTTGAGTGTGAAAACTTAATGACATCGCCGTTTGCCGCGTGCCACTCTAAATTTCTAACCATGCCCCATGCCTTTCTACATACTGTACAAAACTTTTTGCAATGCCGCCGCTATCTGGGAGCTTGTCGCCGCGGCATTTGTATATGTGACCTGTATGCTTGCGGTATTGTTTACTGTGCTGTTTGCCGCGCTTGATGACGGGCTTGCAACGGTCGCCGCAATTGCGGAAATAGCGGCGTTCATTTGTTCTTGAAGAGCCTGCTGTTGCCTTGCCGCCTCCGCTGCCGCTTCCGCGATTGCTTTTGCGGTCTCGGCTTTCGCTTTTTCTTCGAGCGCGGCCGCTTTCGTTTCCGCCGCCGCTATCTGATTGCGTACCGCGTCAATTTCGGCTTGCTTTTCCCTATACCATAGCTGATCTTCGTAGTCTTGATGCGCCCTAAGCAATGCGGCGTTCGCCTCTTCAACGGCACTTTGCCGTTGAAGCACGAGCTTTTCGGCTTCCAGCCTTGCCGCGTCGTCACGGGCATACTCCATTTGAGACCTTGCGGCCGCAAGCGACCGCTCCGCATCCTGTACGCGCTTTTGTGCTTCGGCGATTTTATCCTCCGCGCCCTCGTCGTCGCGCAAGTTTCGACGGGCTTGTATTTCTTCGTTTATCATCGTGATAATCGAGTTTAACCGTTGCTTTTCAAGGCTCAATTCTTCTTTTATAAGCGCCTTTTTCCGCTCAAGCTGCGCCTTTAATTCATCAATGGCGTTATCGCTTGCGGCTTTTATGGACGCAATGCTGTCCCGCTCCATGTCCTCTTTCAGCTTTTTAAGCTCGAGCGTCGCGCTACGCCAAGCCTGTGTGTTTTCTTCAAGATATGTATCGCGCATCCTCGTTAAGTCGTCGTAATATTCCTGTGAGCTTAATTTTCCCAGCTTGTAATGATAATCAATTACGTCGCGCTGTATGTCGTATTGTTTGCGCATATCTCCCGTATACGACTCAAGGCGTTTCACAAACTCATCATATTCCACGCCATACTTTTGCATGGCGGAATAAATTGTTTCATGTCCGCTTATGACGGCCTGGACGGCTTTATCCATTTGCTTTGAGTATGTGGTTTCGATGGAATACCGCTGTGCCAGTTCCGTTTGATTTACGCCAAACACGGATGCCGCCTCGCTCATGAGCATATAACCGTTCTGAACGGATATTACCGCCTTTTGCATTTGTTTTTCGTATTCTTCGGCGGCTTTCTGTGCCTCCCGCTGCGCATCTTGATCCGACCCCGATGTGCGGCCGCTTTTTGCCGAATATGGGGCGTGGCTTGCCGCTTTTTCCATTGCCGCAAGTGCCGCCTCAATGCCCGTTGCCTCTGCCATTGCCGCCGCCGCGTCTGCAATACGCGCTTTTGACAGCTCTTCGTAGCCCTCTTGTAAATTTGCCGCCGCTTCGCGCTCAAGCCTCATCGCTTGCGCTTTTAATGCGTTTGCTTCCGACTGCATCGTTACGCGCTGGTCTTCGAGCTTTGCGCCGATCAAGGCGCGGTATGCCTCCTCGTTTATGTATACCGCCCCTGTCTGTTTGTCTATTGCGATAGCGGAAGCATATCCGGCGTCTATGAGTTTTAAGATTGTTTCAAAAGACAGCTCCCCGCTATCCGCCTGTTCCTTGAACGCGCTTGATAATATGTTGATTTCGGAATATAGCTCTTTTGATGTGCTTAAAAGCTCCTCATGAGATATGCGTAATTCTTCGGCGGTATCCGCGTTTCGTTTAATCTCCGCGGTCATTGCTGCCGCTTGCTTTTCTAAATTATCTGCTTCTTTTATTAGCGCAAGCCCCGAAGATGCCAAACCCTCTGAAATCATGCGGTAGCCTTCTTGACGCTTTGTTGCCGCGGCGGCCAATATCGTTTCCGCCGATACTAATTCATTTGTTGCGCCGATAATATTTCTGACTATGTCAAAATGCTCTTCATATGCGGCGGTTGCTTCCTTTGTCGCATCTGCGGCGGCGTTGTATGCTGCCTCGAGGGTTAGCACAGTCTGCACTTCTTTTTCGAGTTGCGTAATTTTTTCGTTAAGAAGCACTCCTTCATAATCCGTAGTGTATCCAGGGTTTCTATTTTTCCGTAGTTCTTTTAGCTCTTCCAGTTTTTTTAACTCATCCGTGTATTTAGCTTGTTCCGCCGTAAGCCTGCGCAAGGCCATCTCTTCCTCGATCGCGGCATTTGTGGCTTCGGATAAGAGTTCCTTTGACGCCGCGGCCGCCGCCTGCGCTATTGCGTTTTCCCGCCATGCCTCCGTGTTTTCCCATAGGGCACGAGTGCCGCCCTCAATGAGCCCGGTCTTTTCGTTTATGACTATGTTCAGGCTCGGTATGGTTTCGTTGAGCAGGTCAATAAGCCTTGCGTATTCCGCTTGGGACTCCGCCGTGTCAAGCCCCGCCGCCTCGAGTTCTTCAAGCCTTTTTATATATTGCTCGGCGACCTTTGACGCGCCATGTATGCTGTCTTCGGTGTCCCGGTGAGCCGTTTGCAATCTTTCGAGCGACTCACGGGATGCTTCGATCCGCTCGTTGTATATTTGCTGCGACTCGGATGCAGTACCCGTCATGGCTATGAACGTGCCTATCGCAACGACGAGCGTTGTCAGTGCGACCGCCGTAGCGCCAAACGGGTTTGACGCGAGCGCCGCGCTAAACGCGACGATTGCTTTTGTCGCGGCTGCTTTTGCCGCCGCCAGCGCGGTAATGTTTAGCGTGTAGACCGTGATTATTACTGTAAGCGCCGCAATACCCGCGCATAGGGCGGACACGACGGGAACGATCCATTCGTTTTGCCGTATAAGCTCCGCCGCCCATTCGTTCAAACCCGAGCCTGCCTTTGCCGCTTTTTCAAGCGCGGGAGACAATTGTTCGCCTATGGCTATTTTTAATGTGTTCGAGGCGTTTTTGAGTGTTTGAAGCCTGTCAGCCGACGTCAACGTTGCGGCGGCCATCTTGTCAAGAGTTCCGCCTGATTCGCTAATGGCATTTGTAAATTCTTCAATTTCAAAGCGTCCAGCCCTTATATCGTCCGCTACTTTTGCGCCCACTCTCGCGCCAAAAGCCTCGCTTGCTATCGTGGTTGCGGAAAGTATATCCGGCGCGTCTTTTATGGACTGTAAAAGCGTGTTGAAAGCCTCCTCCGCGTTTGTCGCGCCGTCCTTAGCCATGCGGTTGAGGACTATATTTAGAGATGATATAAGCTCGCGAGGCTCGGCGCCGGATTTGTAAAATGAGCTAAACAGTGCTATCGACTTCTCTATGCTAAAGCCCATTTCCACAAAAGCGGGGCCTGTTGCAATAATATGTTCGCTCAAAGCATTGACGCCAATCCCGGTCATTTGGGATGCCTTTGTCAACATATCCATCGTCACGGACATCTCGGCGGCGTTTTGCTTTGTGTCGTTCATGAGGCGGCCTAATGCCGTCGCCGCTGCTTCGGCGGATTCGTCATTTACGCGGGCATAATTAAGCGTTTTCTCGGTCAGGCTCTCAAGCTCTTTTCCTGTAAGCCCGGTCATGGTGCTAAGTATACCCATCGTACCGGAGATTTCCTCAAGCGAGTACGGCAGCGATGTGTATATGGTCATGATGGACTGCTTCATTCCGTCTAAGTCCGCCCCGACCGCCCCGGTCATGGCCGTCAGGCGTGATGATGATTTTTCAAACTCCTGCGCGGCGTCAACGCACTCGCGCAATGCGTCGGCTATTTCCTTTGCTTTTTCCTGTATTCCCGCCGCCGACAATGCCCCGGCAAGGGTGCCTATTGCCATTTTGCTGACTTCCCCGAATTGTTTAGACCCCTCCGACGCTCGTGTGATTTCCTTGCCGTATTCGTTTATGGACGTTGCCGCGCCGCCCGCCATACGCCCGGTTTCATCAAGATGTTTGTTGTTTTTATTTATCTCGGTTGCAAGCTCCGCAACTCCCGCCTTTGCATTGTTGTTTTGGGTCTCCCAGTGCCTCACGGAATTTGCCGCCCTCTGGACGTTTTCCTCGACTTTTTTTAAATCTTTTTCGAGTTCTTTGTATTCTTTGCTCTGCTCGCCGGTTGATTTTAGCTCCGCATCACGCCTTTGCTTGAGATTTTCAAGCGCAGTGCTTTGTTCATTAAGGGCTTCTGTAGCTTCCGCTACGGCAAGCGCAGTCTGTTTTTCCCGCTCCTTTTGTTGGCTTAATTGCTTTTCGAGTATCTCGCCTTTTTTAGTTAAGGCTTCGTATGAATTAAGCTTGCCTGCAAACTCCGCCGCAAGCAAGTTCATTTCTGATTTGAGGGCGGTTATGTTCAATGAGACATTTTTTAACGCGATGGTATATTCTTTTTCGCCATCTATTTTTAGCCTTGTGCTTATTGTACGTATTGACATATTCGACTCCTCTTTTGTTGATTTTTCGCAACTTACTTGTTGATTTTTTCATTGATATATGCTATTTTTAATATATAACGTAAGAAATGAGGTGAAGATATGCTACTTCCACCTTCTGCTGAAATCGGCTTTATTCTCCAATTGCTTTTTGTGGTGGGGTTAATCGTGCTCCCATTTATTTCAATAGGCGAAAACAGAAAAAAGAAAAAAGATGAGGAAAAAAGGAAAGTGGAACATATCAAAGAAATTGAACGCATCCAAAATATGTGGCGCGTTGACGGCGGTGAGTAAAATGTTAGGGTTGTTATGTCTTATTTTATTACTTGTTTTTGGAGTATGGGCGCATATTCTACTTGCGCGTTATCTCGTAGAAAAATACAGCAACCGCGATCTTAAAAAGAAAAACGCCGCAAATCTCAACCCATCGCTTTCTGATGAAACGCGCCTTTATTTAGTAAAACATTATCAGTGGTGTCGTAAGAACGGAGTTTACAAAAAACTTTACGGTAATAAATAACGCTTTCAAAAGCACCTGCTTGCCGGGTGCTTTTTTGTATGCCTCAAGAATTAAGCCAAGCGTCATATACCGCCTCCGCCGCGTCAATGGCCGCATCCGCGCTATCTTCGTTTGCCGTGCGGACAAACGGACGCGCATGTTGCGTTGATGTTCCATATTCGTTTAAAAAGGCTATGGCTTGATTTGACCGTCCGTGCCTGCCTTTTTTGTGACCGCTCGGGCGGATATATATTGACCCTCCGCCCGGTTTACCTTTTTTTATAGAGTCAATCATATGTGCCTCGTCGCTGCCCTTGTCGTATACGCCCATTTTATGGCCGCTCGCCTTTTGCGCGTCCACAAGCACATCGGCCGCCGCGTTTAGCATATCGTCAATTACGTGCGCGGGCATATCTATCATTTTTTGTATATCAAGCCCGAAATCTACGAGCCCGTCAAATTCAAGTTTTGCCATTTTTGTCAACTTTCATTTGTCATATTCTTCGTTATAGCGCGTATTATAATCCGTACAGCTCTCTTTCTTCATTTGACATATCGTCGAAACTGATTTGTTCGCCCATATCCGCGCCAAATACATCAAATAACAATTGCGGGTCTTGCTCGTCAACCTCGCTCGGCGTAATGCCATGATCGCGCAGCAGCCTCTTATATATGCTCAATATAGGGTCTTTCGGCGGCGTCCCCTCAAATTTTGTGACGCCGCCTTGCGGCCTGACCGCAAAAAACCATCCGTAAACCTTTAATAGCGCGGCGTCAAGTTCGGTTTCGTCAAACTCCCTCCAATTATTTGTTAATAAATCTTCGGTTATGGGTGTGCCGTCAAACATGGCTATAATGCCTTTGAGAGCCATATCATCTAAAAGCCCCGGCGTGAAATTGCCTTTTGCCGCAGTATCATACATGACCCGGTATGCTTTCATGTTGAAGCTGTCCGAAATGATTTCTTTCCCGTTGTATATCAGCTTTACCCGCTTCATGTTTTGCCTTTCGTTTTGTGAGGGGGCGCGTGACTTATGCCGCGTGCCCCCTCATTGTGAAATTATGTTGTTTGCTCCGGTGCGGCCGCGCTTTCCGGCTCTGCCACTATTTCCGCATAACCTTTTTTTATGATTTCCTTGCCGCGCCCATCGGCTACATCGCGGATATCTCCGGCTTTTTGTATTTTCTTCGTTTGCTTGTCGCGGTAATCCTTTATGTTTCTTATTTTCATCATACCTCCTCGATTTCCCCGACTTTCCAAACCGGGCTCTCAAACCAATTGTTTTCAATCATTTTTGAGTCTACGCCAGCCGGCAAGTTTTTGTCATCGCTGTCAATCCTGCGCCGATACTTGCCCGTTGAAGCCAGCATTGCGCAAGATATGGTTATGCTGTCGCTCTGATGCGTGAGGGTATTTCCTGTTGTGTTCACGTTTTCTGACGGCGGGCTCGCAACGCCTTTGTACAGCCAGAAATACCGGTATGCGCCATTTGCTTTTTTAACCCTGTAGCCTACGGCCATTTCTTGTGCATTAAGCTCACCGTCTTCAATCATCCCATTTTCATATTTGCTGCCAAACCATGCCGCCTGAATTTCTGGCGGTATGTCTGCCAGACCAACCGTGAGGGTGATGTCGCCCGTCTGCGCCGCGCTCACGTACACGCCATTGTCTGCGTGAAATGGAATCGTTTGCGAGTTTGCCGTGAAGCCCACGGAAACAGTGCCGGGTATTTTTACCGTTTCGCCATATTCCGGGACGCTATCGGGATCGTCTTTTATCAACGGTGCATAGCAAAAGCTGTCAACGCCTATTTTCGGCATAGGTTTATTTTTTAACATTTTTATTGACCTCCAGTTTTATTTTTATGTAATACTATAGTGTTTGCCGCACTCTATGGCATAGTGGTGATAACCCGTATCTGCCTCGTATGCGATATAGCGGCGGCTTTTGATTGTGAATTCTGCGCCAATCAGCGCAGCGGTTATTTTGTTTTTGATATTCGTGTAGCTGCCTTTGCAAAAAAACGATATACTGACCGTACTCACCTCAAACATCGGCGAGTTGTCCGCGTAAAATGCGAACGTATCCGTCATGGGCGTCAGTACCGCGTATTCTGCGGGAGGCGGGCTTTTGAATATGGCGGTTTCAACGGGTAGGAGCGGCTTTAATATTTTAGTCAGTTCCGTTAATATGTTCATGTTTTACCACCCACGTCAAGTGAGCAATTGAGCTCGTATATTTCGCCGCCTATCGGATAGTCGCGTACTACCCGATAGCGACGCGTTTTCCCGCTGTGTGAACTCTCTACGATGCGCTCGCCTTTATAGTCCACCGCCATGACCTCAAATGTGACGGCTATGGTCACGCCAGATTGTTTTGCTGCGTAAAACTCCGTTCGCGTTGCTGACTTTACGTTCGCAAACACTCTGCGCTTTTTTGCGCGAGCATTTGCCGAAAAGCCCTCATCATCAATCACGTTCGTTTCTGACACGAGCGTTATAACATCGCACCAGTTCATTTTATGCCGCCCTCTTCGTATTTTTGCGCGAGAGAAAGCCGCGCTTTTAGGTCATTGTATATTTTCAGATACTTTTCTGCGTCTTTGTTGTCAAGCCCAAAATGAGACTTGACATATAAAATGACCGCAAGCTCCATTAAAGGGTCAGTCTGCCCCGCAGAAGATACGCCCGCGAGCTGCAAGTCTGCAATGGCTGCGGAGATAAGCCCGTTTAATTCGTTATTAAATGCGCTGCTCTTTATGCGCAATGCCAGCTTTACGGCTTTAAGCATATCTCCGACCTCCATTTATTTAGGCTTTCTTTGCAATGATTACAAGGCTGTTTTTGTCAACAACCTTGCCGTCCACCAACATGACCGCTCGGGTGATCTGGTCGTCGGTGTCGTTATCCTCGTACTTTTTGACACCCATTTGATAGTTGGCGTTAAGAACATAATCTGCGAAATTGAAAAGGAACGCAAATGCCTTTCCTGCCGCAAGCGTCGGAGCGAAGCTGTCAAGGTAATTGCATACGACTACCGGACGTCCGAGTAAAAACCGTTCAGGCTTCCCGGCTATTCCGTAATTAACCCGGCCTATGGGCTGCCCGGTTGCGTCAGTAATGCCAAAATAGGCCATGAATGTTTTTTTAGTCATGCACCAAACCGCACCGGTTTCGTACTCTATCGGCAATGCCGCCTCCGCGTCAATCAAGTCTTGATACGACGGCTTGGAACTGTTGATCTTTTGGCCGCTCTCCGGTGCTTCCGTAAGTATGCCTTTAGGTTTTCCTGATCCGTCGCCGCTGATGATGCTCTCCTCGAGTTTCTTAATCATCGCCTCGACCACGTTGTTTATTAAAGTCGTTTCAAATACGGACAAAGACATAGTATCAACTTCAAGCGTCACGGCGACCGCGCATCGCAGCTTGTGATATGCAAACGTGATATTATCTCCCATGCTTTTCTTCTGCTTGTCGGATTTTGCGCCCTCTGATATCCATGTGGCAACAGGCTTTACCGTTGATGTGGGGATTACGAGGCCGCCTTTATACGCGGTTTTTGTGACAAGCGGCAGTATCATCCCTACGGCTTCTATTTTCTCAACTATCTTGTTAAGCACCTCAGTAGGAATGATAGAACCGATATCCGTTGTTTTGGTGATTGCGTCCGCCCTGTACTCTGCTGGAATCGGTTCGCCTTTAAGCACATGGCTCATGAAAGCCTTGCGGTATTCCATTGTGGAGTAAGGATCGCCATCTGCTTCCATTCCATTTCCCTGCGGCTGCACGGGTGTCGGGCTTGCGAAAGAGCGTACGACGGTTGCGCCGCCATCGGAAAGCGATCCGAGCAATTGCGCCCGCTTTTCGTTGTCTTTTATGAGCGCGTCGCGCTTTTCTGTAAGCTCCTTGATTTCCGCTTCGAGCGCGTCCATGTCCGCCGCGCCAAGTTCCGCCCCGCGTTTTTCTATATCTTCTTTGATTTGGGCGAGGCGTGTTAATATTTGCTCTAAGTTCATTTTCTGTTTACCTCCAATAAAAGTTTTAGTTTTAAAAGTTTTTGCCTCTGCACAAGCGACTCCCGCTCCTCTTGTTTGATCACTCCGTCAACAAAAGTACGTGCAGCTATAGAAGTATCGCCGTTAGCGGGTAAGCTCACCGCCGATACGTCATATACTTTTTTGATTTTGGTTATTGTACGTGTCCGCGTGTCTTTGTTATAGCTATCTTCTAAAATTGTAAAAGCCCACGACATTTTTGTTATAAGCCCGGCATTGATTTCCTCATGCAAATCTTTAGCGGCGCGGCTTTTTGATAAATCGGCGTAAATAAACAGTCCTTTATCGTCTATATCTATGCCAAGCGTGTTGTTAGATTTCCGAGCCAACACTTTTCCGCTATGATCATATTGCATAATAACATCACTAAAATCAGCACCGTCAAGCGCGTTGCGGTCAATGGTTTCGTAATATTTCACTCCATCATATTCCCACAGTATATATGGCTTGTTAAAAATGGTGGCGTAGCCCTCCACGTAATAATCTGTGTCAAGCCTTTTTGCGTGACCCGCAGGGGTCTGCGCCAGAGGTGTCATTGTCTGGCGATACTGCCTGTCCTTTTTTGTTGGCATTTACTTTTTTCTCCTCCAATTCTAAATCTTTGCCTAAATCTTCTAATTTTGAGTATTCCTTGCGTATATAATATTGGTCGCCGCCGTCCACCCGCGGGAGAGACCATATATCCCTGACTTGATTGCGCGTCAGTAAGCCGCGGTCAAACATTGCCGTTGATATATTTAGTTTCGTGGCGTTGCTCGCGTATTTTAGGCGGTTTGTCGTGAAATATATTCCGTTGCCGCCCTCTATTTCTTTTGAGGAGTAGACCATGCTTGACAAGACAAGCGACAATTGGAGCGCGAACGGCTCTATCTTTCCTTCAAAGTAAGCGATCCATTCATTTTCATTAAATTTGTTTTGAACAATTGCATCGTTCGTGCCGAAATAGCTGTATACATTATCTCGTATATGCTGCATTTGCAATGCGTTTATTGTGTACGGCTTGCTTTCTATCGGCTTTACGTCGGAAAATTTATTGTCATAAACAATGACGCCGCTTTTATTTTCCTCTGATAAGTTTTCTTTAGTGAACTGCTCCCGCGCCTTGTTTATGTCCTCGGGCTTTATGACGTTTCCGATTTTAGCAAGGAAACGGATGGCAGCGGAGTTTTTCACACCGTGTATTATCCCTTGATTTTGCGTGTGTATGAGCTGCATTGTCGGTTTTAGCGTTTTGCTGTTGTCGCTGCCAAAAAACTCATCATCAAACTGGTGTTGCGTCACAATCCCCACGCGGTCAAATTCAATAACGGCGCGTTTGCCATTGCCAAAGGTATATCTCAAATAAAGGGCTCCGCGGCTTTCTATAACTTCGCACATCTCGGGCAGCAGCGGGTAAAATCCCGTTATGCCGCCACAGGCGTTTTCTATCGGAGCTATGAACACGGTGTTTTTAACGGCTAAAATGGTAGCTACATGGTATAAGAATTGCGATGTGGTTTGTACCGGGTTTAGCTTATGTTGCCAAAGCCGCTCAAGCTGTTTATATTTTTCTCCCTCTGTTTCCGGCTTTAATTTGCTGCAAAATGAAGCAAAGGAATGGATTGCGGCTCGGATAACGTCAACCTCGTAAAGTTTCTCTGACGAATTTGTGAAAACGGAGGCATACCCCGTCATTACTTCAAATGTCGAGCCGGGCGCGAGTGAGCCCCCGATTTTCGTTTTGGTAAATAATTTTTCAAATAACCCCATGCGCCTACCTCATCTTGCGTTGCTTAAAAGCTCGCCAATCTCGTTATAATATTTATGCCTTACCGTCAAGGCGTCAATCACAGCGACAAATCCATCTATCCTTGACCGTTCTTCTATTTTAACAGGCTTAAATTTTCTGGTTTCCGCGTTGTGCTTTAGCGCGACGTTTAAAAAATGAGCTTTCAGTAAGTTGTTGTTGGCAATTTTAAATTTGCCATCTTTTAGAGTCCCCTCAAATTCCCTGATCACGGGTGCGAGATTTTCACCTTGCCACACCCAATCCATGTGATACCCGTATTCGGCTAAATCATCAACTAAATATTGTGCGCTGTAGCGATCGTAGCCGATTTTGAGCGTGTATATGCCGTATGTTTCGCGTAGCCCTACAAACCAGTCATAAACGTCTTTGTAATTTACATAGTTTTCGCCGGATAGCGTGACAATACCTTTCTTTACAAATATGTCATATGGAACGCCGTCAACGGCTGTCGCCGTTTCAAGCCTGTTTGACGGCATAAAAAACTGGCAAAACGCATATAATATCCCGTCTTTTTCTATTACCGCGGCGGCGGCGGTCAAGTCCGTGGTTTGCGACAAATCTATGCCGCCCACGGCGTAATTGCCGGAAAAGTTTTTTAACGCCTTTTTCACACCCGTGCTTTCGACAATCCCATATTCCAGCCATGCAACGGAACTGTTTTGCTTTACGTTGCAGTATTTTGTGAGAAATTCGAGCTTCTTACTTTGGCTCTTTTTGGCTATTGTTATTTCTTCCTTATAATAATCCTCATAAACGGAAACGCCGATGTTTGGATTCGCTTTTTTTATCTCAACAATGTCATGCCATCGCTCTGGGCGGTCAATTATGTACAAAAACGGTAACAGCCGCGACTCCTTGCTGCCGCCGCGTAAAAAATCGGTTGAGCGCGTCATTAGCTCGTCGTATATTCCATTGTTCTCATATCCCGCCGTGCTTATGGAAAAAACAATGGGCTCGCGCCGAGAGCCGAGCGCGGACTTTATCACCTCGTATTGCTTTAAACCGCCGTCGCCGCGCCATGCCGCAATCTCATCATTTACCGCCATCTGGGGGTTGAAGCCGTCGCTCTTTTTTGCATTAAAAGCAAGCGGTCTGACTGTCGTATTGCTCTCCTCAATGTAAATATCTGTGCGCCTTTTTTGCGTAATTTCGCATAAATCCCGCTCTTTTTGCGTCATTTTGTGATATATGTCATAAACTATCATTGCCTGTTCAAGCTTTGGCGCGAGGCAGTATATTTCAGAGCCATATTCGCCGTCAATGTATGCAACATATGCGATGATGGCCGCCGCCAAAAGGGATTTTCCATTTTTGCGGCCGACAACGATAAACACTTCACGAAATACTCTCACGCCGTCGTCCTCGACTATTCCAAACACGCAGGCTATGAGTGCCTTTTGCCAAAGCTCAAGCGTTATAAGATCATCGCGCCCTTTGCTGTGGTGGCAGTAATTTTCAATAAACGTGATTGCCTTGTCTGCTTTCCTTGCGTCATATCTGTACTTGCCTTTTTCTAAGCCTTCAACGATTGTTTTATATAAAGCCTTTATCCACTTGCCGGCAATGATTTGACCTTTTTGTATCTTGGCGTGGTAATCGTAGATATGATTGCTAACGCCCATCACAAGTCCCGCAGCTTTTGAAGAGGAGTTTTTTGTGAGCGTGCAGGGGGCGCAAGCTCCGCCAACATCTTTATTGCCGCCGCGTGGTTGCGTGTCATCGCTATATGAATTTTGACCGCCTCGGATTGTTTTGTACCCCATTGGTTCGCTCCGTTCTGATACTCCTCCGTGTAACCGTTTTCATTTATTTTTTCTTGAAGTTCTTCAAGCGAAACCGCCATAAATGCGGCGTTATCTATGAGGCTTTTGACCGATTGCAGTTTGTTCTTGTCAAGGTCTTTGAATACCCTTCGAAGCCGAGCCGCCTCCCGTTTTATCCGCTCTTCTTTTGTGAGTTCTTTGCTATCCGGCATGAAAATCACCCTCTTTCTTTTTGACTTGCATACCATACCCCCACCCCCCGTCACATACACCCGTCATGCGCGCCCGCGCGGGGTAAAAATCGCCTATGTTGTGCGGTTAGTTGGGTGGCTAATTATTTTTCCGGATGGGGGGGGGGATAGAGATCCGTCCGCTCGAAATTCATAACGCGCCGCCGATGGACGCCGCGTTGCGTGCTCTTTGTTATGGCACTCTTGGCATAACGCCTCTAAGTTGCCGTGCTTGAGAGAAATGTTACTGTTAGATATATTATCGTCCGTCAAATATATTTTGTGGTGAACGATGTCGGCGGCGGCAATACGCCCTCGGTTCGCGCACCGCTCGCATAGACCGTCTACTTTCTGCAAATAGCTTTTGCGACATTTATTCCATGCCGCGTTATGATAAAAGCCCATTTGCAATCTCGTTTCCATTTTATAAGCATAAAGGCGCCGGCGGCGGCAATACGCCCCGTATTGAGGCGCATTGCTGTAAGAAGGAAGATATTAAAGAAACCCCGCCATGCCTTTGGCATATTAGCATTATATCACATTAAAAGCCCTATTTTGTGCTGCAATTTTTTGCAGCAATTTTTTATTAAAGTTTAATTAAGCCTTTTTTTATGGCGCATATCGCAATTTTTAATAAGCTCTCACTTAACCATGAATATGCTTGTCTTTCGCTTATGTATAGCTCTTTTGCTGCGTTTTTTACCGTGTAAGGAAAATCTCCCCAATACAGCATCTCTAACAGTTTGAGTTTCGCTTTGTCGCTAATTGTTTTTAACCCCATGTCTATTGCCTCAATCCATAAGAGTTTATACATTACGTGCTGTGGCGGCGTGGCAAGACGTTCTACAGTCGAGTATGTGTTATCTGACAGATTATGGCTTTTCGAGAGAGCGTATATTTTTCCGTTTTTATTATTATTAATTTCCTTTTCGCGCCAATTCTCAACGGTCTCTTTCATTGAGTGGTATTGTTTTATTCTATGTTTAAGGAGCCTCTTTGTATCGTTGCTTAATATATCCATTGTTAATTCCCTCCATTTTCTCTATAAGCTCAGTTGCGCTTTTTCTGGGCGGTTCGGTATTTGCGGTATGAATAAACTTTGCTGTTCGCTCATATTTGCGAGCATTATATTTTTTGCGGATGTGTATGCTTGTTTAGATACCTCAAAAAAGCCGTGCCGTAACTATGCCGCCCTGTTTCGTATGCCGCCCGGAGTGTCGAACCGCTTCCCTCACAAGGGTCTATAACAACATCATGCGGGTCGGTATATATGCTTATCAACCGCTTTAGCAAGTTGACAGGTTTTTGCGTGTTGTGTATTCTTTCGATATGTTTATCGCGCTCAAACCAAAACCAATTTAAAACCATTTCGCCGTTGTTGCGGAATTTAGGGAGCTTGTCCCGATAAAGCACCAGAGCGTATTCAGTCGCCCCGCATATCCGCATATTCGCCTTTAACACTTGCGGAGATGTGCGTTTGATAAATACAAGCGGTGTATATTTCTTAAATCCATGCTTGGCGGCATAGTCAATAATTGATTGTTGCTGTTGATGAGCGCAAAATTCAATCATACATGGAGCTTCTCCTTTTTCTTTTGGTTCGTTTTTCAATAGCTTATGGCAAAAGTGAAAATATTCAGCTATATTAAAATCTCCGTCATTGCCAAAAAAGGATGATTTCGCCTTGTCGCTTTCGCCGTTGGCATTATTGCCGCCGTTATACCATTCGGGGCTCGAGCCGTATGCGTTCTCGCCGACGTTGTAAGGAATGTCGCAAATGACAAGCTGCGCCCTCGGTATGTTATAGGTTTTGTAATTTTGAAAATTATCATGGTATAACTCGCATTTGATTAACTCTATCATGTGCTTGTAATCCTTATAACTTGTATTTCTCTCGTAATGTGCCTTAGTTGCAGCCGGGCGTTGCCACATTCGGGCAAAGCGTTTCCAGTCGTCGCTATATTCTACTTTGCTCAAACGTGGTTCTACAGGTTGAAATAGTTGCGCAAATGGCATTGCGCCCGCCTTGTATACCGCATGTAACCTGTTCTCATTTTCTGACATATCGTCACCGATGAGGACATAGCAACGTATGTGACTGCGGGTAAACCCCGCTTGCTTCAGTTTTGTTGCGGCTCTCGTAAATTGCCCTATTGCATTTTGGTGATCGCAAGCAAGCCATAACTCTTTTATCCTCAAGCCTTTTACATTGTCCACAAAATGTCCGTCAATCAGATTGGGTTGCAGACCACCCTTAAAGCATATCTGCGCTTGCTTTTTTAGCATTTCAAATACCTTGTCCTTGTGTTGCTTTGAGCATTGTAAAAAGTTATTGTCTTGAATAACACGTCCCTCTATTATTTGGAGTTCCTTTAATGTTCCCTCTCTTAGTGGCACAGCACAATGATTGCAGTTATTGTCGCAACCGCGCGAAGTAAAAGTAATTCCTTTTTTGACATATAGACCGGGTGTAAAATCATCACTCGGCGAACCGTAGGCAACGCCACCTAACTTAACTGGTTTGTCAGTAACTCCCTGCCATTGATATTTCAATTCCTCGCACAGTTCCATGTCCCACGTAAATACACAAGAAACGTGTACTTCATCGTGTGGTGGAAGTCCCATCATTGGCATACCGACAAAGGCGTAATCGTCGGTTGGCGTATATTGCTTGCTGTATCGTGGGAATACTCTAATTATTCCGTTCATGTAACGATCCCCCTTTTAATATGAGTTCGTAATTAGACATTTGTGTTGCTCCTTCTTTTTGCGGCGTTTTCGGACTGGCTGGATATACTTACCGTCCTTGCGGTGTAGCCTTGCAAAGAGATATACGCCGCCGCTTTCCTCGTTGTGGAACGGTATCACTTCCGATAAAGAATAACCCGGATGCAGACGTTCCCAAAGCTCTCTTGTGTCGCCGCTCGCAAGCTCGGCGGCGCGTTTGCGGGATTTAATACGGTAGTCGTTCGTTTTTGGAGGCGGGTCTATAAGGTTTCTTGATCCGCTCCACCGGCGCGTAAATACCGGGCTTTTTGTTACGTACCGTGAGAGACCGTCAAGGCCATTCTCGTTAAACTGTAAACGCCGGGCATTGCATGTCCCGTGACCCCATATCTTTTCAAGCCCATCTCGGGTGAGCGAGGGGCAGCTTATAATCACATGATGATGATAACGCCCCCGGCTGCTCTTTTCCGTCACGATAATGTATTTCAATTCCGCATTGCCAGCCTTTGCCGCAGCCCTGCGTACACGGCATATATAATTGCGAATATCTTTCTTTGCCTCATATTCGCTTATTTGATTTTCCTTATAACTTAACCCTATGCCATAATCATTCGGTGTGAAGTTGGTATTAAGCAAGCGGGTAAGTTTTTCCTGTGCGTGGCGTTCGTTTAGTTTCGCCTGCGTGTCTGTCGTGGGCTGCGCCTTTTTCTTTCGCATACCCGGAGGCCTGTATACGGGATATACGTACACATCGAGATATTCACCGCAAATATATTTCTTTTCCCTGTAGACGGTTATAACACTTGACATGGCAGTTTCTCCGAAATTGTAATATATTTTTATACTTAAACGTGCTTATTGTTATTACTACATACAAGCCTTAAAAGGGCTCGCCCCCTATTGTTTTTTGCCGTTTAATCTTTTATGCACAGTTCAATTGGTAATTGTTTAATCACTTTATTCATTGTTCCTCATTCCCTTTCGTTCCAGTTTCCTATAGCCGTGTATATATCGAGCCTCGGACCACTCATCGCGCCGCAGTTTAGGCAGCTCACATAAAAGCGCGCGCTCAAATTCTCGCTTAAGGGTCTTCCTTTTATAACCGGGGTTCGCGAGCAAAACGGGCATGGGGATAGTGCCGGGTTAAAGTTGCAAATATATTCGCTTATTTCGTTTTGTATGTTTGTCATTGCTTTTCTCTCCTTATATCGTTCATGTTTGAAAAATGCACATCTGATCATAGTTGATTTTTGGCTGGCTGCTCTCCGCTTTCTTTTGCGTTTGTTTTGCCTTGTATGGACTGCAAGTGGCAAAGTGCGGCATATACGCAAGGACGCTGCCCGGCTCGCGCCCTGCAAGCACGTAGCCGGGCGTTATTAATCTGTCGGGAGTAAGGCATCTCGCCGTGCCTTTTGCGTCAATGCGAAATTCAACGCCCGGTGTGTCGCATGGCATCGGATTACCTTGAGCCGTTTTCACAAAAATAATCATCTTGCCGCACAGTTTGCAATATATAGCCCTTTTCATCTCTGTACATCCCTTTCCCGCTCACGCTAATTGTTATGCCGGATAATCCGCGCCCATTGCCCGTCGCGGGCTTTGGGCTGCCGGATGCCGCGATTATGTCACGCGACATGCTGTAAATGTCATATGGTTTCATTTTAAGACACCTTTGGATGCGGGATTTCCCTGTATTTTGGTTTCTGCACTATAAACAGTTCCACGACCCTATATTGTGAGGCGTCAAAGTTCAGGCTTTTTATCAGGTAGCCCATAATATTAAAAGCCTCCTGTTTGTATTCAAAGTCCTTTACGATGTTCCATTTGCCGTATCTGCCGCTTTCTTTGATTGTCCTAAATTGCACGATGTACATAGTAATCCCCTTTTCTTTTATTAATAGCTGGCCGTAGCTATGCACGGTATTGTTTTTCTTTCGTATTCCTTACAGTCTTTGTCCGTTCAAGCTCCCTCGCATGGGCCTCTTTCTAATATTTAATCGTTTCGCGAAGTTCCGCTATTGGTACGCCGTAATAATGGCAAAGCAACATCAGGACATCATATGAGACGCGCCCCGGATGATTAACCCATGTGTAAACTGACCGCTTGCTTACGCCAAATTGCGCCGCAACTTTCTCTGCTTGTATTTTATTGATGAGCTTGTACTTATTAAGCAATACTCGCAAGTCAATGTCTTTGTCCAACCTCTGCTTTAATCTTGGCATTTGCTATCCTCCTTTTTCTTCTTGCTTATTTATTCTGTAAAAGGCACGGGCGGGTAGGTTTTACGGAGACCTTGCTAATTTGGAAACAAACCCTTTTTCTCGTCTACCCGCCCTCTCAATGGGTTTCTTTTTCTCACCGTGTCGGAATGGCGTTCTTCTTTTTAACCTATGCAATTCGACCGCAGATAGGCGCGGATTTCGTCCATGTATGCGTAGATGTCGTACTCTTTCATGGGCTTTCTTCCTTCAGTTCCGCAAGCCTTCTTTGCTTCAGCCATTCTTGGTAGCGCCCCTTTTCTCCCGGACGCTCTAATATGTCTTTGGCAAGGCCGAGCGCCCACCTGCCGAGCTTGGCGGCGGCGTGTTCGGGTATGAGGCTTACGTCCATGGCTGCATCGCCGGTAAGCATTCCATCCGTGTCGGCTATTGTTACTCCTCTTGATTTAATCATTTGCGTTGCTCCCTTCGATGTAGTGACGATTATGTCGCGATTTGAGTTTGACGGCATTGATGAGCTGATTGACGATTTAGAGTCCTTCGAGTGTGATTTCCCGGTATTTTGGTTTCTGCACTATACACATTTGCACGACACTGTATTGAGACGGGGCAAAATTGAGGGTTTCTATCAGGTAGCCCATAATATTAAAAGCCTCCTGTTTGTATTCAAAGTTCTTTACGTTGTTCCATTTGCCGTATCTGCCGTTTTCCTTGATTGTCCTAAATTGCACGATGTGCATTGTAATCCCCTTTTCTTTTATTAATCGTAGTCAAGACATTCATCGCGTTCGTCGTAATACTGCCCGTCGTAGCCGTGTGCCATAAGTCTGTCGTAGCAGTCAAGGCACACGAGCCGATATGTGATACCGTGGCAGTCGCGGGTAAATTGCATACCCTCTCGGTCAAAAGGCTTACCACACACCGTGCAATTTATCTTTTCATTCATCGATAATCGCTCCTTTCAATTTAGACTAATAATAGTCATATCCTCCTTGTGCAGGTGCTTGTTTATTTTTTTTATTTCTTTGGCTATTAGCTTGAAATTCTTTAGGATTTCGGTTTGCTTCGCGATGTATTCATCCGCGCCCTCAATCTTTATTCTCGTCGTTATCTCTTTAAAGGTTTTCTTGTCTTCGTTTGGATTTAATTTCTTAGCCATACTTCTTTACCTCTTTGTCGCCCTTTCTAATATCCAATCACCCAACAACCTTTTGCTTATCAAATGCCGTCTTGAATCATCGGTTATAGTCACCGTCCCCATGGAGTTTTGCCTTGCATTGGCTCGTGAAGCGGAAAATGATACTGAATCAGGAAACTCTATGCCTATTGAGGATTTTGCCCACCAACTTGGGCCGCAAGCACTTTCCGCTATCTCGCCGTAAACCGCGTATATGTCATATGATTTCATGTGTTACCTCCCGTGCCGCCTGATATGCCTTATGCTCATCGTCCGTCACAATGGTTAAAGCCTTTATTCCGTCAAGATTTGCGGAGTATTTCCAGTTGTAATCTTTGCAACCGCGCTCTTCAATCTCGTATTCCGCGAATGTTTTTACAAAATATTCATCATCAAGTTGTATATAGTCACTGCTCAAGCCAAGCAATATTCTATTCTTAGCCAACTCCGCAAATTCTTTTTGCAAACGCACCAGCTTTTCTTTTACACTTTCCTTTTTTTTCGCCACTTAATATCACCTCCTATTGATACCTTACATTATCCCGCACTTCCGCAATCGGCACTCCAAACACCCTAAACAGTTTCATCAACACGCCGTGCGGCACTTTTGCGGGTTCTTTTATCCACGTATACACCGAACGCCTGCTCACCCCGAAATCTGCGGCTACCTTGTCAACTTCAACTTTGTTTATCCTCTTGTATTTGATAAACAGCATATTCAAGTCTATGTCGTCAGGTATTCTCGGTTTCATCTTTGGCATTTGCCATCCTCCTTTTCTTCTTTCTTATTTATTCTGTAAATGACGAGGTCATAGATTTGATTGTTATTCAAGACAACATTAATTACTTCATTTTCGTTCACAAAAAATTCCTCCCATTTTTCGATTCCCTCAAATTGGTTTTCTCAACTGATAGCCGATTGCTCATAAGCTACGATAACACCTACCGGAATACCGAGAACCGCAGATATTTTTGACACAAGAGTTATGTCCATGTTTTTCTGCCGTTCAGAATTCTCAATAAGCGAATAATAGCTTTCTGATATGTCAAGTAATTCACCCATTTTTTTCAGCGTATACCCTTTTTTTGTACGCGCTTCTTTTAGCCATCCTCTCATAATTTCACCTCAATAACTTTGCGTATTGTCAAGTTTTGTTCTATAGTAACTCATGCTTTACGATTTGTCAAGCGTTTTTTGAAGTTTTTTGACATTTTGCAAAGTATTAAAGTTTTTTATATACTTTACGATATGTAAAGTGTATAATTACACAGAAAGGTAATTGTTTTATGAGATTGCGAGAATTGCGAAAAGAAAAGGGAATAACCATGAAAGAGCTCGGCAAAGTTGTTGGGCTTGCCGAAAGCACTATATCTCTTTATGAAAACAACAAAAGGCAGGCTGATTATGAAACCTTGCTGAAATTCGCTGAATTTTTTGGCTGTTCGCTTGATTGTCTTTTGGGTCGCAATACAAACTCACAGCCCAGCACCCCCATACTCTCCGACAAGGATATAATGTTTGCCTTACTTGACGGTGACAAATACGAGGAAATACCTGATGAAGTCTTTAATGAAGTCAAGGAATTTGCACAATGGATAGCTGAAAAGAAGATGAGAGAGCAAAAATAACAGGAGTTTGTGACGACATGCCCGCCTTGGATAAAATAATTGATAAAATGAAGCGTCAGCCAAATGGCGTTACTATGTCGGAAGCTGATAAGGTATTAGTAGCAAATGGGTATCGCCTTGCAAGACAAAAAGGTTCACACTGCCACTACATCAATACAATCGGCGACGTTATCACCATAAAGAAAGAAAACCCGCTCAAAGCAGTCTACGTTAAGGATATACTAAGACGAATACAACGCAAAGGAGAATGAAAAAATGAACTGCAATGAATATTTGAAACTCCCATACAATTACATTATTAAGCCCATTCAAGACGAATCCGGCGCATACTATCATGCTTCTGTCCTTGAGTTTGACGGTTGCCAAAGTACCGGACACAGTTTATCCGAAGCATACGACAGTCTTTTAGAAGCTATGGAGGGGTGGATAGAAACAAAATTAGAAAACGGATTTACTGTCCCTGAGCCAATAGGTACAGAAAAATATAGCGGCAAATTTGTATTGCGCTTGCCGGAGTCTTTGCACAAATACCTTGCGGTTGAAGCGGAAAAAGAGGGCGTTTCCCTCAATCAGTACGCAATATCCAAACTTGCGCATTGATATACCGCTTGCGGATTGGAGTTGACAAAAAATGAGTGATATTGTTAAGTATGAAGATGTAGAAAGTAAGGTTATACAGCTACGCAGTCAGCAAGTAATCGTGGACAGGGATGTTGCAGAACTTTATGGTGTTGAAACAAAGGAAATCAATCAGGCTGTTAAAAATAACCCTGATAAATTCCCGGATGGTTACATTTTCGAGTTAAGCAGCGATGAAGTTTCTGCTTTGCGGTCAAATTTTTTGACCGCAAATGTTTCTCCTAAAACAAGGGTGCTACCCAAAGCCTTTACCGAAAAAGGGCTATATATGCTTGCCACTATTCTTAAAAGCCCATCAGCTACGCAAGCGACTATATCAATAGTTGAAACTTTTGTCAGGCTTAGGGAGTTTGGGCGGGTCATTGACCAATTGCCAGACATTAAAGACGAAAGGCAAAAGCAGGCTCTTATGAATAGGACAGGAACGTTATTCGGGAGCATACTTGACAGTGTTGGTACTATAAGCACTGAAACTACCGTTGAACTTAATCTGGCAGTAGTTAAAGTTAAACATTCGATAAAACGAGAAAAGCGGAAAGATAATAATGGAACTTGAGACGCTGTATCAGCTCGCCGATGAAAATTCAATTTCAGTTCATGAAAAGCGGCTAAAATATTCCCGTTCTCATTCCATGATGGATGGTAGTGGTGAGTGTTATATCGCCATTGACCCAATTTGCTTTGAAACAACGGCAGAAGAAAAAGTCGCGCTCGGTCACGACATAGGGCATTGTTTAACGGGATGCTTTTATAGCCGCCACAGTCCTTTTGATGAGCGGCGGAAACATGAACATAAGGCAAATAAAAAAGCGGCATACACTCTGATACCGCTTCTGGAATTGATAGACGTGTTAGATAGCCCTTGGAATACCGTTTATGATTTGTCGGAGCATTTCGGCGTGACTGAGCAATTCATGCGCAA
Organism: Oscillospiraceae bacterium; assembly: GCA_009777235.1. GTDB lineage: Bacteria > Bacillota > Clostridia > Oscillospirales > Oscillospiraceae > WRMH01. The sequence continues at coordinate 24,888 of WRMH01000030.1, forward strand.
GGCTTTAAGCATATATGAATATGAATTGCAATGCGCTGCGGTTAGCTATTAACAAAATCATAAATCCCGCATATGAGCCGCTTGTTTACATAAATGAAGAATTTGGAGCAAATCCGCATTATTGGAAAGGCTGTTGCATTTCAAAGCTATGTTAGGTGATAATATGAAAATGTGCGAAAAATGCAAAAAGTTTTATGAGCCGAAAGCTAAAAAATGCCGCAAGTGCGGCAGGGTCCTACGCGACTGTACGGCAAAAGAATTGAAATTGCTCAAAAAGGAAAATCAAGACGATGAAGTGCTGGAAATTGTAAAATTGTTTGCGCTGTTGGACTAAGCTATACGCCTCAATCGCGTTTTAAGCC
>WRMH01000031.1 GCA_009777235.1 Oscillospiraceae bacterium
GAGGGATTGCCTGTATTTCATATCTTGTGTTACACTGTTCATGAGAGAGGGGTACTTCCTTTCGGTCAGTTTTGTGTGGTAACTAAACTATAAGCTATGAAGACCTCTCTTTCACTATTTTTTTTCTACTCGCTGTCCAATATGTATTGTACTCTTACAATAAGGAAATAGACCAAAAACAGTCGGAGCTTGTACTCACCACTGATTTTGGCTATAATGTAACCCACCGCTTAATAAGAGGTGGGGAATTATGATTTTGTTAAAGAAAATGGAAAGTAACTGGTGCAAAATAATTGGACAATATAATGGACTACAAAAATGGAAAATGGGCTAAAAAGATTATAGAATTACAGCATGATGACGGTTCTTGGGGATATTTTCATTCATTGTCAAACCCAACCCCAAAACAGCCAATAACTACAGAACAGGCGTTGAGGAGATTGGAAATATTAGGCTTTACAATTGAAGATAAACCTATAAAAAAAGCAGTAAAATATATGAATGACTGCTTAATTGGAAAAAATAGGATACCTGATCGTGAAGAAAAGTTACATAATTGGAATATTTTTACCAGTCTAATGTTATCCACAAGAATAAAAATATTCACAAAAGAAAATGAAACAGCAAATTGTATTACCAGAAAATGGTGTGAACTAATAAATAAGTCTTTTTCTAAAAATGGTTATGACCATGAAATATATGTAAAAACATATGAGAAAGTATTTGAAACAAAAATTAATCATAAAGCGGGTAGGTTAATAGATTTTGTAAATTATTATCCGGTATCATTATTGACAAATGAATTAGATAAAAATAGTGAGCCATATTATTTTGAATATATTTTAAATCATAATAACGGAATTTATTATATTTATAATAAAAAATTAACCGAAGTCCCTAAAATATTTAAATCAAAAGATACAAATAATTATTTGCGGGCTATTGAATTATTGGTAAAATATGATAATCCAGAGTGTAAAAATAAATTGAAATTTATTGTAAAATGGCTTAAAGAAAATATGGTAAATGAAAATGAATGGGATATGGGAAAAGAGTCAAAAGATAATATAAATTTTCCATTATCGGATTCATGGAGAAATGATGAAAATAGAATAAAGGATTGTACATATAGAATAAGTAAAATATTGGGGAGCTGTGTTGAATGATTAAATTTAGAGAAGTAAATCGTGATAATTTTTTTGATGTTATTAAACTTGCGGTTACAGATGAGCAAGATAATTATGTTGCGAGCAATACGTTTTCATTAGCGCAGGCGAAGGCGCAGCCCGAGTGGGTGCCATTGGCTATTTACAATGACAATGAGTTAGTTGGTTTTGTGATGTACGGTATTGATTTAGATGATAATGAATACTGGATTTGTCGCCTAATGATTGACAAAACCCATCAAAAACAGGGGTATGGGCGAATGGCAATGCAACAGGTGTTATCAATTCTTGAGCAAGACCCAGAGCGCAACGTTGTTTATCTAAGCTTTGAGCCTGATAACCTTGTTGCTAAGAAACTGTATGAAAGTCTTGGTTTTCTCCCCGATGGAAGAACTATTGATGGAGAAACAGTGTATTGCCTGCGGTTTAGACAGGCTCTATCATCAGATAGGGAAACAAGTGAACACAATGAATAAAGAGCGTATACGCTGCCGGAGAACGCCCACAACAAATGCGGCACAAAACAAATAGAAAGCGCGGCGCATATTAAATAGTGCAGGCTGATACTTCGCTTCGTTTTAGTGCGGCGGCATTGCGATTTATCCTGCTCTTCTATAAGACCTTGTGTCGGCGTGGGTGTCTGTCAGATATAAAGTGTCTCCGGTTACATCAAATTTGAGTGCAACAATGCCATACCTGTCTAAATACTCTTCTCCGCTAATCCACAAAATTCCGTCCCAGTCAATATACCACTCTCCCCATTCGCCGTAACTGTCATACACCAACCCGATGCCGTCGGAGTTTGGCGTAAAAAACTCAATTTCCACAGATTCTTCAAAGTACCAAATTTTTATTCCCGAGCCTTGATTCCACTTGCCAACAAGTTCTGTGCCTGTCGGCGTGGGTGTTTCTATCAAGTCCGGGGTTGGCGGCGGTGTTGGACCCGGCGTCGCAGTTGGCGGTGGGTCTGGCGTTGCCGGCAGCGTCGGTTCCAAAGTCGGCGGCGGCGTTGGATCCGAGATTGTCAATGGCGTTGGCGTGGGTTTTGATCTTTCGCGAATCGACAGGTTTCCGTCGCTGTTGCCGCCCTGCACCCCGCACCCTGCAAATAATCCCGCCGCTAAAGCGGCGGCAATAAGTATTGCGATAATTTTTTTGATCTTCATGGTAAGTAAATCCTTTCTGAATTTTATTTCTTCCCCGCTTTAGCGGGCTTGCAAATTCGGGCATTTCGACCTAAAGGGCATGGACATACCTAACGGCGCGAATATGCTTATTTTATTTCTTCGCCGCAACTACATTTAAACCCTTGCGCTACTAATTTTTGCCTTGCCATTTCATTATAATTCGGCATTACGCCATTTGACCTTTGTTGAAAAGTCAACTGTGTATTTAACAAATTATATATATGATTTGCTTCATTGTCGAATTTCTCTTGAAGTTCTGCTTTGCATTTTGGGCATTGTCCGCCCTTGTGATTTTTTAAAGCATGAGCTAAACTTTTTGAGTTTTTTATTGCTTTTGCAATACCGCAGGGGATAAGTGAACTTGCTAAAATACCACCTGATAAAATGGCGCATACAAAGAATTTAAAGAAAAATCTACCGAAAGCAAAACTCTCTAAAGCCGCAACTGATTCTAATTGTGAGCCGCTATTATTACTATTATCGCCATAGGGAATAAGCACCATAAGACAAATGAAAATTAACACAACAGGCAAAAATCCTATGATTATTTCGGATTTCTTGATTGATTTTTCATTATTTTTGGTGTTGGATTTTTTATTTTCACTTATAACTCCAACTAAAAAACCTATTGCCAAAGTAAGCCAAGATAAAATAAGTAGTATTAATGCGAAATTCATACATACCTCCAAAAATATTTTTTCCGTTTTAGCGGACTTCTCGCTTCAGGGCATTTCGCCCCGAAGCGTGGATTTTAATTTTCCTTTTGCGGCGTATCAGCTACATTGAACGAAATAATAACTTTTCCGCTATCTACAAACCCATCTCTGATTGTTACTATTTCGGGCATAATCCCTGTTTCAAAAATGAAACTGACTTTCGATGTATTAACGGGGGTAACAGAAAAAATATCATATCCAACATTATAATCTGTATACTTTTTGTTATTAGTTTCGTATTCACATTCAATAAGAGCCGCAGCTGTATTAGCTTCCTCAATGAAAAACACAACATTTTCGCCGTAGATATGTATAGTTATCATGTTTCCGTCAGTGCTTTGAATTATTTCGTACCCTGTAACAGTTACGTTTATATCATTATGTTTAAATGAAGCGGGAAAAGCGGTTGCTATGTTTCTATCGTCATCAGTTACAGAGGGCGGCGCGTTATTATCCTCGTTCGGTGGGTTATCGTTTCCCCCACACCCTGCAAGAAGCCCTACCGCTAAAGCGGCGGTTATAAGTATTGCAATAATTTTTTTGATTTTCATGGTAGTAAATCCTTTCTTGAAATTAGTTTTGATTGTTAATTTTTTCGACAACGCTTTCTATGAATTTCACCTCTGCGACTGTCTTTTTATCTTGCACGATGAGTTGAAATTCCCCGAAAGGCGTTTTATAGACCCAGTTTTCCTTGCCTTTTGCCCATTCAGGCACAGAGCCGAACATTGCAAATGCCGCCGCCGATTCCATTGCAAACTGCGGTTCTCCAACCCTTTGAATTGCTTCTTTGACAGCCATTCCCTCTTTAAGAGCCATTAAATTTTCCACGGTTATTCCCTGTTTAATTTTTTCCTTTGATTTGAATAAGCCCATTTTAAAACCTCCAAAATTTTTCCGCACTCTGCGGGTTTTTATTTTAGGGTAATGGCAACACTTTTGTAAATGTTTCCATACCCGGGAATTAAAGGTGGGTAGTATTTATATTTGCGGGAAATTGACATTAGGGGCTAATATTGTGAAATTACTTTTCCATGTGGAGTTGCTTGTATCAACCCATACGGGTTTACATAATATTTTAATATTGCCACCGTCAACGGCATCAAATATAAACGGTGAGTCAATAGCGGGATTTTTATAACCACCATAATAACCGCGACCGAAGCCTACCAAAGAGTTTTTTTTATGCGTTATAAAAAACTCAATCGTGTTACCATGATTGACACATCTCATTCCGTCGTTATTTAGCGAAAGAACATATTGCCATTTTTGGATATGAGCTTCCATTTGCAGATACACCTGCACTTTACAGGGTTCACTTAATGGTTCGCTGTTATTAAGTATATTGCTTGTTTCCGTGCGAACCTTTTTCTTATGTACTTGCCTAAGAATAAAATATATTAATGTTGCACCCAAACAAACAACGCCAAGTATAACTTGTATCATAAATTAATCCTCCAAAATTTATTTCTTCCCCGCTTTAGCGAGCTGATAATTTCGAGCGTTTCGCCCAAAATGCGGCGGTTATGCCGTTTTAGCGGCTGAAAGTGCCTGCTTATGATTATAATTCAAACATTTTAAAAGTGGTGGGCGCTCAGCCCACACATAAAAATATTTTCATGTTATAATGGATAGATGAGGTGGTGGCTATAATGGTTCAAAGAAAGAGTAGCGATAAAATCCCGACTGCAACGCTTTTGACAAGAATATTTTCCACGAAAAACATTAAAAGCTTTGTTTTCAGAAATAAAGAACATCTGAAATTGCCGACTCTTGCGGAGCATTTGTCGGAACTCTGCGCCCAAAAAGGCATGAAACCCAAAGACGTGGTAAAAAATGCCGACATGGATAGGTTTTACGGCGCGGAGATTTTTTCAGGCAAACGGTCTAACCCCTCGCGGGAATACTTGATAAGGCTTGCGCTCGGCTTGGGTATAAGCTATAAGGAGTGTCAGCGGCTACTCACCGTCGCGGGGAAAAGTCCGCTTTATCCCCGTGTTGAGGGCGATGCAGTTATAATAAAGTGTCTGCACAGCGGGCTTGGCTATCAAGAAGCGGAGTACTTGCTTTTTGAAATGGGATTACCCACATTGAAATAAACTGCCACAGGAGGAAAGCAATGAAAGTGTCGGAAAATAATACCATGAAAGAACCTGTGCCGTTCCCGCCCGAATTTTCGGAGCGTTACAGGGCGGTAGAGTGCTTGTCGCATAACGAAATTTGCGAAACCTATCTTGTAAAGTCGCTTGAAAACGGCTCTACATACGTTGCAAAGATTTACGAAAGGTTCTTTGTCGAGGGCGGTACAGACGAGCGGAAAATTTTATCGGAACTTGACCACCCCGCCGTCCCGAAGCTTATTGACAGCATAGAAACAGACGAACACATTTATGTCATTCGTGAGTATATTGAGGGGCATACTCTTGAGAAAGCGCAAATCCCTGTCGGGGAGCGGTTCGCGCTGAACGTCGGGGTGCAGCTTTGTGATGTTTTGACCTACTTGCATACACAAACGCCGCCGATTATTCACAGGGATATTAAGCCGCAGAACGTCATAATTGACGGCGAAAATAAAATCAGCTTGATTGATTTCGGCATAGCGCGGCGGTTCAGCGACACATCTGAAAAAGACACCCACCTTGTCGCCTCGGACGGCTATTCGCCGCCGGAGCAGTACGGATATAAGCAAACGGACAGCCTTTCTGATATTTACTCGCTCGGAATTATGCTTTGTTGGCTTTTGACAGTCTCGTCTGACATTTTGGAGACCGAGAGCCTTAACAACCGCGCATTGGCGCGCGTGGTTCAGAAATGCGCCGCTTTCGACCCGAAGAACCGTTACAAGACAGCCGAAGCCGTCAAGACGGCATTGCTCCGCGCTTGTAATAAAAATAAAAGTTTAAAAGTCGCGGCTTTATCGGCGGCAGTCGTGCTAATGCTCGCGGGGAGTTTTGTTCTTGGTAGAATTACCGCGCCTAATGTAGGGCGCGATGTCCTCATCGCGCCGCAAGCTCAAGAAAACACCCCGCACGTTTACGAAAACGAAATACCCGACGAAACAACCGACCCGACCGCAGAAACACCCGCACCCCCGATTATTCAAGAGGGTGTTATATTCAAAGAGCCGCTTATAGAAGCGGCGGTGAGATATATGCTCAATTTAGACGAGAACGACGAAATAACCGAAGAACAACTGTATTTAATCAGAGAAATATATATTGTAAATAACCGCATTTTTAAAGACACCGCCGATTACCACCAAAACCACGCCGACCAAAATTATAACGTACTCTTAAAACCGCCTATAAACTCGCTTGAAGATTTAAAATTTATGCCAAACTTAGATACTGTAAGAATAGAGTTTCAGAATGTAACTAATATTGAGCCTTTGTCTGAATTAACTCATTTGCGTGTGTTAGCATTTTTGCACAACCCTGTTTCTGATTTTTCGCCGCTTCAATCGCTGAATTATTTGCATAACGTAGATATAACAAGCGCGCCGATAACTGACCTTTCGCCTTTTTATGAGCTTCCCATTCTTGAAATCTTGGTTTTAAACGGCTGTACCCAATATGAACCCTCTCAGCTTTTGAGTTTACCCGACAATGTAAAAAGCCTGCACATACTCGGACACCCCGAAGCATATAAGTACCTACCCGACAATCAATTCTTTTCGCTTACTTTAGGCAACAGCGGATTTAATTCACTTGAATATATTTCGTCTTTTAAATCAAGTCTACGCGACCTTTGGGTTTATAATACAGAGTTGGCTTCTCTTGACGGTATAGAGGAATTTACAAGTCTTGAAGTTTTGAGTATAACGCAGACAAGTGTTTCTGATTTATCGCCGTTGTTACCCCTGCCGAATTTGCGGTATGTTGAGGTCAGCGAGAATATGCGCGGGGCGTTTAAGGCGATTGAGGGGGCATCGGAGTTTGAGATTGTTCTTCCGTAGTAAAAAACGTATTGCCTTTACCCCTTAATTCTTTTACTTCATCATTGACACCCGTACATAAATATCTCAATAAAGCCTGCCCGAGCCACTTGACAATGTTTCAAAATTAGAACGGATAAAAATATGGAAAATATTATCGAAATAAATGATAGCAAAATTATAACAGATATTTTGAATAGAGCCTTTTTGACAGTTGCTGAGCAATACAATTTTACAAGAGAAAATGCACCGACATTTCCTGCATTTATCGGCACTGATAGAATAGATGATTTTTTGAATAAAGGGTTAAAAATGTATGGATACAAAATATATGGTAATATAATAGGGTGTGCGGGATATTCATATTATAAAGAAAATATTTACTTTATAGAAAGATTGGCAACATTACCCGAATATAGACATTTAGGGGTTGGAAAAAAATTAGTGGAATATGTCGAAAATAAAATTAAAGACATTGGCGGGGAAATTGTTGAAATTCATGTTGTTGATAAAAATATAATATTAAGGGAATGGTATAAAAAATTAAATTATGTGGAAATAAGAATTGATGAAATAAAAACATTACCGTTTAACTCATGTGTTATGAATAAGAAATTAACTTAAAAAACTATTGAGTTGTCAAATAAGAAAATCAAGGGAATGCGCGAGGAGCAATGGCAAAAATCACAAGAATTAAGTGCGGAAATAAACGAAACACTAAAAACGGCACTTAAATTTGGTGACCCCGATAGCGAAATGGCACAGAAGGCTTGCGACTTGCACAGGCAATGGCTTTGTATGTTTTGGGAGGACGGTACATATTCAAAGAAAGCGCATAAAGGTCTTGCCGAAACATACGTTGCCGATGAGCGTTTCAAGAAGTATTATGATGCAATCGCCGACGGTGCAGCGGTGTTCCTCCGTGATTCGATTATAATTTACTGTCAGGAATAATGTTTATATTCGTGTAAAGAACTATAAGATATACAGCACTATAAAGCATATTTTCAAAACCTGCTTGACAAGCCGGTTAGTTTATGCTAACTTATTATCTGGTTAGTCGCTTCTAACCGCAAATGCGCAGCGTTTGTGAGACGAGCCAAACTCATGTCACGCAAATGCGACATATTAAATCACGGGAGAACAACAATGCAAGTGCTCAAAGAGACCCGACCCGGATCAACCGTGCGCGTGGTAAAAATCGGCGGCGCAGGTCCGATAAAACGCCGTATAATGGAAATGGGCATTACCAAAGGGGTAAAAATCCATGTCCAAAAAGTTGCCCCGTTCGGCGACCCGATGGAAATCACGGTGCGCGGCTACGAGCTTACTTTGCGAAAATCCGACGCGCAGCTCATCGAAGTAGAATAATTTCCGATTCAAGGAGGATCAGTCCGTGCCAATTACAATCGCGCTTGCGGGAAACCCCAACAGCGGCAAGACTACACTTTTTAACACGCTCACCGGGTCAAATCAGTTTGTGGGAAACTGGCCGGGTGTCACGGTCGAAAAAAAGGAAGGCAGGCTAAAGGGGCATAAGGACGTAACCGTGATGGATTTGCCCGGTATCTATTCACTTTCCCCGCACTCGCTCGAGGAAATGATCGCCCGCAATTATCTGATAGACGAGCGCCCCGACGTTATACTAAACATTGTTGACGGCACAAATTTAGAACGCAACCTGTTTTTGACCACGCAGCTTACCGAGCTTGGTATCCCTGTCGTCGTCGCGGTCAACATGATGGACATAGTAGACAAAACAGAAGATAAGATAGACACTTTACGGCTCTCTAAGGAACTTGGCTGCCATGTAGTAAAAATTTCAGCACTAAAAGGCGTCGGAGTGGATGAAGCGGCAAGTGCCGCCATACACACAGCGCAAAGCGACGCGGCCTTGCCACCTCGCTGCGCTTGCGGGTCAAAATGCGATAAGTCCTCATCTCATTGCTTTTCCGAAACAAGAGACCGTAAGGCTGTGGCTTGGCATCGTTTTTCCCCGTCACTGTGGCATACGCTGGCTCACATCGAAGAAGCGGCATTGCACAATCTGCCGCCCGAGCAGCAAATGTTCTTTGCCGTCAAGCTCTTTGAGCGTGATTGCAAAATCATTGAAAAGCTCGGCTTAGATGAAAAGCAGATTGCGCATATTGAAGAGGACATCAAGCGGCTCGAAGAAGAATTTGACGACGACAGCGAAAGCATTATCATTGCCGAACGTTATAACTATATAGATTCCATTATCAAACACTGTTTAAATGTCAAAGATAAAGGCAAGCTGTCTGTATCGGATAAAATTGACAAGGTTATGACAAACCGCTGGCTCGCGCTCCCTATCTTCGCGGCGATCATGTTCATCGTTTACTTTGTTTCCGTCACCGTGGTGGGAGGGCTTGTAACCGGATTGGTAAATGCCGGTGAAGCGAGCGTGCCTGTCTTTCTCAAAAACGCCCTTGACGCCATAAATTGCGCCGATTGGCTGCAAGGCTTGATAATAGACGGCATTGTGTCCGGCGTTGGCGCGGTGCTTGGCTTTGTGCCGCAAATGCTGATGCTCTTTATTTTTTCTCAAAAACGCCCTTGACGCCATAAATTGCGCCGATTGGCTGCAAGGCTTGATAATAGACGGCATTGTGTCCGGCGTTGGCGCGGTGCTTGGCTTTGTGCCGCAAATGCTGATGCTCTTTATTTTTCTCGCGTTTTTGGAAGCCTGCGGCTACATGGCCCGTATCGCTTTTATCATGGACAGGATATTTCGCCGTTTTGGCCTGTCGGGAAAATCATTTATCCCTATTCTGATCGGAACCGGATGCGGCGTTCCCGGCATTATGGCATCGCGGACGATAGAAAACGACAGCAACCGAAAGATGACGATCATAACTACCACATTTATCCCCTGCGCGGCAAAACTGCCTGTTATTGCTTTGATTGCCGGCGCTGTTTTCGGCGGCGCCGCATGGGTAGCCACAAGCGCGTACTTTGCCGGAATAGCGGCCATTGTCTGTTCAGGAATTATCCTCAAAAAGACTAAGCCGTTTGCGGGCGGCGCCGCGCCTTTTCTTATGGAGCTTCCCGCCTACCACTGGCCGACCGCGCAAAGTGTCATTCGCAGTATGTGGGAGCGCGGCTGGTCATTTATCAAAAAAGCCGGGACCGTCATTTTGGCAGCGACAATATTTGTATGGTTCGCTTCCAATTTCGGGTTTGGCGACGATGGCTTTGGTATGGTAGATATGGATAAAAGCATTTTGGCGAAAATCGGCGGCTTCATCTCCGCTTTGTTCATACCGCTTGGCTGGGGTAACTGGCAGGCATCCGTAGCCGCCCTTACGGGTCTGATAGCGAAAGAAAACGTGGTGGGAACCTTAGGTATTTTATACGGTTTCGCCGAAGTTGCCGAAGACGGAAATGAAATATGGAGCAGATTGGCCGCTGAATTTACAGCGCTGTCCGCTTATTCGTTTTTGCTGTTTAATCTGCTCTGCGCGCCCTGCTTTGCCGCCATAGGCGCGATAAAACGCGAGATGAACAGCCCAAAATGGTTTTGGTTCGCAATCGGCTATCAGTGCGCCTTTGCCTATATCGTGTCTTTTTGCGTCTATCAGCTTGGCACACTATTTACGGCCGGATCATTTGGGGTTCAAACCGCTTTCGCGTTCGCGCTCTCGGCGGGATTTATCTTTATGCTCGCGCGAAAACACTAAGCCTTATTTTCCGCTCGCGGGGAGGGTATATCTTGCATGGAATATGTTCCCATGACCTCATCTATATCTTTTACGATTTTACCGTCAACAACGCCGCCCGCCGCCATATCCTTTAATATTCTCATCGTACTCTCATGAGGACGGGCGTCGTGATAGGGGCGCGGCTCGCTGACCGCCTGATAAATATCAAGGCAAGCGATGAGCCGGGAATTAAAATCAAGCTCGTCCGCCTTTCTCCCAAAAGAGTACCCCGAGCCGTCTAACTTTTCATGGTGATTTGCGGCCCAATTTCGTATAAGCTCAAAATCAGGTACGTCAAGCAGCCACTCGTGCGTATACCAGACGTGCTTTTTGATGATCTCAAACTCTTGCGCATTGAGCTTGCCCGGCTTTTCCAGCACCTCGGTGGGTGTGGCTATCTTTCCTATATCATGCAAAGAAGCCGCAAGGTATAGCGCGGCCTGCTCATCATCGCTATACCCGTAATATTTTGCCATCAGCCAAGAACGGTTTGCTATTTGGCTCGTATGTTTTCGCGTAAACTTTGATTTATAGTCAATCACATGAGAGATAAATTCCGCTATACCAAACACATCGGAGCTGCATACGTCAATTTCCCAGTGCGGTAAAACTTTATCGAGCGTTTGTGAAATATTTTCGTCACGCAGGCTTATGAGCATATCATGGTCAAGTATATCGAGCAGAACCTCCACGGCGTTTCGCGTGGAATATATATCAGGATTTTTCTTTATTTTCTCCCGCAAAGCGGCAAGGTCTTTCGGGTCTACTTTTTGCAGCTTGCTTCTTACATCAATGACATCCGCCGCCCCAAGCAGCGCGGCCTCAAACGGATATTCACCCTCTTTTTTATTAAACGGGCCTTTTCCGTCTCCCCTCTCATGATGATAGAGGATAATTCCGTCAATATTTTTCCTAAAAGGCAGCCACGCGACATTGCTCTGCCCCTTTTCGCAGTGCAAAATCACGTTTTGCCCGTTTAGCTCCAGTTCTCTTTCCGACAGGTGAAATTCGGTCAACGCATTGTCGTGAAACAACGCGCAGGTCGCCAGCGCCGAAAGCGTGTCGCCGTCGTAACCCATCTTTTTTCCCATGACGGCGCACAAAGCGGCGACGCGCATACTGTGGTTTTCGCTCGCGCCGATTTGTTCCTTTTCGATCAAGTCAAGGCCGCGAGAAAACACGTTGCATAGCTTATCCATTGCGATTTTCATCAAAAAGCGCTCCCTCTGCCCTATTCCGTTATGCGGTAAATCTGTTTATCCAATCTGCGAAAGCGGCGGCAAATTCCCGCAAAAATTCTTGTATGCCCGGATCGGAAACACCGTTTGCATCCACTAAATCGGCCACGCCTCCGATATACGCCTCCGGCTTTTGCATCATATAGATATTCAGACAGGTTGCCGACTGCCTTAAATGCTGATTCACGCCAAACCCGCCGGTTTTACCCGGCGTTACGCTGATTACCGCGCCGGGCTTCCCGCTCCAAGCATTTTCAGACATGGGGCGCGAGGCGATATCCAAAGCGTTTTTCAAAACCGGCGGCATGGAGCGGTTATATTCGGGCGTGATAAACAAAACGGCGTCTTGCTCTTTGATTTCCCGCCGGAAGCGTTTCCACTCAACCGGCGCGTCGCTATCATTGTCCAAATCCTGATTGTACATGGAAAGAGAGCCTATATCCATAAAAGCAACGGTAAAAGATTCGCTCAATAATCCCGACAAGTATGCCGCAATTTTTTTGCAAAAAGAATCCTGCCGCAAGCTGCCGATGACGATTCCTATTGATTTTTTGTCCATGTGCGTCCCCCCCCCATGATCGAAAATGCCTGACCATACGGTCAAATAGCTATAGTTCTGTTTTCCATAGTCCGTGCAGATTGCAATAAGCGAAAGCAGCAACAGGCTTGTCGTCTGAAAAACTAAATGACAGCGTCGGTATCGGCAAAAGAACCCGGCGGCTCCGCGATTGCCGCAAAAGATGGAACAGCTCCGCGATCCAAAATATACTCGTATATGTGTGTGCCGTGAGCCATTTCTTCCTGCGCCTGCACAAAGAGCCAGCTTGAAACGCCTTTTAAGCCGAAGTTGTCCGCGGCGGCGGACATGGCCAGATATAGGTATGCCGAATAATATTCGGCGTTGACCTGATCGCTTAACGCTTTTGTCAGTTTTTCACTCAGCATTGTGTTTCCTCTCGATTTTTCCTGATTTGTTTATTTGCCGTGGATTTTGAGGCGAAGTTATATTTGTGAAAACTGGTCTTTTCCCGCTCCGCAGACCGGGCATACAAAATCTTCGGGAAGGTCATCCCATTTCGTTCCCGGCGAAATGCCGATATCCGAATCGCCTGCGGTCTCGTCATAAACATATCCGCATATACATTCGTATTTCATGTGTCCGTCCTCCTTTCTTAGTTTTGCGCTGCCTATCGCTGGGGCTGATTTCTTGGTCTTGCATTCACAGCGGCTCGAAATCATCCGCGCCGTGCTTGCACCATGGGCATATTATATCACGCGGCAAGGTGTCGCCCTCGTAAATATAGCCGCATACCTTGCAAACGAAACCCTTGACGTTTTCTTTCGGCAGTTCCGGCTTTTGCTTGATATGATCAAAATAGTATTGATAAGTCACGCTCGGTTCGTTTGACGCGATAAACGCCTGCGTCACTTGGGCTATAAATACCATATGTGTCTCGCAGTCAATGGTCTGCTCCACCTTTGCGCAAATAACTCCGTTGGTATATTCTGGAATATATCTAATGCCGTTGGTTGCGCAGCATTCATATTCTGCTTTTGCAAATTTGTCGGTGTCCTTGCCGCTGCAAAATCCAAACTGCTTGAATATTTCAAACGGAGCTTTCTGCGACAGTACGGACAGATTAAATTCCCCTGTTTTCATGATCATGCCGCAGGTGTGATTTTGCTTATTTACGGCGATGGAAATTCTATTTGGCGAATTTGTTATCTGCATGGCCGTATTTATGATGCAGCCATTGTCTTTCCCGTTTTCGCGGGCGGTCAAAATGAATAGTCCGTAGGATATTCTGAACATGGCAAGCGGGTCAATGGCGTCGGGCTGCGAAACGCTTTTTGACGCATCGGAATCTTGTTTTGCGGTCTCGGCGGTTTTCGTCTTTACCGCTGCGGGCGGGAATGTTGACACGATCGCGTCCGCCATTGCGTCAATATCGGCTATTTGATTTGGCTTTACGGCAGATTTAATGCTTACGGTGTTTTCAATCAATGTTATATTTTTGCACTGCTGCCATTTTTCACGCATAAGACCGCCGCTTGCCGGCGCCCATGATCCGTTTTCGATCAGAGCTACCGTCCTGTTTTGTATATTGTGCGAGATAAGGTCATTTAAGAGAGCTTCCATTGTCACAAAAATACCAGCGTTATAGGTGGCGGAGGCAAATACCAAGTGGCTCCATTTGAATACCGCCGACACAATTTCCGACGCCGGAGTGACCGAAACATCAAACATGACAGTTCTGACACCGCGCTCGCGCAAAGAGCAGGCGATTATTTCCGCCGCATTTTCGGTATTTCCGTAAATCGAGGCATATGCTATCATCACGCCTTGCTCTTCAGGCTCATAGCTGCTCCAAAGCGTATATTTATCAATGATTTTATGCAAGTCGCTCCGCCACGCAAAGCCATGAAGCGGACAAATCATTTTGACAGCAAGTTTGGATACTTTTTTTAACAGAGAAGCGGTCTGGACGCCGTATTTACCGACAATATTGGCATAATATCGCCGGGTTTCCTCCATGTAATCTTTCTCAAAATCAACTTCATCCGCGAAAACCGCTCCGCCCGACGCGCCAAAGCTCCCGAAAGCGTCCGCAGAAAATAAGACGCCGTCCGTCACATCATATGCCACCATGACCTCCGGCCAATGCACCATAGGCGCCATCATAAACGAAAGCGTGTGACGCCCGCTGCAGAGCGTATCGTTTTCCCCCACGGTCATCGCACGCGAATCAATATCAAAATCATAAAATTGGCGTATAAATGCCAACGTCTTTGCGTTGCAGACAATTTTCATTTTCGGATATTTTTCCGCAAGCTCCGCAATGGCCGCCGAGTGATCCGGCTCCATGTGCAAAACAACAAGATAGTCGAGCGGCCTTCCTTTCAAGCCCTCGGTGACATTTTCCATAAATCTTTGGCGTACCGCCTTATCAACGGTATCAATGAGGACGGTCTTATCGTCAAGGAAAAGGTATGAGTTATAGGAAACGCCGCCGGGAACAGAATAAACGCCCTCAAACATGGCAAGGCGTCTGTCGTTTGCGCCTACGCAAATCAGGTCGTTTGTAATTTTTTTGATACAGTGCATAAAATTATTGCCTCCTGATCAATGCGTCATTTTTCGGGTTCTTTTAGGGAACTGCCGCCGTGCGATAACACATCGCAACTATTATATCTCATTTGGCATTTTATGGCAACCGGAAATTTTTCTTGACAAGCGCAAAATCTTATTTTATACTGACCGCGATAGACAAAGGCGTTTATTGATTTGGTTGATATTTCGTCAGCTAAACGTTTAGTGCCTTTGTCGTTTATGTTAGGAGTGATACAAATGTCGTACACCATGCGCGTATTGCAGCACGCAATCAGCAAAAATCCCAATGAGCCGGAATTTCATCAGGCCATGACAGAGATTCTGCCGACGCTTCAGCCTCTTATTGACGAGCACCCCGAATATGAAAAGGCAAGCATCCTTGAGCGGCTTGTCGAGCCGGAACGCCAGATTATTTTCAGAGTCCCGTGGGTAGCCGATAACGGCGAAATCCGCGTCAATCGCGGGTTTCGCGTCCAATACAACAGCGCTATCGGCCCTTACAAAGGCGGAATACGTTTCCACCCGAGCGTAAACTTAAGCATAATCAAGTTTTTGGGATTTGAACAAGTTTTCAAAAACTCTCTCACCGGCCTGCCCATCGGCGGCGGCAAAGGCGGTTCGGATTTTGACCCAAAGGGCAAATCCGACCGTGAGGTCATGTCGTTTTGTCAGAGCTTTATCAATGAGCTTTACCGCTATGTGGGCGCCGATCAGGATATTCCCGCCGGAGATATCGGCGTCGGGGGGCGCGAGATTGGCTTCATGTATGGGCAATACAAGCGCTTGACCGGGCAGTATGAGGGTTCATATACCGGAAAAGGGCTCACCTACGGCGGTTCTTTGGTTCGCACGCAGGCCACGGGTTACGGGCTTATTTACATGGTTGAAAATATGCTAAATACCCTAAAAACCACATTTGCCGATAAGACGGCGGTAATCTCGGGCAGCGGCAACGTCGCTATCTATGCCGCCGAAAAAGCGGAGCAGTTTGGCGCAAAAGTCGTTGCCATGAGCGATTCAAACGGTTATATATATGACCCGCAGGGCATTGATTTAGATGCCGTCAAAGAGATAAAAGAAGTGCGGCGAGGACGAATCCATGAATACCTTAAATTCCGTGACAGCGCACAGTATGTCGAAAACGGCCTTATTTGGTCTGTCGCCTGTGATTTGGCACTCCCCTGCGCCACTCAAAATGAGCTTTTAGAAGACGGCGCGAAGCTGCTCATAGACAACGGCTGTATAGTGGTCGCCGAGGGTTCTAATATGTCCACATCGCTCGACGCTACGCATATGCTTCAACAGAGCGGCGTGCTCTTCTCTCCCGGAAAGGCGGCAAACGCGGGAGGCGTGGCGGTTTCAGCTCTTGAAATGGCGCAAAACAGCTCTCGCATATCATGGTCGTTTGAGGAGATTGACTGTATGCTCCGCACCATCATGCACGAGATTTACGCGGGCAGCTACGCGGCGGCGGAAAAGTACGGAATGAAAGGCAATCTCGTTGCGGGAGCGAATATCGCGGGATTTTCTAAAGTGGCGGAAGCCATGCTCGCGCAAGGCGCCGTATAACCGTTTTGCGCTGTTTTAACACCATTTTTGCGTGAAATACGTCATCTGAAAATAGAAAGGGGCTTTGCCTTTTACATGAAACTGACTGCAAACAATACCAAAACCGAAAGCATCGTGCTTGCCTACTCCGGCGGCTTAGATACTACCGCTATCATTCCGTGGCTGCGCGAGCATTACAAGATGTGCAAAATTATAGCCTGCTGTGTTGACGCGGGGCAATGCGGCGACTATTCCGCCATCGAAAAAGCGGCAATCGAGACAGGCGCGGACAAGGTTTATGTCATAGACGCAAGGGATGAATTTGCGTCCGACTTTATATTTCCCATGATCAAGGCAAATGCCGTTTATGAGGGCAAATACCTCCTTGGCACATCCGCCGCCCGGCCGCTCATCGCAAAAAAACTCATAGACGTTGCGCTCTTAGAAAACGCGTCGGCGATCTGCCACGGCGCGACAGGCAAGGGCAACGATCAACTGCGTTTTGAATTGACCATCAAGGCTTTTGCCCCGTGGCTCACAATCATCGCGCCCTGGCGCATATGGAATATCAAGTCACGCGAGGACGCGATGGATTATTTGCGCGAGCGGGGAATAAAAATTCCAATGGCAAAAAATCAAAGCTACAGCCGCGATCAAAACCTGTGGCATCTGAGCCATGAGGGGTTGGAGCTTGAAGACCCATCCATAGAGCCTGATTACAGGCATTTGCTGCAAATGTCCGTATCTCCCGAGGATGCGCCGGACTGCCCCGAGTATGTGCAAATCGAGTTTGAAAAAGGCGCTCCGGTAAAACTTGACGGAAATATCAAAAATCCCGCCGCGCTCATTGGCGCTCTCAATGTGATTGGCGGGCGAAACGGCGTCGGCATAGCGGATATGGTGGAAAACCGAGTCGTTGGCTTGAAGTCGCGCGGGGTTTACGAAACTCCGGGCGGTTCAATCATTTTTGCCGCGCATCGGGAGCTTGAAAGCCTGTGCCTTGACAGGCAGACGACGGCGTTCAAAGCGATTGTGGCGCAAAGGCTCTCGGAGCTTATATACGCGGGCGAGTGGTATACGCCGCTTCGAGACGCTTTATCGGCGTTTGTGGACGTGACGCAGGAAAATGTCTCTGGCGTTGTCCGGTTAAAACTTTATAAAGGAAATATTATCCCGGCTGGGGTTTCGTCGCCCTATTCGCTGTATAATAAAGACCTTTCGAGCTTTGCGACAGGAGATGTCTATGACCATAAGGACGCGGAGGGCTTTATCAAATTGTCCGCCTTGCCGATGACCGTCCGCGCATATATGAAAAAGGAGCAAAACCTATGAGACTGTGGGGCGGGCGTTTTTCCGAAAAATCGGACAGCGAGGCGGATAAATTCCACTCCTCTTTGAGCTTTGACAGGCGTTTGTACCGCCATGATATAATCGGCAGTATCGCTCACGCTAAAATGCTGGGCAAACAGGGCATAATCACAAAAAATGACGCGGACGCTATCGCGGCGGCTCTCACGGATATTCTAACAGAGATTGAAAGCGGCGGTTTGACTATTGACACGGATGCCGAGGATATTCATTCATTCGTTGAGGCCGAGCTTATCTCCCGTATCGGGGACGCGGGCAGGCGGCTTCACACCGGCAGAAGCCGCAACGACCAAGTCGCCTTGGATATGCGTATGTACGTCAAAGATGAGATAAGCTCTTTGCAAGCCTTGATCCTTCATTTGCTCGAAACGCTGCTTGACACGGCGCAAGAGCATATTGATTCTATCATGCCCGGATATACCCATCTGCAAAAGGCGCAGCCCGTCACGCTCGGTCATCATCTGATGGCATATGTGCAAATGTTTCGGCGGGATTTTGAGCGTCTTTCTGATTGCCGCAAGAGAACCGATGTTATGCCGCTCGGCTCGGGAGCTCTGGCTTCTACCACTTATCCGCTCGACAGGGAGTGTGTAAAAGAAACGCTCCGCTTTGATGCCATCTCGGAAAACAGCCTTGACGCCGTATCGGATCGGGATTTTTGCGTGGAATATCTGTCGTGCTTATCTATTGTCATGATGCATTTGAGCCGTTTTTGCGAGGAGCTTATTTTATGGTCGAGCGGTGAATTTGGTTTTGTCGAGATTTCCGACTCCTACGCGACCGGGTCATCAATCATGCCGCAAAAGAAAAACCCCGACATGGCGGAGCTTATACGCGGCAAAACAGGGCGCGTCTACGGCAGCTTGATGGGGCTTTTGACCGTGATGAAAGGGCTGCCTTTGACATATAATAAGGATATGCAAGAGGATAAGGAGTCCGTGTTTGACGCATCGGACACCGTAAGCTCCTGTCTTTTCGTGTTTACCCGAATGCTAAAAAGCATTGTGTTCCACACGGATGTTATGGCAAAAAGTACCCGCACAGGTTTTATGAACGCCACGGACGCGGCGGACTGGTTAGTGCGGGGGGGGGTGCCGTTTCGGGATGCCCACGAAATCATAGGAAAGTTAGTCCTGTACGCCATAAAGAAACAGGCTTCGCTCGAAGAGCTGTCTTTAGATGAATTTAAGGCCGTCTCTGATATATTTGACGAGACGATTTACCAAAGCATAGCCATAGAAACCTGCGTCAAGGCAAGGTCTCTCCCCGGCGGTCCGTCAAGAGATGCCCTGTCACAGGCGATTGAGTCCGCAAAATGCTGGGTGTCGCAAAACTTGGCTGTGTCCGGCTGACGGGTTTTGCCGCAAGCTCAAACCAAATACGTCTCCAAAACCGTCAGAATCTCATCTTTTTTCAGCGGTTTTCCGATATGCGAGTTCATGCCTGCCGCAAGGCATTTTTCTATATCCTCAACAAATACATTTGCTGTCATTGCTATAATCGGCAGTCTTTTTGTGTACTCATAAGGCAATGCGCGGATTTGCCGCGTCGCCTCAAGCCCATCCATCTTTGGCATCTGCATATCCATAAAAACAATGCTGTATTCTTCCGGGTTGTTTTTGATCTTTTCATACGCTTTTTGACCGTTTTCCGCTTCTTCGATGATAAGCCCCATGCCGTCTAAAAGCATCTTGACGATCTCCCGGTTTATCTCCACATCCTCGGCGAGCAGCATTTTTTTGCCGCTAAACTCCCCAGCCGCCGCTTTTTCACGCTGCTGCGGCGATGGAGCGGGTTTATTTTTGGCGAGCTGTTTTCCGCGAGGAGCCTTTATGGTGAAAACAAACCGCGCGCCCTTGCCCATTTCTGAGTGTACCCAAATTTTCCCTTCCATGAGCTCAACTATACGTTTGCAAAGCGCAAGCCCAAGCCCTGTGCCTCCAAAGGTACGGCTGATTCCGCTTTCCGCTTGCAAAAACGCTTGGAACAGCTTTTTTTGCTGCTCCGGCGATATGCCGATTCCACTGTCAGTTACTTCAAACCGCAGCTCGCAAATCCCATTTTCTTCATTTTCGAGAGAGACTGAAAGATGGATTTTTCCGCCGTTTGACGTGAATTTACACGCATTGGATAGCAAGTTGCTCACGACCTGCGATAAGCGATGGTTATCGCTTATGATGAAACGCGGCATATTTTCATCTATGTACATATCAAATTTCTGGTTTTTCTCATCCATGTAAAATTTGACGATAGAGATTACGTTTTGCAGCATTTTTTCGACATTGAACTCAACGGGCGACAGCTCAAATTTGTCTGCCTCTATTTTTGCCATATCCAAAGTGTCGGTGATGATGCCAAGCAAGCTGACGGATGCTTGCTCTATTCTTTTTAGCGCGTAGTCCTTGCGCTCTAAATCTTGCGTTTCTTTCGCGATCGTCGTCATTCCGATAATGGCATTTAGCGGTGTGCGCATTTCATGGCTCATGACGGACAGGAAATTGCTCTTTGCTTTGCTCTCTTGCTGCGCTTTTAGAGTTTCCTCTTTTAGCATATCGTTTTTGCGGTTTGAGAACGCTCCCGCCACTATCGAACCTGCCATCGTCGTTAGGCGAAACTCGTCCTCCCCCCAATCGGCTTGCTTGAACATGGTGAAAAACGCAAGGTACCCCGCACGTTCACCCTCAATCATCAGCGGGATATAGCAAAAGCTCTTTTCTCCCAAATTAACCTGCGGATGCTTTTTGAAATATAAAGCCGCATCCTTTTCGTAAAAGCATCCTCTTTTCTCCGCTTCGTCAAGGAGCGGTTTTTCATCTTCATACGGGAGCATATGCCCAAGCACGCTCGGAGTTTTCTCGTTTATTATGCTCTCATATGTGCAGCAAAGCCGTCCATCCGGCAAAAACTCCAAAATGATAGCTCTGTCTGTTTCTGTATAGTCACGCAGCTCAAAGAGCGCGTTGTTTATGAGTTCGTCAAAAACATATGGCTGCGTAAACGGCACGGAAAATTTTGATATAAATTTCTGCGTGCGCATATTGTCTATATCACGGAGCATCTGCTTTTTGGCATGTATGTCCTCTAACGCTCCCGCAATTTTTAGGGGATTGCCGTCTTTATCCCTGTGCGTTTCGCCAAACGCGCGAAAGTAACGGTACTTGCCTTTTTTATTCATTATGCGATATTCTATGTCAAACGGCGTTTTCCCGCTAAGGTCGTACATATGCGCCGCGACAGCCGCAAATACCCTCTCTTTATCTTCGGGATGAATCCGCTCGCTCCAACTGCCGTGTACATTCGGAAAATCATTTTCGTCTTTGAATCCGAGCAGATGACGAAACTCATCCGACCACCAGAACGCGTTTTCGCTTTTAAAGGGGTCTCGGTCGGTTGGTATGTCCATATCCCAGAGGGCAACGCCCATGCTGTCAACCAATAGATTGAGCCGCATATTCTGTGTCGCCATTTCGTTGAATGATTTTTTGAGGTTTTGCTTCATGCTGTCTCTTATGATGGCACTGGTGTAGATCATTGACCCGGAGAGTATCAAGTCCATGCAGTCTTCATCAAAGAGCCTTTCCTTTTCAAGGTCTCCGAAAATAATTGTGCCCCAATACTGTCCGCTTGTCAAAATTGGGATTATCAGTATTGATTTTATGCCAAACGGCGTCAAATAAGCGACTTCGTCCGGGGTTGCCGTCTTTAAGCATAGGTTGATATATTCGTTTCTCTGCCCGGCCTGCCGCCATTTTCGCAAAGCCGGCCCGTCGGGAAGATAGTTAATATGACTGCTTCTGATTCCGCCAATTGCTATTTCATATAAAAAGAGCTGTTTTTGCTTTATTTCTCCGTCTACCTCGACGTTTTGATATACCAATATACGCCCTGCCCCCATTACGCTCGCAAAATGGTGCAGAGATTTTGACAAGACTTCCTCAAAGTTTTCTTCGCTGCTTTCGCACAATGTCGCGATTGCCTTGTTTAAGGCATCGGTCATCTCACAGCGGCGCCTTGCAACGTCCCGATCTTCTGTGTTCTTTTTTTTGTTTTCGCCGTCTGCCTGCTTCACCAGAATAGTTCCTTCTCTCCATTAGTCAGTGTTCGCGAAACCTTGAAGTTGCGACGATTGTGACGAGTCCGATGATAAACCTTGAAGTTGGCAACCAATATATAGTATATCACCCCCCCCCCCCCCCCCCGGTTGCCCAACAAATATTATTTTGTCATTTTTTTTGTTTTTTTTTTTTTTTTTTTCTTTTCTTTTTTTTTTTTTTTTTTTTTTTTTATTTTTTCTCTATA
>WRMH01000032.1 GCA_009777235.1 Oscillospiraceae bacterium
CCTTTTGAAGCTCGCCCACGAGTATAACCGATGCGTCATCATTGTCACGCATGACAGCCAAATATCTGATATGGCCGATGTTGTTTACCAAATGGCGGACGGAGCAATCAAGGTGTAATCAAACAGCACCGGGCGGATTTGTTTTTCTATATTGCGGATTATATATTTCACTTCCAGCTCAACGAGTTCCACGGATTCTTAACAAACTCTTGAATTTGTTTTATCATTCCGCCTATTTCCTGTATGAAACCTTTATCAATATCATTATTTATAACAATTTCCCTAATTCCCCTTGCCGGGCAAATAGTAAACCTTACTTTTGTTTGCTCCATCGCTTTTCAGCGTTCCTGCTTCCGCCATTTCTTTCAAGTAAACCCGTGTGCGGGCAGGGCTTAAATCAATGGCATCCGCAATGTCATTAGTTTTATATTTTACGCCGTTTTCCATAATGTTCAATATCAGCTTGCCTTTATCGCTCGTTTTTATCGCTCGGTTATCGCTTGTTTTTGTTTTATCGCTTGCGTATTCGATTGGCAGCGTCAATTTTGTGCGTGAACCGTCCAGTATTTCCTCATATTGCGGAACTCCTAAATTCTCTTTATCCCAAACATTGAAAATATTAGGTATTCCCGAACCAGCCCTCTCACCGATATTTAGAAAATTAAACATTTTCATCAGCACGGAATTACGAGGGTCAGATACACCGCCGCTTATCGCTAAATCAATCGAAACCCTAAACCCACCGGGATTTTCAAAAGTAATCTCGTTCAGTTTGCGCTTGATGACTAATCCGCAGCGCCCATAATAATCAGCATTTACTAAGCAATTCACAAAGGCTTCGCGTACAGCCTTATGCACGGGAGTGTCGTCAATACGAGTGTCGCCCACAAGCTTAAACGGAACCTTCAAGGTTTGCGACAAACGATTCATCACCTTGAAATAAAAGTCGCATACGTTTCCACTCCATTCCCCGGTCGATGAATTAACTCTGTCCGTCCAGCGAGTATCCACATCAAATTGCTCTTGATAATCAAGAAAATAATTGCCGTATTCATGCACAATTTCATAATCGTTTCCAAACATCAAAAGTCCTGCGGCGGTCGGATGTCGTTTTTTGTCCTCTCCCACGCCGATAGCACCGAGCTTATAAAGAAATTCATCATGGGACAACTCTTCCCAAACATGGTCGGGGCGTGTGAGCATCAAGCGATTGCGGTATGCTTTTACACTATCATAATTGAATACGCTGTTATCCATATTTTCTAAAACAAGCATATCCTGTGTTTTAACAGACTTATCACGGTACATCGCGTTTATTTCTTCTTCTCTACAATGATAGTCACCTTCACCGTTACGTCTGAAAGTACCCATGAATGGATTTTCACCAATGAAAATCGGCTTGTCAGTCCGTTCTGCACGAGGAACTTCTATGGTAATAATGCGCTTCCCTTCAACCTCAATGATATTAACCCTATTGTCATTCAGAAGGTTTAGGTTGACCTTTTTGGGATTGTTTATCGTATTCCAAAAATCCGAAATCAGTTTTTCCGGGTTTTCAAGTTTAATAACATTCAATGTTTTGCCGGGTTTCTCTTCAACACCAAGCAAAATAACTCCGCCGTCCGTATTTGCTAAAGCGGAATAAGTTTCCCATATTGAATTAGGCAGACCACCAGCCGCCATTTTCAATTCAAGGCGGTTATTTTCTCTGTACGTGTTAAGTTTTTCAAAATCAATCACAATCTTTAGCTCCTAATAAGGCAAAAAAACTATTACAATTATTATACACATAATTACTATTTTTTCAATTATAAAACTCAAATTCAACGCATTGTATTTCTATTTTTCAAACCAACCTTACTAATTGAGAATAATTCGATCGTTCTAAATAAATTTCTTCTATACGCCAAAGAATATTGATAGAACATCCCGTTCCATTGAGACTCAATGTGAAAAAGAACGCAATACCGCTACTCTAAAGCGCATAAATAAGCTTATTGTGGAAAATGAAAAGGCAACAGCTAATCTTATCAAGGCTTTGGAAACAGGCAAGGTTGTGGATGTTATCTCCACTCAAATTGAAAAGCGTCAGTTAGAAAAAGCCGACCTTGAAGCCCAACTTGCCAGAGAAAAGACACAGACCCCGCTGCTCAAATACGATGAATTAACATTTTTCTTTGAGAAATTCGCCAAGGGCGATGTGAATGAGATAAAATATAGACGGATGCTTGTGGATATATTTATTAATAGGATTTATCTTTATGATAACCTTTTATAGATTTACTGCAACGCATATGAAGGTCAAATAAATATTCCCTTGGACGAACCTGTTGAGGGTTCGCCCAAGGGACGTATGGTGGGCCCTCAGGGACTCGAACCCGGGACCGTCCGGTTATGAGCCGGATGCTCTAACCAACTGAGCTAAGGGCCCATGAGCGGGGCGTAATCACCCCAGCAAATTATAATAGCATATATGCGCCAAAATAACAATAGGGCGGTCAAAACTAAACCCAACCGCGGAGCTTTACCGCTTTTGCCACCCTGTCTATAGCTATCATATAAGCGGCGTCGCGCATATATACATCTTTTTCTTTCGACAGATCATAAACGGCGCGGAACGCGCGGGTCATGGCATATTCGAGCTTATTAAGCACCTCGGCCTTGTCCCAAAAGTAGTTCATATTGCACTGAACCTGCTCAAAATAGCTGCACGTCACACCTCCGGCATTGCACAGAAAATCCGGGAGCATAACGATACCGCGCTCGCGGATCAGCGGGTCGCAATCCGGGGTCGTAGGCCCGTTCGCGCCCTCGCAAATATATTTGACCTGCTTAGATATTTTCGGGAAAACAGCCGGGGTGATTTGATTTTCCAACGCGGCGGGAATGAGAATGTCAACGTCTTGACAAAGCCAAGCATCCCCGTCTTGAATATCATATCCCAAGGCATATGCTTTGTCCTTGTCAATGCTTCCAAAGGAATCCTTGATACTGACCAGCTGCGCAATATCGCATCCGTCGGCTTTTTTGTATGTATACGCTTTTGAATCCGCCACATTCCAGCATGACACGGCAACGACCTTTCCGCCATTTTCCGTATACATACGGGCGGCGTATTCGGCGACATTGCCAAAACCTTGGATGCTTGCCGAGGTTGCCTCAATGGGCAGACCCAATCGGCACAGCAAATCCTTGAGCACATAGATGACGCCAAATCCGGTAGCTTCCGTGCGCCCGAGAGAGCCGCCCATACCGACAGGCTTACCCGTGATGACACCCGGGTAACGGTTGCCGGTTATGGCCTCATACTCGTCCATCATCCACAGCATATGCTGCGCGTTTGACATCACGTCCGGCGCCGGAACGTCAATATTCGGCCCGATTTGCTTATAGAGGGCGCGAACATATCCCCTGCACATTCTCTCTTGCTCGCCCGGCGACATATTGCGCGGGTCGCAAATAACGCCGCCTTTGCCTCCGCCGAGAGGAATGTCAACCACGGCGCACTTCCACGTCATCCACATAGCGAGTGCGCGAACGGTGTCGGCAGTTTCGTGAGGGTGAAAACGAATACCGCCCTTGGCAGGACCTCTTGCGTCGTTGTGGCGCACGCGAAAAGCGTTAAAAACCTGCGTCGTGCCGTCGTCCATTTTGACCGGAATCGTAAAGTGCGTCTCATACATAGGTTGGCGGAGCAGCGCAAGCGTGCCCGAATCCAAACCAAGCCCTCCGGCGACATTATCAAATTGAGTTTGCGCATTTTCATAAGGATTATAATTTTCTGCTGACATATTTGATAAACTCCTCTTCGCAGAATTGATTTGCAGAAAATATACCACTTGCCCGCTTGGTCTGTCAATGCCGAAAACCGATTTTACACAAAAAAACTAAACAAAAGGTTATATTTCGGTAGCGGGGCGGACGTTTACGCCGTTTTCGAGCAAATAATTTTTAAGCTCGCGGACGCTATAGTTCTTTTCCAGCCTTGGAGAATACAGCATACTGCTTATTATTGCCGCCTGCGTCTGCGTTTGCGTGAAAACATCTTTCAAATGCTCAGGAACTCCGGCGCCGCCCGAC
Source organism: Oscillospiraceae bacterium (assembly GCA_009777235.1). Taxonomy (GTDB): domain Bacteria; phylum Bacillota; class Clostridia; order Oscillospirales; family Oscillospiraceae; genus WRMH01. The sequence continues at coordinate 4,081 of WRMH01000032.1, forward strand.
GCAATGAGAGGCACAGATACGCTTTTTTCGGCAAGCCTCATAAGGTTTAGGTCATAACCGCCCAATGTGCCGTCACAGTCAATGCTGTTAACGCATATTTCGCCCGCCCCAAGCTGCTCGCCGCGCTTTATCCACTCTATCGCGTCAAGCCCCGTCGCCGTCCGGGCGCCGTCTATATAGACCTCATAACCGCTCGGCATTGAAGGCGTTTTTAAGACTTGCGTTGACAAAACAATGCACTGAGAACCAAACTCCTTTGCCCCCTCTGATATAATGGACGGATTTCGCACTGCCATAGAGTCAATGCTGATTTTTTCCGCCCCGGCTTTGAGAGTCTCATACATATCAGAGACATCTCTGATTCCGCCGCCTACGGTAAACGGAACAAACACACACGCGGCGACTTTTTTTACAGTTTCGATGTCAATCATGCGCTTCTCGGCGCTTGCCATTATGTCAAAGAAAATGATTTCATCAATTTGCTCCTCGTACATTTTACGCGCCATTTCCGAAGCCTCCGCGACATCAATATTGTCTTGAAACTGCACCGCCTTTGTCACTCTGCCGTTAATAACGTCAAAGCACGCTATCAGCCTTTTTGTCAACATGATAATCTCTCCTATCTCTATTTTTGAAAGTCCTTCTTTGCTTTTCTCTTATTTTCACAGTTTTCGTCTTTAATTGGATAAACCGCAAAACCCGGCCAAAACAGAAAGCCCCGCGCTTGCGCTTTTTTCAACGTGAAACTGCGTACCGTAGATGTTCCCTCGTCTCACGGCCGCCGTAAAAACACCCCCATAATCGGAAACGCCCCATATATCATCTCGGTCATGCGGCCTCGCGTAATACGAGTTGACAAAGTAAAAGAAATCACTCGCAGCTTCAATCGGCGTTTTATTCGCAAAATCAACCTTATTCCACCCCATCTGCGGCACCCTGTTTTTCGACGCGTCAAAACGCGCAACATATCCTTCAAGCCAGCCAAGGCAATCGGCATTATCCTCCTCGCTGCGCTCAAAGAGAATTTGCATACCGACGCATATACCCAAAAATAGTGTACGCTCGCGCAAAACCGCGCCTTCAAGAGCGCCCAAAATCCCCATCTCGCGCAAAGAGTTCATAGTTGCCCCGGCGCTTCCAACGCCCGGCAGTATAATATGCGACGCGTTTTCTATTTGCCCGCAATCTCTCGCCAAAACCGTATCAAACCCAATCCGCCGCGCCGCGTGCTGCACACTCGGCGCATTTCCCGCTTTATAATCAATTATCGCAATCACTTAAACCTCTTTTCTTCAGCGGAGAGTGCCGCTTGCCGTCTTTTGAAAGCCTTTTGTCTGCCGCTGCATATTTTACTGCTTCCGCGCTTTTCGCTGTGTCGCCGCCTCTGCGCTTGTTGCTGTCGCTCCACCTGCGCCTGCCGCTACCGTTGTTTCTGCCCCTGCGACTTCCTTTGCCGCTTAAGTATTATAAGTAGGAAAATGCCGCCGCTAAAAAATGCAAAGGCAAAAATTATAAAAACAATATGCCGCGCTCCGAAAACTGACGTGTCCTGCCCCGCCCCCTGTGCGCGCTCCAAGTCTTCTGCCGCCGCCGACTCTCCGGCAAGCCTTTCACGCTCGGCGGCTTCCTCTTGCGCTTGCCTTATTTCGGCTTGCCTTGCGGCGCGGGCGGCTTCTTCGGCTTGGTTTGCGGCGATACGCGCCGCTTCATCGGCGGCCTCTTGCAGTGCTACGCGCAAAGCCTCTTCTTCCGCCTCCGCTATGCGCCGCCGCTCTAAAACAATATCCCGGACATTTAGCAATACGCCGGACGCAAGATACCTGCCGTAAAACTCTTCATATGTCACAATGCCTTTTTCATACATTGCCGTTGCTATATCTGTTCCGACATACCGCCAATGCCAGGGTTCAAATTTATATCCGGTAATATGCGTATGCCCGTCAGGATATCGAAGTATAAATCCAAAGTTATGGGCGTTTTCGCAAAGCCATTTAAACTCTTCGGTGTCTTGAAAGTTTGTCCCTGTCAGCGTTGACGGCGGTGATATATGCAAAAGGTCTATAGCAAGCCCCGTTTGGTGATCCGAGTGCCCGGCTCTGGCATAATTTAAATCCGAAAATGCGACACCGTACCGGTCTATCGCATAAGAATACGTGTTTACAGCCGAGCTGTACGAACGGTATGTTGATATAAAAACTATCCTAAGCTCATTTTCTATCATTGATTCGCGGAGCATTAAGCTGTGCACCGCCGCCTCTTCTTGCAGAAAATGGCTGTCATAAACATTTATCAGATTTTCCGGCATCCAGTCAGATGGCAGCCTGTAGTGTTTGTTTACAAGCATTGTCACGCTGTCAAGGTTTGGCACGTCGAGAATATCAGAATAAAATTCTTTGTCTAAATTTACATTGACATACGCGATTGCTTCACTAAAAGATATTTGCGGGTTTTTCTCCTGATATGCCTCATACCGCGGCGCGTTTTCTTTGATAAAATGCGGGTAAATACCAGCCGCATCAAGCTCTTTTGTAAGGTCAAGGTACTCCTCAAAGCTCATGTTTATCTCGCGCAAAAACCCGTATATCTCCAAGCTCGGCGCATCCTCGTCTCCGGTCTTGCGCGTATCGCCAAACGCCGCAAGCGACTGTCCGTGAAACAAAGAGCCAAGAGCGGCGGCAAGAGCGGTTGTAAATACAATTATGAATATTGCTTTTGTTTTCACGCTGCCCCAATCTTTGACAACATTGCTTGTGTAACTTGGTATATTCTACAATACAGCGTTCCCTTTATCAAGCTAAATTTGCCGAAGGAGGTTTGAGGGTGCGCAACGTATGCTTTGGATATATAAGCGACGGTCATAAAAACATTCCTCCCCGATCAATTGCGTCATCCATGCGCAAACGATCGGACGCTTCGCATCCATGCTCCGCTCTCGGAATGATTTTTATGATCGCAGCTATGACCACCGCCCAAAGCCGCCCCCGCCTCCCCCGCCAATTCACCCCCACGAGGAAATGTTTCATAATGAAACATTTCCTCAAACGACTGCAAATGCTGGGTTTCTCTCGTGAAAACCACAAAAAACCGCCCCTATCTCAAAACCTCAATAAAAAAATGTTTGGCAATTCTGCCAACTTTCACACATTTTGAAAAGAGATGTGCTACAGTATTATCAGACGGCAAATAAAGCCGCAACAACTAATAAAAACCAATAAAAATAAAGGGAGAACAAAAAATGAAAAAGAGAGAAAAGAAAGCAAACACACTAAAAAGAATCATGGCAATAATACTGGCAATGGTAATGATGAGCTCGTTCACAGTCACGCTTGCGGACTACAGCGAAGTATGCGACGTATGCGGCGAGCTTGAAGACTCCTGCGTCTGCGCCTCCGCAGGAGGCGTTGAGCCGACAGCGCAAGCGGAACAATGCCCCATCTGCGGCATCGCCCTTGTTGACAGCACCTGCTCCGACTGCGATCCCACAGGAGGCAGTGCATCCTGCCCCATATGCGGCGCACTCGACTGCGATGACTGCAACACCACTCCGGCAGCCGACATCATCATCACCTCAATCAACCCCATCAACGCGGAGCTGCTTAACCAGACACACTTCATCGGCACGAAGCTCGAAGCCCTCAATCTCCCCGAGACCGTGACCGGCATTTACGGCGGCGGCGAAGTCGAAATCCCCATATCATGGCTCGGCAGCTACGACCCGGCGGTTGCGAAAACCTACACATTCAGGCCCGCGCCGCTTAACGCAGCACCGGACGGCTATGTATTCGACATCGATGTAACCAAACCCATAACCTCTACGCAAATAAAAGTTACGCTAAAAGATTCTGTTCAAAACCTTGACGAACTGAAACAGGCACTTGAAATAATAAACGACAGTGATTTGGCACAAGCGACCATCCTGCTGAAAAACGACGACGCTTACTACCATTACTCAATCCACGGCGATGAACCCTACATTCTGGAATCCAAAGTCCCGATTACGCTGACTGTGGGCGAGAGGCCGATGATATACGGCGAACAATACAAAAAGCACTTCCAGGTTGATAGGGGCACGCTGATTATGGGCGACGGCATAACCTTGACCAGAGAGGAAGGCTATACGGGCGTTGGCGGCGGTGTCTACCTTGCCACCGAAGGAACATTCATCATGAACGGCGGCGAAATCAGCGGTAACCGATATCATTTTGGCGGCGGCGTAACTCTTAATGCGGGCGGCACCAAATTTGAAATGAACGGCGGCATAATCAGCGATAACGAAGCATTCTCACATGTCGGCGGCGGCGGGGTTTATGTCTGCGACAGCGGCGAATTCTATATGAACGGCGGCACGATCACCCGCAACTCCGCGGGTAAGGGGGAAACCGTGGCGCCTGTCATCTTTAAAAACAACTGGAACAACCCGTTTGAGCCAGAACAATTCCACTACGGCGGCGGCGCGATACGCCTTGATGGCTACTTTGAAATGACCGGCGGAGAAATTTCCGAAAACTATGCCTACGGACACGGCGGCGCAATCGTACATACATCACATCCCGGGTATGATACGCCCAAACCAATGGTCATTAACCCGGCACCCGGTTCCACCATCGTTTTCAGGGACAACGAATCCGCGCAAGGCACCTTCATGGTCAAAAACGACGGAAGCAAAATAACTTTTGGCTCCACCTATGACCGGCAAACTGTGGATTTTTTTGACCACTTCTACACAGGACAAATCAGCCGCGATCTGGACGGCAAATGGACTAACGGCTTGCAATACGGCTACAACAACCACGACATCAGCTTTTTGAGCGCCGCGGCGGACCTTGATAATAACTATGAAAAAGAAACCGTGTATGAAATCGCCCGCATCGAAGACTACGACAGCACCCGCAGCCTCTACATCGGCGCGGACATCGGCAATAAGCTCGAGCTGCCCGCCGTGCTCATCGGCATTGATGCCATCGGCGGCGATCAAATCGAAATCCCGGTAACATGGCAGAGCGCGGACTTTGACAAAGCAACAGCCGGAATCTATACCTTCACGGCGAAGTTCCCGCAAATCGGTTATGAGTTTGCCGCTAGCATAAGCGCCCCGCAAATAAGCGTAACGATTAAAGATACGGTCGCAGACCTTAATGAGCTGACCGAAGCGTTAGAAACCATAGACGGCAGCACCCTCGCAGCGGCGACGCTGAAGCTTACGGCGCTGTTAACCATAGCCGAAGGCGCGTCCTACGAACTGAAATCCGACAAAGACGTAACGCTGACGGTAAACGCGAACAGAAGGCACTTTAGTGTTAGAGGCACGCTGACAATGGGCGACGGCATAACGCTGACCAGGGCAGCCGACCTTATTGCCGCAGGTACCCATGGCGGCGGTGTGGTGGTTGAAAATGTTAACGGCAAGTTCATCATGAACGGCGGCACGATTACCGGAAACAGTAATAGTAACAGCGGCGGCGGCGGCGTGTACAACAGCGGCACATTCATCATGACCGGCGGCGTAATCAGCGGCAACAAAGCCGAAAACAGCGGCGGCGGCGTATACAACATGAGCGGCACCTTCAACATGAGCGGCGGCGAAATCAGTGATAACACAGCCGCGAACTTCGGTGGCGGAGTAGCTGTTTTATCTCAAGGTACCTTCAACATGACAGGCGGCGAAATCAGCTATAACACAGCGGCCGGTGCGGGAGGCGGCGGTATTCAATCGAATAATCCCGCCAGCTCAACAGTTAATATCCACGGCGGCAAGATTATCGGCAATCGGTCGGAAAGCACAACGGCTGGCCACGGCGGCGGCGCTATCCGCGCCTGGGGTGTACTGAACATAACAGGCGGTGAAATTTCGGGCAACTACGCAGCCGGACACGGCGGAGCTATCATTGTCCCGAACGATAGCAGAACCAGCATAGATAACGTAAGCATAGGCCCGGATGCTGTATTCAACGATAACGAATCCGCATTAGGTATATACATGATTAAAGAAGGTACCGATTTGTTTAGAACCTACAGGGAATATATCAGCGCAGACTTGGACGGTAAGTGGTCCGGCGGATTGAAATACGGCTACAACAACCACGACATTGGCGCAGCGTTCAACGCGACAGACCTGGCTGATAACTTCAGTGATTATGACCACCTCGAAGCCCCCGGCAAACCGGTGATTACGGATGCAACGTCCGACGACGACGGCAAAATCACCGTGAAATGGGAAGCCCCCACCACCGGCGGCGAGGTTGAAGTGTACGATATCATCATCACCGATGAAGACGGCAACGAAAACAAATACACGGTAGGCGGCGATGTGACTGAATTCGTAACCGGCGAGCTGAAAGACGGCAGCTACAAAATCATCGTCCGCGCCCGCAACGCAAAAGGCACGGCAGACAGCGACGAAGCAGAGGTAGAGGTCGAGAAAGTACACACTGACAACTGCGACTGCGACGATTGCAAAGATTGTGACTGTGACGCTGACTGCGCCGGAGATTGCGACTGCGATGACTGCAACCCCGGCGTCGAAGACGACGGTGCGGACAATGGCAACAATGGAAACAACAACGGCAAAGATAACGGCGAAGTCAGCAAAAAGAGCGACGTCAACGACGACAAAGACAACTCCAATGACGCGGCAAACAGCGACGGTCAAGATCAAAACAAAGCTCAAAGTCAAGACGACACTGACAGCTTAGTGACAGACTCAGAGGAGGGCAACGGATCACAGACGACTGCACAGCCGGGTACAGAAGCGGCCACAGCGGGCACACCGGGAACAACACCAGAGCCTACACCCGAGCCGACGGCTGAACCGACCCCGAGACCGAAGTTCGAAATGACACCCGAACCCACCCCCGATAGACCCCAGCCTGACGACGGATTTGTCGGCAGCAACGACGAACAAGTGAGCTCGAATAATCCCGAAACACCGTATGCCAACATAGGCGCGAGAATTAACACAGGCACGGGCTACTTGACAATCGCAAACCTGATCCTTGCACTGCTGGGAGTGCTCCTTATCCCAATCGTCTCCCTGAACGCCCTCATCAGCAAGCGCGGGAAGAAAGACAAAAAGGCAAACCTGCTGGGCGCGATAATCCTCTCCGCCGCCGGTGCGATTCTCTTCTGGCTGACCCAAGACATGAACGGTCAAATCATCTTGACGGACGTTTGGACGATAGCCCACAGTGCGATCCTCGCCCTTGAAGCAGCGGTTATAATTATCCGCCGCAAAGAAAAGACCCTGAGCAAATAAAGGGAAGGGATATTAAAAAGAGGAAAGGAAATAAATATATGATAAATAAATCAACGAGGCTGCCGAAAGGCAGCCTCCCTTTTGGATATAAGCTGCTCCATAACCTAACCGACGGTCAGATTATGGAGCAGTCTGGCTCCCCAAGTTGGACTCGAACCAACGACCCTGCGGTTAACAGCCGCATGCTCTACCAGCTGAGCTATTGAGGATTGTTGAAAGTTTTCCGCAAATTTCGTTATAGATTATAAATATGGCGACATATGATATTGCCTCTACTGTGCGTATGCTACATTACTTGAAAGCTCTTGTCAAGTGTTTCAAAGCGTTATTTTTGCAATTTTGCAATTTTCTGTTCACGCTATTTTCATTCGGCCATATTACAGCTGATAGTGTTTCTCGGCGTTTTTACGAGAGCGCGGTTTAGAAACTTTTTGGCGTGATAGGGGCAAAAAGCCCGGTTAAGCTATCGAAAAATCAGTAAAATATGCCCGAAGTATAAGGTCTTCGGTAGCCTCAAGGTCGGCATTTACTCGGTCAACAATTCTTTTTCCAATCTCAACCAAATCCCTTTCGACTGTAATCTCGTCAATTGTCAGTTCGCCCAATGTGTTGAGCACGGAATTGCGAATCGCAAAATTAAACGCCTCAAGCTCCAATGCCGCCGCCTCGTCAACAACCTCAAAGATAATTGTACATTTTACTTGTCTGCGCAGGTCTTCACCATAGTTAAAATTTGTTGAAAACTGCGGTCCGGGATTGTATGTAGCGACCGGAATAATTCTTGGCTCATCAGCTTCGCAAGCCGCGAGCAAAAACAAGGCCACGAGCGCAAGCGCAACAAACGACGCTATCTGTCCGCAAACGGTTCTCTTCACTATAAAAACCTCCATCTCATTGGATTATCATAACATCTCTGTGAATTTGCTTGACTATGTACTATGTAAGGATACATTGAAATAACAAAAAAGTCAATAAAACTTATCAAGAAAATCTACACGGTCTGAACCGCATGTGATATTGTCTCCCCGAGGCGAGTTTGCCTACGGCACATACGCAATTAGCCCTGCGGTCGGACGACCGCAGGGCTGCTGCAATGATTTTTTTGCGGCAAGGCCGCAAAGATAATGCGTTGAAGATTTACCAGATATCTACGGTATAATATTTGCCGTCCACCTGAACAATCTCAAAAACGATGTATGTAGAAGAGCCGCTAGTATACCAGACATCAGCGTCTATTCTGAAATACTCCGAGATATTGATATTCAAATATGCGTTCAGATCTCGCAAATCGCTCGTGTCAAAAACTCGGTGCGAGTCGCGGTCAATTTCCCAGCGCTCAATTTTATCTCCATATCTGCCGGACTCGCTGTCAAGCTGCCGCACAATGTCCCTCTTGCTAAGATCGCCATAAACGGTTTGCACGGAAAGAATCTCCGTCATTCGCGGTAAAAATAAATCATAAATAGCTTCATAATCTTCTTCGACCGCCGCTTTGAAATAGCTCTCTATAAGCGCATCGGGGCTGCTAAACCCTCCGCCGCCGGAAAAGAATAAGAAGTATGCCCCTACCGCGGCGGCAGCGACCACGGCTACCACAATAAGAATGATTAAAATCGGCGGCTTTTTTGTTGCCACGCTCTGTCCTGCGGGGTAGTACGGGGCTTGCCCGTATTGCGCTTGCTGTGGCGGGTATGCAGGCTGCTGCGGTGGATAAGCCGGCTGCTGATATGCCGGTTGCTGATATTCAGGTTGCGAAGGAGGGTAAGCCGGTTGTTGTGGCGGATATGCCGGTTGTTGCGGGGGATAAGTCGGCTGCTGTGGCGGATATGCGGGCTGTTGATATTCAGGCTGCTGCGGAGGGGGGGCGTATGACGGCTGCTGCACTGGTTGCTGAGGTGGCATCGCCGGCGCGCTTGACGCAGCGTCGCATGCACTGCAAATCGGTGCATCTGTGTTTGTCTGGGTGCCGCATTTTTGACAAAACATATCTCTTTCTCCTTATTTTTTTTGAACATTAACCTCGCCTATGCGAGATTGTGGTGACCCGTACGGGACTCGAACCCGTGTTATCGGCGTGAGAGGCCGATGTCTTGACCGCTTGACCAACGGGCCATATATTATATAAAGCTCGGCGAATGATACAACGTGCCATTTTTCCATATCATAGAGCAAATATCCTGCGGCAAACCGAACACCTCAAATTGCTGCCGCCCGGATGCGGGAAAAATGACCTAAATCATCATATCACACTATGGCAATGTTTGTAAACAACAATTCTATATATCAGCGCAGCTGCGCAAACGCTTCAAAATACCGCTCACCAAGTTTATTCAAAGCGTCACGGCAAAAATGGATCGTGTCGTCTGTGCCAAACTGTTCGGCGTTCGACTTCAAACCTTCGGTTTCCACAAAAGCGGCATTCTCAAGTGTTTGGCAAACCTCACGAATGGCACGGGATACAGGCTCGGCATCGCCGGACAAACTCTGTTTCCATTGCGGGACAAAATCTCCCGCGATATACGGCAAATCGGGACAGTTAAAAGCGTCTCTCACAAGCCCAACCATGCGCGTCAAGTTTTTCTTATGCACATCGGCGGGATGCCCGACATCCGTTTCGCCCTGATGCCATATGAACGCGGCAAGTCGGTTTTGGGGATTGAGAGACAGAGCGGTTTTTATCAAATCCATCATGGTAAGAAATAAATCGTCCTGCGGCCCCCACCGGCAATCGGAAAAACCCGTCCCGCCCACGGCCGCACGAATGATAAGAAGTTTACGCCCTTCGGCCAACATTCCTGTGCTTTGGTATCTCCCGGCAAACGTCAAAGAAAAATCTCCTTTGATTTCATTCCCGCAAACGATCTCCGCCGCCTGACAGATGGTAAAATCCCGGTTCAAATATAAAATATCCGCGCTCGGCTCATACGGTGTTTCCGCAATCCCGAAACCCGCGCCCTCCGCGTTTGACTGCCCGCCTTGTATGATGATGTCAAAGTTATCGCGGCAAAAATCTCTTATCACGCAAACCACTCCTCAAAAGTAATATTGAATTAAGTATAGCATATCTCAAATCAAATTTCATTAGAGGATTGCCGCGCTGTTTTCAGCGTTAACACGCATTTTTCGCATTTTTGCGCATTTTAATAAACCCTTTTTAATTTTCTCTTTACAAGCACGGCGGAATTATGTATACTATGCAGTACATTTTCTTGGGCCTATAGCTCAGCTGGTTAGAGCACACGACTGATAATCGTGAGGTCGGTGGTTCGAGTCCACTTGGGCCCACCAACACTACAACCCTGCGGCATTACAACCGCAGGGTTTTTTGCGCGTGTTCACCGCCTGATGCCTTTGTTTTTATTGGCTTTTCTGCTCCATCTTGCGATGCTTTTGTTTCGCTCCCATTTTTCGCGAAGGGCGGCGGCTTTGTCCTCTGCATAGAGGGCTTCGCGCCTGAGCTTTTGGTAGTTCTCCAAACGCTTTTCTGTTATCCTGCCGCTTGCTATGGCTTCCAAGACAGCACAGCCCGGCTCGCTTTGGTGGCGGCAGTCTGAAAAACGGCAGCCGCCCATCAGCTCTTCCACATCAGCAAAGGTTTCTCCGACGCCTTCTGTCGCATCCCACATACCCAAAGTTCGCATACCCGGCGTATCAATTACCATCGCGCCGGACGGGAGCATAAAGAGCTGTCTGTGCGTTGTGGTGTGGCGGCCCCGGCTGTCGTCCTCACGGATGGCTTTGACCGCCATAACATTTTGTCCCATCAGCGTATTTAGCAGACTGGATTTTCCCACCCCCGACATTCCGAGAAACACTACGGTTTTACCGGGATGTAAATAGGCTTTTAGCCGGTCTAACCCCTGTGAGCTTACTATGCTGACGGGGATTATCTCAACATCTCCCTCAATGCTTTGCACTGCGGCGACTGCTGCGTTGCTGTCCGCGAGGTCGGCTTTTGTGAGGATAATCACAGGAATCGCGCCGCTTTGCCGCGCCAAAACAAGATATCGCGTAATGCGGCTCGGGTTAAAATCCCGGTTTAGCGACGTCATGATAAACACATAGTCAAAGTTTGCCGCCACCGCCTGCTGACCCGCGTTCGGGTTTGGGTCACGGCGGATAAATTGACTTTTTCTCGGCAGAGTTTTGATAATCTGTCCGTCGCCGCCTTCCACCGCGCGAACCCAGACAAAGTCGCCCACGGTGGGGAATGTTTCGTCTTTCTCTCCATAATAGACGCTTGTTTTAAGTTTGCCGGGCATCTGGCCGCCTTGCGTTATCAGCTCAAACCGCTCTCTATGTATAGCGGTGACCCGGGCCGGTAATAATCCGTCGGGCGGCGCTTCGGTTTCGATATAGCCGTACTCTTCCAAATTAAACATTGTATTATATGCTCCTTTTTTCTAATTGCTTTTCATCCTAAATTGTACAATTTAGGTTTCATTGTTGATTTTGTGTGTCAAACTGCCTGCTTCTCGCCTCTTGCGTCTGCCTCACGGCATAACAATATCGCAGTACAAGCAGCTTCGTTAGCTGCTGTTTGTACTGCGGGGCATCGGATAAAGAAAATGGATGCGACCTGCATCGCATCCCACCGCGCCAACGAAGTTGGCACTTAGCAGTTATTCACGAAAGGTTACTTGCTTGGCGCAAAATGAGATAGAGGACTTCTTCCTTGTCTCATTGTCTCAAAGCCTTATGCCGCTTTGAGGTCATTTGCGCCCAATATTCGGTTTTAGTTTATCATCACCATAAATAACGACATAACAACAACCCCTTTCGGAAGTAAATTGCTGCTCGGAAGAAAATCTCTTCCAAAGAACTAAGCCATATTATATTGCGTTACATATAAAATGTCAAGGCGAAAAAACTCTAAAATTTATTGCGAAAAAACTCTAAAATTTATTGCCTCAATGTTAATAAAATAAATTACCCCAAGCCCGTGCATTTACAATGTTTATACACGGGCTTGGGTTTTTGCTGCGTCATGACCATCGGCACAGCCGATAGCTATGACTTTTGGAGAGGGCATTTACATATCAGTCACGAAAGGCAGTTTTCCCGCCTATGCTCTATCTCCACTCGATTTGTCGCTCTTCCGTAGTCCTCATCTTGTTATTCCGTAAGCGTTGCAAAACAAAATGAACTCCAGAGAGCCTGCAAAGCCTTCAAACACCTGCTCCCGGGTTGCCCCGACATTCAGTGCTCTTACCCAATTTGCTTTGCCATTCTGGTCGGATGCGCGTCCGAAGAATGCTTGATACAATGTTTCAACGAAATCCTCGTTGCTTAAATTTTTTGCGTTCATCTCTGCGCTAAACATGAACCCGTACACAACCTGTGTGGCTGTCTTTGTGCCATTTTCAAGAGCTTTCAGCCAGTAGGTGTATCCTCCCGCATCCGGGTCGCGCCCAAGGATGTTTTTATATAGGTTTGTCACATAAGCAGCAGTCGAGAAAGGAGCAGGTCCTGACGGTTTCTGCGGTTGAGTGTTCGGTTTAGAAGCAGGAGTTTTCGGTGTCTGTGGTTCTTCCTCGATCACGTCGGCGTTGATGCTCCACTTGAGATGTTCTTCCTCTTCTTCCGACTCGTCGTCATACGTCGCTGTGTAGGCCGTGCCATCGTCCGTGAACTTAAACTCGGTCACTCCGGCAGGGATTCTGAACTCTTCGGCATCATCGTCATATGTGACGCCGCTCTCGTCCGTTATCTCAACGTCGCCGTCCGCTTCGTATGGGAGATGCGTGTATTCTTCCTCCGGGGATTCCACCGTGATTGCCACGGATTCGGAGAAAATAATGCCGTCCTCGTACTCACCATCAATAGACATGAGCGAGAACGTCACGGTATATATGCCATCTTCAATGGCGTAGAAATACAGGTCTATCCAACCGAGGACTATCTCAACCTCTTCTGCATCATGTCCACCGCCCATTAGGTCGCCTATGAACCCTGTCTGCACCGCATCAAAAACAGCTATATGCTCCGTCTCTTCTTCCGGGTCTATCGGGTACGGCTGCGCAAACACCACAAAAGCCTTGCCTGCCGCATCAGCTTTGTCTTCCCCTTCACCCGTTGTGACCGTGACGCCGACGTACAAATCGGTTTCCTCAACGCCTTCAAGGTCAAGGCTGTCAAAGATGAGCGATGAAACTTTTCCTTCATATTCCCCCATGAAGTCCGCAAGGTCAAACTCGGGGTCTTCTTCGACTTTGAAGAGGGATATGCCTTCCATTTCGCCCTCTACAAACTCAAAGGGGTTTTCCGGCATCGTTTGAATTTCCTCGGGGTCTGCCGTGAAGTTTGCGGACGGTCCAAGCTCTTCCTCGATCACGTCGGCGTTGATGCTCCACTTGAGATGTTCTTCCTCTTCTTCCGACTCGTCGTCATACGTCGCTGTGTAGGCCGTGCCATCGTCCGTGAACTTAAACTCGGTCACTCCGGCAGGGATTCTGAACTCTTCGGCATCATCGTCATATGTGACGCCGCTCTCGTCCGTTATCTCAACGTCGCCGTCCGCTTCGTACGGGAGATTCGTGTATTCAGCCTCCCCTCCGGCTCCCGGACTTTCTTCCACGTCGGCCAACGCCGCCAACGGAATCGTCGTGCTCATGATTGCGAGCGCAACCACAAGCACAATTGCAATGGTTTTTGCGAATGTCTTTTTTTTCATACTTTGTTTACCTTCTGCTTTCTAAAAAATTTTTCGCAAAAGGCCATAACTAAAAGGCACGCAGAAAGACACTATGCGCCTTGCCTACATGCCGATATAAAATCAAACATTTATCACAAAAAGCTCCGCAAAAAAGCTAAACAAGAGGGACTGCTCCCACAACTGCAGGGTGGGGGGTTGCAAACGGCAGTACAATGCTGTATACTGTCTGTGGTCGCAGTGGCGGATTTTCTGTGTCTGTAGGCTTCGGTTTGAGGTACCCCCTACATTCGCCGCGATTATATTGGGTGTATACTCGCGGTCGCTGCGGCCTTTCATTATGACCCAGCATGAGTAAACTACCAGATGTTGTAATAAAATGCAAGAACTTTTTTGCAAATTTTGCAATATTTTTTTTGATTTTTTCGGGGGGGGGGGGGGGGGGGGGCCAAAAAAAAAAAATC
>WRMH01000033.1 GCA_009777235.1 Oscillospiraceae bacterium
CTGGCCTGACGGCAGAAAGGTTCATCTGCAGCATATATCGGATATAACGGACATCAGCCGCACACAAGAACAGCTCACGGATCAAAATCTGCGTCTGAACCTGCTCGTCGGCGGTTTGGACGTCGCCCTATGGGACTGCCAAATAGACCCGAAGGCGAAAACTACGGAAGACATGCTTTCCCCCGACGCAAAAATGTGGTACTCCGACGGAATCCGCAAAATGTATGGTTACGAGGATGAAAGCGATTTTCCGAACACAATGGGGGCTTGGTTTTCAAATATTCACCCGGACGACGTGCAAGCCGTATATACGCAGGTGCTTGCGCATTTGGACGACCCCACAAATAAAACGCCGTTTAATATTGAGCTTCGTATGCGTATGAAAAACGGAAACTACAAATGGGTCCGCATATTCGGAAGCACGCTCCGGGACGAAAACGGCAAACCGCTCAAGGCTTCCGGCGCCACGGAGGATATAAGCAAACGCAAAGAGAGTGAGCGGGAAATAGAAGAAAAGAACGCCCAGCTTGAAATTGCGTTAAACAAAGCGGAGGCCGCCAACAAAGCGAAAAGTGAATTTCTCGCAAAAATGAGCCATGAGATACGGACTCCGATGAACGCTATTATCGGAATGACCGAGCTTGCTCTCAGGGAAGACACGCATGACGGCAGAACAG
Organism: Oscillospiraceae bacterium; assembly: GCA_009777235.1. Taxonomy (GTDB): domain Bacteria; phylum Bacillota; class Clostridia; order Oscillospirales; family Oscillospiraceae; genus WRMH01. The sequence continues at coordinate 678 of WRMH01000033.1, forward strand.
AGCATATGCTTGCGGTAAAACAAGCCGGGGCAAACCTTCTGGCTATCATCAACGAAATTTTGGATTTTTCGAAGATCGAAGCGGGCAAAATGGAGCTTGTCTCGAAAGATTATTCGGTAGCCGCGTTGCTAAACGATTTGATTAGCCTTATCAGAATGAAAGCCGCCGAGTCGCGCATACGCCTCTTTGTCAAAGCCGACAGCAATATCCCGCAAACGCTCTATGGCGACGAAACGAAAATCCGTCAGGCTGTGCTCAACATACTCATCAACGCCGTCAAATATACAGATAACGGTTTCGTTGGTCTTAGCGTATACAAAAAAGAAAGTGACAGCGCCGAGCCTTATCTAAAGCAGGCGGATGAAAAAACGATAAATCTTGTTTTCGAGATCGAGGACAGCGGGATTGGGATAAAGCCGGAAGATATGGAAAAGCTGTTTACGGACTTCACTCAGGTTGACATTGAGAGAAACAGGGGAATTGAGGGCGTCGGGCTTGGGCTGACCATTGCCCGCAGCATCGTCAAAAAAATGGGCGGCGATATAACAGTCATTTCCGAATACGGCAAAGGCAGCACCTTTACCATTACGATTCCGCAAAGGATCAGTTCACGCAAGCCTCTCGCAAAGCTCAAAAGCAAGAAGGCAAAAAGTATTTTGGTCTATGAGCGGCGCGACGTATATGCGGACTCTTTGTCGTATACGCTAAAAAATCTGGGGGTAGACCATACATTTGTCACAAGCGGGACAACGCTGTATAAGGCTATGGAAAGCCGGGCGTACGATTTTCTGCTCATAGCTTTTTCGCTGTATACTAAAAACGAAGATACGATTTTAAAATTCGGAAAAGATACAAAAACCGTCATCCTCACCGAATTTGGCGAAGCCATGCCGCAGGGGCATCAAAACGTGATTTCAATGCCCGTATACTGCGTGCAGATAGCAAGCCTGATAGACGGAATATCCGGCAAGTCCGCCGATGGCGGCAAAAAAGAGCCGATCGTAAGATTTACCGCGCCTAACGCAAAGGTTCTGGTCGTGGACGACGTCAATACAAATCTAAAGGTCACACAGGGGCTTTTACTGCCCTATAATATGCGGATAACCCTATGCGACAACGGATTTGCGGCGATAGAAAATGTCAAGGCAAAAGACTACGACTTGGTGTTTATGGATCACAAAATGCCGAACATAGACGGGATAGAGGCCACGCGAATCATACGCGAAATGGGAAAAACGGACGCATATTTTAGCGAGCTTCCAATCATAGCGCTCACGGCAAATGCCGTTTCCGGCGCGGAGAAGCTCTATTATGAAAATGGATTCAACGGTTTTCTGGCAAAACCCATAGACACCGTCGAGCTTAACGCAATCCTTGAAAAATGGATACCGCAAAACAAGCAAGAGGAGTTTACGGCATTGGCGGAGTAGCCGCCATACGCACGGGAAGCATCCGAGCCGCCATACGCCGATACCGCAGTTTCGCAAAAACTATTGACCTGCTGTTTGCGGTCGGGTAAAATATTAACGCAGTAAACACACACAACGGCAATAAAAATCACACACATAAAGAAGGGGCTAACATGAACAATTGGCATCATCTCAGCTTGGCGGAGGTTATAGAAAATCTCGAGACAGATCGGGAAAATGGCCTCTCCCGCTTCGTTGCGGAAAAAAAGTTAGAACAACACGGCAAAAACGAACTTCAGGCCAAAGCGCGTGACAGCATGGTAAAACGCTTTTTCCTGCAAATGAAAGACCCGATGATCCTCGTTTTGATCGGCGCCGCGATACTCTCTTTTGTGGCAAGCGGATTTCATGATTGGATCGAATCGGTCATTATCCTTGCTATCGTCATCTTAAACTCCGTGATTTCCATTATACAGGAAAGCAATGCCGAAAAAGCGCTGGAGGCTTTGCGCAAGATGTCGGCGCCGCTGGCAAAGGTGATCAGGGACGGCGAAATTGTGCGTATTGAAGCCAATCTTCTTGTCCCCGGTGATATATTCGTTTTGGAAGCCGGAGATTTGATTCCGGCGGACGGGAGAATCATCGAATGCGCCAATCTGCGGGCTGACGAGGCAGCCATGACCGGGGAGTCCGTGCCTGTCACCAAACAGGCCATAGACAGCTTATCAGAAGAAACCGGGCTTGGCGACCGCAAAAACATGGTCATTTCATCTACCGTCGTCACCAATGGGCGCGGAACTTGTGTCGTGACCGCGACCGGAATGAATACCGAAGTGGGCCGTATCGCCGATATGCTGATGAGCGAAGGCGACACAGTTACCCCGTTGCAAAAGAAATTATCAGAAACGGCAAAAGTTCTGTCACTTATCTGTCTTGGCGTCTGCGCCGTGATGTTTGGCGTGGGGCTGTTTTATGGCAGAGAGCTGATGGAAGTTTTCATGTCGGCTGTGGCTCTCGCTGTGGCGGCTATCCCCGAAGGCTTGCCCGCCGTCGTCGTCATCACGCTTGCGCTCGGAGTGACGCGCATGGTCAAGCGCAACGCCATCATTCGCAGACTGCCCGCCGTGGAAACGCTCGGCTGTGCCGGAGTCATCTGTTCGGATAAAACAGGCACTTTGACACAAAACAAAATGACGGTCGTCAACGTGTGGACCGTCGGGGAAAACGACCGCGCGTTGGCGCTTACCATCGGCACTCTTTGCAACGACGCAAATTTAGTATATGAAGAAGAAAACGGACCCAAAACATTGGGCGACCCCACCGAAACCGCCCTTGTGGATATTGCCGTAAAAGAGGGGCTTGACAAGAACGAGCTGGAAAAAGCGATGCCCCGAATCGGCGAGCTGCCGTTTGATTCCGAGCGTAAACTGATGAGCACGCTCCATCAAAACGGCGATACCGTCCGGGTCATGGTAAAGGGCGCGCCCGACGTTTTGCTCTCTCGCTGCAACATAGACAAAGAGACAGCAAAGCGCATAGTCGCGCAAAATGAGGAGATGGCAGGCGACGCGCTCCGTGTGCTCGGCGTGGCATATAAAGATATAGGCGCGATGCCCTCCGGCGACTTGGAGAGCGAAGAGATAGAAAACGGGCTTACGTTCGTGGGGCTTGCCGGAATGATAGACCCGCCCCGCGTTGAGGTAAAAGATGCCGTAGACGAGTGTTATGTCGCGGGAATCCGCCCCGTTATGATAACGGGCGATCACAAGCTGACAGCCGTTGCCATAGCAAAGCAGCTCGACATCTTCAAAGACGGCGACTTGGCAATCATCGGCGAAGAGCTAAATATGCTCTCGCAAGAAGATTTGGAAGCGAACATAGAAAGATACTCCGTGTTTGCGAGAGTCTCGCCAGAGCATAAAATGCGGATAGTAAAAGCATGGCAGAGCAAGGGCTTTGCGGTGGCTATGACCGGAGACGGCGTCAACGACGCGCCTGCATTAAAGGTGGCCGACATCGGTTGCGCGATGGGCATAACGGGCACTGACGTGGCAAAAGGCGCGGCGGACATGATTTTGACCGACGACAATTTCTCGACCATTGTCCACGCCGTTGAAGAGGGCCGCGGGATATACGCAAACATCAAGAAAACGATACAGTTTCTGCTCTCCTGCAACCTCGGCGAAATTCTGATTCTTTTCTTTGCCACGGTCTTAAACTTTACCCAAATGCCGCTCGTGGCGGTACAGCTTTTGTGGATAAACTTAGTGACCGACTCTTTGCCCGCATTGGCACTCGGCATGGAGCCTGTCGAGAAAGAAATCATGAAGCAAAAGCCGCGCAAAGCCAACGAGAGCCTGTTTAACCGTGATTTTACGGGAAAGGTCGCTTTCTATGGCATTTTGATCGCGGCTGTTACGCTGGCATCTTATTTCATCGGAGAATATGTCTTGGGCCACCCCGTTGACATGGATGACGGCGCAATCACAATGGCGTTTACCACTCTCGTCTTATGCGAGCTGACCAGAGCCTATGCCGTCCGCAGCGACACGAAATCAATTTTCCAAGTCGGGCTATTCAAAAACAAAAGCATGAATATTGCCTTTGCCGTATGTCTGGGATTGCAGCTCATAGTTTTGTTAGTTCCGCCGCTGCACACATTTTTCAGGGTCAGCCACATGGATTTACAGATGTGGGGCATTTGCGTAGGGCTGTCGCTGATTCCTCTGGCGGTCAGCGAAGTCGCGAAAGTGTTCAGACGCGCTCGCGCAAAGTAACCGCCGCCGATGAGATGATCCGAACGGCGGCTACGAACGCACCGCCGCCTAAGCAATTACAGCATCGTAGGCCTTTAGCACTCTCTCCGTCCATTCGTCAAACACCGGGTCGGGCACCTGCATAGATTTGTTTTGCAAATAGTATGCCACCGACTCGCGAACCCCCAAGTCAAAGCGCGTTGTTGCCGCAAAACCCGGCACAAGGCGCTTTATCTTGCTGTTGTCAAACACGACGGAGTTTGACTTATCGCCGATAAGCCCGCCTCGCAGGCTCGCGTCAAAGCGTATCAGAAAATCGCTCGAAATATGCCGCAGTATCGGCTCTTTTCCCACTGCCGCGCCCACGCAGTTATGGATTTGATCCCATGTCAGCGTTTCATCGCTTGTTATATGCACGGCCTCTCCTATGGCGTGGATATTCCCGAGCAAGCCCACGAACGCTTTGGCAAAATCGCGGCTGTGCGTCAGCGTCCACAGTGAAGTACCGTCCCCGTGTATGATCACGGGCTTTCCGTCAATAATTCTCTTTAGCACCTGCCATGCCCCTTTTTCGCCGTGCAGCGCCAAAGGAATTGCGGTCTCGTCGTATGTATGGCTCGGGCGCACGATAGTAATGGGAAATCCGCTTTGCCTGTTCGCGTTTATAAACAGTTCTTCGCAGGCTATTTTATTGCGCGAGTATTCCCAAAACGGATTTACAAGGGGCGTGCTCTCCGTGATGATATAACTGGCCGGAGGCTTTTGATATGCCGACGCGGAGCTGATAAAGATGTATTGCCGCGCAATGTCCGAAAAGAGCCTGATGTCACGCTTTGCCTGTTCTTCGGTAAATACGATAAAATCAGCCACGGCGTCAAAGCTGTGCCCTTTGAGCTTTGCGGCGACATCCGCCTCGTTTGATATATCCGCCTGAATATATCTGATACCCTCTGTTTTTTCCAATCTCCCGCTTCGGTTGCCCCGATTGAGCAGATACAGCTCGATCCCGGATTTTGCCGCGAGCTTTGAAATCTCCGTGCTTATTGTTCCCGTTCCGCCGATAAATAAAACTTTCATAGTATGCCTTGCTCCTAATTTTTAATATGATTATCTAAGTATATCACAATGCAACGCACTATACCATGAGCGAAGTACATTGCGCTCGCGCAGCCGCATACCGGTTTAGATTAACTCCTTCGTCTTTCGCGCAAGGTAGAGCGGGATATTAGTAAACCGGTCAGTTCTCATATACTCCATCATAGAATATCTGACAGCCTTTTTTGGCTTGTATTTTTCTAAATAATTTTTAAAGCTGTTAGACGCGGTGTTTTCCCCGGCCTTGACTTCGAGAGGAATTATCTCGCCGTCGTCTTGAACAATGAAGTCAATTTCACTTGTCGCGGACGGGGAGAAAAACTTAGGCTCAACATCAAATATATCGCGAATTTGCTGCAGGACATAGTTTTCGGCAAGCGCGCCTTTGAATTGATAATCCGCTTTGAGCAGAATTTTTTCATTATGAACGCCTGCCATATGCTTCAAGAGCCCGACGTCAAACATAAACAGCTTGAAATGATTCAACTGCGCAAATACATTGAGGGGATGCTCAGGTTTACTGACGTTGCAGGCTCTAATCACCATGCCTGCCGAAACAAGCCATTCGATCGCCTCTTCAAACTCCCTTGCCCTTGCGCCCTCTTTGATGCAATTGTAAATGAACTTCTCATTTTCTTTGGCAAGCTGCGTGACGATACTGCGAAACACCATGAGAATACGTCCGCTGTTGACTTTCCCGTTGTGCTTGGAAAAGTCGTTTTCGTATATTTTGATAATTTCTCTTTGAATCGGGCTGATTTTTGACGGGTCTTTTGTTTCCGCCCACACTGAAACACACTCGGGCATTCCGCCGATAATCAAGTATTTTTTATAATGCTCGGTCAGTTTACCGTGAAAAGCCGCGACGTAATCCTTGCCGGATTTTATCGAGGCGTAATATTGCGCCATTCCCGAATCCTCCGCCGCCAAGTATTCATCAAAAGTCAGCGGATATACGTCTATAAGATTTACCTTACCCACCGGATAAGACATAGGTTTGGCAAGATATGTCCCAAGCAAGCTGCCCGCCGTCATGACGTGATACTCGCCCGCGTCTTCGTTAAAATATTTTAAGCTGCCAAGCGCGTTGGGACATTCTTGTATTTCGTCCAAAATGAGAAGCGTTTTTCCGGGCAGGAGCGGCTTGCTGCGAATCAAACCGAGCCGCTCCAATATTTGCTTAGGCTCTTTTGTCTCGGCAAAAATATTGGCGGCATCCGCGTTTTGATCGAAGCTGATATACACAAAATCATCATATGCGCTTTTTGCAAACTCTTTCATGAGCCAGGTCTTTCCGACCTGCCTTGCCCCTTGAAGTATCAGAGGTTTCCTTCGGCTGCTGTTTTTCCAGTCTGCAAGCTGCTTTAACGCGTTTCTGTTCACGAAAACACCCCTTTGTTATAGTTCTCCGGTAGGGAAGCCCCGCCGGATGACATAGCATAACACGTTTTTGCGCAAAAAACAAGGATAAATTACACGTTTTTGAGGAATATTTCGACGATAATTACACGATATACTATTTACTTCACCTATGATATAATTTGATTAAATTTCACAGTCAGGGGATAGAATATGACGCCGATGAGAAAACTTGTAAACGTTGGGGATATGTCAAGAAAATGGTGGGATGACCTGTATGCTCGATGCCGAGACATCATAGCCAGACCGGAGGTTTACGCAAACTCATGCAGCGGAAAGATTCTCGCGTCAATGTTTTATGAACCCAGCACGCGCACAAATTTCTCGTTTCAAGCGGCGGCGCAAAGGCTCGGCGCCGGAGTGTTCGGCTTTTCAGACCCGGTCGGCACGTCGGCATCAAAAGGGGAAACGCTTGCGGACACTATCAGAATGACCGCCGCCTATTCGTCGGCGATAGTCATAAGAAGCCCGCAGGAGGGATCGGCAACGGCGGCGGCGCTCTATTCGGAAGTGCCTATTATAAACGCCGGAGACGGGGGGCACTCACACCCCACGCAAACCCTCACAGACCTCACGACGATTGCCGAAAAACGCGGCGAAATCGGCAATATCCGCATTGGCTTATGCGGCGATTTAAAGCATGGGAGGACGGTCCACTCGCTCGTCGAAGCTATGGAAATGTTTCCGAATATCAGCTTTTATCTGATTTCGCCGCCGGAACTTCGGCTGCCGGATTATGTTTCCGCGAGAATGAAAAAGCAACAGCAGGATTTTGTAATATCGGAGAGTCTTGTTGACTGCATACCGGAGCTTGATGTTTTATATATGACGCGTATTCAGCGTGAAAGATTTAAAGATGCCGGGGAATACAGGCGGCTCAAGGACGTTTATATACTCACGGCAAAAATGCTCAAATCAGCCGGGTCCGATATGCTGATCATGCACCCCTTGCCCCGATATGGCGAAATCGCCACGGATGTAGACACAGACCCGCGCGCCGCATACTTTGAGCAGGCCAGATACGGTATGCTTATCCGCATGGCGCTCTTGCTTGACTTTATGCACCTGCCGCGCCGTATGCCCCCCGTGCCGGAAAGCGATCCCGACGTGCTTCCGGGAGAATGTACCAATCCGGCTTGCATAACCCGCTCGGATGCGTATTTGCCGAAAATCCGCTCCAGGAGCGGTTTGGACAGATGCGGCTACTGCGACAAAAAGGTAACGGAGATGCTGCTGTAGGGTTTTTTGTGTGCCGATATACGCGATACCGTTATTACCATCTGAAAACACATTGCGCAATTATTTATCCACCGTTAATTATTTCCCAATAGCCGGACCTTTTTGAACCGACTCTTTTTAACTTGTTTTGCTTTTTCAAAGATGATAAATCCCTGTCAATCGTCCTCTCGGTCACATTGAAAATCTCGGCAATCTCTTCCGCTGTAATGGCATTGTTTTCGTTGATTAGGCTCAATATTTGATCGGCACGTTTTAATCCGACATTTAATCCGACATTTAATCCGACATTTAATCCGACATTTAATCCGACAGCATTGTAATTGACGTTGTAAATTATTACGCGGAAAGATGTGTCCGAATGAAAACTCGGCTTCATTTTGGCTGTGTAACCCGGCAGATTTTTTGTTTCATTCAAGATTTTTTTCAAGCCGCTGCCGCGCCGCTCCATGTACCGCATACGATGAAACAGATCGGCTAAAATCGGGTTTCGCCGTTCTGATTCTATATTTTCAATATTCTGCTCCTGCACAGCTCTCCCTTTATACATTCCGCCCGGTGACGTAATTTCCAAGCGATCGTCATACATATCAATATGAACTTCAGCACCCTTGATGATATAATCACGATGAATCAGAGCATTCACCAAAGCCTCCGCTACCGCCCGCTCCGCATAATCCGGTTTGTCAATGCGCTCCAATCCGGTCTTCGCGAAAAGTACTTTGGAATTGTTTTTAACGAAATCACAACCGCCTTGCAAAAGGTATATCAAGTTTCCCTCAAATTCCTTGTCATCAAGCGCATCATCAAAAATAGAGCCTTTGTCAAGCCCGTTCCAGCGGGTGCAAAACACGCGGGAATTGTAAATGATGTACTGATCGGTCAATAGTGACCCGGCGCGGGTCAGATAACCGCCATCTGTTTCGAGTCCAAAAGAAATATAGTTGCGCTCCTCCCATGATATCCTTGTGCGCTCGCGGTAAGTCGCTTCCAACAAGGTGAAGCTGTAACTCGTCCGCTTAAATTCCGTGACGAGTGAGTCATGGGTGCGGTTCGACCCTTTCAGGATTAGTTCATTCAATATATAATCCGGCGCGGGAACGCTTTCATTGCCCATGCGGATATAAGCCTCTCTGATTCCGTCAAAGGCATAGTAATAAGGTGTGCTTCGCCCGGATTGTATCTCAAGGGCAAGTACGATTTCCTCTTTTGCCTCGTGAGGGGTCAATATAAATTCAGGAATCGGGAAAATGCGTTCTTTGATTTTCGCGCTGATATATTCAGCATCGGCTTGCGCATCGTCAAGACCAACGATGCTCCTGTCGTCAGCGACGCCGAAAAAAAGTGTACCGCCAATCCCGTTGGCAAATGCGCTTACGGTTTTCAACCAGCTTTTCGGTTTTTTCTTTTCCAGTTCCCTCTTGAAGTCACTCTCAGTAGCTTCGGCGATCAAAGACAGGATCATACACCGTCCCTCCGCTTTACCTTAAATATCAATCTGCGTACCATAACTATAATTTTATTATAGTTGTAGCTTCGACATTTGTCAAAAGGAAGCGAACATAGCTTACTTTTAGATTATCAGAAATGTTTTGTAATACCTCGCTCAACGCAAACAGTTCCTCAAACGCTTGCAAATGCTGCATTTCTCTTCGGAAAAACACAAAAACCACCGCCATTTCAAAACCCCAAATAAAAAATGTTTGGCAATTCTGCCAACTTTCACACATTTTGAAAAGAGATGTGCTACAGTATCATCAGACGGCAAATAAAGCCGCAAAAACAAATAAAAAACCAATAAAAATAAAGGGAGAACAAGAAAATGAAAAAGAGAGAAAAGAAAGCAAACACACTAAAAAGAATTATGGCAATACTACTAGCAATGGTAATGATGAGTTCGTTCACAGTCACGCTTGCAGACTCCACCGCCCCCACGGGGGGCGGCGAACCATGCGACGTCTGCAATGAAGAGATAGGCGACTGCGTATGCCCGATAGCGCAACCCGAGATTTGCGCCGACTGCGGGCAGGAAAAAAGCGACTGTGAGTGCACCGCCGCCGATGGCGGCGCGGGCGAAGACGGCTTTATGCTGTTTGCGCCCTCATCGTTTGATATTTGCTTAGAGTGCGGCGAGGCGGAAGATGACTGCGTATGCACCGTGACAGTCTCCGCAGTTCCCGAAGCTGTCAGCACACTCGACGAACTTCTTGAGGCAATAGCGATTGCCGAGCAAAACGGCGATGCGGCGACCATACTTCTCACCGCGCAGATAGACATTCCCGCCGGGCAGACGGCCGAAATAAAATCCGACGTGCCCATTACCCTCACGGTAGACGGAAATCGCAGACACTTTTATGTCGAAGGCACGCTGACTATGGGTGACGGCATAACACTGACGAGAGCCGATGGGTACACCGGTGTAGGCGGTGGTGTAGATGTCAGAGGCACTTTTATAATGCTGGGAGGTCTCATCACCAATAACAGCACAAACTCCAGCGGTATCGGCGGCGGTGTAGTTGTCCGCGGTAATTTTATAATGCGGGGTGGCGCCATAACTGACAACAAAGCCTCCGCCGGCGGTGGCGTCAATCTTACTGGTTCCTCAGAATTCACCATGTATGGCGGTACAATCAGCGGCAACACGGCAAATATGGGCGGCGGCGTACGAGTATATGAGGGCTGCGTGTTCAACATGAACGGCGGTATCATCAGCGGCAATACGGCAACGGGAGCAACAGGTGGCGGCGGTGTGATGGCCTATTCGTTATCCTCAGCAGCGGTGGCAGCTGTATTCAACATGACCGGCGGTACAATCAGCGGCAACACGGCGACAAACACCGGCGGCGGTCTGTATGTATACATGACTGCGGTAGGCAATATGACCGGCGGCACAATCAGCGGTAACACAGCGACAAACGGCGGCGGAGTTACTATATCCAGTGACAGCTCTCTTAACATGACCGGCGGCACAATCAGCGGCAACACGGCGACAAATGGCGGCGGCGCCATACGCAACTTCGGCACATTTGATATGACCGGCGGCACAATTTCCGACAACTCCGCTCCGCGAGGCGGCGGTATATTTGTCCCAAACGGACTTAGTGGTCTGAGCACGACATTCATCAATCCCGCGTCCTCCGGCTCGGTTGTTTTTAGCAACAACACAGCCACGGGCGCGGCAATCGACGGCATATACAGGGTAAACCCCGCTTCCGCGCTCTACCCCGTGTATACCGCAAACATTACACAGCCCGACAATAGCTGGAGCTACAGCCTCCAACACGGCTACAACAACCACGACATCGGCGCGGCAACTTTCGGCACTTCCGAATTCCAGCGGCTTAACACCATCACATTTAACTTCATCAGTGCCAATGAGACTCCGGAAAACACTCTGCGCACCGTACTTTCCGGCGAAAGTATCAGCAGTGCGGATATGCCGACAGTGCCCGATCGTGAAAACTTCGTATTTCTCGGCTGGAACACAGAGACCGACGGCAATGGCAGTGAGTTTAAGGCAGACACCATAGTTACCGGCGACATAGCGGTTTACGCCATATATGAGGCGGCAACTGCCCCCGGCTCCGCAGGAGACCCCGGCGCCGTAGGCGACGGTGCACACGCTGCCGATAACACCGCCGCCAATGGTGGCGACGACGCGGCAAACAGCGACAGTCAAGACGAAAATAAAGCTCAAAGCCAAGACGCTGGTGATAGCTTTGTGATAAAAGTAGAGGACGGCAACGACTCACAGATAAGCTCACAGCCAGCCGCAGAAGCAGCCACAGCGAACACGGAAACAACCTCCGAGCCGACCTCCGCCAAGAGCACAGAGCAAACCACCGCGCCGACCACAAGGCCGAAGTTCGAGATGATCCCCGAACCCACACCCGAAAAATCCCAGTCTGATGATGGTTTCGGCGGCGACGAATACGTGAGTGCGAATAATCCCCAAATACCGCTTGCCAATATAGGAGAGAGACAAGCAATCAATAACGGACTTAGCTCACTTTCAGTCCTCGCAATGGCAAACATAGCGGCACTGCTTGTACTTCTCGCTTTGCTCTTCCTGTTTGTCGTATGGAAACGCCGCGACGAAGAAGAGGAAGAAGAAATAGCCGAAATAAAGGAAGGAGAAGAATATTAAGAAAAACAAGGCAATAGAAATGTCAAAGAAATAAAAAAAGAGGAAAGGAAATAATATATGATAAATAAATCAACGAGGCTGCCGCAAGGCAGCCTCCCTTTTGGTGGTGTGATGAGTATTTGCCACCGTCAAAGCGGCGGTCATAAAATCAACAAACGCTATTAATCCTCATCGCCCGGCAATAGCAAATTTCGCCGCGTCATACGTTCGCGGGTTTCCGCAAGTATGGCATGGATTTTTTGCTCGAACTCGGCTTTCGGCGGCAAGTTTGCCCAATACTCCGCTACGAGAATACCATCGCGGTCAAGTTTTAATAACTCAATTTCTTCCCTGCCGGTTTCTGAACAAAGGATTAAACCGATGGGTGCATTTTCGCCCTCGCAACGTTCGTATTTTTCAAGCCAACCTAAGTATAGCCGCATTTGCCCCATATTAGCGGCTTCAAATCTGCCGTATTTTAGTTCTACCGCCACAAGTCGCTTTAAGTACCGGTTATAAAACAGCAAATCGAGTTTATAATCTCGTCCGTCAATTATCATTCGTTTTTGCCGTTCAACAAATGTAAAACCTTTTCCAAATTCTAAGATGAATTTTTCAATTTCTCTAAGTATTGCTTCTTCGACATCTTCTTCAATGTATTCATCTTTAATTCCAAGCACATCGAAAAGATAAGGGTCTTTAAAAATTCCCGTTGGTATTGGAGAAGCAGACGATATTTGAGTATTGGCAATCTCTTTTCGCTCAAAAGCTTTCCGTTTAATCATTTCACGCAGTTTTTCTACGCTGACAAGCCCACGTTTCGCCTCATCCAAATAGTACAGTTTTGCTTCAAGCGTTTTAAGAGGTAGAATTTCAATAAAATGCGACCAGCTCAATAGTGTCGATGGCATCGACACTATTTCAAAATCGGGAAACTGTTCTGCAAATTGCATCATCCAAATAGTACAGTTTTGCTTCAAGCGTTTTAAGAGGTAGAATTTCAATAAAATGCGACCAGCTCAATAGTGTCGATGGCATCGACACTATTTCAAAATCGGGAAACTGTTCTGCAAATTGCATCATACGGCGAAGATTTCGGAGCGCAAAACTACTTCCATATTTTTCTCTTAATTGTGTCGATAGCATCGACACAATCTTTTTTCCATAATCGCCGCGCTTGTTTTCCAATACATCACGGTTAATTCTTATGCCGATATTCCAAAACAATAAAACTGTAGAGCCACTTGCGTGTGCGTAAATCTTTCTACGGTTTTCTTCAATCAGCTTGGAAATTTCTTCATATAGCAACTTGTCACCGATAATCAAATCCATTATTTTTCTACCTCATTTATTACTGGTTTTCGCCCCGGTTTCGCTTTGCCGGTTCGTGTCGGCTTTGTGGCATTTTCAGGAATTGCCCATGTTGTGCCGAACTTGACTGCACCTTCAACACGCCCATCTTTGCACAATGTTTGTATTTGCCGAATTGAAACATTCCATTTCTTTGCTATTTTATCTGCTTGCACATACCCAAGCAGGTTGTGAATGATTTGTCCATTATCTGCTTTTTCACGGCATCACCCCTTTGTGAGTTATATACTAACTATACCACAAAACACTGCGGGAGCAAATGTTTATATCCCCTTGACCATTGTTTTTCCTGCTGAAACTGACTAATTAGGGAGGCTCAGCATTTTTTGATTATTTTTTAACCGTTTTGTGCTATAATACCCGCAATCACATTAAAAAGACTCGCCCACTTGGCGGGTCTTTAGCCGTAATAACAGCCAAAACGCAAAGCGCCATGGCAAAACGCAAAACTTTCGATTTGTCAACCCCATTTTATCATCAACTTTTCAAAAACGTCGGGACGAAAGGGAGGTGTATATTATGTATTATTTCTATACAATTAATGCAAAGGCATCGGCATTCAAATCAGCCACCCTTTGCTCCCCCAGCCGCTTGATCAAAGTGCGGCGGGAAAACCCGCAGAGCGCTGCTAACCCGGAAGCGCTTACCTCGCCGGACTTCCCGTGAAGCCCCCTAAATATGTAGTTTAATACGGAGAGTGCATAATAGCATGCTTCTGTGCACTCTCCGCCCACCGACCCAACCCTAAACTCTCAACTCCCGGCTCCCCGCACCAACTCTCAGCTGAAAAGTACGAAAGGCGGAACATAAATGAGGATAATCAAAAAAACACTCGCTATGCTGCTGGCGGCGGCACTACTAACAGGCATAGTCCCCGCATCCGTATACGCAGCCGGGCTCCCGACGATCACGGTGAAGGTGGAAGAAGAGCCCATCATGCCGCTGGCCAGCTCCGGCAGCACCATCGACCTTGAAGACACCTACCTGACCGGGGCCGTGACCGGCGGTACGGGCTGGACGTACAACCACGCAGAAAAAAGATACGACGTCAACGGAGACGTAACGGTCATCGGCAATGTCACAGGCGCGACTGAAATGGTGACAATCGTCATCTCCGGTGATAAAACCGTAACATGGAACGCCAACCTCTCCGGTACCGTGTCCACCGGCAACTCCACAAGCATGCATGGAATGCTGCAGCTAGCCGGAACCGGCGCTTTCGACGTGGTCTCCGGGCTGATCGAAAACCTTTCGACAGTCAGCAATAACTATGGGCTTTATATGACGGGGGGTAATGCCTCCAATCTCGCGCTCACTGTCAGCGGCGGCACGGTGAAGGCCGGTAATAATGCGATTTATGCGCCGGGCACGGGAAGCTTTTCCGTCACGATCACAAGCGGCAAGGTGGAGTCAACAGGCAGTGCCGCCATTCTTACCAACAGCAGCGACGTAACCATGAGTGGCGGCGAAGTGACCGGCTATAGTCAAGGAATAGTATGCCGCACCCTTACCATGTCGGGCGGCACGGTGACCGCCACCGCCACAACTGTTGGCGGCGACGCTGTTATGGTCAGGTCAGGAACCACCACAATAAGCGGCGGCACAATATACGCCCCCCGCGTAGCCATATCGGGAGCAAGCCCGCCCACCAGCTCAACAATCGACATTACCGGCGGCTTGATTTACTCAACCGGCACTAACCCTGCGATATATATTTATAACGTGAATAACCTCACAGTTTCGGGCGGGTTTATATATTCCAGGCGCGCGTCCGTTGCGGGAATTTCGTCCACCAGTGTTATACATCATTACGATACAGGCGCTTCTTTCGCCGGCGCGGCGGGCGACGCGGTTATCGCGGGCTGGAGCGGCAGCGGAACCGCGTTCGCAGACGGAAGCGCGGCGAATCTGGTTATGTCCCCGGCGGGCGGCGCGTATTGGGATAATGATGCGGGCTCGGCCGGCATAAGGTGGTCAAGCGGCGCGAACACCGGCTTTTACCCCATCGCGGGGGTGACGGTTACAGCCGTTACAATAACTATCGACACCCAACCGGCGGCGAACACAACTGTCGTTTACGGCGGAATTCCCGGCAGCCTGAGCGTCACGGCATCCTCAAGCCCGCCCGTTACGCTCGATTACCAATGGTATTCCAACACCACAAACAGCAACACGAGCGGCACATTGATTCCTGGCGCGACAAACGCGAGCTTCACTATACCCACAAACCTCACGGAAGGGACGTATTATTACTACTGCGTCGTGGGCGGGGCAGCGAATGTGGCATCAACTGTGGCAACGGTAACCGTGAATGCACCTGTAATCACCATCAACACCCAGCCCGCAGACGCCGCATTTGTACAGGGCGAAATTCTCGGCATCCTGAACATATCAGCAAGTGTGACAGGTGGCGCTACGCTAGGTTATCAATGGTATTCCAACTCCACAAACAGTAACAGTGGCGGCACATTGATTCCCGGCGCGACAAACGCGAGCTTCACTATACCCACAGACCTCATGGAAGGGACATATTATTATTACTGCATCGTGAGCGCGGCAAACGGTGCGGTTTCCGTACCCTCCGATGTGGCAACGGTAACGGTGGGTCAAAAAGCCGTGTCGGTCGGGGCGCAGAACGTGACGGTAACGGCGGGACTAGGAGGGAATGTCGAGTTCCCCGTAGCCACGGAGATCATCGGAGATGGCGTTCATAACATAACCGTAAACAACCTCCCGAATGGTGTGACTGTTGTAGGAGGAATGGATATATATATTGCAAACAACAC
This sequence comes from Oscillospiraceae bacterium, assembly GCA_009777235.1. Taxonomy (GTDB): domain Bacteria; phylum Bacillota; class Clostridia; order Oscillospirales; family Oscillospiraceae; genus WRMH01. The sequence goes on from WRMH01000033.1 coordinate 16,876, forward strand.
CGGGGTGTTATATCTTCACGTTGACTCAAACGTTACAGCCGGGACATTTAGCAACCTGACGCTGACATTCGACGGCGTGACCTCGGCGGCTTTTACACTGACGATTGATGATCCACTGGGAAAAATAGCAACAGTCGGGGAGCAGCAAGGAGCGGTAACGGCGGGAACCGGAGGCGAAGTCTACTTCCCCGTAAACACGCTGCTCATCGATGATGATGATTATGCCATAACCGTTGACAATCTACCGACGGGGGTGACTATACTATCAGCAAATGATCCCGCGACAATGTTTATTCAAGACAACGCTGGTGGTCTTTGGCTTCACATTGACACATCCGCTGCAGAGGGAATATACGACAACCTGACGCTGACAATCGACGGCGCGACGTCGAATCCCTTTACCCTGACGATAGACCCGCCGTCACCCCCCGCACTCGGATGGGATGGCTCGCCCGGCAGTTTCGCGGATTTGACTTACGGCTACACAGCAGGCAGCGCCGTAACCTACACCATCCGCAACACAGGCAACCAAACCCTAACAGGTATAACGGCTGCAATAACCGCAGGCGGCGATAACTTTGAGATATCCACGCCCCTGTCCGCAACGACCCTCGCCCCCAACGCCACGGCAACCGTCACTGTAAGAAGCGCAACCGGGCTTGGCGTGAATGCAGCAGCATATACAGGCACATTGACAATTTCTGCGACAGACGCGGCGGCTATCACCCAAAGCTTATCCCAGACCGTGAACAAAGCCACAGGGCTGACAGCGACCGCGCCGACCATAACGATACCGATGAGCGATACTACGGAGCGGAGCTTTGATTTGAATAGCATCGTGATGATCCCTAATGATCATGGAACACGCAGTTATACGAGCGGGGCATTTACTGACAGCACCGGTATACTTTCAGGAACACCGGCTCTTAGCGGAACTAACGACGCGACGCTGACCTATCAGGGAACAGGCGCATCGAGTGGTTCAGCCACATTGGTAATCACTATCGAGAGCCAAAACTACGAAAACATCAACGTAACTATCAACTTTGAAGCAACAGCGCTGGTCCAAACCATCGCGTTTCCGAACTCCAACGCGGGAGTAACCAAAACTTACGGCGACACGGACTTCACCAACTTAGCGACGCTTGAAAGCGCGGGCGGCGATGGCGAGATCACTTACAGCAGCAGCGATACAACCGTCGCTACG
>WRMH01000034.1 GCA_009777235.1 Oscillospiraceae bacterium
TCTTTTGATGACTTTAGAAAGCAACTCCTTGTTCACATGAAACGTTCTAACAATATACCGATGAGACCTCTTCTTTGGTATTCACCTCTTGAATACCTCACTGTCCAATATGTTTGACAATCCTACAAAATTGGAAAATTAAATCCGTAAATCTACGCAAAATCTACGCCCAAAATACTTGTACACACAACAAATTTATGATATACTTATCTTTGTGGTCTTTATTACTATGGCTTTGATCGCGGATGTACGGCTATCGCGGCCATACGGTCATGAGGAGAAGTGTTCTTATGCGGAAAATTATTTGCTCTGATTACAACGGGGCTTGCCTTGCCGCCGCCGATATTTTCAAAAAGCAGCTCGCGCAAAAACCGGGCAGCGTGTTTGGGCTTGCGACGGGCGGGACTCCGATAGCCCTATATCAGGAGCTTGCGCGGCAAAGCGACGCAGGAGAGATTGATTTTTCAAAGGCCAAGGCATTTAACCTCGATGAATATTATCCGATAAAACAGTCTCATAAACAAAGCTATAAAGCGTACATGGATTTGCATTTATTTAGTAAAGTCCGATTTGCCCACAGCGACATCCCAAATGGCGAAGCGGCAGACCCGGCGGCGGAATGTGCGCGATATGACGCGGCGATAGATGCCGCCGGAGGCATTGACCTGCAACTGCTCGGCATTGGCGTAAATGGGCATATCGGCTTTAACGAACCGGCATATGCGTACACGCTCGGCACACACCTTACAAAGCTGTCAGCGAGTACCCTGACGGCAAATTCCCGCTTTTTTGCAAAAGACGAACCACAGCCAAAAAAAGCCTTGACGATGGGCATAGACACGATTTTTCGGGCAAAAAACATACTCCTGCTCATCACGGGCGCGGCAAAAGCCGAAACAGCAAAAAAAATATTTGCAGGCAAGTTATTTACGCGAAATCCGGCATCCTTTCTCCTGCTTCATCCAAACGTGACAGTGATACTTGATGAAGCCGCAAACGGCAAATAATTATGAATTAAAAAGGGGATTATACAGCAATGAAAAATACCGGAGTGATAGCAAGAGGCATAGTAACGCCGATTTTCAGACAAGGCGACGACATTGTAAACATGATTAGCGACAGCCTTATAAAATCCGCAAAAAGGGATGGATTTAAAATTGCCGACGGTGACATAGTTGGCGTGACGGAAGCCGTTGTCGGGCGCACGCAGGGAAACTATGCGACACTCGAGCAAATATCAAATGAAATACAAGATAAATTTGGCGGCGGCACTCTTGGCATTGTGTTTCCGATACTCTCACGCAATCGCTTTGCCAATGTATTAAAAGGCATTGCCGGAGGCGCGGATAAACTTATAATCCAGCTTTCGTATCCAACTGATGAGGTGGGAAATGAGCTGATAACCATAAATGTATGCGACGAAAAGGGCGTAAACCCGGTATCGGACAATTTCAGCGAGAAAGAATTTCGCGAAAAATTTGGAATGGCGACGGTACACAGGTTTACGGGAGTAGACTACATCAAGTACTATAAAGAAGTAGCGGGCAATAGCGAGATAATTTTTTCAAATGACCCCAAGCATATTTTAAACTACACTAAAAAAGTGCTTTGCTGTGACATTCATACAAGGCGGCGCACTCAGGATATCATACGGGCTGCCGGAGCGGAAAAATGCCTGTGCCTTGACGATCTTCTGTGTGAACCGACCCCAGACGTCGGATATTCCGAATATGGCCTGCTCGGATCAAACAAGGCCACGGAAGAAACGGTAAAACTTTTTCCGCACAGCACCAAAGAATTTGTACTCAACCTGCAAAAAGAATTATTAAAGCGCACGGGGGCGGCTGTGGAGGTTTTGGTGTACGGCGACGGATGCTTCAAAGACCCCGTGGGCGGCATTTGGGAGCTTGCCGATCCCGTTGTATCGCCGGCATTTACGCCGGGGCTTGCCGGTACGCCAAATGAACTTAAAATCAAGTTTATAGCCGACAATGATTACGCTGACCTTTCCGGTCAAGAGCTGACAGATACAGTGCGGGAGCGTATTCGCGGCAAAGAGGGAAGCCTCGTTGGCAATATGGTTTCCGAAGGCACGACGCCGCGCAGGATACACGACCTTGTGGGCAGCTTATGCGATTTGGTGTCAGGCAGCGGAGATCGTGGCACGCCGATAGTGCTCGTGCAAAACTACTTTAAAAATTACGCCAGCGAGTAAAATGTGGAGAAAAATATAGGAGCAAAAACATGGGAGCATTAAATAATTTCAGCAATATAACCCCAAAAGCAATCACCGAGGCGGCAGAGAGATATGGCACTCCGCTTTATATCTACGATGAAGCGCTCATACTCGAACGCTCAAATGAATGTATGAAAATGCCAAATGCCTATGGCCTCACGGTACGCTATGCAATGAAAGCAAATTCAAACAAAGCGGTGCTGAAGCTGATTGTTGATAAAGGGCTTCACCTTGACGCAAGCTCACTCAATGAAGTGCTCAGAGCGAGGCTTGCGGGTGTAAAAACAGACAAAATAATGCTCACGACACAGGAAACTATTTCTGACGAGCGGCGCGGTACGCTGCAGGAACTTCTCTGCGACGGGCTTAAATATAATATATGTTCGCTTCACCAACTAAGGCTTGTGGGCGACTTTGCGGCTCAAAACAATATTGACGTCGGTATACGCATACACCCGGGCGTGGGTTCGGGAGAGAGCGCGACAAGAAACACCGGAGACGACTACTCGTGCTTTGGCGTGCATCTGGCAGATTTGTCCGAGCTGCACGAATACGCGGCCTCTAAGGGAATAGTGTTTCGCCATATACATGTGCATATAGGATCGGGAGCTGATACGGATATGTGGCGGCAGAACATTGACATTGAGCTAAACATCATAAAAGAGCATTTTCCAAACGCCGAAACGGTAAGTTTTGGCGGCGGACTCAAAGAAGCGCGTATGCCCGGCGAGAGTGCGGCGGATATTACACTGCTCGGAAATTATGCAAAGCAGCGGATAGAAGCGTTTTACGAAGAAACAGGGCGTAAATTGAAAATGGAAATTGAACCGGGCACATATATAGCCGCAAACTCGGGATATGCCGTAACACGCCTCATTGACAAGAAAAAAACGGCGCGTTCCAACTTTATCATAACCGACGGAGGCATGGAGATAAATTCGAGACCTTTGCTGTACGGCTCAAAGCATCCGATATACATCATATCACAGTGCGGAACAAAATTAGTATCGTCAGAATTTTCCGCGAAAGAGCATGACTTTGAAGCGGTTGTCGCGGGAAAATGCTGCGAAAGCGGAGACTGCCAGACGCTCGACATGGACGGGCACGCTATTGCGCGAAAAATGACACAGCCCGAAATAGGTGATATAGTTGTCATTGGAGGCGCCGGTGCATATTGCTCATCAATGGCGCCATACAATTATAATTCACATCAGCAAGCCCCGGAGGTAATGCTCACCTGCGACGAAGAACTCAAGCTGATTCGCAAAAGGCAAACACTGGAACAAATGCTGGAGAATGAGATATAACTTCGCCTCTATCTTCGCTCATTGACAACCCTTATTCACACCCTATAGTAATTTTCATCTATGAAATAACGGCAAAAAGGAATAATAGCAAGCATGAAGAAAATCAGAATAGGCATAATCGGATATGGCAACGTGAGCGCCGGAGCCGCTCTCGCGATCTATAAAGCCTCCGACATGGAGCTATGCGCCGTTTTTACGCGCCGTGACCCGAAAAAAGTCAAGCTGCAAGAAGGTTCTGTCCCGGTGCTGCCTATCGGCGAAGCTGACCATATGACCGGTGATATTGATGTGATGCTGCTTTGCACGGGCAGCGCAACCGACCTGCCGGAGCAAGGCCCGTATTTTGCAAAAAAATACAACATAGTGGATAGCTACGACGCGCACGAGAAAATCCCGGAGTATTTGAGCAAGGTAAATATTGCGGCAGCCGCGAATAAAAAGACAGCCATCATATCGGCAGGCTGGGACCCGGGATTGTTTTCACTCATGCGCCTGTATTCGGATGCAATGTTGCCGGAGGGCGAGACGCATACGTTTTGGGGTCCGGGCGTGTCGCAAGGACACTCAGACGCCATCCGCCGCGTTGACGGGGTAGCGCATGGGGTGCAATATACGATACCGGTTGACAGCGCGGTAGAAGAGGCGCGAGGCGGCGGCATATTAAAGCTGTCGCCAAAGCAAAAGCATAAAAGAGACTGCTTTGTCGCGCTAAAGCCGGGCGCCGACAAAGACGAAGTAGAAGAGGCTATCAGGCATATGCCAAACTACTTTGAAGGCTACGATACAACGGTGACATTCGTGGAGATAGAAGAATTATTCGAAAAACACTCAAAAATGCCTCATGGAGGGATGGTGCTGCGCGGCGGAATAACCGGAAAAAGCAAGCAATTTATGGAGCTGTCGTTGCGATTGGATTCAAATCCCGAATTTACGGGCAGCATTATGACAGCCTATGCCAGAGCCGCGTATCGAATGAATCTCGAGGCTTCTTACGGAGCTAAAACACCGCTCGATATTCCGCCGACATATTTGTCAAGCAAGAGCAGAGATGAAGTAATTAAACAGTTATTGTAAAGGAATAGCAATATGCCGATAAAAATCCCAAATCAATTGCCCGCAACCCCTATTCTGGAGGGCGAGAATATATTTGTTATGACGGAAAACCGTGCGATGCATCAGGATATCCGCCCGCTCCGCCTGCTAATATTAAACCTCATGCCCACTAAAATAGTCACGGAAACACAGCTTTTGCGAAAACTTTCAAACTCGCCGCTGCAAGTTGAAGTCGAGTTTTTGCAGACCATCAGCCATGTTTCCAAAAATGTTGATCCGCAGCATTTGGCGTCGTTCTACACAACATTTGAAAAGGTGCGGGACTTGCAATATGACGGAATGATAATCACCGGAGCGCCGGTGGAAAACCTCGAATTTGAAGATGTAGATTATTGGCGTGAGCTATGTGATATTATGAGCTGGGCGGCAAGCAACGTGTTTTCGACATTCCATATATGCTGGGGGGCGCAGGCGGGCCTGTATTATCATTATGGCATACCAAAATATCCGCTCGGCTCGAAGCTCTCCGGTATCTACAAGCATTTTGTCTGCAAACCAAACTCCATGCTTTTTCGCGGATTTGACGATGAGTTTTACATGCCGCACTCGCGCTATACAGATGTGCGCGAAGCGGACATACTGGCTGTACCGGAATTAGAGCTGCTTTCGGTTTCTGATGAAGCGGGAGTCTTTGCGGTCAAATCAAAGGACAACAGGCGTGTATTTGTTACCGGACACCCGGAGTATGACGCAGATACACTCGCGATAGAGTATTTTCGCGATAAAGAAAAAGGACTGCCGGCAAAGGTTCCTCAAAACTACTTTCCAAATGACGATCCGGCAGCGTCTCCGGTCGTGCACTGGCGGGCGCACGGACAGCTGATGTACACAAATTGGCTCAATTATTATGTCTATCAGTCAACCCCATACGATATAACGCGGGTTTCGGGTTAGGCGTTCCCGCTTCTAGGCGGGGCGAAAACGAAAGGGTTTGCTTTATCTCCGCAATATGTGGTGAGCATGTCTCCAGCCTCAATCATATGTATAACCCATAGACGGAATACTGATAAGCGTATTGCCGCTCAAATCACACCACGCGGAATAATCCGTACCCTGCACATATAAAAGCCCCGACACCTCGTCATATGAAAGTATGCCGAGGTCGCTTTTTATCACAAGCCCATCAGTGCCGACATACTTAAACGTGGTGCGCCTATATTCCGAACCTATGAAGCTGCCGCGAAAGCTGCCTGTATTTACGGCAAACCCTACAGTATCGCCGTGAAATGTAACAGGTTCTATCAGCGCGTCTTTTTCGGGCGAAATGATAACGAAGCCATCGGGTGTCATAATGCCGGGATATACGCTCACAAACTCGTCGTCAAACTCGAAAAACCGGATAAACCCGTTTGCAAAGTCATTTACATACCGCTTTTCGGCCAAAGAAAGCGGGTACACATCACTCGCGCTAAAGAGCCAAACGCCGTTTTCCGTAGTGCAAAGGTAAAAACCGTTGCCGGCATATGAAACAGATGACTCCGGAGTGTATGGCAACGCTCCTGCCGGATAGTCTATTTTGTCAAACGTATTTGTAAGCAGTACCGGAAAATCGTTTCTTTCATGCGAATAAACGGTATATGTCTGGCCGTCGTAACTGTTTACAATAATATGCCCGGCATCCACAGTGTGCAAAACCTCTCCCTTTTTGTTGATTACACGCTGCTCTCCGGTCGGTGATTCCACGACTGCGCGGTCATCCATAAATGCCGCGCCGTAAATGTAATCCGCGGCGATTGCAAAGTCAAGGCTCGTGTCAACAAAACCCCACAAACCGTTGCTCTGCGCCGTCGTGACCGCCGCAAGGCCATCGGAGAAGTAAAGGGCGGCGGCAAAATCCGTCTCGGTGATTTGCCCGGTCAGCACGTCCATAAGAGCATATGTCTCGTCGTCAAGCAATATAAACCCATAGCCTTCGCTGACGCTGTAAACAAATTCTTCGGGCCAAGTATCCACGGAAATACGCCTTGCCCACGGGAGGTCGAGTATATTGTAAAGGAAATTTCCGTTGTAATCGTAGACGTCAATATCAAAGCTGTCATGGTCATACATGAGAAACATTACATCTTGCCGAAAAGCAATGTTCACATAACCAAAAGGCGTTATCCAACTGCCGTCGGCGGCGCAAGCAGCATAGACAGACAAATAGTTGCGGTCAAAACCGGACACATGCACGTCTTTTTGGAGGTAGTATACCGGATGTGAACTCTCGCCGCCCGGCGATGTATACACAGCCCTGCGAATATTATCATATACCGGATCGGTTACGACCATGCCGTTTTCCGTAACAAAGCCGTATTTCGTAGTATAGATACCGCCGTCATTCATGGTAATTGCGCTCCCATACGGCAAGAGCGAGCCATAATCATTTGAGGGTATTAAATCAGAAAGCACAAAATTACCCGCTCTGGTAAATTTTGAGCGCGGCGAATCGTATGGAATGAGAGCGGAACTGTCCGTGCTGACATTCCACTTCATCTCGGGTATCGTTTCCAAAGCAAATTCAATCGGTGAGTTCCGGTTAGAAACGTAGCCTTGCGAGGTTATTAGAGCCTGCCCTTCGTCGGTTTGAAGCCAGTTGTACAAAATGCGGGCAGGATCGTCCTCGGGCAAATCCCTGTCAATCACAGCATAATAAGGGTTGATAAACGGATAAGCACCGCTCGATATGGTATCGGCGGACGGCATAACACCGTCAATAGAAAGTATCTTGAGCCCATCAGCCATACCCATATTTGCCGCATAATGATATGTGGTGTAGCCTATTGCGTTTGCGCTGTTGTCAAAGCCTCTGATAGCGGTAACCGCATCCTCCGCGTGGCCCGCCCGTATGCTTTGCATAGGAGGCTCCATCATTTTTTGCCAGTCCATGACAAGTTTTTCCATCAAAATCTGGCTTGCCGCATCTTCATTTCGCTGAAAAGCCATGATTTCAATATCATCACCGCCAATCTCCTGCCAGCCGGTTATTTCGCCGGAATATATTGCCTTGATATCATTGGTACTAAGATTGCTTACGGGGTTTGAAATGCTGACGACAAATACAAGCGCGTCCGTCGCGATAGGAGCCATGTCATATCGGAAGTCTTGCAGCGAAATCTCGCTCATCACGCCCGGCGAAGGCTCGCCGGCTATGAGTATATCGCACAGACCGTTTGCCAAATTCAAATACGCGCTTGTCGTCCTGGTGAATACAGCCAGTTCCCTGACATTTTCGCGAGACTCGCCAAGCATTACAGCGGCAAGAGCTTCGGCGATTGGCATGGTGCTTGGAGAACCGTCCATACGCGGGAAATTGTCGCGGGTAAAGGCAAATTCCTCGCGCAAAATAGGTATCTCATCTGTCGGAGGTGCGGTAGGCTCCGGGGTGTCAGAGGGTATGTCGCCGCCGCTTCTGCACGCAAAAAGCAAAACAGTCAAAGCCAAAAGCGGAAGTAATATACACATACGCTTCATAACCTATATTACCTCCTTATTTCTTTTTGCGGCTTCAAACTCGCGCTTCTAGATATTGAATTATACCAAAAATTAAGATAAAATGATAGCATGAATTTACGAAACGATAAACTTGACACTATTGCGGCAATAGCAACAGGCACCGCAACATCGGCGATTGGCATTGTGCGAGTAAGCGGAGACAATGCGTTGACCGCTGCGGATAATATTTTTCGCACAGCGTGCGGTGTCTCGCTCAAGGACTTGAAAGATAGGCATTTATACTACGGAGAGCTTATCGGCGCGGACGGTGAGCTTATTGACTTGTGCCTATGCGTTGTATCGCGTGCGCCAAACTCTTACACGGGAGAGAACACCGTTGAGTTTCATTGCCACGGGTCGCCCGTCGTACTCTCGGAGGTTTTGCGTGCTTTATTTAAGCAAGGTGTGAGGCAAGCCGAGCCGGGAGAATTCACAAAACGCGCGTTTTTGAACGGCCGCATGGACCTTACGCAGGCGGAGGCCGTCATAGACTTGATTGAGTCCGAAACGCCGCTTGCCGCGCAAAATGCGGCAAGGCAGCTTGGCGGCGCTGTTTGCGAAAAAATGAATACAATATATGACAAGCTGGTTGATATTATGGCGCATTTTCACGCGGTTATAGATTATCCCGACGAGGACATTGAGGACTTCAAAATGCAGGGATACCTGACTGTGCTGCGGGAGTGCGAGGAAGAATTGCGGCGTATGCTCGGCACGCACGAGCGCGGCAGGGTTTTAAGGAGCGGTATACCAACGGCAATCGTCGGGCGCACAAACACGGGAAAATCCTCGCTGCTCAATGCTTTGCTCGGGTATGAACGCGCTATCGTGACTGATATTCACGGAACAACAAGAGATACAATCGAAGAAAAAGTCTTAATCGGGAAAGTCCTGCTCAGGCTCATTGACACGGCGGGACTGCGGCAAACCGATGACACTGTAGAAAAATTGGGCGTGCAAAGGACGCTCGATGCGCTTCAAGGAGCGGGGTTTATTATCGTGGTGTTTGACGGGTCAAAGCCGCTGACTGACGGTGATATGGAAGTGCTGCGGGCAGTTCAGGCTCACGGTGAGAGCAATGTGCCGAAAATCGCAGTCATAAACAAATCAGACTTGTTTGTGGGCTCGTGCGGCGACAACTCGAACGGCGGCAAGCCAAGCGGCGACCCGTGCGGCGGCAAGCAAACGGAAACTATGTGTTTTTGCATACCGGAAGAAATCGGTATGGAACATTGCGCTATCTCCGCATTGACGGGAGAGGGGCTTTCGGAATTAGAAGAAATTGTGCAAAGATTGTTTCCCGATTTTAGTACCGCTCCGAAAGGTGAGATAATAACAAGTGTTCGCCAAGCGGAGGCACTGTGCAGGGCAATAGATAGCTTAACACTTGCGGAAGAGGCGTTGACCGCTGCGGTCACGCCCGATGCCGTGCTCACGGACATAGAAGCCGCTTTATTTGCCATAGGCGAGGTCACGGGCAAAACCACCCGCGACGACATAGTTGCACGGATATTTGAACGCTTTTGCGTAGGCAAGTGATGTGTTGCGCCTGCGGTTTTTGATAAGTTAGGAAATTTCCTGACAGGGAGCAGTGTGTCTCAGAGGTCTTAGAGGTTTTAAAATCACCTTATTTTCATTTGAGTATAAATTTTTATTCCCTTTGGCGAAAAATGTGATATAATTTCCTTTGCGCGGCTTTTAGCGTATGCGGACGGCGACCCCGCCCGCGTTGTATCCCCGCCGCACGACCCTACCCGCGCGGTTTTCGACCGCGCTCCACCCCACACACAATTCAAAAATTGGAGTGAATATTCCAGAAAATAAATAGGAGGAGCAATATGAGCAATAAGTACGTATATCTATTTTCCGAGGGAAGCGGAAAAATGAGGAATCTACTCGGCGGAAAGGGCGCGAACCTTGCCGAAATGACAAATCTCGGGCTGCCTGTCCCGCGTGGGTTTACGGTAACGACCGAAGCCTGCGCCGCATACTACGACGACGGCGAGATAATAAGCGATGCCATTGCCGGAGAAATCATGCAATACATTGACAAATTAGAAGGCATAACGGGCAAGAAATTCGGCGATGAGCAAAACCCGCTGCTTGTTTCCGTGCGTTCGGGTTCCCGCGCATCTATGCCGGGAATGATGGACACAATATTAAACCTCGGACTCAATGAGAAAGTCGTTGAAGTAATGGCCGAAAAAAGCGGCAATGCGCGCTGGGCATATGACTGCTACAGAAGATTTATCCAAATGTACTCAGACGTGGTTATGGGCGTCGGCAAGAGCTATTTTGAAGAACTCATTGACGAGATGAAAGAGAAAAAGGGAGTCAAAGACGACCTTGAGCTTACCGCTGATTGCCTAAAAGAACTGGCGCATGAATTTAAGAATCAGTACAAAAAATCAATAGGAGCGGATTTCCCCGACGATGCAAAGGTTCAGCTCATGGGAGCTATAAAAGCGGTTTTCCAATCATGGAACAATCCGCGCGCCATTTCCTATCGCCGTATGTACGACATACCCGGAGATTGGGGCACGGCCGTCAATGTGCAAGAGATGGTATTCGGCAACCTCGGAGACACGTCGGGCACGGGAGTCGCTTTTACACGTAACCCCGCAACCGGCGAGAAAAAACTGTTTGGCGAGTTTTTGATGAACGCGCAGGGCGAAGATGTCGTTGCGGGTATCCGCACGCCAAACAGCATTGACAAGTTGCGTGATATTATGCCGGAAGCATATGACGAATTTGTAAAGATATGCAGCAAACTTGAAAACCATTACCGCGATATGCAAGACATGGAGTTTACAATTGAAGACAAAAAACTCTTCATGCTCCAAACGCGCAACGGCAAGCGCACGGCGGCGGCGGCGCTCAAAATAGCCTGCGATCTCGTTGACGAAGGCGCAATCAGCGATAAGGAAGCTGTTTTAATGATTGACGCCAAATCGCTCGACGCGTTGCTTCACCCGCAGTTTGAAGCGGCGGCGCTCAAAGCGGCGACCCCTATCGGCACAGGACTTGCGGCGTCTCCCGGAGCGGCGACGGGCAAAGCGACATTCACGGCGGAAGACGCAAAGAAAATGGCGGATGCCGGAGAAAAAATTATCCTTATCCGCTTGGAAACCACCCCCGAAGACATAGAGGGAATGGCGGCGGCGCAGGGCATACTGACAGCGCGCGGCGGCATGACATCTCACGCGGCGGTCGTAGCCCGTCAAATGGGCACATGCTGCGTGGCAGGCTGCGGAGGCATGAAAATTGACGAAAAGGCGAAGAAGTTTGAGCTTGGCGGAAAAACATTCGGCGCGGGCGACTGGATCAGCCTTGACGGTACAACAGGCAACATCTACGGCGAGGCTATTAAGACGACCGAAGCCACGATCGGCGGCGAGTTTGGACGCATTATGGCGTGGGCCGACAAATACAGAAAACTCAAGGTCAGAACAAACGCTGATACCCCGCACGATTCGAGGGCGGCAGTTGAGTTTGGCGCGGAGGGAATCGGACTGACGCGCACCGAGCATATGTTCTTTGAAGCCGATAGAATCCCGGCAATCCGTGAAATGATATGCGCCGAGACGGTAGAACAGCGCGAAAAGGCTTTGGCAAAACTTGAGCCGATGCAGCAGGCCGATTTTGAAGGCATTTATGAAGCAATGGAAGGCCGGCCTGTCACGATTCGCTTCTTAGACCCGCCGCTCCATGAGTTTTTACCCACGGCGGAAAGCGACATTGAGAAGCTGGCAAGAGATACGGGCAAAACAATCGCCGACATCAAAGCCATCATTACGTCTTTGCACGAGTTCAACCCGATGATGGGGCATCGCGGCTGCCGCCTGACGGTCACATACCCGGAAATCGCCGTGACGCAAACAAAGGCCATCATCAAAGCCGCTATCAAAGTCAAGAAAGCCCATCCCGAATGGGAGATGATTCCCGAAATCATGATTCCGCTCATTGGCGAGGTCAAAGAGTTTGTATATGTCAAGAACATTGTCGTGCAAACAGCGGACGCGCTCATCGCCGAGGCAGGAAGCGACCTGAAATACCTTGTCGGCACAATGATCGAGATTCCGCGCGCCTGCCTCACGGCGGATGCCATAGCCAAAGAAGCCGAATTCTTCTCATTCGGAACAAACGATCTGACGCAAATGACATTTGGTTTTTCACGCGACGACGCGGGCAAATTCCTCGATGAGTATTATCAGAAGAAGATATTTGAATCCGACCCGTTTGCGCGAGTAGATCAGGTTGGCGTAGGCAAGCTGATGGAAATGGCGGTTGAGCTTGGAAAGAAAGCCCGGCCTGACATCAAGCTCGGCATATGCGGAGAACACGGCGGCGACCCGTCGTCCGTAGAGTTCTGCCATAAGATAGGGCTGGCATACGTCTCTTGCTCGCCGTTTCGCGTACCTATTGCTCGTCTTGCGGCGGCTCAGGCGGCGTTAAAGGAATAAAGGCATGGAAACAAGAAAACTATATCGTTCGCGCTCCAACAGATGGATAGCAGGCGTATGCGGCGGGATAGGCGAATACCTCAACATTGACCCGACGATTGTCCGAATAATAGCCATCGTAGTGCCCGGTTTCGGGTGGATAGCATACTTTATATGCGCGTTGATTATTCCTTCGGAATAGAAAATGCGACAGAAAATGCCGGAGCGGAGCAAATAAAAAAGAGCGGATAAGGGGTGCGGGATTAAAACCCGGCGCCCCTGCCCGTTTATAAGCGGATAGCCTGACTTAGTTATAAAAAACACGCAAAAGAAGCGTTCATAAATATTTTGCCGAAAGGAAAGAAGGTGCGATATGGAAAAGTGTCCTACGGATATAAAGCAGACGGCGCGAAATATGCTTGAGGGAAACATCATACCGTTTTGGCAAGGGCTGCGTGACGAAATACACGGCGGCTATTACGGACATATGGATATAGATTTAAAGGTAAACCAAAAAGCGGATAAGGGCTGCATCCTAAACAGCCGCATACTGTGGTTTTTCTCCGAAGCGGCGCGTATTTTGCGGCGAGATGACCTTTTGGACGACGCAAGACACGCTTATAATTTTCTCGCGCAAAACTGCATAGACAAGGTAAACGGCGGCATATACTGGTCGGTGACATACGACGGCAAACCGGCGGATACTACAAAGCACACTTATAATCAAGCCTTTGCGGTATATGCTCTGTCTGCCTATTATGAAGCAAGCGGCGACAAGACGGCGCTTGAAACGGCGCGGGAAATATTCACGCTTATAGAAGAGCGGTTTACAAATTCGGGAGGCTATGGCGAAGCGTATGACTGCGCGCTAAACCCCATAGAAAACGATAAGCTCTCGGAAAACAATATCATCGCAGCGAGAACCATGAATACGATATTGCACTTGTTTGAGGCATACAGCGGCCTGTACCGTGCCGCAAGAGACGGCAAAGCCGCAGAGAAAATGCGCTTTATACTGGATATATTTTCAAATAAGCTGTATAACCCGGAATTACAGCGGCAAGACGTGTTTTTTGACTCAAACTGGGAAAACTTGATTGACTTGACATCATACGGGCACGATATAGAAAGCTCATGGCTCGTCGAGTGGGGCGCAGGGTTGCTCGACGGCGATGAGGATGCCTCTTTACGCGAGACGGTCTCAGGAATATGTTCCGCTCTTGCGGATGGTACGTATGAAAAAGCATATCGCGAAAACTCTTTGCGCAACGAATGTCTCGGCGATGAGCAAGACGAAAAGCGCGTCTGGTGGGTGCAGGCGGAGGCTGTTGTGGGATTTTTGAACATGGCGCGTAAACACCCAGAGCAGACAAAGTATCAGAAAGCCTCCGAGAACATTTTGAGCTTCATCAAAGAAAAAATCATTGACAAACGACCCGGCTCAGAGTGGCTGAGCGAAGTAATGCCCGACGGTAGCCACACCCCCTCCCGCAGAGCCATAGTCGAAGAGTGGAAATGCCCTTACCACAACGGCAGAATGTGTTTAACTCTGCTTTCGGCAGATTATTAGCGTTTGGGCGCCGAGCCGAATTCATTTCGGCAAAGGCGATATATTAAATTGACATCTTAAAACTTTACTTGTGTGTTTTGCTTAGAATGCAAGTTCAATTTTCCGATTATTTAAAGTTGCCCTTTGATTAGCTTTCAATTTCGATAACATTATTTTACCATACTCACAAGTTTATTGACTTTGTGGCAATTTTGCCGCAAAAAGCCTTGTCGTGCTCGACAAACAGCATTGTGGGCTTATATTTTGTTATCAAGTCTTCAATTTGGATTCGCGACAGGACATCAATATAATTAAGCGGCTCGTCCCATATGTACAGATGTGCGCGTTGGCATAGGCTGGTGGCGAGCAGCACTTTTTTCTTTTGCCCCGCGCTAAAATCGCTGATATCCTTTTCAAACTGGACGCGAGAAAAATCTAATTTTCTGAGTATTGCTTTAAACAACGGCTCATCTATATTTTTCTCAAAACAATATGTTTTCAGGTCGCCTGTCAGAAATGACGTGTCCTGCGGAATATATGAGATTATAAGATTGCGGCTAATCCGCACTTCTCCCGTATATGGTATTTCATCGCCGCATACTAATTTCAACAGGCTGCTTTTGCCCGAACCGTTTTTTCCGAGCAGCGCAACACGATCACCTTGATCAATCACAAAATTCAGACCGCTAAACACGCCCTGATTACCGTAGGAAACCGTCACTTTTTCTAACGAAACCAAACGAGATGAATGAAACGGCTGCGGGTGCAGCTTCACGCTTTCGGAGGTTTCAATATTGCTCAGCAGCTTTGATTTTTCTTCTATCTCCCGTTCCCTGCGGCGATTAACGGATTTAGCTCGCTTCATCATCTTTGCTGATTTATGGCCAATATAGCCGCGGTCAACCGGGCCTGTGCCTTTTTTGCTTTTTTCAACTTTTGCCGCCCAATCGGAATTTGCGCGATATGCGGATGCCAAGCGGTCTATCTGGGCACTATGCTTTGCGTTTTCGGCAATCTCAAAAGTGTCTTGACGCTCTTTGCCCTGAAACCAACTGGAAAAGTTTCCTCTTTGAATTTCGATGTTCTTCTTATTTATGGACATGATATGGTCTATGCAAGCGTCCAGAAACGACCGGTCGTGCGACACAAGGATATAGCCCGATTTGCTGTCTAAGTATTTCGCAACAGTTTCACGGGCATTCATATCTAAATGGTTTGTCGGCTCGTCAATAAGCAAGAATCCGTTTTCCCGCAAAAATAGACTGCAAAGCAATACTTTTACCTGTTCACCGCTTGAAAGTGTCAAGTATGGCCTATACAGGGCGGACTCGTCAAAATCAAGCACGGAAAGCTCCCTTTTAACTTCCCAGAGCGAGCAATCCATAGCGATAGAAGATATTACATCAATGGTGTCAAGCTCCCTGTTTGCTACGTCAAAAGGAAAGTAGCTGAAATTTACATTTGCCGATATTTTGCCTCTGTATTCATATTGCCCCGTGAGCAGCTTGAGGAGCGTTGTCTTGCCCCGCCCGTTTCGTCCGCAAAGCCCGAGCTTCCATTTTGTGTCAATGTTGAAGCTCACGCCGGAAAATATGCAGTCATAACTGCCGTCATATGTAAATGTTAAGTCTGAAATACTGATAAGCGCCATATATTAAATACCTTAGTTAATGTGATTATAAAAGTTTATCTCATCCAAAACGCTATGTAAATATTTTTCGAAAGATGATGTCATTTTTACTTCAAAACACACGGTACACACGGCGCTGTGTTCACAAAGATAAAAATTTTTCAAAAATCTAAAAAAAAGTCTTGACAAGGGTATATCGGGGGTGGTATCCTAATCGGGCGTCACAAAATAAAGACGCACAACGCGAGTAAAGCAAGCGCGTAAAAAAACGCAAAAATGCTTTGAGTGACAAGAGAAAGTTGGCAAAGACAATTTTCCATAAAGAATTCCCACGGGGGATTCTTTTCTGTCGCAAAAGCCAAAAAATTCTTTTAACGCCGCAAGTTATCCTCGCATTGCACCTTGTAAATTAAACAATGTAAACAAATATGCGCACCATATTTGTACATGGTGATTGTGATTTATCATAATCATTATGAACCTTAAAAATTCCTTATGTTTCGCAACCATGAATCATATCGCAAACGCATGTCGTCTGACGAAAGGTTTGTGGGGCGAGACGATTTGAGAGCTAGAAAGCTTTTCAATGATCGGTTTTAAGAATGCTTAGGCGTTCTTCAAATACCATATATTGAGAGTTTGATCCTGGCTCAGGACGAACGCTGGCGGCGTGTCTAATACATGCAAGTCGAACGGACTTAGCGAGAGCTTGCTCTTGCGAAAGTTAGTGGCGGACGGGTGAGTAATGCGTGAGCAACCTGGCCTTTGGAGGGGGACAACAGTTGGAAACAGCTGCTAATACCGCATAATATATTCTTATGGCATCATAGGAATATCAAAGATTTATTGCCAAAGGATGGGCTCACGTCTGATTAGCTTGTTGGTGGTGTAACGGACCACCAAGGCTGCGATCAGTAGCCGGACTGAGAGGTCGAACGGCCACATTGGGACTGAGATACGGCCCAGACTCCTACGGGAGGCAGCAGTAGAGAATATTGGGCAATGGGGGCAACCCTGACCCAGCAACGCCGCGTGAAGGAAGAAGGCTTTCGAGTTGTAAACTTCTTTGACGAAGGACGAATAAATGACGGTACTTCGAAAACAAGCCACGGCTAACTACGTGCCAGCAGCCGCGGTAATACGTAGGTGGCAAGCGTTGTCCGGATTTACTGGGTGTAAAGGGCGCGTAGGCGGATATTCAAGTCAGATGTGAAATCTATGGGCTTAACCTGTAAACTGCATTTGAAACTGTTTATCTTGAGTGATGGAGAGGCAGGCGGAATTCCTAGTGTAGCGGTGAAATGCGTAGATATTAGGAGGAACATCAGTGGCGAAGGCGGCCTGCTGGACATTAACTGACGCTGAGGCGCGAAAGCGTGGGGAGCAAACAGGATTAGATACCCTGGTAGTCCACGCTGTAAACGATGAATACTAGGTGTGGGGGGACTGACCCCCCCTGTGCCGGAGTTAACACAATAAGTATTCCACCTGGGGAGTACGGCCGCAAGGTTGAAACTCAAAGGAATTGACGGGGGCCCGCACAAGCAGTGGATTATGTGGTTTAATTCGAAGCAACGCGAAGAACCTTACCAGGGCTTGACATGGGGACGACAGGGATAGAGATATCCCCTTCTTCGGACGTCCCACACAGGT
>WRMH01000035.1 GCA_009777235.1 Oscillospiraceae bacterium
GTTCGTTCGTTCGTTCGTTCGTTCGTTCGTTCGTTCGTTCGTTCGTTCGTTCGTTAATTATAGCACATTCCGGCATAATTTGCAACCTTTGTCGTTTCTTTTTTGCTGATTTTGCGAGGTGGTTTGTGTTGCGAGCGTGCGCAGCGTATGCTCGCAATACGAACTAAATACAAACATAGTTTATTATGGCACATTGACGCGAAATTGTCAAAATATTTTTTTGGGAGGGGGTGTCTTGACTGATTAAATAATTTTAGATATAGTATAGATGGCGTTGTCGCGTCTCGCTTGCGAGACGCTGTGACGGTAGCGGTTAGCTGATCCTTCGAAAGGAGGTGATGCCATTGTCAGTGTACGAAATCCTTTCGCTTGTTCTCGCAATCATTGCGATTTACATAGCTTGGAAATCCTACAGGCGCAATAGAAAATAACCGCCACATCCTGAACATGAAGAGCGGTTATTTTCGTTCTGATTTTTAGGCTAACCGTTGCCGGCAACGCCTTTTGTATGTTCATAATACCACATCGGAAAAACCCTGTCAACATTATTTTTGCCATCTCGAAGTGATTGTGTGTGCGGGGCGGCGTGGATTACATAATACTCGCTTTTTTCTGAGAGAAACGCAGCATTTGCAACTGTTTGAGGAACTCTTTAACTTTTAAAGAGTTCCTCCTTGTGCTACGCGTAACAGCTCCGCTTTGAATGTGACCCAACGAACTTACAAAAGGCGAAAATTCCCGCGGGGGTAAGTTCTTGTTGACAGATTTTTGACACGGCGGTATAATCGAAAAATCTAAACGATTAAAGCTGTTGCTGTGCTATTGCTGTTTTGTGCGGCGGAAAAAACCCGGCAGAGTCAGCAGAAAACCGGCTTTTAAAGAAACACTATGAGGCAAACCGATGACTATCAAAGATATAGCAAAACAAGCCGGAGTATCAACAGCCACAGTTTCTTACGTCATGAACGGCACAAAGCACGTAAGCGACGATAAACGCCGGCGCGTGAACGACGTGATAGAAAAGACAAACTATCAGCCAAACCGCATGGCAAAAAGCCTTCGCATAAAAAAAACAAATGTAATCGGCGTGCTGGCGGAAGACATATTGGCATTCCCGTCGGCAAAAATAATAAACGGCATATCCGAATATGTTGAGCAGACCGACTACCATATTCTGCTCAACGACCTTAGGCTGTTAGAGAGCCTGCTCAACAAATACGATCAAGTCACCTATCAAAAAGAGAGAATCAACTCCGCGCTGTCTCTTTTGGTTTACGGCGCAAAGGTTGACGCGGTCATCTATATAGGAATGTTCAACAGAGACATACCGGAAATACTCGCGGATATAAACAAGCCTATTGTTGTGGCGTATTCCACATCAAGCGATCCGAGCGCAAGCTCCGTGACATATGACAGTGAAAACATCTGCGCCCAAATCACGCAATACATTTTAGAAAAAGGGCACCGCGACATCGCGGTGATCACGGGACCTTTGGACACAATGCCCACCCGTGAGCGGCTAAAGGGTATCTTAAAAGCCACGAAGGGCGCGGGAATCACATTAGATGACGCCATGATAAAAAGCGGTGATTGGGGGCGCGAATCGGGATATATCCGCATGAACGGGTTGCTCCGAAAAAAAAACGGCGCATTGCCGACGGCCGTTATCGCAATGAACGACATAATGGCGGCAGGCGCCATTGACGCGATAAGAGAAGCCGGGCTGCGAGTGCCCGAAGATATTTCTATTGTCGGATTTGATAATCGTGAGATTTCGGAATATACTTATCCTAAGCTCACCACAGCTGAAATAGACTTAAAAAGGATAGGGTATAAAGCCGCGGAGGAAGCCGCCCGCAGAATTTCCGACGACGGGGAAAACAGTGGGATGCGTGAAATAATTGTCCCAAGCAAGATCATCATTCGGGACACCGTAAAAGATATTACAAAATAGGAAAAAATAAATTTGGAGGTATTTCATATGTCAATATTTCTTGGAGTGGAGCTGGGCTCAACACGCGTAAAGGCAGTGGCCATTGATACATGCGGCAACCTGCTTGCCACGGGCGATTTTCGATGGGAAAACCAGCTCATACAATTTGAGGGAGTCGAGGGCGGAATCTGGACATATGCGCTCGATGAAGCGTGGAGAGCGCTTAGAAGAAGCCTGTCCCGGCTCGCGTCTGACTATAAAAAGAAGTATGGCAAGCCTTTTGAAGAAATAGGCGCCATCGGTATCTCGGCAATGATGCACGGCTATTTGGTGTTTGACAAAAACGATGCGCAGCTTACGGATTTTCGGACGTGGCGCAACACAATGACCGCGCAGTCGGCAAAGCTCCTGTCCGAAGCCTTTGACGTCAACATTCCAGAGCGGTGGAGCATAGCACATTTGCACCGCGCCGTCGCCGCCGGAGAGCCTCACGTAAAAGATATTGCCTTTATGACCTCGCTGGCCGGATATATCCACTATAAATTGACGGGCGAAAAGATTGTCGGCATTAACGAAGGCTCGGGCATATTTCCGATTATAGCAGACAGCCGTACAAATGATTATGACAGCGAAAAAATTGACAAATTTGACGCGCTTATATCGGAGTATAATATGCCGTGGAAGCTGCGCGACATATTGCCAAAGGTGAAATGCGCGGGCGAACACGGCGGCAACCTGACTCGCGAGGGCTTGAAGCTGATTGACCCGAACAGGAGGTTTTCTATAAAGCCGGGCACACCCCTATGCCCTCCCGAAGGCGATGCCGGGACGGGAATGGTCGCGACAAACACGGTCTCGCCGGGTATGGGAAACATATCTGCCGGAACTTCGGTGTTTGCCATGCTGACGCTCGACAAAAAACTCCAAAAAACGCACCCGCAAATTGACACGATAGCGACGCCAATGGGTATGCCCGTAGCCATGGTGCACTGCAACAACTTCACATCGGATTTAGACGCGTGGGTCAATATGATATACAGTGTGGTAAAGAGCGGGAAATCGAGCTTAAAGAAAGACAGCATATATCGTATACTATATGATTTAGCCCTCTTTGGAGACCCTGATTGCGGCGGGCTTGTGACCGTAAATTATATCTCCGGTGAACACATGACGGGATTTACGGAGGGGCGTCCGCTTGTTGTAAGGATGCCGGACACCGATCTTTCTGCGTCAAACTTTCTGCGCTCGCTCATTTTTTCTGCTATGGCAACGCTCAGGATGGGTATGGACATACTCACCAAAGAAGAGGGTATAAAGATTTCAAAACTGATCGGGCACGGAGGTTTCTTCAAAACACCCGTCGTGGGGCAATGGCTCATGGCGGCGGCGCTGGGCATACCGATAGCCGTCATGGAATCCGCGGGAGAGGGCGGCCCGTGGGGTATGGCATTGCTCGCGGCATACTCCGCGATAAAAAACGACGGGGAGACTTTGGAAGAATTTTTAAACAAGAGAATTTTTGACCGGATAAAAATCAGCACAAAAGAGGCGGAACAGAGAGACGCAAAGGGTTTTGAGAGATATTTTCAACGCTACAAAAAAGCCCTCAAGGTTGAGCGCGCGGCAATAGAAGAAATTAAATAACGGGAGTGACAAAATGACAAAAACGCTAAAGCGCCAAGTATTTGAAGCAAACTTATTGCTGCCAAAGCACTCTCTTGTGGTGTTGACATGGGGCAATGTTTCGGCGGTTGACCGTGATAAAGGCCATGTCATAATCAAGCCTTCGGGCGTTGAGTATGAAAAAATGACGGAAGATGACATGGTGACAGTAGAGCTCGAAACCGGGAAAATCGTGGAAGGAAAACTAAAACCGTCGTCCGACACGAAGACGCATCTTGAGCTATATAAGGCATTTGCGGACATTGGCGGCATTGTGCATACCCACAGCCGTTGGGCGACGATATTCGCGCAGGCGGGCATGGATATACCCGCGCTTGGCACGACGCACGCGGATTATTTTCATGATGCCATTGCATGCACTCGCGAAATGACCGACAAAGAAATCACCGGCGACTATGAAAAAGAAACGGGCAAGATAATCATCGAAGCCGCTCAAAAACGCGATGAAAATAAGACTCCCGCCGTTTTGGTACACGGGCACGGACCGTTTGTGTGGGGCAAAAACGTAAAAGAAGCGGTAGATAACGCCGTTGTATTAGAAGAGGTTGCATTTATGGCGTGGCATGGTATAATGATGATTACCCGCTCGCCCGGTCAAGAGCTGCAAGGCATAGGGCGGCGGTTACATGACAAGCATTACTATCGCAAACACGGCGAAAATTCATACTACGGCCAAAAGTAACGGCCGATTATTAAGGAGGGTCACGCACAATGAAAAACATCCCGGCAGTTAAACTTGGTATTATTTCCGTATCCCGCGATTGCTTCCCCATTGAATTATCGGCACAGCGCCGCAGCAGTGTGACTAAAGCATTCGGGAGTGACATATACGAGTGTAATATCACCGTAGAAAACGAAACAGATATGCTAAAAGCCGTGGCGGACGTCAAAGCTGCCGGAGTAAACGCGCTTGTCGTATATCTCGGCAACTTCGGACCCGAATCATCGGAAGTGCTCATAGCAAAGAATTTTGAAGGACCCGTTATGTTTGTGGCCGCGGCGGAAGACGCGGCGGACAAGCTCATAGGCGGACGCGGCGACGCGTACTGCGGTATGCTAAACTGTTCATACAACCTCGGGCTTCGCAACATCAAAGCGCATATCCCCGAATATCCGGTTGGCGCGCCGGCGGATATAGCTCAGATGATTGCGGATTTCATACCTGTCGCCCGCACTATGATTGCCCTTAAAAATCTAAAAATAATCACGTTCGGCCCTCGCCCGCAGGACTTTCTCGCGTGCAACGCGCCGATAAAGCAGCTTTTTAACTTAGGCGTTGAGATACAGGAAAACTCCGAGCTTGACTTGCTTGTGGCGTTCAACGCCAGAAGCGGCGACCCGAGAATTCCCGGCGTCATAGCGGACATGGAAAAAGAGCTTGGCGGCGGCAACAAAATGCCGGGCATTTTGCCGAAATTGGCTCAATATGAGATAACTCTTCTCGATATGATTGAAGAAAACAAAGGCTGCAAGGAGTTTGCGATACTTGCCAACAAATGCTGGCCGGCATTTCAGACGCAGTTTGGCTTTGTGCCCTGCTATGTAAACAGCCGTTTGGCGTCACGCGGCATCCCGGTATCCTGCGAGGTTGATATTTACGGGGCGTTGTCTGAATATATCGGATCGTGTATAACCGAAGCTCCGGTCACATTGCTTGACATAAACAACTCCGTTCCGGCGGACATGTATGAAAAGAGCATTAAAGGGAAGTTTGACTACACGCATAAAGATACCTTTATGGGCTTTCACTGCGGCAATACGCCCATGGCATGTCTGGTTAAAGGCGAGATGAAGTATCAGCTCATCATGAACAGGCTGCTCGAGCCCGATGCCGAGCCGGATATTACCAGAGGCACGCTCGAAGGAGACATCAAACCGGGAAAAATCACATTCTTTCGCCTGCAAGGCACGGCGGAGGGCGGGCTAAAATCATATATCGCGCAAGGCGAAGTGCTGCCCGTCGCCACACAGTCATTTGGAGGAATCGGTATTTTTGCCATCAAAGAAATGGGACGTTTCTACCGCCATATCCTTATTGAGGATCGCTATCCGCACCACGGCGCGGTCGCCTTTGGACATGTTGGCAAGGCAATCTTTGACATATTTACATACCTCGGAGTACCAAAGATATCTTACAACCAACCAAAATCCTTGCCATACCCCACAGAAAACCCATTTTAGCTTTGTAAGCGGAGCGTCCGATCGTTTGCACACGGATGAACGCAATTGATCGGGGAGGAATGATTTTGTGACCGGCATTTATACCTGCCTTGAACTTTGCAAGCGGAGCGGTGGGTAGGCAAGAAACGACAAAGAGCGTGAAAACGCGGGGCTATGCTATGAGGGAAATTTATAGTTATGAATCGGTGGTGGCAAGAAAAAGCTGTATATCAAATCTATCCCCGCAGCTTCCAAGACTCAAACAATGACGGAATCGGAGATATTCCCGGCATTATATCGCGCCTTGACGAAATCAAAGCGCTTGGTGTCGGGATTATCTGGCTATCGCCCGTATATAAATCCCCAAATGCAGACAACGGTTATGACATCAGCGATTATCGCGATATAAACCCCATGTTTGGCACTATAGCGGATATGGAACAGCTTTTTTCCGAGGCCGAAAAGCGCGATATAAAAATCATAATGGACCTTGTCATCAATCACACGTCGGATGAGCATGAGTGGTTTAAGAGAAGCCGCGACAAGGACAGCCCATATAGGGATTACTATATATGGAGGGAGCCTGACCAGAGCGGCGGCGAGCCAAACAACTGGACGTCGTTTTTTGGCGGAAAAACATGGACATTTGACCCAAAGAGCGGCGAATACTATTTGCATTTGTTTAACGAAAAGCAGCCCGACTTAAACTATCACAACCCGAATGTCATCGCGGAAATAAAAGACATAATGCGCTTTTGGCTCGACAAGGGCGCCGCGGGGTTTCGCTGTGATGTTATCAATGTCATATTCAAAAGCTCTTTGGAAGATGGCGTGCACCGGCTTGCGGTGTGCGGCCGTGAGCATTTTGTGACACAGGAAGGCACGCATACGATATTGCAGGAGCTAAGACGAGAAGTGCTCGACAATTATGACTGCTTTACGGTGGGCGAAGCGGCGCTCGTCAATCTCCGAGACGCAAAGCTGCTCACCGACCCGGCGCGCCGTGAGCTTGACATGGTTTTTTACTTTGACCATCTCAATGTAGACAGGAGAATCGAAAAATTCATACCAAAAAAGTTTAAGGCAAACAAGCTCTTAAAGGTGCTTACAAAATGGCAGCAGGGGCTTTATTGGAACGCCGTTTACTTAGAAAACCACGATCAGCCGCGCATAGTTTCTCACTGGGGGGACGACGGCGATAAATATCGTGAGCGCAGCGCAAAGCTGTTTGCCGCGATGCTCCTTACGCTAAAAGGCACACCCTTTATCTATCAGGGGCAGGAAATAGGCATGACAAACTTTGATTTTGAGGGCATGGCGCAGATAAACGATATTGAGACGATTGGCGTTGACAAGCTGCTTCGCTCATTTAAAATACCCGCTCGGCTGCGCTGGAATTGGCTAAAAGCCAGCTCCCGCGACAACGCCCGCACCCCGATGCAATGGAACGCGCATCCCGGCGCGGGATTTACGCAAGGTCAGTCGTGGCTTGACATCAACAGCAACCATATAGAGATAAACCACGCGGAGCAGGAACGCCGCGAGGACTCTGTGCTAAACTTTTACAAAAAAATGATCGCGCTTCGCGGCTCGAGTGAAACCTTGAAATATGGCGATTTTGCCCCCGTCTGGGCAAACGAGCAAGTGATGGTATATTCGCGGACAATAACAGGCGCCGAACAGCTTGCGGTCATCTTAAACATATCGGGCAAGCCCGCCGCGACGCAGATAGAAAACAACCTGATAGGACCCATTATCGTATCAAACATAGGCCGCGGCGAATATGACGGCACACTCTCTGCGTGGGAGGCCGTTGTCTTAAAGATATGGTGAGCGGCATTACCGCCTTATAAACTCCAGCTCGCTTTTTATCTCATCCGGGATGCCCTTACCCGTTTGGTTGAGCTTTTTTGCGAGATTTACCAGACGCTGTTCGCGTTTTATGCGTTTTGCGTTGTATTTTGTCAAAGCCTCTCCAAAACGCATATTCGTCTTGAGCCGTTCGCGTATTTCGGCGGTAAACGGGCAAAAAGTCATGAGTATACCGAGCGCGATGTTGTTTAGGCGAGCCATGCCCCGGGATTCGCTCAAAATCCAAGTGGTGTAATTTGAAGCGAAAATCTTTTTGTAATTATTGCGGGCGGAAGATAGCTCCTGCCTGATTTCCGTCATGGTCTGCATGGAAATATTGCGGTTGTTCATATAAAACTGGAGATAATCGCAAAAATAACTTGTCAGCGACGGGTCTGTAACGTCGTTCCAGCGTGAACCCTGCACACGGCGGCATATCTCCCAGCGAAAATCGGCGACAAGCCCTATCATGGTTTTATTCAGCTCGCTTTCCAAGAAAACCGGCAAAAACATACGCGCGGGAGTGGCGCGAATACGGCGTTCGACATCCTGCCACATAGAGCCGCGAAGCCCCACATTTGGCATGAGTATAATATTCGGCAAGACTTCAACATTGATAGATTCACCCGAAATGCCGAGCTTTACGTCGGCAAAGGCCGTCTCTCTGTAAAATGCCGAAAAATCAATATTGCGGATATCTTTGATGATGTCGCCTATTGCCTCCGGAGTAACCAAGGTTTCCTTGAGTCCGCGCTGTATGTTGTGGTCCGCGAACGCGGGGCAAAATCTCGACGGATTGCCGAAAGTGACCCTGTTTACAACGGGAAAGGCGTTATCCATCTCATAGTTGAGTTTAGCTTCAACGTCGGATAAAAGGCGCTTTTCTTCGGCGGCGTCTATTTGCTTTGAGTTTTTCAGATCGCGGACATATGCCGCATAGTCCATGTCAAACTCGCTGAGGCTGGGTTCTGTTTTGCCTTCGTAAATGGATGTCAGCCACTCGCGTATGGTGTAGACATTGTTTTGCGGATCGCCTTTGTATGAATCCGCTATGGAAAATAAAAATTCGGCGTTATCCGCCCCGGAGAGAGCGGCGTCAACATAACCAAAGTTTAAGAACATATTTATAACAGTGGGCGGCGTCTTGTCATTCAGGCTTTTCATAAAGACGAGCCTGTATACAGCATAGAACGCTTTGGTGAGGTCCCTTCGCAAATTTCGCACATCGTCATCGCCGCTTGACCTGTCGGTCTGCGCCGTGAAGTCTTTTACGCAGCTTGTAAACTGCTCGCAAAGCTCCTCGTCCGCCTCGGCATACTCTAATATGGTATTCACGGAGTTTGAAAGTTTCTGATTAGCTTCCGCGGGAGCCTCGTTTTTTGAAGCGGCGACTTTTGAAGACGGGGCGGGCGGCGGGGCGGTTTGCGCCGGAGCTGCGGCGGGCGCGTCCGGGGCGGGCGTATCCGCTTCGTCATCGAGCCATCCAAGCCCGTCGTCGAGATGTTCTGTTTCGGGCGGCTTGGCTTCGGCAGGATTTGCGGCAACAGGCGGGACGCTGTTTTCGGCGGGGGGCTTTGCGGCTTTTTTATTTTTTTGCGTAACTAAACACGCGTCATACGCGTTTAAGAGCTTTTGGTAAAACTGCGCGTCAGCATATGATGAGCGAACCCGACCGCGCAGCATTTCGATAAATGGCGCGGCAAGCTCATAGTCGGAGAAATCCGCGCCGTCGCTCGCTATCGCTTCAAATATTTTCGTGACTTCTCTTTTTAGGCGAGCATTTATTCCTTGTGTTTCGGAAATCCGGCCGCATATGGAATTTATATCAATTTGCGGATTGTCTGGGGTTTGCGCCAAATTGTTCGCCTGCATAACGCACCTCATATGGATTATACTAATGTATTTGTATTCTACCATTTGAAAACTATTAGCGCAAGAGCCGTATTTATACGTGCGCCCCTTGCGCAGCTTATCGCAACCTATCCAGATTTCGGCTTGCTATGTAAGCGCCGTTATGATACAATAACAAACAGATCATAAGCCAAATATTAATTTAATATATCGCCTTCGCCGAAATGAATTCGGCGAAGACTCACAAACGCTACGCGTTTGCATCACGCACAAAGCGCGTGATGTTTTTAACAAAATCAGTTGGAGCTTGTACTCACCACTGATTTCGGTTATAATGTAACTCACCGCTTGCAGAAGCGGGAGACTTATGATTTTGTTAAAGAAGGCATATAATGCGGGACACTAACTATTACACATATGAAACTGCGCTTGGGGGTATTGTTATTGTCGCGGACAAAAAGAGCATAACACATATAAAACGTGACAAAGATTTAGATATGTCGGCGTTTGGCGCGAGAGAAAAAAGCAGTCTTACGGACATGGCGGCATGTCAGCTCGGTGAATATTTTGCCCGTGAGCGAAAAGAGTTTGATTTGCCCCTTGACCCGGGCGGTACGGATTTTCAAAAAGCGGTGTGGACGGCGCTGCGGGAGATTTCGTTTGGCGAAACGAGGACATATAAGCAGATAGCGGAAATGATCGGAAAACCAAAAGCGTGCCGAGCCGTCGGCATGGCAAACAACAAAAATCCGATATGGATAGTAATCCCGTGCCACAGGGTCATCGGAGCTGACGGCAGCCTCGTAGGATACGGCGGCGGGCTTAAAATGAAAGAGAAATTACTAAACTTGGAAGGAGCGCGCAACACCGCGCGCCGTTTATGAAAAAGGGCGCAGTTTGTGCAAAAACGAATGAAAGTAATACTAAAAGCGGAGGGTCTTTGCAAGACGTTTAAGCTCTCGCAAAAGCAGCAAAAGCTCCAAAACACAAAACAAAAGACCATAACCGCCGTTGACAATTTGTCGTTTGAGGCGTATGAGAGCGAAATCTACGGACTTTTAGGACCCAACGGAGCGGGCAAAACCACCGCGCTGAGAATGCTCGCCACTTTGATAAAGCCGGATAAGGGCGACGCGTTTATAGACGGGCTTAGCATCAAAACCGAGCCGGAAAAAGTAAGGGCAAAGATAGGATTTTTGACCAGCGAGCTCAAGCTGGAGGACTTTTTTACCCCAAATTATCTGTATGACTTTTTTGCGAAAATCCACCACATTGATCAAAATATAGCCGAAGCGCGAAAGAGGGAGCTTTTTTCAAAGTTTGGCATTGACGAATTTGCCGAAGTCAAAGTGGCAAACCTCTCGACCGGAATGAAGCAAAAAACATCACTTGTCATATCAATAGTGCACGACCCCAATATAATCATATTTGACGAGCCGACCAACGGGCTTGACGTTTTGACGGCGCGTGTGGTCACAGACTTTCTGACCGAGCTCAAGGCGCAGGGCAAGACGATCATAGTCTCGACGCATATCTTTAGCCTCGTCGAAAAGCTCTGCGACAGGGCTGGAATTATAATAGACGGCAAAATGATTGTATGCGACACCATAGAAAACCTTACTGCCGACAAACCTTTAGAAGATATTTTCTTCGATATCTACGCAAAAACCGCGGAAGAAAAGGAAGGAGGGTTAAGGTAATGAAAAATATACTGACCATTATGTCAAAAGAATTTGCGCGTTTCTTTGGCGACAGAAGAATGATAATGATGACGATCATGCCGGCGATTTTGATTTATGCCATATACTCGTTTATGGGTCCGGCAATGCACAGCGCTTTTGCGCCGGACGCTGACCACACTCCGAGAATTTACGCGGTAAACGCGCCCGAATCAATAGGGCAAAGCATAGAGCAATACATTCAAACCAGAGTGATTGGCATAAACGAGAGCGGCATAGAAGAGGCAAAAGAAAAAATAAACTCAAAACAAGCCGATTTGCTTATGATTTTCCCGATTGGCTTTGACGACGCGGCTCTTGCCTATGACGTGCATACCGCCGACTCGCCCGCTCCGAATATTACGATCTACTACAACTCGACCGAGCCAAATTCGCAAAACGCGTTTAGGGTCGCTTTGCATTTGCTCGACGCGTATGAATCCTCTTTGGCAAACAAGTTTGACATCAACCGAAACATAGAAAACAACGGAGACATGGCATCTACGGAAGATTTCATGGCAAATATCGTGGCGTCAATGCTCCCGATGATGCTTCTTATTTTCCTCTATTCGGGATGTATGGGGCTGGCTTTGGAATCCATCACCGGCGAAAAAGAGCGCGGCACATTAGCTACGCTGCTTGTATCCCCCTTAAAACGAAGGGAGCTTGCGATAGGCAAAATCCTTAGCCTTGCCGTTTTGTCATTTCTCGCGGGAGCGGTCACGGCGGCTGCCACGATATTGTCTTTGCCAAACCTGATGGGCTCGGGCGGCGAAGCCGGAGACCTGTTTGACGCAAACATTACCGAAATCTATAACATTACAGATTACGCGCTGCTCGCGTTTGTGATTTTGTCCGTGCTGCTTTTATTGGTGGCCATGATATCCATAGTATCCGCGTTTTCCAAGACGGTAAAGGAAGCGGGGCAAGCCGCCGCGCCTCTCATGATTTTGGTGATGGTCGCGGGGATTTCGGGTATGTTTGGCACAGGGCAGCCGGACACGGTATACTTTATGCTGCCTTTGTACGGCAGCGTGCAGAGCATGGGCGGCATCTTTTCGCGTGAATATTCATCGCTGAATGTAATAATAGCCTGCCTTTTCAATTTACTGTATGCGGGGCTTGGCGGGTTCGTGCTTACAAAGATGTTCAACAGCGAAAAAGTCATGTTTTCACGGTGACAACCCGTCAGAAAGGACAGGTCATAATGAAACCGATTTCCATCAAGCAAGTAGAAAAAATATTAGACAGCATAAACGCGCAGATATATGTCACAGTCCCTGAAACCGGAGAACTTTTGTTTGTAAACAAAAAGTTGAGGATAGACGCGGGAAGGGAAAATGACAGCTTTGCCGGAGAATTTTGTTACAATGTTTTTCGGGGCTTGGACAAAATGTGCGAGTTTTGCCCGCGCCCCGCGCTTGATAAAAACCCGGAGGAAATGGTCGTATGGGAAGAATACGTCGAACATTTCGACAAATATGTCATTCATTCCGACAGCTATATTGACTGGCCTGACGGCAGAAAGGTTCATCTGCAGCATATATCGGATATAACGGACATCAGCCGCACACAAGAACAGCTCACGGATCAAAATCTGCGTCTGAACCTGCTCGTCGGCGGTTTGGACGTCGCCTTATGGGACTGCCAAATAGACCCGAAGGCGAAAACTACGGAAGACATGCTTTCCCCCGACGCAAAAATGTGGTACTCCGACGGAATCCGCAAAATGTACGGTTACGAGGATGAAAGCGATTTTCCGAACACAATGGGAGCTTGGTTTTCAAATATTCACCCGGACGACGTGCAAGCCGTATATACGCAGGTGCTTGCGCATTTGGACGATCCCACAAATAAAACGCCGTTTAATATTGAGCTTCGTATGCGCATGAAAAACGGAAACTACAAATGGGTCCGCATATTCGGAAGCACGCTCCGGGACGAAAACGGCAAACCGCTCAAGGCTTCCGGCGCCACGGAGGATATAAGCAAACGCAAAGAGAGTGAGCGCGAAATAGCCGAAAAGAACGCCCAGCTTGAAATTGCGTTAAACAAAGCGGAGGCCGCCAACAAAGCGAAAAGTGAATTTCTCGCAAAAATGAGCCATGAGATACGGACTCCGATGAACGCTATTATCGGAATGACAGAGCTTGCTCTCAGGGAAGACGCGCATGACGGCAGAACAGAGCATATGCTTGCGGTAAAGCAAGCCGGGGCAAATCTTCTTGCTATCATCAACGAAATTTTGGATTTTTCGAAGATCGAAGCGGGTAAAATGGAGCTTGTCTCGAAAGATTATTCGGTAGCCGCGTTGCTAAACGATTTGATTAGCCTTATCAGAATGAAGGCCGCCGAGTCGCGCATACGCCTCTTTGTCAAAGCCGACAGCAATATCCCGCAAACGCTCTATGGCGACGAAACGAAAATCCGTCAGGCTGTGCTCAACATACTCATCAACGCCGTCAAATATACAGATAACGGTTTTGTGGGTCTTAGCGTATACAAAAAAGAAAGTGACAGCCCCGAGCCTTATCGGAAGCAGGCGGATGAAAAAACGATAAATCTTGTTTTTGAGATCGAGGACAGCGGGATCGGAATAAAGCCGGAAGATATGGAAAAGCTGTTTACGGACTTCACTCAGGTTGACATTGAGAGAAACAGGGGAATCGAGGGCGTCGGGCTTGGGCTGACTATCGCCCGCAGCATCGTCAAAAAAATGGGCGGCGATATAACAGTCATTTCCGAATACGGCAAGGGCAGCACATTTACCATTACGATTCCGCAAAAGGTCAGTTCAAGTAAGGCTCTCGCAAAGCTCAAAAGCAAGAAGGCAAAAAGTATTTTGATCTATGAGCGGCGCGACGTATATGCGGACTCTTTGTCGTATACGCTAAAAAATCTGGGGGTAGACCATACATTTGTCACAAGCGGGACAAAGCTGTATGAGGCTATGGAAAGCCGCGCGTACGATTTTCTGCTCATAGCTTTTTCGCTGTATACTAAAAACGAAGATACGATTTTAAAATTCGGAAAAGATACAAAAACCGTCATACTCACCGAATTTGGCGAAGCCGTGCCGCAGGGGCATCAAAACGTGATTTCAATGCCCGTATACTGTGTGCAGATAGCAAGCCTGATAGACGGAATATCCGGCAAATCCGCCGATGGCGGCAAAAAAGAGCCGATCGTAAGATTTACCGCGCCTCACGCAAAGGTTCTGATCGTGGACGACGTCAATACAAATCTAAAGGTCACGCAGGGGCTTTTGCTGCCCTATAATATGCGGATAACCCTATGCGACAACGGATTTGCGGCGATAGAAAATGTCAAGGCAAAAGATTACGACTTGGTGTTTATGGATCACAAAATGCCGAACATAGACGGAATAGAGGCCACACGCATTATACGCGAAATGGGAAAAACGGACGCATATTTTAGCGAGCTTCCAATCATAGCGCTCACGGCAAATGCTGTTTCCGGCGCGGAGAAACTCTATTATGAAAACGGATTCAACGGTTTTCTGGCAAAACCCATAGATACCGTCGAGCTTAACGCGATCCTTGAAAAATGGATACCGCAAAACAAGCAAGAGGAGTTTACGGCATTGGCAGAGTAGCCGCCATACGCCGATACCGCAGTTTCGCAAAAACTATTGACCTGCTGTTTGCGGTCGGGTAAAATATTAAAAAAACACATAAAGAAGGGGCTAACATGAACAATTGGCATCATCTCAGCTTGGCGGAGGTTATAGAAAATCTCGAGACAAATCGGGAAAATGGCCTCTCCCGCTTCGTTGCGGAAAAAAAGTTAGAACAACACGGCAAAAACGAACTTCAGGCCAAAGCGCGTGACAGCATGGTAAAACGCTTTTTCCTGCAAATGAAAGACCCGAT
>WRMH01000036.1 GCA_009777235.1 Oscillospiraceae bacterium
TTCAGTGGCTGACCCATCGTTGCGTGTACGGATAATTTCGTATTTGGAAGTGAGCAGATGGTCGGAGCCGGGGACGGGTATCCATTCTATTTGTATATGATAGTTCCAGTCGCTGTCGATGTTCAGCCGATAGCTGTCTATGTCGGTTACTTGCATATCACCTGTGCCATCGTCGGCGCGGACGCGGTTCAAGTTTGTTATACTTCTGCTGCCGAAATCTCCGCCGTCATCATAATGCGCTGTTGTGATATAGTAAAGCCACTCGCCGACAATCAAAAAGCTGCCTATGCTGCCTCCCTCTCCATAGTCTGTGGGCCGCTCAAACAATATAGTGAGCTCGGATTCGTCGCTTTTTAATCGGTAAATGCGGTCAACTTCGGTGTAGCCTTCATCCGTGCTGAGATTGTGCCGAGAGTGGATGTATATATAGTCGCCGACGACATTAATCGCCGTAGCGGGGAAGTCGAGGATGATTTTTTCCACATCCGTGCCGTCTAAGCGCATTTTGAAGAGCTCGTACCGCGCAACATAATAAATTAGGTCGCCGCCTAACGCGACAAAGCGGTTGCCGTTTATATTGCCGCGCTCATGTTCGGCTATGGTGACGGGGGTGAGAGGTAAGATTTGCCGCTTGGGAACTAAATGAACGGGCGCGGGGAAGGACGGCATATCATCCTTAAATTCATAATTTACACCCTCGCCCCAGTAGAAGGTATTACTGCGGATAGGTACGCCGTTTACCGTCATCTCGAAATAATACTCGGCAAGCGGCTTATCGAAAAGCCCGTCTGATTTGGACTCGACAGAGTATGAATATACGGTCATCATGCCCTCATCGCCCGGGACATTGTCGAAATGGTTGCCTGCTTTCCATGATTTATCAGTTTCCCAGACGTTGCCATAGTCAAAACTCATATATTCGTTCAGTTCCTGAGGTACGCCATTGATGTAAAAGACAAAGTCGCTGATTTCAGGACGGCGGAAGTTTTCTTTAGCTTCGCCGTCAAAAAATAATAGTACGCCGGTTACAAAGTCGATTTTACTGACTTCGAAATAATTGGCTCCGTCGGAGGTTCCGCTAAACGCGACCCCGACTTGGGCATATATCAGCTCGCCGCCGGGAGGCGGCCAAGTGTCGCCGCCGCTGCTTTTGTCGCCGGAGGTGCCGAGACCCGAGGTGTTGCCGTCCCGACCTGAGCCGCTCCCCGAATTGCCGCCCGAATTGTTGCCGCCATTCCCGCAAGCTACTAACGTCAGTAGCATTACCGTGGCCAACGCGGCGGACAAAATTTTTGTTTTCATAACTAAGACCTTCTTTCTTTTGTTCGTCTTGAATGTACAATTCAAAACCCATAAAGAATTCGACAACCCCGTCATCAGCAGATTGTATTTTCGAGGGCATTTTTTTGGCACGCCAGGAGGGATTCGAACCCCCGACCCCAGGCTTAGAAGGCATGTGCTCTATCCGGCTGAGCTACTGGCGCATATAGTGTCATCAACTGCGGGTTATTGTAAATCAATGGTCGGAGTGGAGGGACTTGAACCCTCGGCCTCACGGTCCCGAACCGTGCGCGATACCAAACTTCGCCACACCCCGATATAATTACTAATTGCGTACCATCGCAAAATCCAAACAAAAGTATAGAACAATTTTGTGCTTATTGCAAGCACATTTTTATTAGGGTATAATGTAGTTACATTTGCGCCCCTTGCGCTCGAAAGGCTGTTTTTTATCCCTCCGCTCAAACAAGAGGCGCATCCATGCGCCTAACTCGCGCGCTCCGCGTCCATGCTCCGCTGACGGGACAAAAATACAGCCTTACTCGCCGGGTCGCAATAGTAACTACGACATAAACAGGAGGTCTATCTATGAATCCAATTTATGAGAAACTTATAAAATGCCGCGACATAGTGCAAAGCAAAACCAACTTCATACCAAAGGTTGCGCTTGTCCTTGGCAGCGGGCTTGGCGGATACGCCGACGAAATCACCGTTGAAGCTACGGTCAGCTACGGTGAAATCGAAGGATTTCCCGTCAGCACCGTTCCCGGTCATATGGGAAGATTTATTTTTGGCTATGTAGGAGAGGTGCCGGTCGTTATCATGCAAGGCCGGGTTCACTACTACGAAGGCTACGCCATGAGCGATGTAGTTTTGCCCATTCGCCTAATGGGGCTGCTTGGCGCAAAGAATCTATTTTTGACAAACGCCGTCGGCGGTATCAATCAAAACTTTTCCGCCGGAGATTTTATGCTCATCCGCGACCATATAATCTACAATGTGCCGTCGCCGCTAATCGGTGAGAATATCGAAGAACTTGGTACGAGATTTCCCGACATGAGCAATATATATAACAATGATTTATGCGATAAAATAAAAGAGTCGGCAAGTATGCTCGCGATAAAGCTGCAAGAGGGTGTCTATGCGCAGCTTAGCGGGCCGAGCTTTGAAACGCCCGCTGAAATACGCGCATTTGCGGTGCTTGGCGCCGACGTTGTGGGAATGAGCACCGGATGTGAGGCTATCGCCGCAAATCATATGGGAATGAAAGTGTGCGGTATATCCTGCATAGCCAATCTTGCCGCGGGATTTTCAAAAACGCCGCTTACGCATGATGAAGTGCAGGAAGCAGCCGACGCCGCCGCCCCGAGATTTAAGAAATTAGTAACGGAGTCAATAAAACGTATTGGAAAAGATTGAGCGAATACTTCAAAAGGTTCAAAAACCCGCGCGGTATGTGGGCGGTGAGTACAACCAAACAATCAAGGATAAAGATAAGGTCAAAATTCGCGCAGCGCTGTGTTTTCCAGACACATACGAGATTGGCATGTCAAATCTCGGCATGAGGATTTTATACGGTATTTTTAACAATATCGAAGATGTATGGTGTGAGCGCGTCTTTGCGCCGTGGCCTGACATGGAATCGCAATTGCGCGAGAGCAACATATCCCTCTACGGCCTTGAGAGCCATGATGCGCTAAGCGAGTTTGATATCATCGCGTTTTCCATAGGATATGAGCTGTCGTACACAAATGTACTGAATATGCTCGACCTTGCGGGTATACCGGTTCGCTCTGCCGACAGGGACGAAAGCCATCCTATTGTAATCGCAGGGGGAGCTTGCTGTTATAATCCCGAGCCTCTCACGGACTTTATTGATCTGTTTGTTATCGGCGAAGGTGAAGAGGCTGCGGTCGAGCTGATTGATCTGTTTCGCTCAAACAAAGCCTCGCAGAGCAAAACAGAAAAGCAAAGCAAACCAAATAGTCAAAATAAGCAAATCAAGCGTGAAAAACAGGAATTTTTAAAGAAAGCATCGGAGCTTGCGGGCATATATGTACCCTCGCAAAATGATGTATCCACTCGCGTAATACAAAAACGGACAGTCAAAGATTTGGATAACGCATATTTTCCGACAAAAACTATAGTGCCGTCAATGTCTATTGTGCATGACAGAGCCGTGCTGGAGTTGTTTCGGGGATGTATACGCGGATGTAAGTTTTGCGCGGCGGGGCACACGGGAAGCCCAAGGCGAATACGTTCGCCAAATGTGCTCATCAGGCAAGCGATGGAATCTATCGAAAGCTCCGGCTATGACGAAATAGCGTTGCTTTCGCTCAGCACAAGCGACTATCCATATTTAGATGAGCTGTGTGACGGCTTGCTAAAATGGTGCGAGCCTAAGAAAATCAATCTTTCGCTGCCGTCGCTTAGGGCTGACAGCTTCAATGTGAATCTTATGCGGCGTGTGCAGAGTACGCGAAAATCAGGCTTGACATTTGCCCCGGAAGCCGGAACGCAGCGTCTGCGTGACTACATAAACAAGAAAATCACCGAAGATGAACTGCTTGGCGCGTGTGCCTCCGCGTTTGCCGGAGGCTGGAATACTATCAAGCTCTATTTCATGCTTGGCCTGCCGAGTGAAACGAACGAAGATGTCACAGCGATTGCCGAGCTATCACACAAAGTGCTCGACGTGTGGAGAGATAATACAAACAATAAAAAAAGAGGCGTTCGGATCACCGTCTCGACGTCCTGCTTTATACCAAAACCGCACACGCCTTTTGAGCGTGAGCCTCAAATATCAATGAACGAATATCTCAAAAGGGTTGAGCTGCTCAGAAAGAGTATTAAATCTAAGCAAATCAGCTATAATTGGCATTCGCCGGAACAAGGCTTTGTCGAAGCCGCGCTTTCACGCGCAGACAAAAAACTCGGAAAAGTAATTGAAACGGCGTGGCATATGGGCGCAAGATTCGATTCTTGGAGCGAATATTTTTCGCTAAAAACATGGCTCGGAGCGTTTTCAAAGTGTGGGATAGACCCGGACGAATATGCCACGCGCAAACGCACGGACAGCGAAGAGCTGCCTTGGAGTTTTATTGTGACGCGGGGTGCCTGTGATGAGTGATGTAAGGAATTTAAGCAAAGTAAGGGTACGCTATTTTAAAACGGGTAAGGCGAAGTATATATCACACCTTGATCTGCAAGCGACCATGCAGCGCGCCTTTTTGCGCTCGGGATTTACGCTAAAATATTCCGAAGGATTTAACCCGCATCCGCATATTTCGGTGGCATTGCCGCTGCCTGTCGGAGTAGAG
Organism: Oscillospiraceae bacterium; assembly: GCA_009777235.1. Lineage (GTDB taxonomy): Bacteria > Bacillota > Clostridia > Oscillospirales > Oscillospiraceae > WRMH01. Next base: position 4,602 of record WRMH01000036.1, read on the forward strand.
AGCGACTGTGAGCTAATGGATATTATAATAGAAAAAAGCAATTTGAACGACAAGGCAAGCGGCTTTGGGATAGACAATTTTTTGCCGGAGGGTTTGACGATACAAAAAGCATATCAGCCGATGCGAAAGTTTTCCGCGATCAAATGGGTCGAAATATTATGCTCTGCCGTATGCGGCAATTTTGGCATAATTAACGCTGAAAAAATAAAAGAAACCCTCAATGGGCGATTTGGCCGTAAAAGTCTTATTATCGAAAAGAAATCAAAGAGTGGTATACGCAGCTTCGATATATCCGGGCATATCCGTGAGATTTCTGTGCAGATAAGCAAGCTTGGCGCGGATGCAAATTTCGCGGGTTTGGATATGCAAAATGAAAAAGATGGCATGGATTTTGTGCTTACGGTACGCGCCAAAATTTCCGCGCAAGAGCCGACGGTAAACTGCAACGACATTATAAGCATAATAAATCTAAACGAAGATAAGGATTGCCAAGATATGCCCTTATTTGAAAACTTTCAATTTAAACGCATTGAAATCTATGATAAAGATATGGTATTATTTACTTAGCGTGGTTTAGTACAGGACAGACGATAAACATTGTGCAGAAAGGGTGACAGAAAATATGTCAAACGAAACTTCGGTTAAGAGAATAGGCATTTTGACCTCGGGCGGTGATGCTCCGGGCATGAATGCGGCAATTCGCAGCGTTGTCAGGACGGCAACATGCCTCGGCATAGAATGTATAGGCGTCAGACGCGGATATACCGGACTTATAAACGGGGATTTTATTAAGCTCGATCAATCGGCTGTTAAGGGTATTACGGGACGAGGCGGTACTATGCTATACACTGCCAGGTCAAGCGAGTATAACACGGAGGACGGATGTAAAAAGGCTTCGGATACGTGCAGACATATGGGTATAGACGGTTTGGTCGTTATTGGCGGAGACGGCACGTTCCGAGGTGCTTTAGACCTTTCTAAACACGGCGGCGTCAATGTCGTAGGCATACCGTGCACCATAGATAACGATATTGGCTGTACAACATATACGATTGGATTTGATACCGCGTGTAATACGGCAGTTGATGCCGTAGACAGATTAAATGACACAATGCAATCACACGAAAGATGCTCGGTTGTTGAGGTCATGGGACGTCACGCGGGTCATCTCGCGCTGGCGGTCGGCATAGCGACGGGCGCTACCATAATTTTAGTACCCGAAGTAAAATATGATTTTGATATTGACGTTATTGAGCGTATACGGCTGTCACGTTTGGCGGGGCGCAGTAATTTTACGGTCATTGTTGCCGAGGGCGCCGAACCGGCTTTGGGTGTTGCCGATAAGATTAGAGACGCCACCGGAATTGACACAAGATATACCGCGCTGGGGCATATACAACGCGGAGGATCGCCGCATGTCCGTGACCGCGTTGTTGCTACGGCCATGGGCTATATGGCTGTGTCGCTGCTTGCGGCAGGCCGGAAATCCAGAATAGTTGCAATGCGCGGCGACAGAGTCATTGATTTGGATATACATGAAGCGCTTAGTTTAACGAAGGAATTTGATTACGAGATGTACCGTTCGTTTTCCGCGCTGACATTTTTAGACAAGAAAACACTGATGCAGTCGTTTAAACGTACGGATTAGGGCGTATAGGGCACAGATTGCAACTCGTATCTAACCGCCGTGCATAAAGGCGAAAAAAAGGGTTGAAAAATTCTAATTTTGCTGTATTATTATTTCATGCACCGCGTCAGGCGTCATAATCGTCAAACCGCACATTAAATTGACACGGAAGCGGAAGAGGGGAGCATAGCTCAGCTGGGAGAGCACATGCCTTACAAGCATGGGGTCACAGGTTCAAGCCCTGTTGTTCCCACCATAGAAAAACACTGCACCCGTACGGCCGCAGTGTTTTTCTTTATATTTTTGATAATTATAAGATCATAAGAATATATTATCCTGTTTCCGCCACAACGCGCATTTTTGTCAGATATACGCGTTTGTTCAACAGCTTAGACCCGCCGCAGCTTCATAACCATTAGACTTGCTGAGTAAAACACCGTTGTTGTCACGATGAGCACCGCCGCGGAGACCCAAAATCCGCTGATAAACTCACCATAGCTGAAAACCACCCCGAATGTTTCGCGAAATCCGTCTAATACCTCAGGCGGAGCTTTTTCAAACAAAACCGCAAGCTGTTCGTCTGCTAACACCTGCCGAAACATACTCGCCGCGTGTGTCATGGGAAAGCATTTAACCACCCATTGCACCGCTTCGGGAAACTGTCCGATAGGTACATAAATACCCATTAAAAAGCCGATTAGCGTACCGACCACCGTGGAAAGCGAAGCAAAAGCGCTCTGGGTTTTCACAAACAACGATACGAAAAAGACAATTGCGTTTCCGCAAAGCACAGAAAGAACCGTCGCTGTAAAAAGCCGCGCAAACCCCGCCGCATCAGGCAGCGTACCGCCGCTTGATACGATATATACCAAAACGATCACAAGCGCGGCTGTTGTCATTATAAATGCGACCGCCGCCGAACCCGTCATATAACTGCGAGTGATTTTTCCGCGTGAAACAGGGCTTGTAAGAAAGTCTTTCGCCGCAGATTCTTTGTCGGCAATGCTCACGGTAATCGAGCCCAGCCCGCTTGTAACGCTTGTGACAGCAACCATTCCGCCAAGCATTATGCTTGCCATGACTACGCCGATTTTATCAGCGTTAAAACCAAGCTGTGCGCGTAAGGTTTCTTCCATTAAATCACCGAGAAACAGCACATACAAGGCTATGATTATAAGAACCGCAAGCAAGGAGAAAAATACATTAGCCCTGTCACGGAAGAACAACAGTAAATTTCGTTTAATTAACATCAGAAAGTCCCTCCGTCAAATTCAAAAACACATCGTCAAGTGTCCCGTTTATAATTTCCACATTGGCGATATTGCCCTTGTACTGCTCGATTATCGGAAGCGCGTCAACGGTTGTTTTGAGTTTATGTTCGATAAACTCCCCGCCTACAGTCGTGATTTTCAAAAGGTCGGAGCAATAGCGCGTTTTAAGCTCTAACGGAGAACCGTGCGCTTTGATTTCACCCTTTTGAATCACTACAATGTCGTCACTTTCTGCGGCTTCCTCCATGTAATGGGTGGTAAGAAACACGGTCATACCGCTTGATTTTTGCAACTCACGTATCAGCCGCCAAATATCACGGCGGGTTTTCGGGTCAAGCCCTGTCGTCGGTTCGTCGAGAAACAGCAGTTTTGGCGTATGCAAAAGCGCACGCGCAATGTCGGCACGGCGGCGTTGCCCGCCTGAGAGCTTACCATACCGCCGCCCTGCATAATCCAACATATCCGTGATTTTCACGGCGTTATCAACGGCACTTTTGAGCTTCGTCCCGCGAAGACCGTACAGGCTGGCGCGAACGGCAAGGTTTTCACGCACGGTCAAAAGCGGGTCAAGAACGCTGTCTTGAAACACAACACCGATAAGCTCACGCACCTTTTCGGGTTCGGACTCAATATCAAAACCTCCAACCCGCGCTGTGCCTGACGTTTTGGCAAGTAACGTCGTCAGTATGTTGATAGTGGTGGACTTCCCCGCTCCGTTAGTTCCGAGAAAAGAAAACAGACTACCCTCCGCAGCACCAAAGCTGACACCGTTTACAGCCTTTACATCGCCGTATGTTTTGCATAGATTTTCCACTTGTATAAACAAAGAAGCACCTCATTTTATCAGTCGGCGTCGGTATTATAGGCGTCGCCATTTCCGTCGCCGTCGCCATCACCGTTTTGTGAGGCTGTCCCATCGGGCGGCTGCACAGCGGCAGGTATTTCAAGGTCTAAGTCAACACCGAGCAAATATTTGGCAAAGGGGCTGTCTAAGGGTATGACCAGTGTCGAGCCGTTCCCGACCGACTGGCGATATGTGTCGAGCAGATTATAAAACTCAAAAAATTCAGGATTTTTGCCATATACTTCATTGTATATACGTGCGGCCTCGCTGTCGCCCTCGCCTCTGATGATTTCCGCGTCGCGCTGAGCTTGAGAGGTGATAGATATGACTCTGCGGTCTGTTTCGGAACGGACGCGCAGCCAGATTTCCTCGCCTTCCGAACGATACATGGCGGCTTCCTGCTGACGTTCGGTATTCATTCGGTTATAGATACTCGAATATGTTTCGACAGGAAGATCGGTTCGTTTAATACGTATGTCAACTACGCTTATGCCTTGCTGCACAAAGTTTCGGCTAACATTTTCGGCCAGCTCCAAAAGCATTTGACTGGAAGCCTCCCGATTGCTAATAATCACATATGAACTCATTTGACCTACGCTCTGCCGCATTTCGGAATACAAAACATCGTCAATTCTCGTTTTCGCGCTGTCAATATTATTATATGCCATGTAGAAGCGCAGCGGATTTTCTATTCTCCATTGAGCGGTGTTGTCAAAGTACAGCCTGTGCCTGTCTAAGGTTATTACCTCACGCGGAGGCGAATCATATAGTATAAGTTTGGATGGGTATTTGATGACATTGTCAATGAATGGAATCTTAAACTTTAGCCCCGTTCCGGTATGGATCGGCAAATCGGGGTTGTCCTCGCGAAGCTGCGTGAGGACATCGGCAGATACGCTTTTCATGTAAACCGCCTCAATGCGCCCGAAACGCTGCACCAATGCCGACTCATCTTCATTGAGGATAAAGAAACAGTTGAAGAACACTATGATCGCGAAAAGAGAAATGATGCCGATAATGATTAATTTTTTCATGATAACGGCCCTCCTAAGTTTAGCACTTCAAGCAGGCTTCCTGACGATTGATCTATAAAATATATTTTATCAATATTCGGAAGCACTTCCTTGATCATTTCGAGGTAGAGGCGTGTGCGCATGATGGCAGGGTGATTGATATACTCGCTTTCGATTGCCGCATATCGTGCGGTCGCGCCCATGGCTTCATTGACGCGCCTTTCTTTGTACGCCTCGGCCTCGTTGACGGCTGCCGCCGCTTCACCGCGGGCGAGCGGCTCTCTCTCATTTCTGTAGCGATCCGCTTCATTTGTACGCGCAATCCTGTCTTCCAAAGCCATTGTGACATCCAAAAAGGCTTCGCGCACTTCACCGGGGGGCGAGGCATCCTGCAATTGCACAGCCGTTATTTCAATGCCTATCTCATATTTATTGCAGATTTCCTGCAAATCGGCCAAAATCTCGCGCTGCATATCGAATTTTTTATCGGTGAGAATGTCATTGAGCGGACGGGATGCGGTAACCCGGCGATATGCCGCCTGAGTTACGGAATGTAAAGTGCTTTCCGGGTCGTCCACTTTAAATAAGTAGTTATAGCTGTTGGAAATGCGGTATTGAATGACCCAGTCGGCGCTGACAAGCCCGTTGCTGGCGCCGAGCTCTCCTGTGAGCATAATGGCCTCTCCGGGTATATCGTAATATATGCCGTCAATCTCGTAGCTGCCAAACTCCATACGCCTCACTTGAGCTATGTTTACTTTGTATGCCGATTCCACAAACGGTATCTTTAATTTAAGGCCGGGTGTGGTTTCGGTGCGCACATGCTCGCCAAATCGCGTAATGACAGCCTCTTCTCCGTTGTTTAAGGTATATACGCTCGATGATACAAAGATGATTAAGACGATGATGATGATAACGATAGGGGCAAATTTTCTGAAACGAGTCCGATATTTCTCGTACTGGGCATCCCACATATCCTTGTTTTTTGTCCCAAATGGTGTAGAACCGCTCATATAGCCACGCTCCTTCTAAGTACAAAAACGTAACAAAGCGATATGCCGCTTCGTCCAATACTCGCATCGAATTTAATCTGCTTCAAATTTTAAGTACCTCCGCATTTTATTTATTTGATTATTGCAATCGGTTATTGCTTATAGTATGTCACATAGCGTCAGCCGCGTCAACCGGCAAATTGTTAATTATATGTAAATAATGACCAAATGACAAAGATAATAAAAAAACTGCTGTAAAAATAGTTGACAGGAAAAAATCTCTTTAGTATAATGACACGTACTTTAGCGAACTGGTATGTCAAGGCCCAGTAGTTCAGTTGGTTAGAACGCCAGCCTGTCACGCTGGAGGCCGACGGTTCGAGTCCGTTCTGGGTCGCCATATACCACAAAATACCAACTTTCAATTGCGGACAATGTGCCTCTGTAGCTCAGTTGGTAGAGCAGCGGACTGAAAATCCGCGTGTCGTTGGTTCAATTCCGACCGGAGGCACCATGCGGGCGTAGCTCATCTGGTAGAGCGCCACCTTGCCAAGGTGGAGGTAGCGAGTTCGAGCCTCGTCGCCCGCTCCATTTTATACAAACGCCGTAGTCACAATGACTACGGCGTTTTCCTTGCAATTACACGACTTGTGGCATTATTGAGTTGTGCTGTGTTGCGTTACCTTGTGCGAGTTATTAGCACTTTTGATACGCATTTTTACAAATAGTGCTAACAAAAAGGCTAACGAAAAACGGCGGTGATAGTGCCGCCGTTTTTTTATTTTGCGAAAAACTCTATCAGTTTTTCTTGCGCTTTGTCTTTGTCCTTTTGAGAGAGTTTTATATATATTTTTCGCATTGTCGAAATATCATTCCAGCCTCCGAGCGACATAACTTCCAACTCCGACAATTTCAGGTGGTAGCACAAGGACGCAAAACTTCGCCTTAGTCCGTGTACGCCGACTTTCGGAAAACCTAATTTTTCGCAATGTTTATTTATGTGCTTATACACGGTGGACGGATATAGGTTTTCAAACGGTGTGCTTTCTTTGTGGTTTAGCAGTTCCTTTAGTCGTGGTATCATTATCGGCACGTTGCGTCTTGACGACGTGTTTTTGTTTGTATCTTTTTCGACATAGCCGTTTTCGCCCTTTACAATCGCTCCCTGCACCTTTATCACGCCGCCGCTTATTTTATCCCAAGAGTTTACCGCAAGCATTTCAGAGCAACGCAAGCCGTGCAGGGCGAGCAGTATATGTGCCTCGCAGTTGTCGCCCTCTATTGCTTTAAGAAACGCGGGTATCTGCTCCGGGTCAAGCCACGGTTTATCTTTTTCGACTATCTGCGGCAAGGTTAATCCAGGGGTAGGGAGATTGTGATATTTAAGGACGCTTCGCACAAAACTCCACGCCCTTTTAACCGTCGTCGCTGACACCCTTGCGGCTTCGTCGTTCACGGCAGATTGCCAGTCAATTTCGTTTAATTTCTTGTATATGACTTTTTGAAACCTTGTTTTCCTGTAGTCCTTATATGTCCGCACGGTTGCAGGGGAGACTACCTTGTTTCTTGAACTTAGGTAATTGTCAATAGCCTGACCGAGCGTAAACTCGACAGGCTTTTTTCTTTTTCCTGCCAAATATTCAGCCTTAATAACCTGCGCCTGTTTAACGCACTCTTTTTCCGTGCGCTCTGTTATAGGTACGCTCTCGCCGCCTATACGCAGTTGAATGAAATAATTTCCGCTTTTTAGTTTTCGGGGTTTGGGTATTAGCATAAAACCTCTTGTAACCGCCATAAACCGCACAGAAACGCATTTGAGCAGTTATGGCTTGTTGTGTTTCGGCGAGACGGAAAAACGGCTTAAAACGGCTTAAAACGCGATTGAGGCGTATAGCTTAGTCCAACAGCGCAAACAATTTTACAATTTCCAGCACTTCATCGTCTTGATTTTCCTTTTTGAGCAATTTCAATTCTTTTGCCGTACAGTCGCGTAG
>WRMH01000037.1 GCA_009777235.1 Oscillospiraceae bacterium
CCGTTGTCGTATTGGGGATGGCGTACTATATATGCAGATATTTGTTTTTCGGAAGCTATTGGGCGGGTCAGCCGTTTAATCAGACAGTATATAAAGGGGCGATAAGCGCGGTCGGCAAAGTCGTAGACACGAATGGGGTAATGCTTGCGGACTCTGACGGCGGAACTCGGACATTTGCCGAAAGCAGAGATGTCCGAAGAGCAACCTTACATGTCGTCGGAGACCGAGACGGCAACGTAGGCACCGGGGCGCTTAGCGTATATGCGTCAGATTTAGCGGGGTATAATCCAATTACGGGCTCTACAATGAGCTCTGTTACAGGCGAAACGCTTACTCTGACGATTGATTCAAGGCTGAGTGTTGAGGCTCTTGCACAGCTTGGCAACAGACGAGGAACTGTCATAGTGAGCAATTATATTACCGGAGAAATTTTGTGCATGGTATCGTCCCCGACATTTGACCCGGCCTTGCAGACTTTGCCGGAGGTAGACGATGAGAGAGGGGAGTATTGGAACCGCGCTCTCCAATCGGCCTATACGCCGGGTTCTGTATTCAAGATAGTAACCGCCGCCGCCGCTATTGAAATGATACCTGATATATATGATCGTGTATTTAACTGCGAGGGTCAGTTTAATGCCGGAAACGGACAGGTGGTATGCGCAAACAGAACCGGGCACGGCAGGATAGATTTCAAACGCGGCTTGGCCGATTCGTGCAATGTTGTTTTTGGTATGCTTGCGCTTGAACTCGGAGCGGATGTCTTGGCGTCATACGCGGAGCAATATGATTTATCCGCCGCCATCAGTGTCGGCGGGGTTAGGACTGCGTCGGGAAGATTTGAAAGAGCAAATCCAAATACCATAGATTTGGCATGGTCGGGCATAGGTCAGCACAAAAACGAGGTATGTCCCGCCGCAATGCTTCGTTTTGTCGGAGCTATAGCAAATGGCGGCATTGCGGCGGAGCTGCACTATTTGGTGAGAACGGGGATTTCGTCAATATTACCCAACAGCTCCGCGCGTCTTATGCCGTCCGATACCGCAAGTCAACTCGGAGAGATAATGATTATAGATGATGAGAGCATACCGGGTCTTCGGATTCACGCAAAAACCGGCACGGCGGAGCGTGACGGGGAAGAAGGTCATTCATGGTATGTCGGCTATATAGAAAACAGCGAGTATCCATATGCTTTTGTCGTAGTGGCAGAAAACAGCGGAAGAGGGTCGGGCGTGGCCGCGAGCATAGCAAGACAGGTGCTGCGGTTTGCTGTTTTGCAGATATAATTTTTCCTCTAATTTGGCTATAATATAACCCGCCGCTTCGCTGTCATAAAAGTCATTCCGAGAGCGGAGCATGGATGCGGAGCGTCCGAACCGTCTGTGCAAGGATGACGCAGTGGTTCGGGGAGGAATGATTTTATGACAGCGAAGGAATAGAGGCGGGGGTTATGATTTTGATAAGCAAAGCAAGAGCTATCCTCATTGAGATAGCTCTTGCTTTTGTTTTTTTCTATGCTTATTTTGTACCGAAGATTCTGTCTCCGGCGTCGCCGAGACCGGGTACGATATAACCGTGGTCGTTGAGATGACCGTCAACAGCGCATGTGATTATTTCGACATCGGGATGCATTTTCTCTACTTTTTCAATCCCGGGCGGAGCGGAGAGAATACTGAGCAGTTTTATTGAGGTAGCCCCGGCATCTTTGAGAAACGTGGCCGCCGCCGCTGCCGTACCGCCCGTCGCGAGCATCGGGTCGAGAATGAAGCAATCCCGGCTGTTGATGTCGGGGGGCATTTTGCAATAGTATTCCACCGGATTTAGCGTTTCGGGATCACGGTATAGCCCGATATGCGCTACCTTGGCGGACGGAACAAGACTGAGTATGCCGTCTACCATGCCAAGCCCCGCGCGTAAAATGGGTACAAGCGCGAGTTTCTTGCCGGCAAGAGCCGTGACGGTCGCTTCTGCGACGGGCGTCATGACCTTGACTTCTTCGAGAGGGAGATCGCGCATTGCCTCGTAACACATGAGCATTGCAACTTCGCTGACTACTTCGCGAAAGACCTTGACACCGGTATCAATGTCGCGGAGTATTGTGAGCTTATGCTGTATCAGAGGGTGTTTGAGAACTGTAACAGGCACTTATGTCGCCTCCTTGCTAATCTATTTCTTTTTACTTATCGCTTCGGGGATAATAACGAGAACGACATTGAGCAGTATGCCAACGATCGCGGCCAGACCGACGCCTTGGAGCGAGAAGCTGACAGAGCCTATTTCGATGGGCAAAACCGCGCCGCCGAGACCGAGCGTCAAGACGACCGCCGCTATCAGGAGGTTGCGGGAATCTTTGAAATCAACTTTATTTTCTACGAGGGTACGCGCTCCGACTGCCGCTATCATACCAAACAAAACGACGGAGACGCCGCCGATGACCGCGCCCGGGATAGTCGCGATAACAGAGGATAAAACAGGCATGAATCCAAGCAAAATAGCAAAGCAGGCGGCAATTCGCATGACGGCGGGGTTAAAGACGCGCGTTAAGGCAAGCACGCCCGTATTTTCTGAGTAGGTGGTGTTGGCGGGACCGCCGAACATAGCCGAAACAGCCGAGGCGATGCCGTCGCCGAGCAGTGTCCTATGCAAGCCCGGAGATTTGATGAAATCCCTCTCGCATGTCGCGCTGATTGCGGCGACGTCGCCGATATGTTCCACTGTTGTCGCAATGGCGACAGGGGCGATTATCATGATGGCGGCAAAATCGAATTTGGCGAGTGTAAAGTCAGGCAGCCCGAAAATCGATGCGTCTGATACTGCGGCAAAATCCACGTTGCCGGTGATCAGAGCGACAAGGTATCCAACCACAAGACCGCATATGACGGGCAGCATTTTGATAAAGCCCTTTAAGAATATGCTGACGAAAGCCACGACAAGCAGGCTGACTATGGCAAGCCCCCAATTTGCGGAGGACATATCAATAGCCACCGGAGCGAGCATCATGCCGATAATTATTATGATAGGCCCGGTGACTACAGGGGGAAAGAATTTTAAGATTGTTTTCGCGCCGAGGAAGTAGACCAATACGGCAAAGGCAAGGTAGACTATACCGGATACTACAATACCTCCGAGCGCGTATTCGTGGCCGAGACCGAGATCGCCCCCATCTCCGGCAGAGAATGCCACGGCTATTACAGGCATGATAAACGCGAAGGATGAGCCAAGGAATATCGGCATCTTGCCTCTTGTGATCAGATGAAATACCAATGTGCCGATACCTGCCATGAAGAGAGCTACCGAAATGCTAAGCCCCGTCAAAATCGGTACAAGTATGGTCGCCCCGAACATGGTGAAGGTATGCTGCAAGCCGAGCACAAGCAGCTTTGGCGCGCCTAATTTTGGTCCGTCGTATGGTTCGAAGATTTTTGCCAAGAAATTACTCATTATTGTTTTCCCCCTTTAAAATTTATAAATTCATCATTTCTGATGTGTTGCGCGTGTCGCTGCGCTGTGAATATTGTTGTAGTATGCGTGTTCGCGCCGAGCGGCGTTTTTGCTATATCATTCCTGCAAATATACCGCGCACATTCTTACGGCGCCTGATTCCGACTGCGCAAAACCGCACGCGTCATATTGAACATTGTCAAACTCGAGCTTGCAAAGCTCGGCAACCTGACTGCTTGCGCTCATCACTTCTTTATGCGCCGAATATGCCTCCCCGTTTGCGATAACTACATAAATTCTTTCCATGCTGCTCCCTCTTTTTGCTATCTCAATTTGATAATCATTTTATATTGTATCGCGATGAAAGTCAATCACGAAATCCACAAAAAAATCCACAAAAAAGTTTTCGCGCAAACCTCTTGCAATAATTGCAAGTTTAGTGTAATATCATAAACAGTTGAGAATGCGGGTGTAGTTTAGTGGTAAAACCACAGCCTTCCAAGCTGTTGTTGTGGGTTCGATTCCCATCACCCGCTCCATCACCGGAAACCTTGCAATACCGAAAGGTGCAAGGTTTTTATTTTTGCGTTTTAAGGGTGTTGTAAGTTTAATGTTAATTGCCATTTATATTATGTCCAACTTATTAGGAAGAGTCAATAAAATGTTGGGTAATCAACCTTGCAATCCTCATTTTCACTCAAAAATGCAAAATATTATTGCAATTTGCTGCCATTTGTGATAAATTAACGACCGCAAGGCCATAATCAAGGGCCGCAGCGACCGTGACGGTAGACCAATACCATCACGGCGAATGTAGGGGTCACATCTAAAACAGTGCCTACAGACACGGAAAAACCGCCGCTACAACCACTATCAGTATACCTTTTCATCTTGGTATTTACAAGCTGATTTTGCGGTTTCGCGGCAGGGCTATCCGCAATAAACGCTGAATGTTTACATCGGCGCACAGGTAGGCAGAGCCAACTTCGTTGGCTCAGGCAGTAATGCCCTCCTGCGTGCCTTTAATTGCTCCGCTGACTAAATGTTGAAGCGGGATTGCAGACAATTTTTTCCGTCACGCGAGGCGGAGGACGCCGCTTTGCTGACGCAAGGCAAGGACGAGAACGAAGCGTGACGGGAAAAAGACCGGCAAGATGGTTCGAGATTTAGTCGGCGGAGCAATCATTATGGCCTTTTGCTTAATATAGCAAAAGGCTAATGTTATGCTAATAAAAAGATGGATACTTTTGACAGTAATCTTAATACTGATGGTGTGGGTGGTAGCGGCTCTTGACCGGAACCCGGCAGCTGTCATCTTGCCCTCCGCCTTTTCTGACGACAACGCTTCCAGCGCAGATGGCCGAAATGTAAATCGAGCCGCCTTTGTGAGCGATGACGAAACCGGCAGCAATGTCAGGCCGAGCCTTAGTTTGTCTCATGACGAACACTTTTACCCATCGTCCATTGAGGTAAGCATATCTGCGTCAATACCCGATGCCGTTATATATTACACCTTAGACGGTTCGGAGCCGACATATGACTCGCAGATATACACCGCCCCGATAGCTCTTGATACCCCGTCAGAGAGCGATGAGTCCATAGCCGTCTACCCGCTAAAGGCAATCGCCGTGACCGGTGAGATGACCTTTCTCACCGGCGCTGATTTCTTTTTGACAGACCTGTATCAAAACATCTTTGAGCGCAGCCCGGATAGCAATGAGTATGACGAGAAGATAACCGCGCTCCTTGACGGCAAAGTTACCGCAGCAGAGGTCGTATACGATTTTGTGTTTAGCCCACAGACGGCGGCAAAAGACCTTGATGACGAGGCTTTTGTTGAAACCTTATATCTGGCGTTTTTTGGGCGAGAGAGCGACCCTGACGGCAAAGCGCACTGGGTAAACGCGCTCTCTTCCGGCACAGCGCGGGAGCAGGCTTTTCTCGCTTTTGCAAGCTCCGCCGAGTTTGATAGGGTTTGCGATAATCTCTTTGAGATTACCGTCGTGCAATGGGACGCGGCGTCGCTCACGCTTGTTCATACATATTTTATCGGCAGCGAGTTTGACGACAGGTTTGACGTGATGGTGTTTTCGCTTTCGACGGACGACAAACACTTGTATGACTATGATACAGGAATACTTGTAGAGGGACGTTTGCGCGACGAATACTTAGAGAAAAATCCGGGAGTATCGGTCAATCACCATATTCCGGCAAACTTTAACATACGAGGCATGGATGGCGAACGGCCGATATATGTCGAGGTTTTTGAAAGCGGCAAGCGCGTATTGGCACAATCCGCAGGTATTCGTGTACATGGCGTTTCATCTCGCGTCATCACCCCGCAAAAATCGCTCCGGCTCATCGCCCGCAATGCCTATGAAGCAGAGCCGGGTCAAGGGCGGTTTTCTTATGATTTTTTCCCCGATGATGTGAAAGCGGATTATTACGGCACTCCGATAACAAGATATGATCAGCTTATACTCAGTAATATCGCTGATGACCGAAATGGTGCTCTGCTCCGCCAAGAGGTCATGTATAATTTGGCATGGCTATCCGGTTTTCGTGTTGTATCGCCTGCCCGCGCCGCGTCGGTTTTTCTAAACGGCGAGTACTATGGCTTCTCTTGGCTTGAGGTTCGCATCAACGAGCAATATTTGCAAGATGTTTATTCCGCGCCGACAAGAGATTTTCAAATCATGGGAAATGCCGAAAGGTTGTATCACGGGGACGATGTCGCTTTGATAGCCGCGATGGAAGAGTTAAGCGCATTTTTAGAAAAGGATTTTACCGATGATAAAATTCTTGCCGAATTTGAATCTCTTGTTGATTTAGATAACTTTATGTGTTATTACGCTTTTCAGAGCGTAATAGGCAACCGCGATTGGCCAAACAATAATCTGAGACGCTGGCGGTATATCGGTTCTCAAACAGATGAAGAGAGAAATCCTTTAGACCTCGCGCCGGAGCTTGACGGCCGTTGGCGTTATGTCATATTTGATTTGGATAAGGCTATGGGTCTGTGGTATGAAGTTTGGCCGCTCTCAAACAGCCCGCCTTTCACAGACTATATTACAGATTATGTGTATAACGACTCAATTAGCCATATGCTCCGTGCACTGCTTGCGCGACCCGACATGGCTGATAAATTCGCAATGTATGCTTGCGATATTGCCGCAAATATCGTAACGCCCGAAAACGTCGCAAAATACATAAATGAATTTTATGATGAGGCTTATAACGAAATCGGATATGCCTTGGATGCCGGAAAATATGCGGATTGGGTGAGCCGGGATACGATAGAGCAAAATCATAATAATATGATTGCGTATACCGCTTGGCGCACCGCAGACCATATCGGGGCATTGCGCGAGCATTTTGAGTGGGATGACGAGATTTTTGAGTTGCATGGCTTTTCAGTGTTTGGATGGGATGTTGATATGTCTGCTAAGTGGCGGCGCGGAGAGTATTTAGAAGGTATGCGCCGCTATTTTGATTGGGATGACGAAATGTTTACCGTGCAGGTCAGCGGCGGTGACGCTGTTATCGGCACGCAAACGGCCGCTTCGTCTACATACTTTGCTCACCTTACTATCCCCGTAAAACCCGCGCTTTCAAAATATGCCGTCTTTGACCATTGGGTGCTAAACGGCGAGATTATCTACACAGACGAGATAACCGTGTCGGCGGCGGATGCCACAAACGGCATCGTCAGCATCACGCTTGTTACCCGCGAAGAGACTCCTACATTGTCTATAACACAAGCGTATGGGTCAAGCTCACGAAACGGCGCCGCTTTGCAAAACGCGAGCGACACGGCTATTGAAACCACGCATTTATACTTTACGGACGATTTGCATAATCCTTTCATGTGGGCTATGCCTCTTGCCACAGTCGAGCCGGGCGGCGCTCTCGAATTTGCCGGCAGAGGCTCAAACGATGGTCAGGATATCCACAGGATACGCATGGGCTTTAACGTCCGCGAGGGCAGAGTTTTGTACTTATGCGGCGAGGAGGGCAGCGTGCTCGATTGGATGGTAGTAAACGCAGCACCGTAAAACTCTGCGTACTTTTGTATACTGAAATTCATTATCTGATTTTATGACAGCGAAGGAATAGAGGCGGGGAATTATGATTTTGGTAAAAATTAGAAAATCAAAAAATAAATTTAACAAAATACATTAAAACTGATATTGACTGATTTGCGTAAAGGTGTATAATGTAAGTGTACATATTGCGCGAGTGCGCGAGTTTTAGTATTATTTGAAAGGATATAATAAAAATGACAATAAGAATGAAAATTATGCTGGCCCTTGTCCTCATGGCCGTAATAGGCTTGACGCTCGGTGTCGTAGGATTGGTGACTGCCAACAACATGACAGACCTTTCAAAGCAGCTGCATGCCTTAGAAACAGAAGGCAGAGGAGCCAGCGGCGTGCTTAGCGCCCACTATAGATGGAGACATTCTGTAGCGGAGGCCGTGTTGAGCGAGAGCGAGTTTACAGGTCAGCTTGACCCGAACCTGTGTGCATTGGGTACATGGATTACAAGCGATGTGGCAAAGAACATCACAGACCCCGAGGTTCTTTCAAAATTGGAAGAAATAAAAGCCCCTCATAACCTTATCCATACAGAAGCGAGAAGAGTAAAGGATTATCTGGAAATTGGGGACGTTGAAGCCGCGAGGCATGAGCTCTTGGATTTAATTCTTCCGACAACGCAAAAAGTTATAGACCTGCTCACGGAGATATCTGACAAATATGAGCATCTTATAGAGGATAAAAGCGTGGAGATTGAAGATTTCGGCGCTCTGATGAGTACAGTCATTATTTCTCTTATAGTCCTTGCAGTGTTATTATGTGTCGTTTTGGCGGTTCTTGTAACCAAAAGCATAGTCAAGCCTTTGCTTCCTCTGGCCGCCTTTATGGGCAAGGCGGGTACGACGGGTGACATAGCCCTTACGCAACAAGATATCGAGGTCATATCAAAGTATACCGCCATCAAGGACGAAATCGGCACTACCATAAACAATGCGGCCGCTTTTGTAAAGCATGTAACTGACGTGAGCAACATACTTAGCATGATAGCGGACGGCGATATTTCGGGCGAGGCCGAAGTGCTTTCAGACAAAGATATGCTGGGCTTGTCTATCCAGAAAATGTTGATCAACCTAAATCAAATGTTTTCAGATATAAATTCCTCATCATCCCAAGTATCTGTCGGCGCGGGAGAAGTGGCGCAAGGCAGCCAGGCATTGGCGCAAGGTTCTACAGAGCAGGCAGCGTCCGTTGAGCAGCTTTCAGCCTCTATAAACGAAATATCGGTAAAAACTAAAGAAAACGCGGAAATGGCAAACCAAGCCTCCGAGCTGTCACAGGATATTCGGGTTCACGCCGAAAAAGAAAGCGGCCAGATGGACCTTCTGATGAAAGCTGTTTTAGAAATCACGGAAGCGAGCAACGCCATTAGCAAAGTCATCAAGGTCATTGACGACATCGCTTTCCAGACAAACATCTTGGCTTTGAACGCGGCGGTCGAAGCGGCGCGCGCCGGACAGCATGGCAAGGGCTTTGCGGTGGTTGCAGAAGAAGTCCGAAATCTTGCGGCAAAGAGCGCGGCGTCAGCAAAGGATACCGGCAGCCTGATAGAAAACTCCATACAAAAATCCAACCTTGGCCTGTCCATAGCGACCGAAACCGCCGAGTCGCTAAAGGAAGTTGTGGCGTCAATAAACAAAAGCGCGGAAATCGTAACTTTAATCGCCAGCTCTTCTGAGGAGCAGTCTGCCGCTATCTCACAGGTAACCGTCGGCATTGACCAAGTATCGCAAGTCATACAGCAAAACAGCGCAACAGCCGAAGAAAGCGCAGCCGCTTCAGAGCAAATGAGCGGACAGGCAACCATTCTGCAAGACCTTGTGAAGCAGTTTAAGCTAAAAGACGAAGGCTCGGCATTCCAATTGCCTCCAAAAAGCTTGTAAGGCCAA
Organism: Oscillospiraceae bacterium; assembly: GCA_009777235.1. Classification (GTDB taxonomy): domain Bacteria; phylum Bacillota; class Clostridia; order Oscillospirales; family Oscillospiraceae; genus WRMH01. The sequence continues at coordinate 9,422 of WRMH01000037.1, forward strand.
GTCTTTGAAGCAAGCCTCAAGCGAGTAAGGATAGTAAGGTTTACCTTAACAAGTTTAAAACAAAAAAAGGTAACAAAAAAGAGGTGACGCGTTGGAAGATTCCTTTGCGTCACCTTTATATTTTATATCTTTAGCTTTAGCTTATAGTGACGACTCGATTTTTTTGCGAGTGTCTTTTTTGATTTCTTCCTTTAGAAGCGTTAGATATTCAGAGTGTTTGACATTCTCGTCTCCGTATACTAAATTTTCGGAATACTCCAAAGGAAGCCATGTATCAATCGGCGCTTCATTGTGAGCAATTATCGCTTCCATCCTGTCGAGCGCTTTGTATAGCTTTGCTTCCGGTGTTACGAGCAAAGACATTTCAAGAAAAAGCTCTCTAAACTCGGATGAGATACTTTTTGGAAGCTGACTGAGCAGGTGCGCGATGGCGGCTTCTTCTTTTTTCGTATGCTCGTCCGTTTTATAAAATGAAGGAACGTCGCCGGTTATCGCCTCCCCAAGGTCATGAATAAGGCACATTTTTACAACTTTGCATATATCTATCTCTTTAAACTCGTCTGCGACAAGGAGCGCCATGACAGCAGTGCGCCAACAGTGTTCGGCCACGCTCTCGGGTCTCCTTGTGGAAGTGTATGAGTGGCGGGTATTGCATTTTAGCTTTTCTATGGAGTTCATGAAATCAATTAGCGTTCTCGGTTGCATAAGCTGCCCCTTTTGAGGTAATTATATCATATATAATATGCAATCGGCAGTTGCTTTTTGAAAACTGCCGCAATATAATAGGCGTGACTATAATGAGCAAAAGATGGGGAGGCTGAAAAATGTCGTTTTATGAAAAGCAGCTTGAAACAAAGACAGTTTACGAAGGTTTGATAGTAAGTGTAAAGAGAGATGTCGCCGCGCTTCAAAACGGCAATAATGCCGAAAGGGAAGTGGTGGTACATCCCGGCGGCGTTGGGATTGTCGCGGTTACCGAAGAGCGGAAAGTTTTATTGGTAAAGCAATACCGCTATCCGATGGAGGAAGTCGTATTGGAAATCCCCGCCGGCAAGCTCGAGCGTGGAGAAGAACCCTATATATGTGCTGTTCGGGAGCTTGCCGAAGAAACCGGATATACGGCAGATAAGTATGTTGACCTCGGTATGATATACCCGTCTCCCGGGTATTGCAAGGAGATACTATATTTATTTTTGGCTTTAGGCTTAAAGCCCGGCAAGATGAATCTTGATGAAAATGAGCTGCTCAGTGTTGAAAAAGCGGACATTGAGGAGCTTGTTGTAAAAATAATGGCAGGGGAAATAAAAGATGCCAAAACCGTAGTCGGGGTGCTGAAAGCCAAAAACTATTTAGACAGACGGTAAGAAAATCCGTTAACAAGAGACAGTCTGTAAGGCTCAGCAAGTCGCTTGAGCACAAGTTACAAATCAGCGGCGGTTATGTATTTTTTGAGCGGAAAAGTAAGCACAGCTCCAATTATCAAAGCTATAAATGTGTTCGGTATCATATATGTACCGTTGTATAATAGCGAATATACAACTGGTGTTGTCATCGTCATATCAAGAAATTCAGGCGGCATATACTGTGCATAAATTGTTACACCTGATACGAAGTGTATGGAAAATCTCCCCAAACAGCCTATGAAACCGCCGATAACTAACCCCCACTTGCGATTTTTCATGATGCCCGCAAGTCCGACCATCATGTACGCTAATGAATAGTCAAGCAGCATTGACTGCCAATTGACAGCGACACCGCCTGCGAATAAGAACTTGAGCGTGCCGTATATGAGTCCCGCGCCAAGCCCCCAGCCAAGCCCCCAACGTACCGAAAATAAGATGAGCGGTATCATTACAAGGTCTATAGAGCCTCCAAACCCGCCCAAAGAGAACCCAATCGGTATTTTCAGGTAACTGAGCGCAAGGGCGGCCGCAACGAAAACAGCTCCCTCACATATACATCTGATGTTCTTGTTTTTCATAATAAAAGCGCCTCCTATTAATTATTGACTCGTATGCGAGACATTCAAGAGGCGCTCTTTGGCTGCTTATTCCCGACGGCGGCATTATCCGCATCCGGTCATAAGGGTTGGACGCGGCGTTTCGCGCCCTCTCAGCCGCCTGACGGCAGCACCCCAATCATAAATTGTGTACTAATTCATTTTACCATACTGGCGACTTCGGCGGCAAAATCATCTTGCTTTTTGTCAATTCCCTCGCCTTTCTCGAAGCGGGTAAACGCATTGACGGTTATTTGACCGCCGAGCGTCTTTGCTGTTTGCTCGATATACGCTCCGACCGTGATTTTGTTTTCCTTGACATACGGTTGATTCATGAGGCATATTTCTTCAAAATACTTGTTGATACGCCCTTTTACCATGTTTTCCGCAATCATACGCGCCTTGTCGTCCGGGATAGCTTTTGCCCTGTTCTCTTCGATAGCTTTTTTGAGCTGGATTTCCTTTTCCTGCGCAAGCTCGGCGGCATCAACGGACGAAGAATCAAGGTAGAGCGGACGCATTGCCGCGATTTGCATAGCTATATCTTTGCCAAGCCCGATGACGGCATCTGTGTCGGCGATGCCATTTGCTTCAAGGTTTACGATGACGCCAATCTTGCCGCCCGCGTGGATGTACGGGATGCACAGACCGTCGCTGTAACGCGCAAAACGGC
>WRMH01000038.1 GCA_009777235.1 Oscillospiraceae bacterium
GAGACAGTTCGGTCCCTATCTGTTGCGGGCGTAGGAGAATTGAAGGGAGCTGTCCTTAGTACGAGAGGACCGGGATGGACGTACCTCTGGTGCACCAGTTGTCGTGCCAACGGCATAGCTGGGTAGCCATGTACGGACGAGATAAACGCTGAAAGCATCTAAGCGTGAAACTCTCCCTAAGATAAGTTCTCCCATCCTTTATGGAGTAAGGGTCGATGGAGACTACATCGTTGATAGGTCGGAGGTGTACGCACAGTAATGTGTTTAGCTGACCGATACTAATCACCCGAGGGCTTGATCTTAAAAGATTACGCAGGCAATAAACAGCTTTGCTCAAGACATACGTACCAGTGGTGCGTACAAGATCGTCATTGTTTGGTTTTCAGGGTATTATATATCCTAAACCATTGTTGGTGTTTATTACGGTGAGGATCCACCCGTTCCCATTCCGAACACGGAAGTTAAGCTCATCAGTGCCGACGATACTTGGCTGGAGACGGCCCGGGAAAATAGGTCTACGCCAACATTATAAGACTGACAGGGGAAATCCCCTGCCAGTCTTTTTCTGCTATGCAACGCTATCCTGAAACTTTCTCAAACTCTTTTTCATGTTCGAGGAAAAGCTCCACAATATGCGGGTCAAAGTGCGTCCCTGTGCCGTTTTTGATCAAAAGCACCGCTTCCTTATGCGTTTTCTTGCTCCGATGAGTGCGGTCGGTAGTCAGGGCATCGTACACATCGGCGATTGCCATGAGCCTGCCCTCCGTGGGTATATCTTTCTCTTTAAGGCCAAGCGGATAGCCTGTGCCGTCCCATTTTTCGTGATTGCTGCTGCTTGCCGTCTCTGCGTGGAGCAGCAAACGCTTCAAATCATCGCCCACGACATCATTGACTTTATTGTTGTCGGTAAAGTCGGTGACATCGTGAAGCAGAACCGATTTTATGAATAATTCTTTGTCCCAGGATGCTACTTCGTGTTTAAGTTTTCTATGCTTTAGCATGGCGTCAAACAATATTTCGATGTAACGCTGCATTTTCTCTATCCTGTTGCGTTCGATACCGCCAATCGTGGTGTTGTCAATGGCGGATGCGGCCACTTGCTGCAAATCTTGAAGATTCTCGGCAATTGATTTTTGTGTGCTTACATTTCGAAACAGTGAATGGTTATCTACGAATACCCTGCAAATATGAGGGTCAAACTGTGTGCCCAAGCCGTCTTTGATAATATTTATCGCCGTTTCGTGCGAAAACGCGTCTTTATACGGACGGCTGCTTACAAGCGCGTCATAGACGTCAACTATTGCCATAAGCCTGCCTTGCAACGGGATTTCTTCGCCTTTAAGCCCGTTCGGATAGCCGGTGCCGTCCCATCTCTCGTGATGCGTTTCGGCAAAAACCTCCGCATACAGCAAAAACTCATTTTCGGTAGTGCTGCTCTCGATTCTGCGAATGATATCGGCGCCATAGCCCGTGTGGTTTTTCATTTCCTCAAATTCGTCTTTAGTGAGTTTGCCTTTTTTCATCAGGATATTGTCTCTGATGGAAATCTTTCCGACGTCATGAAGCTGTGACGACATAATAAGCAAGGGGATATCAAGAGCGGATAATTCTTCGGCATAAACCTTGTTTTCTATGAGCAAGCTGATAAGTAAACGCAAAGAGTATTGGGTTCTGCCGATGTGGTCGCCGGTAACGTCATCACGGCACTCAACCAGCTCGGCAATGGTCTTCAAAATCGCCGACTGCAGCTCCATAACGGTCTTTGATTTCTTGTCAATTTCGCTTTCAAGCGAGAGATTATGCTTTAAAAGCTCGTGTTTTTGACGTTCCATCAGCACATGGAGGTCAATGCGCTTAGAGAGCAGCTCACGGGAGAATGGCTTTGTGATATAGTCTACCGCGCCCAAATTAAGACCCATGATCTCGTGTTCCGGGTCAATTTTTCCGGTGAGGAAAATCACGGGGATATGCATGGTTTTCTCGGCCTTTTTGAGCCGTTTGATGATATCATATCCGTCCATTTCCGGCATTTCAATATCAAGCAAAATCAAATCCGGGGTCAGCTTGCTGAGGAGCAAAAACAGCTTATCGCCGGATGGCGCGGTAAAAACATCATACTTATCGGACAAAGCGCTCTTAGCAATGCTAAGGTTTGTCGCTATGTCGTCAACGATGATGATCTTCTCTCTTGAACTGTTCATAAGCCTATAATACCATAATTAATTAAAAACGCAAAGTATTCTTTTAAAATTATGTTCAATGCCAAAGCGAAACTTGACAAATCCACAGATTAATTTTACAATACACTTCGTATTTTATATAACGGATAAGGAGAGCTGCAATTAACATACTATATGTATTTGACGATAAGTTTGCCGAGGTTGCGGGGGTGTCAATCCTGTCTTTGTTTGAAAACAACAAGGATGCCGATGAAATCAACGTATATGCCGTTTGCAAAAGCGTATCGGACGCAAACAAGCAAAAGCTGCTTAAACTGCAAGAAGATTACGGGCGGAAAATTATATTACTCGACGCGCCCGATGTGGAGAAAATAGCAGGCACGGCAATTGAGATACAAAATAAACGCTTCTCACTTGCAAAGTACAACGCAATATTCATTTCATCTATTTTGCCCCCGGATATGAAAAAAATATTATATCTTGACTGCGATACGATAATCCGAAGCTCTATCGCCGGGTTATGGGACATGAAGCAAGGGAAAAATATCTGTAGCGGTCTTTGCCCCAAAATGAAACAAGCCCTGTATCGACGGCTAAAACAACAGGTTTTTCTTAAAACAAAAGACATATGGATAATATCAGGAGTGTTCCTCATAAACCTTGATTTGTGGCGGCTCTATGACGTTGAAAAAAAGTTTGTAAAGTTCATAAAGTTGATGGGCGGCATATTTTCGGCAGAATCAAATGAGGAATGCGTGTTAAACAGCGTGCTAAAGGGCTATATCGGAGCTATTGATCCGACATATAACTTCTGTCACACGAATTTCAATGACAAAATGAGCATAGATGAAAAAAGTCTAACCATCAAAGATAAAAAACGTGTACGTGAAATAGCGCTGCATAATAATCCGGCAATCGCGCATTACCCTAATATCATGCGAAAAATTGACAAGGCGGAAAGCGGTTGGGATAGCCCTCTAATTGATGCTTTTCGCGGCGATTGGTATAAATGGAGGGAAATGTCTCCCTGGAAAGGCTTGCCGCTCGATCATCTGCGGATGCCCAGTCAAAAACCGGCGTCACAGCCATCGCCCCCTGTCTGCAAAAAGCACAAGCCAATACGTAGCTCAATCCTCCGCTGTGCCGAGAAAAACTGCAAGCCGTGTTTTGTTTTACTCAACAGTCTTGGCATATATTTTGCGGCTTTTTTGAGAAGCTCAAAAAATTTTTTTACCGCCAAACTCTTCGCATTTTCCGAATCGGCACGCATACGCAGACACAATAAGCACAGACAAAAAGTGACAGGGATAAACATCAAAGACTGCCGGATAAGATGAAAGAAACCAAGCACTATGAGAAAAGACCACAGTCTCTTTTTGGCAAAGAGATAAAAATTACGGTGCAATCATTTTCTTTTCATACTTACCTTGAGTCTGCGAATGATCTCATTTTTGATTTTTTGGGTTCTCTTGTATAATCGCCAGGTATATCGGTTTGCGTACATTCGGGCAGCCAGGCTTTTTAAATAGCGCAGTTTCTTCACGCTTTGACATAGCGCTGTTTTATCGCGGGCTGTTTTTTCTTGCTCTGCGGCGGCGAGCCGATGGTATGAGTTCATGGCGTTTTTAAAGCTGCGCAGGGCCTGTATACGTATGGCGGCTCGTGTGTCAAGTTCAAACCCGCCGGTTTCATACGCTTTTAGCATATCGAGACAGCCGTAAAAATAGCCGTAGAAAGTTTGAGGAGAGTTGGCATATGTCGAACAAGCCTTCGAGTGCCGCCGGTGGTAATGAAGCGGCTTGCGGCTTAAATAAGCTACCCTTTCGGCTTGTATGTATAAGCTGAAAGAATGAGGTGTATCCTCACTTTGCATAGTATCTTTTATAAATCTGATGTCATTTTTCCGCAAATAGTCCGCCCGAATGAAATTCATCCAAACAGCCCAGTAGTATTCACCATACTTTACAAGCTCGGTCAGCACCCTATGACCCTTGTCCGTTTTGTATTCGCGACTCCGCGCGAGCCAGGTGAGAAATTCGCGCTCATTAGCGTCTTCAAAAAATATCAAAGTATCAAAGAACACAAAATCAGCCTGCTCTTTTTCAATAACGGCAAGGCACATCTCTACCAAAATATCTTCGATATAGTCATCGTTGTCCAAAAAATATATGTACTCGCCTCGTGCCATATCAAGCCCTACGTTGCGAGCGTCAGATTGCCCGCCGTTAGGTTTGTGGATGACCCGTACACGGCTGTCCTCTTTTGCGTACTCATCGCATATGATGGGGCAATTATCCGGCGACTGGTCGTCTACCAGGATTATTTCCAGATTGCGGTAGGTTTGCCGCAAAACGCTGTCTACGCACTCGCGCAAATAATCTTCCGCGTTATAGACGGGTATTATGATTGATACAAGCGGCATGCCCATTGTTTTATGTTTCCTATATTTATGCAAAATTTATGCAGAGATTATGACACGAGAATACTATCATATCGGCCGATTAAAAGCAAGTCCTCCCGCCAAACACTTGACACATACCCGGCACTGCCGTAAAATGAACATTGCGATTATAATTTTTCTCATAGCAACAGATTTTCCGAAAGAAAAATCACGGATAGGAAAACTCATATGAATATACTATATGCATTTGACGATAAGTTTGCCGAGGTTGCGGGGGTGTCAATCCTTTCTTTGTTTGAAAACAACAAGGATGCCGATGAGATCAACGTATATGCCGTTTGCAAAAACGTGTCGGACTCAAACAAGCAAAAGCTGCTTAAACTGCAAGAAGATTATGGGCGGAAAATTATATTACTTGACGCGCCAGATGTGGAAAAAATAGCAGGCACGGCAATTGAGATAACTGGATACTGGTCACTTGCAGCTTTTAGCAGATTATTCATATCATCTTCGCTGCCCGAGGATGTGGATAAAATCATATATATTGACTGCGATACGACAATCCAAAGCTCACTCGCGGGGCTATATAATACGGTGCAAGGCGGCAATGTAATCAGCGGCGTCAGGATGGATAAATCCCCTAACTTTGCCATGCAAATTTTCCTCAAGAGAAAAGACATATGTATAAATTCCGGTGTGATGCTTATCAATCTTGCTTTATGGAGACTATATGCTGTTGAGGAAAAATTTATCAAATTTATAAGGCTGATGGAGGGCAAGATTCCGTTAGTGGATCAAGGCGTGCTCAACAGCGTGTTAAAGTGCTATATCGGCACGGTAGACCCTGCATATAATTTCTATCACATGAGCATAAACGAGAAAGATGTACACCCCAAAGATAAAAAGCGTGTACGTGAAATAACGCAAAATAATAATCCGGCAATCGTTCATTACCTTGTTATCAGGAGGAAAATAGACAAAGCGGAAAGCGGCTGGGAGACCCCCCTTATTTCATATTTTCGCGATGATTGGTATAAATGGCGGGAAATGTCGCCCTGGAAAGGCTTGACACTCGATCACCTGCGAATTCAAAAACCTTCGCCCCCGCCTCTCCCAGCAAAACGCAAGACAATAAGACGCTCGATTCTCCGCTTTGCCGAAAAAAAATGCAAGCCCGCGTACAATTTGCTAAACAAACTCGGCATATGTCTTGCGGCTCTTTTGAGAAGCGTTAAGGGATTTTCTAACAATGCAATCATCGAACCGATATGCATACGCAAGCATAATAAGCACCGTCAAAAATTGACCGGGATAAACATCAAAGACTGCCGGATTAGCAAGCGGCGAACATAAAGGAAAACTCATATGAACATATTATATACCTTTGATGATCTATTTGCGGAAGTTGCCGGGATTTCTATTCTGTCTTTGTTTGAAAACAACAAAGACGCCGACGAAATCAACGTATATGCCATATGCGACGACGTATCGGACGTAAATAAGCAAAGGCTGATCGGGATTTCGGAAAGCTATGAGCGGAAAATCATATTCCTCGACGCGCCCGATGTGGAAAAAATAGCGAGTACGGCAATTGCGACAACTGAATACTGGACACTTGCTGCTTTTTATAGATTGTTGATCTCTTCTATTCTACCCACGGATATGACAAAGATAATTTACATTGATAGTGACACGACGGTGCAAAGCTCGCTCTCCGGGCTATGGGAGATGGCGCGAGGCGGAAGCGTCATCAGCGGCGTCAGGACGGAGCATTTCTCTTGGCCTTGGTACAACACCTATGTCAGACGGGTTTTCCTCAAGAGAAAAGACATATATATAAATTCCGGTGTGATGCTTATCAATCTTGCTTCATGGAGACTATATGATGTTGAGGAAAAATTTATCAAATTCATAAGGCTGATGGAGGGTAAGATTCCGGCAGTGGATCAAGACGTGCTCAATAGCGTGTTAAAGGGCTATATCGGCACGGTAGACCCTGCATATAATTTCTATCACATGAGCATAAGCGAAAAAGATGTACACCCCAAAGATAAAAAGCGTGTACGTGAAATAACTCAAAATAATAATCCGGTAATCGTTCATCACCTAATTATCAGGCGAAAAATAGATAAAGCGGAAAGCGGCTGGGATAACCCCCGCATTTCGTATTTTCGCGATGATTGGTATAAGTGGCGGGAAATGTCGCCATGGAAAGGCTTGCCGCTTGATCACCTGCGAGCGGCGAGTAAAAAACCTGCGCCCCCACCTATAAAAATCAAACGCAAAACAATAAGAAGCTCAATTCTCCGCTTTACCGAAAGAAAATTCAAGCCTGCGTATAATTTGCTAAATAACCTTGGCATATGTTATGCTGCCTTTTCGAGAAGCATGGGGAAGCTCTTTGACGAGGCGGTCATCGAGCCGGCACGCATACGCAAATACAACAAGCACCGTCAAAAAGTAACCGGAATCAATATCAAAGACTGCCGGATTAGCAAGCGGCGAACATAAAGGAAAACTCATATGAACATATTATATACCTTTGACGATAAATTTGCCCCGGTTGCCGGGGTGTCAATCTTGTCTTTGTTTGAAAACAATAAGGATGCCGATGAGATAAATGTATATATTGTTGAAAACGACGTCTCGGACGCAAACAAGCAAAGACTGATAAAATTACAAAATGACTACGAGAGAAAGATCATATTCAAAGACGCGCCCGATGTGGAAAAAATAGCCGGCACGACAATTGGTTTAATAAATAACCGCTGGCCGCTTGCAAACTTTTTTAGGTTGTTTATATCTTCCATACTGCCTGCGGATATGGAAAAAATCATATATCTTGACTGCGATACGATAATCCGAAGCTCTATCGCCGGGCTGTGGAATATGGAGCAAGGCAAAAGCGTCATCAGCGGCGTCAGGGTTTATAGAAAATTATTTGATGATACAGGCAAATATATTTACTTAAAAAAAAGAGATACATACATAAACGCCGGTGTGATGCTCATAAATCTTGATTTGTGGAGATTATATAATGTCGAAGAAAAATTTATTAAGTTCATAAGGTTGATAGACGGCAAAACTCTACACGGCAAAAATCAAGGCATTATAAACAGCGTACTAAAGGGTTTTATCGGCACGATAGACCCCACATATAACTATCGCATAACCGAAAATAAAAATTTTTCACACCCAAAAGACAGGAAGCGAATTTCACAAATACAGCGGGATAACAACCCGGTAATCGCGCATTACATTGCTATCGGCGAGCGAATAGATAAATATAAAAGCGCTTTTAATATAGCTCTTAGCGACGATTGGTATAAGTGGAAGGAAATGTCCCCGTGGAAAGACCTGCCGCTTGATTACCTGCGAGCACAGGACGAAGTGCCGCAGTCTCTACCCAACAAAAATCAAACCAAAGATAAAAAGACACTAAGAAGCTCGCTGCTGTCATTTACCGAGAGAAAATGCAAACCTGTGTTTAATTTGCTCAATAGCTTCGGCTCATATCGCAAGTTTTTTTTAAAGAACGCCCAAATAATTTTTATCCAGCCACTGCATATACGCAAATACAATAAGCACCGTCAAAAAATAACAGGTATCAACATCAAAGACTGCCGGATAGGAAAACGAACATGAACATATTATATGCTTTCGATGATAAGTATGCCGAGCTTGCCGGAGTGTCACTCGTTTCTTTGTTTGAAAACAATAAGGATGCCGAAGAGCTCAACGTTTATGCCGTCTGCGGCGGCGTTTCGGAAATTAATAAACAAAGGCTGGTGAAGATACAAAATGATTACAGCCGGAAGATTATGTTCGCAGACGCGCCCGATGTAGAAAAAATAGTGGGCAGGCAAATTGAAATAGAACATAAGCAATGGTCGCTGGCAGCTTTCAACAGGCTTTTTATTTCTTCAATTTTACCGCAGGATATGAAGAAAATAATATATCTCGACTGTGATACGATAATACGAGGCTCGCTGGCAAAATTGTGGGCCATAAATCAGGATAATAATATCGTCAGCGGTGTCAGAGGAATAAATACGATATGGCAGAACCTATTTAACAAACGGATATTTCTCAAAAGAAACGACATATACATAAGCAGCGGAGTGATGCTCATAAATCTTGATTTGTGGAGGCATTACAACGTCGAGGAAAAGTTTATAAAATTTATAAAGCTCATGGACGGCAAGATTCCGTCCGTGGATCAGGGCGTGATCAACAGCGTCTTAAAGGGCTATATCGGGGCATTGGACCCGGAGTATAACTACCCCGTGACCGAAATGAAGAAATTTTCACACTCTAAGGATAAAAAACGAGTTTTCAAAATACAAAGGCATAATAACCCGACAGTCGTTCATTACATAGATATCTGGGGGAAACTTCATAAATATAAAAGTGCTTTTAACATAGCTCTTCGTGACGATTGGTATAAGTGGAGGGATGCATCCCCATGGCATGGTTTGCCGCTTGAGCATCTTCGAGTCAAAGTGCCTTCGCAATTGCCGCCCATCCCCAAAAAGACAGAAAATAAGACGCTAAAGGGGGCGCTCCTTTCCTTTTTCGAGAGAAATTGCAAGCCCGTGTTTATTTTGTTAAATAAGCTCGGCTCTTACCGCAAGGCTTTTTTGAAATTTTTTACCGAGTCGGCACGAATACGCAAGCATAATAAGCACCGTCAAAAAGTGACCGGGATAAACATCAAAGACTGCCGGATAGGAAAACGAACATGAACATATTATATGCTTTCGATGATAAATTTGCCGAAATCGCCGGGATTTCGATCCTGTCTTTGTTTGAAAACAACAAGGACGCCGATGAGATAAATGTATATGCCATCTGCGACGGTGTTTCGGATATAAACAAACAAAGGCTGATAACGCTTTCGGAAGATTATGGGCGGATACTCATATTTCTTGACGCGCCCGACGTGGAAAAAATAGCGGGCACGTCGCTTAGAGTAACGCTTTGGTCACTTGCCACTTTTTATAGAATATTCATCTCATCCGTGCTGCCATCGGATATGAAAAAAATAATTTACATTGACAGCGATACGACAGTGCAAAGCTCCCTCTTCGAACTATGGAATACGGAGCAAGGAGATAACATCATCAGCGGCGTCATGGATATCAAACTGCCTCATCTGAGAAATCAGCGGGTTTTTCTCAAAAGAAAAGACATATACATAAACGCCGGAGTGATGCTTATTAACCTTGCTTTATGGAGACATTACGATGTCGAATCAAAATTTATCAAGTTCATAAGGTTGATGGACGGCAAGCTGCCGTTTGTGGATCAAGACGTAATCAACAGCGTGCTAAAGGGTTTTATCGGCACGGTAGACCCAAAATTTAACTATCTGCACATGATCAAAAATAAAAATGCGGCACACCCCAAAGACAGAGTACGCGTGCGCGAAATAGTCCGGCATAATAATCCTGTGATCCGCCATTACATCGGTATCGGTCAAAGAATAGATAAAGCGGAAAGCGGTTTCGATATCCCTATTATTTCCTCCTTTCGCGACGATTGGTATAAGTGGAAGGAAATGTCCCCGTGGCGAGGATTGCCGCTCGATTACCTTCGGGCTTCGCCCCGTCAAATACCAAAGCCCATTAAAACTAAACACAAGGCACTGAGAAGCCGTATTCTGAGGTTTACCGAAAAAAACTGCAAGCCGCTGTATGGTTTACTAAATAAGCTCGGCTCTTACCGCAAGGCTTTTTTGAGGTTTTTTGCTGAATATTTGCATATACGCAAATACAATAAGCACCGTCAAAAAATAACAGGTATCAACATCAAAGACTGCCGGATAGCCCCCCGCGAGCGAAAACTTTAAATATAAGCCCCCATCGGCTCGTAGCGACTCTCACACTCTTGGCTGCTGCTTTGATATTGCTGCGGCTTTTAGCACTTCTTCTATGGATTTGGCCACATGCTCTATCGAAAGCATGTCTTTATTTTTTTGCTTCGCTATCGGCAGTGCCATAAGCTCTTTTAATTTTTGCGCGAGCCGGCCTATATCATTTTGCGGAAAATAATACGCGCCAAAGTCTTTGAAAAACTCATGCGCCGGAATATCGCTGAGGATCACGCGGCAGTCGGACGCAATCGCTTCCGAAACAGACACCGGAAAGTTTTCAAACTCACTTGCGAGCACAAAGATTTTAGCACCGGCCAGCAAGAGCATATGCTCTTCGCTCTTGTTTTCGAGCCATCCGTGAAACACCGCCTTATCGCTCAAATCAAGCCTTTGCGACAAGGCTTCAAGCTCGCCTCGATACGGTCCGTCTCCCGCGATATGTACCTCCCACCCTTCGTTCGGTATCCGAGCAAAGGCGGTGAGAAGATTCTGTATGCCCTTATGCGGCTGCAAACGTGACATTGTGAGTATTATGTTTTTCTTAGACCCGCTTTTGTAAGCGTTTATATCTATCCCATTTGGTATGATTTGACAATTTGCCGACTGATCGCTTTTTTTAATAAGAGAGCGCAAAAATTCCGACGGCGATATGAGCGTATACGCGTTTTTGCATATTTTCTTCCACGGACTTTTGAGCAGCTTGTGAAGCAGTTTAAAGCGTCTGTTATTATATCCCGCGACATCGCTGCCGTGAGCGGTTATTACATAAGATATTCCGGCATATCGTTTCAACCATTTGGCAACCCAGCCCGACGGTATTATAAAATGAGCATGGCACACATCATATTTGTGCTCTTTTTGGTGTTTTTTTAAAAACCTCTTTGCCGATATTATAAAGGTGAGCTGCTCCCACGGATAACATACCGCTTTTTTCGCGCGCAAACACGGCAGGCGGTATATCTGCACGCCGCCGATAACTTCATAGGCGGGCAGGTTTTTATATTTCATAGTGACGACCGTGACGCTGTGCCCCTGCTTTATTTGCATCTCGGCTATCTCCTTTGATGCAAGGCCGCCGCCGCCGCCAATAGGTGGGTATTCATAATTTATACATAGAATATTCATAGTGTGCTGCTCCAAATATATTAGGGCGCGAAATAGCGGTTTACCTCTATCATCTTTTTATATCTCGCACAGCCGAAACATGGTGTGCTTCTTGCTTTTCGTCCGCGCCCTTTTACCTTGCCTTGCACCATTAGCTTCGCATATCGTAAAT
>WRMH01000039.1 GCA_009777235.1 Oscillospiraceae bacterium
TATCTGTATATGCGGATTGCCGTTTATATTTGTTTACAATGCTGTCGCGGGGATAATGCGCGGCTTGGGCGACGCAAAAAGGCCGCTAATCATAGTCTCCATAAGCTGCGTCACAAATGTACTGCTCAATCTACTGTTCGTTGGGTATTACAAGATGGGCGCGGCGGGAGCGGCTACGGCTACAATAATATGCCAATTTGGAACGGTCGTAATATCGTCAATATATCTGTCCCGCAGCGGATTTCTCTTTGATTTTAAGTTAAAGAGCTTTGTGATGTATAAGGATAAGCTCAAACTGACGCTAAAGCTCGGCATCCCGTCGGGTATTTCGCAAATAGCGGTCAACGCGTCTTTTTTACTGCTCACAATGCTTGTAAACAGCTATGGAGATGTATCAATTTCCGCCGCGACCGGGCTTGCGGGGCGATTTAACGGATTTATTATCATGCCTATCTTGGCAATATCCCAATCGGTATCAATGATGTGCGCGCAAAATCTTGGCGCGGGCAGGCAGGATCGCGCCCTTCGCACCATGCTGACGGGAGTTGGACTGTCGCTCATTATCGGCGTGCCGTTTTTCTTTCTCGTCATGTTTTTTCCCGAGCAGATAATGGGTATTATGAGCAACTCTGACAACGTCATCGCGGCGGGAGGGATATATCTTCGCGCGATAGCCTGGGATTATTTTTTGGTGCCTTTTATATTCTCATTCTTTGGAATTGCCACGGGCGCCGGACACACGCATATAACAATGATAAATACATTTATTACATCTGTCGCGCTGCGCATACCCGCGGCGCTCATACTGAGCCGCACCTTTGATCTTGGTTTATACGGGGTTGGCCTGTCCGTGCCGGTGGCATCAATGGGCGCCTTGATCTTTCTGACGTTTTATATACTCAGCGGACGCTGGAAAAACGCGGTTATACACAAACAGTCAAAACCGTCGGAGATAGTGACTTGATTAGCTTACCGACGCAGAGAAGGGGATCGGAGTCGTGAAAAATATTTCCGCAAGAGCCTTGAATATCCAAGCATCGGCCACTTTGCAGACGGACGCGCTGTATAAGCGGATGAAAGCGAGCGGCGCGGACGTCGTTGGCTTTGGCGCGGGCGAACCGGATTTTGATACGGCCGATGACATAAAAGAAGCGGCAATTAAGGCAATCGGTGAAGGCAAGACAAAATACACTCCGCCGGGAGGTATAACAGAGCTGCGTGCGGTAATCGCAAAGCGTCTTAAAACCGATTGCGGCGTAAGCTATGAGCCCTCTCAGATCGTTGCGGCCAGCGGAGCAAAGCACAGTATTTACATAGCCTTGCAAACATTGATAGAACCGGGAGATGAAGTGATAATTCCCGCTCCATACTGGGTTACGTATACCGAAGCGGTAAAAATGGCAAGAGGCATACCGGTTATTCTCAACGCGCCCGAAACGGGCGATTTCAAGATAACACCAAAGCAGCTTGAAAACGCCGTTACAAGCAGGACAAAATTGTTTCTGATATGCAATCCTTCAAATCCAACGGGTATGCTTTACGATAAAAACCAGTTGCAAGCTCTCGCGCAAATATGCTCAAAGCATGATCTGTACATATTATCAGACGAGATATATTATCGCTTTATATACGACAACAAGGTGTTTACAAGCATGGCGTCGCTTGGGGAGGAAATCAAAGAACGCACAATACTCATAAACGGCGTATCAAAGGCATACTCAATGACGGGCTGGCGCATAGGCTATACAGCCTCAAATGAAGAAATAGCAAAAGCTATGGAAAATTATCTTAGTCATTCGACGAGCGCGCCATGCACCATATCTCAATATGCGGCGGTGCAGGCTTTGCAAAATGAGCAAGACGGCGTCGTGGCAATGCGTGATGTATTCAACAAACGCCGCGACTATATTACAAAACGAATCAACGCTATGTATGGCGTAAGCTGCCGCAAGCCGGACGGAGCTTTTTATGTTATGATGAATATAGAAAGGCTCATAGGCAAAACTCTGGGGAATAGGCTAATTCAAAACAGTGATGATTTCGCGCTTGCTTTTTTGGAAAGTGAGTTGGTGGCAACCGTGTCGTGTACGGGGTTTGGCGTTGAAAACTATATCCGCCTGACATACGCGGCCTCAATGGAGACGATAAAAAAAGGAATGGACAGGTTAGAGCGTTTTATAGGAGTATAACTATGAGATTAGACCCAAGAAAATACAAAGATTGGCAAATCGCAAAGGCGGCGGAAGAAACACTTCCCCCGGTAGAACATTTCCGTAAGCTGATGGGGCTTCTTCCCGATGAGATAATTCCGTACGGAAAAACACCGAAGCTCGATTTTATGAAAATCATGAAACGCCTCCGTGATAAGCGAGACGGCAAGTTCATTGAAATAACCGCCATTACGCCGACACCGCTTGGGGAAGGAAAATCCACCACGGCTCTCGGGCTTATACAAGGGCTGGGCAGGCTCGGGAAAAATGTCGGAGGATGCCTTAGGCAGCCGTCAGGCGGGCCGACTATGAACGTAAAAGGAACAGCGGCCGGAGGCGGAAATGCTTTACTTATTCCCATGACCGAATTTTCGCTTGGGCTCACGGGAGATATTAACGATATCATGAATGCGCATAATCTCGCTATGGTCGCGCTCAACGCCCGTATGCAGCATGAACGCAATTACGACGATGAAAAACTCGCGAAAATCGGCTTAAAGCGTCTCGATATAGACCCGCAGCGCATAGAATTTGGATGGGTTATTGATTTTTGCGCCCAAGGGCTGCGCGACATACGGATAGGTCTCGGAGACGGTGAGAGAAACGGCTTTGAGATGGATTCGAGATTTGCCATAGCCGTTAGCAGTGAGCTTATGGCAATCCTTGCCGTTGCGACAGACCTCAAAGATTTGCGCGAGCGGATAGGGAAAATCATTGTGGCGTACAATAAAAAAGGTGAGCCTGTTACGACTGCCGACCTCGAAGTTGACGGCGCGATGACCGCGTGGATGCGCAATACAATAAATCCCACCTTATGTTATACAGTAGAGCATCAGCCGTGTCTCGTTCACGCAGGCCCGTTTGCCAATATTGCAATCGGGCAGTCGTCAATAATAGGTGACAGATTGGCTTTAAAACTTTTTGACTACCATGTTACGGAATCGGGGTTTGCCGCGGATATAGGATTTGAGAAGTTTTGGAACGTCAAGTGCCGTTTATCCGGCTTACAGCCAAATGTATCGGTCGTTGTCGCAACCATACGCGCGCTCAAGATGCACGGCGGCGGCCCGCTTGTAGTGCCCGGGCGCGAGCTGCCAAAAGAGTACACGCAGCAAAATTTAGACCTGCTCGAAAAAGGCGCTTTAAACTTGTTTCACCATGTAGAAAACGTAAAAAAATCCGGCATTATTCCGGTTGTATGTATAAATAAGTTTAGTACCGATACGGATGAGGAAATTGCCCTCATAAAAAGGCTTTGCGCGGGGCAAAAGGTGCGCTGTGCGCTCAGTGAACACTGGCAGTATGGCGGAGAGGGTGCAATAGAGCTTGCAAATGCCGTCATAGAAGCGTGCGAAGAGCCTGTAGAATTAAAATATCTTTATGACTTGTCCATGCCTCTTCGCGAGCGTGTTGAGCTTATTGCCAAAGAAATATATGGCGCCGACGGTGTTGACTGGAAGCCCGGTGCCCTTGAAAAAGCAAAGCGAATAGAAAATGACCCATACTACCGCGAGTTTTCTACTATGATGGTAAAAACGCATCTTTCGCTCTCTCACGACCCGGCGGAAAAAGGTATACCAAAAGGATGGAGATTGCCGATAAGAGACATACTCACCTATGGCGGCGCTAAATTTATTTGCCCGATTGCGGGAGAAATCAGCATGATGCCGGGAACGGGTTCTAATCCCGCGTACCGCCGCATTGATATTGATACGCAAACGGGCGATGTCTCGGGATTGTTTTAAAAAGAGGGGAATTTATAAAGATGAAATTTATTGATAAAACCTGTAGTGACTTTATAGACGCACTGTCGTCCAAAGAGGCTGTGCCGGGCGGCGGAGGAGCCTCGGCGCTTCTTGGCGCGTTATCGGCCGCGCTCGGTATGATGGTGTGTAATCTGACTGTCGGAAAGCAGAAATATGCGGATGTTCAAGATGATATATTGCAAGTATTAAATAAGGCCGAAGCGTTGAAATCAGAGCTGTTGCATCTTGTTGATGAAGATGCCGCGTGCTTCAAGCCGCTTGCGCAGGCATACGGCATACCAAAAGACGACCATCGCCGCGGGCAGATTTTAGAAGATGCCCTTAAACTTGCCTGTACGGTACCGATGGATATAATGAGGCTTTGCGCCGATGCTGTATTGCTCCACGAAGAGCTTCTTGAGAAAGGAAGCAGATTGGCTCTCAGCGACGTTGGAGTGGGAGTCATATTTTGCAAGGCGGCACTGCAAGGCGCCGCGCTCAATGTATTTATCAATACAAAAACAATGAAAAGCAGAGAATATGCAAGCCTCCTCGATGCCGAGGCAAACGGGCTGCTTGACAAGCACTGTGCCTTAGCGGACAAAATATACGAAGAGGTAACGGCAAAGCTGAAATAAGAAAGAGAGGGTCATTTATATATGGCGAAGATATTAAGAGGCGCCGCTGTTGTGGAAAATATAGAAAGCCAGCTACAAAAAAAGGTACAGGAACTAAAGGCACGCGGTATCTGCCCGACCCTTGCGATAATCCGTGTTGGCGATAAGGCCGATCAAATATCATATGAAAAAAGCGCCGCAAAACGTTGTGAAAGTGTCGGTGTTGCCGTAAGAAATGTTGTACTTGAAGATGACACGGCAAAGGACGCCGTCCTTGAATGTATAAAATGCCTAAATACAGATACTGCTGTTCACGGAGTGCTCATACTGCGCCCGCTGCCAAAGCATATCAGCGATGAGGAAGTCCGAAAAGCACTGTCACCGGCTAAAGACATTGACGGAATAACCGAGGCTTCGCTTGCGGGAGTATTTACCGGATCGGACGTGGGCTATGCACCGTGCACAGCACAGGCCTGCATGAGAATCTTAGACTTCTACAACATAGACTGTACGGGAAAACATGCGGTCGTAATAGGCCGCAGCCTCGTCGTCGGAAAACCCGTGGCTATGATGCTCGTCGCAAAAAACGCGACAGTCACCATTTGCCACACGCGCACGAAAAATATTCAAAATATCACAAGAGATGCCGACATAATCATCGCGGCAACGGGCAAGGCCGAAGGTCTGACAGGCGAGTATTTCTCGCCGGGTCAAGTGGTCATTGACGTTGGTATCAACTGGAATGAAGAAAAGCAAAAGCTATGCGGCGATGTAAATTTTGATGAAGCATGTCAGGTGGCAGCGGCAATTACGCCGGTGCCGGGCGGCGTCGGCACGGTGACAACCTCCGTGCTTGTCTTGAACACAGTATCGGCAGCCGGCAAATAGTTGCACCCCAGACCCTTGCGCTACCGGGTCGCAATAATAACCTGAAATCTGCAAAGCGAAATCTGCAAAACACATAAAAATTTAACAAATCCATAGACGGATTTTAGCGAAATATGGTATGATGGTTATAAAATGGGTTATGGAGGTTAGTATGTCAACGATTCAACAGATTGCGACAGCCATAGAAAACGGAAAAGTAAAGATTATTGAGGAGCTTGTAACCGAAGCTATAGACGCCGGCGGTGACCCGAACGATATACTTGAAGAAGGCATGATAAAAGCCATGAGCGTTGTCGGGAAAAGGTTTCAGGAAAACGAAATCTTTGTTCCTGAAATGCTTGTTTCGGCAAAGACTATGAAAAAAGGCGTTGAAATACTGCGTCCGCATTTAGCGGGCGGCAGTATCGGAAAAATGGGTAAATTTATCATCGGAACTGTGACCGGAGACTTGCATGATATTGGAAAGAATTTGGTTGCGCTCATGATAGAATCCGCAGGCTTTGAGGTCATTGATCTTGGTGTTGACGTACCCGCGTCAAGATTCGTAGAAGCGCTTGCGGAGCATCCCGATTGCAGGCTCGTCGGCGCGTCCGCTTTGCTGACGACTACTATGAAATCGCTCAAAGACACGGTAGAGGCAATACATGCAGCAGGGCATAAAGATAAGGTAAAGATAATGATTGGCGGAGCTCCGGTCACGGAAGAGTTTGCTAAAGAAATAGGCGCGGACGCCTATACGCCGGATGCGGGTTCGGCGGCAATCAAGGCTATCGAACTCGTTTCGCGTGACGCATAAGACAAGCTTGACTGATAAGATTACACAAGAGGAGGTAATGTCATGGAATTTCAACTTAGAAATTATACGCAAGAAGCGGTACAGCTATATTTAGAAAGATGGTTTAAGGTATCAGATTGCTGTCATTGCGACGCATGTCGTATGGACGTTACGGCAATTATGCTCAACAATATGAAGCCAAGATATGTTGTCACCGACAAAGGCGCTCTGTATGCGCAGCTTGATGAGTTTGACCCGCAATACAGGACAGACCTCATGACGCTTATGAGCCAAGCCACAATAGTTGTAAAGAATAGCCCAAGACATAAGTGACACAAAAAGCTGCCCTAAAACCAAAATCGGCTAAAGTTTCAGGCTCTTAAAGTACCCTAAGTAATCTTTATTTTTATTTAACATCTCTTCGGTCATTTCTTTGATTTCCGCCATTGACAGTACGGCAGAGGTCAGAGGGTCGAAGAGATTAGCATGAAAGACTTTCCTTACATCGTTTTCGATAACGGCATTTACGGCCAATTCTTCTATTTGCGCGATGAGACCGGTAAGAATCGCTATATTATCAGGCAGAGCGCCGATTTGTATCGGCTGCAATCCTGTGTGCGAAGCCAGCACGGGAGTCTCAACGCAGGCCATAGGCGGCATATTTGATATAATGCCGCGATTTAGATGATTGCCGTTGAATACATACGGTGTGCCGTCGCCGAATATGGCGTTAAATATGTTTGCGGCATACTCGCCGCCACGGTTGAGATCAACGTCTTTTTTGGTAAGGAAATCCTTAAATCGTTCTTCCCAAGTATTCTCCGCTTCTAAATACTCATTTAGAATAAAAGCGTGCAGACCGGGATTCCAGTTAGTTCCATGCGTACAATACTTCTCAATTAAATCCGGGCGTTTCCTAAACCACGGCAAATATTCGGAATTGTGGCCGGAGGATTCCGTCGGATAGTATCCGAGATGTAAAAACATCTCGTTGCGCACCGGCTCTGCATGGTAAATATTAGGGTCATTTTTCACCTTGTCCGCGATTTGCGGGTATGCGTCTGTGCCATTTACTTTGTAGTCCAGAAAAAACGCGGTATGGTTGATTCCGGCACAGGTGTACGTCACATCGGACATATCCGCGCCGATCCACTGCGAGAGCATCCATGCGGTGCCTTGCACGCTGTGGCATAAGCCGGTCACGCTGACATTTGTCATGCGCTGCAGATAACCGCAAAGCATTGCCATTGGGTTGGTGTAGTTTAGCACTGTTGCTTTGGGACATACCGCCTCAATATCTCGTATTATATCAAGCATAACCGGAGCTGTACGCAAAAAGCGCATTACACCGGCAGGGCCGCGAGTATCGCCGACATTGATGTCAACGCCATATTTTTTGGGAATTTCTATATCGTACCGCCAAACATCAACGCCGCCCTGTAAGATAGTGATAAGCACCCCATCCGCGCCTTCGAGAGCTTTCTTTCTGTCTGTTGTGGCGTGTACGGCAGCGGAATATCCGCCTGCGTCAATTAACTTGATAACGGCTTTTTTGGCATACTCTAAACGGCCTTCATGAATATCCATCAAGTGAATATCGCAGTCTCTGAACGCTTCATAGCTCAATATATCTCTGGTTAACGCCAAGGTGAAACCAAGAGAACCCGCGCCAATGAAGGTAAACTTTTTACCCATTTTTGTAACCCTATCTTAAATGTCTTGTTTTGCGGCGTTTTTTAGCTCTTCGATTTGACTTTCTTTGTCGGCTATACGTTCGTGAGCATTTGAAATTTCAAGACAAAGCTGCTCAAACTCTTCGCCGGGATTATCTTTAAAGAGCTTGTAATAGGTAGTGCCAAGCTCAACGCTCAGACGCCTGATCGTCGCCTTATCGTTCACGATACCGGCGCGGAGCTTAGTTTTCTTTGCTAATATTTTTGCTTTCTCCTCAGCGGTTTTATACGCGTCTACCGATACATCGGCAATGGTGTCGAAGGTCTCTTTAGCTTTCTTCTTAAAATCGTCGTACTTTGCCATTTTTATTCGTCCTCCAATTTTTCATTGATATTCTTTTCTTGCGCGGCATCGTCATCAAGTGTCGGTATGTTACCTTTTTTGCGTATATGATTGTATACAAGCAAACCGGCGGCGACGAGAAAAGAAGCCGCCGCAAGCCATTGAGAAACGCGCAGCCCTGTGCCGGGAATATACAAGCTGTCAGTTCTGAGCCCTTCTATCATAAAACGGCCAAGACCGTACCACGCCACATAAAACAGGAAATATTGACCGGGATATTTTGATTTGGACTTCTTGGAGAAAATATGCAGTATCAGTAAACCCGAGATATTCCATAAAGACTCGTATAAAAACGCCGGGTGGTGATAGTGTACGCCCGCTTCAAATGCTGCCGCGCCGCATTTGCAAGGGTCAAGCCCCATTTTCCACGGCAAATCGGTCATTTCACCAAAGGCTTCACGATTGACAAAATTACCCCAGCGTCCGATTGCCTGCCCGATGAAAAGGCCAAATCCCGCGGCATCCAGCAGACTGCCGAGCTTGATTTTTTTCATACGGCTGTATATTATAAAAACCAAACCCGAGGCGATAATGCCGCCGTAAACAGCAAGCCCGCCCTCCCGGATAGCCAAGATGTTGCCCCATTTGCCCGGCCCGAAATAATCGCTAAAGTTGAACAGCATATAATATATCCTTGCGCCGATAAGTCCGCAGGGAACGGCTATAAGCAATAGGTCAAGCACATTATCCGTTTTGAGGCCAAAGAGTGCGCGGCGCCGGATGACATATACTGCCGCCAAAGCAAATCCAAGCGTGATGAAAAGCCCGTAAAAGTAGATTTTAAGCCCCAGTATCGGCAGTGTGAAGTATTCGGGTATATTTATGATAAACCCGTCTCCAAATAATGGAAATGTTATTGTCGGGGGAGTCGGTTCGTTAAAAATCAAAATATCACCTCATCTCGTCTTTATCCGGCCGGAAAATCAAATAGAATTGTCTTACTGTGGCATTGTATCATAAATTTTCCGCAAAGTGTAGCACTATTGCGAAAAATTCTAAATTCAAATTTGATAAATTGCGGTAATAATTTTTTCCATAGGCAATTCTTTGATTGAAATGTCGGTAAACTCCGTTTGCTTAGACAGCTCGTTTACAAATTCGCCTATGCCGATGACATTCATGTCCACCTCGAGAGTAAGCTCCAAGCGTGATTTC
>WRMH01000040.1 GCA_009777235.1 Oscillospiraceae bacterium
TCTACGACTTTGCCGACCGCGCTTATCGCCCCTTTATATACTGTCTGATTAAACGGCTGACCCGCCCAATAGCTTCCGAAAAACAAATATCTGCATATATAGTACGCCATCCCCAATACGACAACGGCGGCAATGATCAATACCGATAAAGATCGTCTTGTTACCCTATACATTAGCACCATCGCTTTCCATCATACGCGGCTTTTGCGTCACAGCTTCATTTGATATGCCAAGTTCCTGCCGGGCAATGTGGTGTTCGTGATTATTTATTTGTCCAATGCGCTCGGGGCTTTGTGGTTGATCTTGCATCCTATACTTGATCGCGCCGCCGCCTCCGCGAGTGGGTCTTTCCGGCATCTTTACCGCAAAACTCGCGTTTTGCCTCGTATCTACCGCCTTAAAGAACGCAAGCATCCCCCAACACGCGACAAGGCTTGTCCCTCCGTTTGATACAAACGGGAATGTGACTCCCGTAAACGGCAATATGTCCATCGAGCCGAGCACATTTAACATCATTTGAAATACGAAGATTGCCGATGCCGCACAAGCCGCTATCGCAAAGAAAGAACTTCGCGCACCCGCCGACGCGTATACCGAGTAAACGGCAAATATTATTATCGCGGCTATCAGTGTCAAAGCGACGATGAGCCCCAACTCTTCGCTCACCATGCCAAACACCAAGTCCGAATCGGCGGCGGTTATGCGTTTAAACCAACCGTTGCCCGCCCCGACGCCAAACAATCCGCCGCTTGCCGCCGCTGACATGGCGCGTGTTTGCTGATATCCCCCCGCCGTATAAATATGATCCCACGCTTTTGACCATGACGCAAACCTGCTGGCTATATGCGGTCTGGATGAAAGTGCCACAAGTCCCGCAAATCCCGCTCCTGCAATACTAAGAAAAACCGTGGCAAAATCGCCCGAGCGCATAAACGCAATGACCAGATAAGCCACAAAAAATATCAAAGCATTTCCAAAATCCGTCATAACCGCAAGCAAGCCTAAGCAAACCCCTGTCATGGCTAAAAACCCGATCAAATTTCTGCGCGCAAATAAACGCTCAAGCGTGGCGGCTCCGGCAAAAATGAGGGCAACCTTAACAAACTCCGCCGGCTGCACCGAAAAACTGCCGATATATATCCACCGTATCGCGCCGTTGGTTCGCTGATTTGTAATAAGCCCGATAGCCAATGTAACGGCGAGCAGCAAAGGTCCTATTACCATGAGCGGCCTGCGCATTTTTTTTGCCCTGTCAAGGTCACGCAAAAACCAGCCGAAAGCATAGAACAAAATAAGTCCCGCGGCTATATAAATTATATGACGGGGCAGCTTTGACGGTTCACTTGACGCGACCACCGCCAAGCCGACGCTTGTCAGGAAAAAGCCAAGCGTCTCGACCTCAAACGCGACGCGCCTGAGCGCAATGGTTATAAAATAGCAGCCCCACATAAGTATGATCAAGGCAAGAAAACACATTACGGCTATCATCGGCAATGTATTGTTTTCCGTAATGTATAGCTGCAAAGCGAGTATGACCTGAAAACTTGTCAAATAGATGAGCGTTATGTGTTGCTTTGACACCTTGCCGGGTCGCGTCCTGCTTGCCGCCTGTTCGTATTCATCGGTTTTATCCGCGGCGATGAATGTCAGGCTTACTCCGCCTATCTCGATTATATCTCCTGTTTTGACGCAGATTCCGCCCCCGCCGTCAATTTTCTTTTTATTTACTGTAACGCCGGTTTTTGAATCTATATCGTATATTCGCCAATTTCCCTTATTGTCACGCACGAGCGCGGCATGATTGCGAGAGATTGTCGGAAACTCGATAAAAACGTCCGAATCCTTTGACCTGCCTATCGTATTTTCCCAATATTTTAAGTCAAACAGATTGCCGCTATCCGTTTGAAGCTGCGCCCAAATCTCACCCTCGCTCTTTTCGCGAAAAAGCGACTTTACGCATCTGACCGCGATAATCAAGGCAAGCACAGGCAAGATAAAGCGGGATATTGTCGTAACCACCGTTATATAATCTCCGCTAAACCCTGCCGCAAAATCCCATATATAAATGCCTGTGCTCATAAAAAACGATTCCAAGGTGTTTTCCAATCCCGCCGGGCGAGCATAAACGCGCGCCTCTTACTCAGATTCGGCTAAGTGCTTGGCTTCCTCAATTATCTTATCCTGAACCGGGGTCGGGGCTTCCTGATACCTCTCGAAACGTAATGTAAAGGAACCTCTGCCCTGCGTCATTGAGCGTAAATCAATCGCATAGCTTGACATCTCACCCATCGGCACCTCAGCCTCGACAACCTGCAAACCTTCGGAGTTCATGTTCATACCCAAAGGACTGCCCCGGCGTTTTGACAAATCACTCATGATGTCACCCATATATGTGTCGGGAATTGTGACATTCAGTACGCCAATCGGCTCGAGCATAACAGGGTTTGCCTGCGGTATGCCTTCTTTGTATGCAAGCTGCGCGGCGAGTTTGAACGAGAGTTCGTTTGAGTCTACCGAGTGATATGAGCCGTCCACAAGGGTCGCCTTCAAAAACACGAGCGGATAGCCCGCGAGCACTCCCTTTTGAATACTCTCACGCAGCCCTTTTTCAACCGCCGGGAAAAAGTTTCTCGGCACGCTACCTCCAAAGATTTTTTCTTCAAACAGCAAATCTTCGGTGTCGCCGGGTTCAAACTCCATCACAACGTCGCCAAATTGGCCGGCGCCGCCTGATTGCTTTTTGTGGCGTCCGCGCACTTGAACCTTTTTGCGGATTTTCTCGCGATACGGTACGCGCGCGGGTGAAAGAGCCACTTCAACGCCAAATTTATCTTTGAGCTTGGCGCAAAGCACATCAAGCTGTATGTCACCGGCTCCCGATAGCACAAGCTGTCTCGTTTCGGCGTTATTTACAAATGTGAACGTCACATCCTCTTCGCCGAGCCTTGTAAGCCCCGTAGATATTTTTTCTTCCTGCCCTTTGGTTTTTGGCGCGATTGCCATAGAATAATTGGGCGGAGTAAATACCATTCTCTTTGCCGTAATTTTTTTCTTTGCGTCACATAATGTATCGTTTGTCTTTGTGTCAGACAGCTTTGATACCGCGCCTATATCACCGCAGACAATCTCTTTGGCTTCAATATTCTTTTTCCCCTGCATTGAGAACAAATGGCCTATCTTTTCAGTAGCCCCGCTGCGGGTGTTGATAAGCTGTATGTCCGATGTGACCTTGCCGGAGAGAACTTTAAAAATTCCAAATCTGCCATATTGATCAGAGAGCGTCTTAAATACAATCGCGCATGTGGCTCCGTTTGGATCGGGGACGATCTCCTCGCCCTCTTCCGTCGCGTCTTTGCACGTAAGCGGCGACGGAAAGAAATCGGCTATGGCATCGAGAAGCGGAAGCGTACCGAGCCCCGTTGCCGCGCAGCCGCAAAACACGGGATAGAGCGTGAGGTCTTTTAAGCCTATCTTCACACCCTTTATTATCTCCTCCGGCGTATAGTCCTCGCCATATTTTTCCATAAGCTCTTCGCAGGTTTCCGCAATGCTCTCGTTAAATGTCTCATAAAGAGCTTCAAGCTCGCTTTTCATGCTGTCGGGCACGGATATTTCTTTTTGCTTGCCTCCGTCTATGGCATATGCTTTGCGGTGAACCATGTCATATACGCCTTCAATTTTGCCGGATGCGTTTTTTACGGGAATGGTGAGCGGACAAATTGACGTGCCGTATTTGGCGCGTAAATCTGACACTACGGCATTAAAGTCGCCGTTTTCCTCGTCAATCTTTGATACATAGACAGCGCGCGGGAGCTTGTTCGCGGACAGAGCCGACCACCCTTTTTCAAAACCAACGCTTATCCCATCCTTTGCGGTGCAGGTCAAAATACCCGCATCAGCCACGCGAAGAGCCTCTACAACCTCTCCCGCGAAGTCGTAAAAACCAGGCGTGTCAAGAATATTGATCTTCGTATTTTTGTGCTGTGCAAACATAACAGCCAGATAAATCGTGATCTGACGCTTTATCTCTTCGGAATCGCTGTCGCCGACCGTGTTTCCGTCAGCAATCTTTCCGAGCCTGTCGGTTTTGCCTGTCAAAAAAAGCATACTCTCGGCGAGACTTGTTTTTCCGCTTCCCCCATGACCGAGCAATGCAATGTTGCGGATTTTTTCTGTAGTATATGACATATGTAAACCATTCCTTCCTAAATTGGATGCGACCTTTTAATTATATATTATATTGGTATAGGTTGTAAAGACAGATTTTAGCGTTTCCTCGCGATTTATCACGATTTATCGCGTTTCATCGGATTTATCGCGTTTCATTACGATTTATCGCGTTTTTTATCGCGTTTCGTTGCGATTTATCGCATTTTTTATTGCGGGATTTCTCTATCTTTGATGAAAATCCAGACGCTCTTGCCGCAAATTTCCCCGCCCTGGCGCGTTAATATTTGCGTATTCGCACATACCCGCATACTGCAAGCACCGTGATCAGCATACAAAACATAAAGATTATAAGATTGCCCGATGTCGCTGATAAAAACGAGCCATCCCAGCACATAAGAAACATAATAAGCACACCCAGCAGTGTGGACGCAACAGAGAGGATTGCCGCAAACAGCGATGAAAATCTGAGCAATCTGCCGCCTGTGACCGACTGGGCAAACGGTCCAAACCCCTCGCGAATCAATATTGAAGCTGTGCGCCCCTGTTTTTCCGCGTACGGATCAGATATGCTGTAGGCATCCTTTACCGGTATAAATACAAAGCTCTCAAAAGGTACTTTAAACTTCTGCCCCACCATTGACGGGGTGATGTTGAAGTCGCGCATTGCAAAAAATAGATCAATGCGCCATTTTAGCATGGCCACCAAAGCATTTTGCACGGACGGCAGCGGTTTATACTCTATCGCGAACATTCCCGCGAGCTTACCGTTGACTGCCGTAAATACAACATTTTTTAGATTTACGTCATCGGGCACTCTCACCCCTATAAGATTCATAAACGCGGCCGATCCGCTGGCTATCTGATGACCCTGTATGACCGCGCTGACTCCGCTCTCATGACATTCAAAATTCCCGACGCGCAGCGGCGTTATTCCCTGGTGCTTGATGATTTCTGAAAATAATGCCGTAAGCCCCGAACCTGACGCTATGATAAGGCTTGCCGTATAGCATATGATATTGTTTGGCGCGGCTCCGTCATAGACCTTCACGCCGCTAAGACCGAGAGTTCCCGGCGGAAATAAATCATCATCGGTTATACATACTCCGTCGGTAAAGCTGATATCATCCACGCCGCCCCAACCACCGAGAGCCACGCCCGAATCACGCATCGCCTTTGAGACGATTCCAAACGGAAGCGAATATGAAAGCAGCGCGGAAAACGGCGCGGCAGCCGCGAGAAGAGCCGAAAGCACATGCAGCGAATTTTCTACCGCCCCATTTATGATCACCGTCAATACCGTCAGAAAAAGAACACCCGTCAGCAATACCGGCGTCGCCCGCTGGTAAAGAATTTCTGATATGTCCTGTTGCATCAGGTTGGTATAGAACCCATCCGTCCTGCAATATGATTTTTTTAATACGGATTTGTCAATGTCCCCGCTAAATTCGGCCTGCACGCCATACGGTTCCGACGATCCTATCGCGGTTTTTAGCGTATCTGTCATAGCCCGCAGATTGATTCGCTCCCCGTATGCGGCAAATAACAACGACAGCGCGGATACCGCGCAAAACGGCAGCATAAGAGCCGTACCGCTGAGCATTGTAAAAGTTGCCGAAATAATTGAGATTGCGCATGAGAACAGGACAAGCGTTTCCGCATTGGGCTTACCGCGTATGATAAAATCTACGCCTCTGATAATTATTTCGACGCATAGTATCATGACCGCAAGCAGGCATATAACGAGCGTCCCCGCAGCATAATCAAGGCTATATCCTATCCCAAACGGTACAATCATACCTGCCTCAAATGTGAAAGTAATAAGTACCATAATGATTGTTATTATTGTCGCCGGTATCAAACGCAGCGATATGGAGTTGCACGCCCTCGCAAACTTTAAGGCCGCGTCTTTTAACGGAGGCTCCTTTATTATCTCAACATCGTCCTCATCGCTTTCCATACCCATTTGCTCATCTGCGGAAACTGTCGCCTCATCAAACATCGTTTTGCGGCCATATTCTGTGCCCATGTTTGTTGAGCCTTTGAAATTGACGGTGCTTTCGGCATCCGCCGACACGGTGCTTACGTCAATTGTCGGCGAATTATCATAGTCTATGGAAATCGGCGCCGCCTGTTTTTGTCTTTTTTTTGGTTTTTCGTCTTCCAATGACTCATATGCTTCATAGCTTTTGAAGAATATATCACCCGTGTCCATTGCCGTTGCCGAGTCATAGGAATCTTCATACGGAGATTTGTCAAAAGCCGTCTGTGTCTGCGGCGGCGAAAATACTTCGGGTGATTTTTCCTCCTCTATCTCCGGTATGGTAAATTCCGGCGGCGCGAAAAATCCGGGAGGTTCCGTCTGATCCGCCTTTGATATCTCAAACTCCGGCGGCATGGAAAACTCAGCGGGTTCGTCCATGTTTGTCTCGGCGGTCATGGCGGTCTCACTTGCCGCTCCCCCTTCAAGGGTTGATCTCTCCTCGGATATTTGGGAGGCTTCCCTCAATATTCTTTCCGCTTCCGCCTCCAATATATGTGAGGGTGTTTTTTTATCGCCGTCAATGAATGCCGAACCTTTTACTTCAGCCAAAATAGACTCAAACGAAAACCCGTCCGAACTGTCGGCATCGGTTTGCCTGAAAATATCATCGCTGCTGCCTTGCTTGTTTAACACAAATTCACCTTCTTTGCCTTAAAGCCTCATATAGAAGTATGGATGCGGAAACTGACGCGTTTAATGATGAAATCTTACCTTTCATCGGTATACATACTTTAAAATCACAGTTTTCGCCGACAAGCCTTCCTATGCCCTTGCCTTCCGCTCCAATTACGATCGCCGTCGCATCGGTCAAATCGGACTCCCATAAGCTTGATTTTCCATCCGGCTCGGCGGCAAAAATCCATACTCCGGCCTCTTTTAGCTTTTTTATTGCCGCCACTATGTTCGGGACACGCGCCACCTTCACGTGAAACACCGCGCCGCTTGAAGCCTTTACGACAGCCGGTGACAGCCCCGCGTTTCTTCGTTTTGGAATAATAACGCCGTGAGCCCCGGCTGCGTAACCGGTTCTGATTATCGCGCCAAGGTTGTGCGGGTCTGTTATCTCGTCACATATGATAATAAGCGGCTTTTCTGCTTTTTGCCCGGCAAAATCCAATATATCTTCGACGGTCGCGTAGTCGGTTTGAGATACGACCGCGACAACGCCCTGATGGACATATCCGCCTCTTCCGCCCGAGTCGCCGTTTTTGCCGTCGCTGTTGTCATCGCCTTGCCGGACATATTTTGTCCTCTCTCCCGGGATGTCTGCTCCGGCCGCGTCACAGCACAGGCGGTCTAATTTTCGCCTGTCGGCTTCCACCACCACCGCTCCCGCTTCACGCGCAACGGAAGCTATATACCCCAATGCCGTATCGGTCTCACCTTTTGCGATAAAAACCTTATCTATCTTTACTCCGGCACGAAGAGCTTCTATAACGGCATTTCG
>WRMH01000041.1 GCA_009777235.1 Oscillospiraceae bacterium
TTAAGAGTTCATACGCTTCGTCAACTTCTCTTATCAGGATAAGCTCAAAATCTTCAAGAGCATATTGCGAAACGTCGTCAATGTTTGTCGTCCCCTCAAGCAATGCGTATCTCGGCAGGCGGTTTGAAGCGATTTCATCAAGCGGCGTACTCCCCTCTATCCGAAAGCATTTTAAGGTGCGCTGCGCGATGGGGGTAGTCATTATGTATGTTTGCCGGCGTTCGTTGTTGGCGGTCAATTCTCCCGTGAAATCTATCTCGCCGTTTGCGAGCCCGTCAATCAATTCCTGCCATGACACATGCTGTGGTATAAAGGGAATTTCGAAGAAATCCGTCAGCCAGCGGCACAAAAAATCGGAAAAGCCGCTCAGCTTGCCATCTGTGTCAATAAACGCTTCGGTGGTCGTCAGTGTGCCGAATACAAACTGTCCGCCGGCTTGCCGCAGCGCGTCAATAGCGGATTTTTCGGCATCGGTAATGCCCGGCAGATCACGGTAAGTGATTTGCTCAAATTCGATGTAGAGATTTTCGTCGGGACTCTGAGCAAACTGCTCCAAACAGCCTGTCGCAAAAGAGAAAACTAACACGGCGCAAATCACGGCACATACAGTTTTAGCAAGTCTTTTCACGTTTTTACCCCACACCGGCGTCTTTAATAGGAGAATCTATATTGACATTTTCCTACCCTGCAGGTAACTTTAGCATATTCACATCAATTTTGCAAGAAAATTTACACTACGCTCCGCCATAGCGGCGATCGCGTTTTTGATAATCAGCGATGGCATCGTCAAGCTCGCTCTCGTTAAAATCCGGCCAAAGCGTTTTAGTAAAATAAAACTCCGAGTATGCCGATTGCCAGAGCAAAAAGTTTGACAGACGCATCTCGCCACTCGGACGTATGACAAGATCGGGGTCTGGAATATCCGCGCTGTAGAGATACTTTGAAAACTCCTCCTCGCTGAGTTTTCTTGTAACCTCAGATGTTTCGTCGTCGCTGCCGTTTGCAGCCAAAAGCTCCTGCGCGTAAGAACGGGCATATGTCTCGGCGGCGCGGATTATCTCGCCGCGGCTGCCGTAATTAAGACAGATGTTCACGCAAACTCCTTCGAAGTTCTTTGATAACTCTTCGGTTTTAGCGATAAGCTCTTGGAGTTTTTGCGAAAGAACGGACGTGTCGCCAAAAAATTTCATTCTTACCTTGTCGCGCTCCATCTTTTCGATGGATTCATAAAGATATTTCTCCAAAAGCTCCATTATCGCCTCTACTTCATCGGCGCCGCGTTTCCAGTTTTCGGTCGAAAAAGCGTAGACGGTGAGCCATTTTATGCCGATGTCCTTACAATATGTCGCGATGCGGCGAAAAGTTTCCGCGCCCGCCGCGTGACCGACACTGCGGGGGAGGGCGCGTTTTGCCGCCCAACGCCCATTGCCGTCGAGCACAATGGCAATATGCTGCGGCAACTTAGAGGCATCCCATTTGAAAGCTGCCTCTTTTGGTTTATTGCCGTTTTTTTTCTTAAACAATTCTCTTAGAACCCGCATTTGCTCCCAACAAAATCAAATCTCTTTAATTTCTTTTTCTTTGGCCTGTGTGACCTTGTCAATCTCCGCGACATATTTGTCCGTGAGCTTTTGCAAGTCTTTTTCGGTGATTGCCAAATCGTCCTCGGTGATTTCACCTGTCTTTTTTTGAGCTTTGGCTTTCTCGACGGCGTCTCGTCGAATGTTGCGAATGGCGACCTTCGACTCCTCGGCCTGCTTATAGATTTGCTTTATCAAATCCCGGCGGCTCTCTTCGGTCGGCTGTGGAAATTGCAGACGAATGACGCGCCCGTCGTTTGCCGGATTTATGCCAAGATCGGACGACAGTATCGCTTTTTCAATGAGCTTCAAGCTGCCGGCGTCCCAAGGCATTATCATGAGGGTACGCGGGTCGGGCGTCGAGATGCCCGCAATCTGGTTTATGGGAGTCGGCGTGTTGTAGTAATCAACCTTGATAGGCTCGATAACGGCCGCGTTCGCGCGTCCCGTGCGCACGGTCGTAAAAGCGGATTGCAGCACTTCTACTGTTTTTTTCATTTTGCTTTCGTATTCATCGTACATTATCTGATCCTCCTTTTTACGCTTCAAACCGATGTATATCCGGCTGCTTTGCCCGGCGTCTTGGTTTGTTTCTTTTGAAGATGTTTTACTTTACGCTTGTGCCGATTTGCTCGCCCAAAACCGCGCGGACTATATTTGCGGGGTCTTTTAGGGCAAAAACCAATATTGGTATGTGGTTTTCGCGCGAAAGCGACGTCGCGGTGGAATCCATGACCTTTAAATTCTGTAACAATACTTCGTCATAGGTGATAGCGTCAACTTTTGTAGCGGAAGGGTCGGTCGCGGGGTCTGCCGTATAAACTCCGTCAATGTTTTTCGCGAGCAAGATCACATCGGCGTTTATCTCCGCCGCCCGAAGCACCGCTGCCGTATCTGTAGAAAAGTATGGATGCCCGGTGCCGCAGCCAAAAATGACGACGCGCCCTTTTCTAAGGTGACGGTCGGCTCGCAGGCGAATATATTGTTCGGCGACTGCCGATATGGACAGTGCCGTCTGCACACGGACGGGAACTTTAAGCTGCTCGAGCATATCCGCTATAGCAAGGCAGTTCATGACGGTTGCCATCATGCCCATATGGTCGGCGCGTGTGCGCTCTATTTTGCCCTCGCCGTCTTTGACGCCGCGCCAAAAGTTGCCGCCGCCGACAACGACGCCGACCTCAACGCCGAGCGCGACACATTCTTTGATCGCGCCTGAAACATTGCGTATAACGTCAAAATCGAGACCCGTTTTTTTGTCTCCGGCAAGCGCCTCTCCGCTGATTTTGAGTAAAACCCGTTTATACGCGGGGGATTTTTTATCCGACATACGCCGCCTCCTGATAATAAGACTCCTGCGAGCAGTTTCTGTGTCAGGGTACTTTTGAAAACCTGTGTCGTCAGATTTGTGCTATATTTTTTCGTCCGTTTTTCGTGTTTTGAGGGCGAATACTTGCTGTATTTAACCGAAAAACGCGAAAAATGGGCGGGAAAAGGTAGTGCAAAGATGTGCGACAGAGGTTTTTAGAAGTACCGTTCATATTGTAGCACCCTTTGTGCTTATATGCAATGGTGAGATGTAGGCGATGATTACTACAACCCAAGCAAATTCGTATGACTGCCTGTGCCGTAAAGGTACAAAATCAGCTCTTTGTCACGTTTTTCGTAGACGAGCAGCCAGTCGCCCGCACCGCCGATGTGACACTCGCGATAGTTCTTGAAATTGCCTTTTAACTGATGGTCTTTCCAGTTTTCGGGGAGCGGGACATCACAAAGTAATTGCTCAACTCCCCACTTTAACAATGACATATCGTGTCCCTGTTTTTTCGCAAGTTTACGTCCTTTTTTAAATTGCTTACTCTCAACGGGTCTGTACTTTTCATTCGCCATCTTCTTCGTCCTCTTTGTCCCATTGCGCAAACATTTCAGCCGAATTTTTGTAAACCTTCGCAGTCCCGTCTGCGACAGCCGCATACAGCTCTTCTGCTTCAGCCAACACTTCAGCTTCAAATTGAGCGGTGTAACCGTTTTCGGTCAGTTCCACTGCCGACAAGTCAAAAGGAACACGCTTTTTAAGATAAATCTGCCTTAGTGTCAGGTTAAAGACGTCGCTGAACGACAAGCCGATTGCCGCAAGAATAGGCTCGACTTGTGACTTTATTTCGGGATTAACCCTGATGTGCATTCCGCTTGAACGAGTGCTTGTATTTGTCATAAAATCACCTCCTATTGGCTATTTTGCACGAAACATCCGCAAATGTCAAACATTTTCGCAAAAAAGGCCGATTGCTCATCAATACAGCGGTCTTTAGTTTGCTTTCAGGTGAGAAAAATACAGCCTTCCTCACCGGGTCGCAAATTTAATATCCGCTAATTTAGCGTGTTGGCGTGATTTTCAAATATTCGTTTTATTTGGTCGGCGAGAGGGCGATGCTCGGGAAACGAGAGGTCGGGGTCTATTTGAAGCAGCTTTTCCGCCGCCTGCCCCGCGTCGCGCAAAACAAGCATATCCGAAGCAAGATTTGCTATGCGCATTTGGGGCAGACCGTGCTGGCGCGAACCAAAGAAATCGCCGGGCCCGCGCAGCTTGAGGTCTTCTTCCGCGATGATAAAGCCGTCATTGGTAGACTTCATGATTTGCAATCGCTCTTTTCCGTCGGCGGCGGCAGAGCCTACGCATAACACGCAATATGATTTATGCTCGCCCCTGCCGACGCGCCCGCGCAACTGGTGGAGCTGCGACAATCCAAAGCGTTCGGCGTTTTCAATGATGATGAGCGCGGCGTTGGGAATATCCACGCCCACCTCTACAACCGTTGTCGCGACCAAAATGTCAGCCTTGCCGGAAGAAAAAGCCGCCATAGCCGCATCTTTTTGCTTTGCGGGCATTTTGCCGTGCGCGAGCGCAATGTTAAAATCCGGGAAAATCTTTGTGCTCAATATTTCGTGATATTCACGGGCGGATTTTAGCGCGGCGCGGGGAGCGGGGTTTGAAGCGTGAGAATCCGCAGTGCCGGAAGCAAAGCCGGAAGAGTGAGGGTCTGCGGCTTCGTCAGAAGCATCGTATTCGGACTCTTCAACCATAGGGCAGATGATATATGCCTGACGCCCCTCGCCAATCAATTTACGGACGAAAGCGTAAAGGCGCTCACGGTAAGCCTCGTTTACAACATGAGTTTCTATCTCGCGGCGTCCGGGCGGCATCTCATCAATGATTGAAATATCCAAATCTCCGTAAATAAACAGAGCCAATGTGCGGGGTATCGGCGTGGCGGACATTACCAGCACATGCGCGTTTTCACCCTTTGCCGAGAGCACTTCACGCTGCTGCACGCCAAAGCGGTGCTGCTCGTCGGTGATGACAAGCGCCGGATTTTTAAAAACCACACCTTCGGATAAAAGCGCGTGCGTACCGATAATGAGATCAGTCTCGCCATAACGCAGCCTCTCATAGGCTTCATGCTTGCCCTTTGCCGTCATGCTTCCTGTGAGCAGCCCGACGCGCATCCCAAACGGCGAAAGCAACCGGCTCAAGGTGCGGTGATGCTGTTTTGCAAGTATCTCCGTCGGCGCCATGAATGCGCTTTGCGCGCCGCAGTACCACGCTGCCCACGCCGCCGCCGCCGCAACGATCGTTTTGCCCGACCCGACATCTCCTTGTATGAGCCGGTTCATCAGCCTGCCCGAAGACATATCGGTCAAAACATCGCCGATAGCCCGAGTCTGCGCCCCGGTCGGCGCAAAAGGCAGCGCCTTATAAAACTCGCGCAAATCGGGAACATCAATGCGTATACCAAGCTGCGTATCGCGCTTTTCGCGCAAAAAACGCATGGCGGTCACCAAAACAAACAATTCTTCAAAAATGAGCCGCCGCCTCGCTATTGAAAGCTCTGTGAAAGAGGTTGGAA
Source organism: Oscillospiraceae bacterium (assembly GCA_009777235.1). GTDB lineage: Bacteria > Bacillota > Clostridia > Oscillospirales > Oscillospiraceae > WRMH01. The sequence goes on from WRMH01000041.1 coordinate 5,489, forward strand.
AATGTATGTTCTCATAAGCCCACTTTGCTTTACACAGCCCAAATTGCGCCGCGACATCATAAGGAATTACATCGGGCAGCACATCGCGGCATTTCTCAAGCGCGCTGCGCACCGCCGTAGCTATGATAGCGGATGAAAGCCTTGCCGTCAGAGGATATTTTGGAGCTATACATCCGACCTTAGAACCGGCTGCGCTCATGGAAGCGGGTTTTGACCAAAGCTCACCGCGCATACGTTCAAAAATAGGGTTTGTCATCTGCGGCTGTAAGAGAGTGCCCGAATTTTTTCCGTAGAAAACATATGATTCTCCCTGTTTAAGGGCATCTTTTACAAAAGGCATATTAAAAAATGTTATCTCAACGGAGCCGGTCTCGTCGGCGGCGCGGAGCTTTGTGATGTCAAGCCCCTTGCGAATGTGAGATAATCTGGGAGTTTCGGCGACTATGGCGCAGACACAGGCAGACTCACCGACGGTAAACGCGCTCAGTTTTCTAAATACCGTTCGATCTTCATACCCTCGCGGAAAATAACAGATGAGGTCGCGCAAGGTGCGAATACCGAGCTTTAAAAATAGTTTTTCGCGAGCTTCGCCGACGCCTTTTAGGTATCGGATGCTGCCCTCCGGCACACTCGCGTTTTTTGCGCCGCCCGCGCCGGAATCTTTAACATTGTTTTTCATCATGGATATAGTACCATTATATGCCCGGCCGGTAAAGTATATTTTCATTTGGAGTTTGTATGGCGGATATGGTAAATTGAATGGAAATAAAATTGAGCTAATGCGACACCGCATCGAACAATCAAAACGGTGTTTGGTGTTTGAATTTATGAAACGGTACAGTGCGAATGGCTACGAAACTAAACGCTCGGATGAAAAAGGCCAATCAATTGGAAGTACGCAAACTTTCTATTTCGGCTTGAGTCAAACCGGTATCTTCCATAATTTCGTTCAATGGTCTATTGCGCCTAAGAAGATTCTTGGCAACCTCTGCCATCCCTTCGGCTCTAGCCACTTTTCTCGCATGGTGCAACGCCTGTCGTTCATCAAGACGGGCCTTTTCCTGCATTCGCACCAACTCCCGAAACTCCGGGGAAACGGTCACTTCTCTGTAGGCATTTATGGCTTGTTGCATTTCAGGCACCTCCCATTTCTCGATTTCAGCCAATTCTTCCTCAGTATTGGCTTTGAACAGTCTTAACCAGACCTGTAACATATTCTTCCTGCTGATTTCGGCGGGTAACTTGGGTAGTTCGAAAAAGATGAATCCCATTTTGTTGCTCATGAGTGTATGCCGGGTAACTTCCAATGGTTGAAACTCGGAGAAAAATTCTTCGCAGTCAAACTGGATGAAGTCGATGATGCTGATGATAATCGTCCGTGGCAGGGAACCGTAGCCGTCCGTGCCGGACGCGAGCGCCGAAGAAAACTCACGAGCCCAATAGTACATACTGCGCTCAATGTAATCGCCCTCGTCCTCGACTTGGACTTCCAAATCCACACGCTGACCGTCCACTTCCATATTGATGTCCAAACGACAAAATTTGTCTCCGATAACCTCCGGCAGCATATCCGGGTTTCGTATCTCGAACTTTTCGATACTCTCCAGTTTGATCCGCAGTAACTCAGAAATGAGCTTTTTGAGTAAATTCGGATATTTTACGAACAGCATCTTGAAGAGTATGTCGGTTTTGAACGTGTGTTTGAGTTTGGTCAAAACGATTCCCCCTTGCTTGCACCCCAATTGTACCATATCCGGGGGCGAACCGCAAGGAGAAGTTTGAGAAAGTATGTGTAAAGCAAAAGTTGGCAAAATTGTAAGGACAGCGAAATCAGTAATGGAAATTCGTTTTAATCGCCTGTTTTCAAGGTGTTGCTTGCGTTCAGCCAGCGAAGTTTTGTTTTTATGGGTTATGCCTAACTGCGGTCAGTCATAACCGTAGGGCA
>WRMH01000042.1 GCA_009777235.1 Oscillospiraceae bacterium
CCACCACCGCTCCCGCTTCACGCGCAACGGAAGCTATATACCCCAATGCCGTATCGGTCTCACCTTTTGCGATAAAAACCTTATCTATCTTTACTCCGGCACGAAGAGCTTCTATAACGGCATTTCGCCCCACAACTATACTTTCGTTTTCCATAGGCTATAAATAATGCTCCGGTTTGAGTTACAGATAACTGCGCAGCTTTTCGACCATATCAAGCTTCTCCCAGTTGAAGTCCTTGTCGTCTCGCCCAAAGTGGCCATAAGCGGCAGTGCCTCGATATATCGGTCTTTGCAAATCAAGTTTGTCAATGATTTTAGACGGCCGCAAATCAAAGTTTTCGTTTACTATATCCGCTATCCTCTGATCGGATAATTTGCCCGTATTTCGTGTGTCAATGTGCACGGACACCGGACGCGCCACGCCGATCGCATAAGCAAGCTCGATTTGACACGCATCGGCAAGACCTGCGGCCACGATATTTTTCGTGATATACCGCGCCATGTATGCCGCGCTGCGGTCAACCTTTGACGGGTCTTTTCCCGAAAATGATCCGCCGCCGTGACTGGCATACCCGCCGTATGTATCTACGATAATCTTCCGCCCCGTGAGACCCGAATCTCCGGCAGGGCCTCCCACAACAAAGCGTCCGGTCGGGTTTACGAAGAATTTAGTGTTTTTTGTTATGAGGTGCGACGGAATAACGGGCTTTATTACGCACTCTATTATAGCCTCGCGCAAATCTTCGATATCTATGTCTGGGTCGTGCTGTGTTGAAACCACTATCGCGGGCACGCCAATAACTTTCTTGTTTTCATCGTATTCGACGGTGACTTGGCTTTTTCCGTCGGGTCTTACAAATGTAAGCTCGCCGCTTTTCCTCACGGACGCGAGCTTTCTTGTGAGCGCGTGGGCCAGTGACAACGGAGCCGGCATATACTCGGGGGTCTCGTTACAGGCAAACCCAAACATCATGCCCTGATCTCCCGCGCCTTTTTCGTCGGCTTCATCATGCGCGCTGTTAACACCCATTGCGATATCCGGGCTTTGCTCGTCTATCGTCGTCATAACCGCCGAACCTTTATAGTCAAAGCCCAGCTCGGGTTTTGTATATCCGATTTCTTTGATTGTTTCACGGACAACAGACGGCACATCTACATAGCAGCTTGTCGTTATCTCGCCCATTACGAGCACAAGACCCGTCGTGCATATTGTCTCGCAGGCTACACGCGAATATTTGTCGCCCTCTAATATTGCGTCAAGTATTGCGTCTGATACCTGATCGCATACCTTGTCCGGATGCCCTTCCGTTACTGATTCTGACGTGAAAATCCTGTTTGACATTGCTCTTCTCCTTTTAAATATAGATTTTTTTATCTGAAAATTTTATTTTCGCAGGGCTATCGGCACATATTCCTCATCAAGAGCTATTGCTTTGTATGCCGGCCTGATGATTCTGCCGCCGCTCCATGCCTCTTCCAATCTATGGGCGCACCAGCCGGGCATTCTCGCCACCGCAAAAATCGGCGTGAATAACTCTGGAGGTATACCGAGCATTTTATATACATAACCCGAATACATATCCACGTTCGCGCAAATTTTTTCTTTTCTGCCCTTTGTGCGTTCGAGCGAAATTGGAGCAAGCCTTTCTACGGCTTCCATTAACGCGAGTTCCTCATACACACCTTTTTTCTCCGCAAGCGAACGCGCCAGATTTTTCAAAATGACTGTTCGCGGATCGGAAATTGTATAAACAGCATGACCCATGCCGTATATAAGTTTATCACCGGACGCGGCTTTTCCGAGAAGCATTTTGTCGAGATAGCTTAAAATTTCGTCGTCATCCTTCCAGTCCTTAACGTCTTTTTTTATGTATTCAAACATTTCCATCGCTTTTGCGTTAGCTCCGCCGTGGCGCGAGCCCTTGAGCGACCCGACAGCCGCAGAGATGGCCGAGTATATGTCCGTACCGCTTGAGGTTAATACCCGACAGGCAAAGGTGGAATTGTTACCGCCGCCGTGTTCCGCTTGCAAAACCATACACAAATCAAGCAGCTTCGCTTCCTCGTCGGTAAATGAGTTGTCGCGCCGCACAATGTGCAGAAAATTTTCCGCCATAGAATAACCGGGGCGGGAGCGGTGAATATACAAACCCTCGCCGTCAAAATAATGACGTTTTGCCGCGTATGCGTGGGCGACTATTATGGGGCTGCACGCCAAAAGATGCAGTGCCTTTGTCAGCTCACATTCCAAATCCCGCTCATTGATTTCCGGCTGCGGGTCATAAGAATAAAGCGCTAATATACTTCGCGCGATTTTATTCATTATGTTTACGCTCGGCGAAGCGAGAATCATGTTTTCCGTAAATCCGGGGGGTAAATCCCTAAATTCTTCAAGCATTTGCTTAAATGTCGCAAGTTCTTTTGCATTTGGCAGTTTTCCCAATATGAGCAAATATGCGGTTTCCTCAAAGCCGGGGCGTTTTTCCCGGATAAAGCCATCCACAATATCCGCGACATTTATCCCGCGATAATAGAGACTGCCTTCCATTGCCGTTTTTTCGCCGTCGCGCATATAGTATCCCTGTGCGCTGCCGATTCTTGATACCCCCGCCATGACACCTGTTCCGTCGGCGTTGCGAAGGCCGCATTTCACATCATGCTGGCTACGCTGTAGCTTGTCCGCCGCAATTTGTCCAAAAAGCGTCTCGGCCTGAGCACTTATAAATTCATTAAATTCTGTTGGTTTTGATGACATCAAAATAAGAGTATCTCCTTTGCAGAGGTTAAGTTAGTATACACAACTTGCTTTCGTATGTCAAACTAAGGGTGATATTGCCGCTATTTGAGCTTGAATAGGGTTAGTCAGATGAGTGTGGTTATTCATGAAGTGAAATCAGCCACAAAAGCAAAAACAATGCGACGCTTCAAATCACGCAAAAAACAAAACAGCTTGATGGTGCCCTCGAAAATAAAAGGGCATCCTCAAGCTGTTTGGTTATTTATAATCGGTTTATATGTCGGATTCCTTTTCAAATATGAATCGTTTGCGAAAATTTAAAGCAGAAACACCTTAAAGTTTCGCTCCGATTCGTTAATTTCAACGGAACAATAATCGATCATTTTCTGATAAATCGCTACTCATCAATTCATTACTATATAATCATCGGCAGTATTTGTGAGCTATAGTTATCATCTACATTTTCGATTCGCAACATGATACCTATTAGGGCATCAGGATATTTTTTATTAAAGCAAACATCCATAGCTATAATCATTTCATTGACGCCTTCGCTCCCCGTGAAACTAATAACAGAATCATCTATTTGAACATAGGACTTTTTCTTTTTGCTTATATATATTGAAGAATTATTTTGCCATACTTTTACTGTACCACTATGCCCTAAGCGCAAAGATAATTTCATCATCGTAAAACAGTCAAATCTAAATTTAAATAAGACAATCTTATTTTGGGCATAATCTTTATCATATATTTTGCTAATGCTACATATATTTTCTGTAAAAGCACAATTTTTATATATAGCATATTCGGAAAGTATATCTATTTTTAAATCTTCAACTGTTTGTGGCACTTGCAATGGATCGCTTACGGATAATTTATTTAAGAATGGAGATATTTTGCAGTAATCTTCAATAGGAATCATATCCATATGAGGAATCAAGTTTCCTTTTGAATCGGAAATACCGCTTTCTCCGTTGTATGAAACTTTTATTGAATTCATTTCATTCACATCAAAGTAATGTATATCAGTAATTAGATTTATTTTATTCCTCTTAACTTGCACCTCATAAATGGTATCAGTTTCTCCGCACGTAGAAACGGAGAATCCATTGGAATTAGTGACCATCAAAGAATCCGATACATTGCCGTATGAGAGCGTGATTTTTGTCCATAGATAACGCTTGCCATGAAAGAGCTTCTTTACAAGGGTGTAGTCAACATTTTTTAATATAATTTCATTTTCACGATCTCTGATTTTCAATGCATTATATACTTCTTTGTCTTTCTTATATTTTTTGCTGTATGAAATAGGTTTTAGTATTTTGCACCACAACTGCCACTCAAGTATAAAGCATTTATGAGCCAGTAAATTAAGCCTATCAAAATTAGGAGTCTCTCTTTTGGTATTCGCTTTAATGAAGATGGCGCGTATTATTCCCCAATCATTTTCTAATATAGCTATTAAATCCAATAAGTGCCTATAGTCTATATTTGCAAGCAATCCTTTTTCAGCCATAAATTTAATTAATGCAGCATTTGCTTTTTGCCTTTCAATAAATTTTGTTATTATAATGATAGTGCCTAAGAGGCTGTCTTCCGAGGTCTCATTGTTAATCCATGAACTCATGTATGAAAATTTTGATAAGTTTTCTCTAAGATTTTGAGCATAGTCATACACACTGTCGATGCTGATATTAGATGATAAAAGATTATCTTTAACGCTTAACAAATGAGCAACGGGTTTTTCATTAACTGAGAATATAGCTTCTTTAAATGTATTATAGGAGATTGAACATTCTTCATATCCTGAAAATGTATCTATAAAGTAAAACAACATTCCCTCTTTAGTATCATACCCTGTCACCATAATGTTATGAGATAGATGCTTTTTCTTCCAATCAATTCTGTTTGGTAAATAGAATACATCAACCGGGATGAGCATAGGATCATCATTGTTAATCACATCAATAATGTTGTCAATTATGTTCTTTGAGTCAAGCATTATTTTTTCAAATGTAAAGCAATCATAAATATATGAAAGGTACTTATTATCCCAGGCAATATCAATGTCTCGCCACCACCAATGCGAGCCTCTGAATGAGTATGAGTATGCATTTAATATCGCATATTCGTAAAAACGAGGATACTTTGAAATTAATACCGACAATAAATCGCTTAAGTGGCAAAACGTCCAAAAATCTGAAAATGGAGTAATGTTTAATTTTTTAAGCACCGTTTTTCGCCCTCCTTGTTATTATTGTTATGGTAAAATAATGCTAAAAGTTTAATACACTTTTGCAATTTTGTGAAATTGACCGTTTTCAGGGTTTGTTAAAGCGGTTTGTGAATCATTTTTAAGCCCTCATATTTCAGTATTTATTAAACTTGCTACCTTTGGTTTCCTATTCTAGTCAATGGGTTTGTGTTGGCCGCTGTTTGACGCTGATGGTCATCCAAATGGGTATAAATCTGCGTGGTATTCAAAGACTCATGTCCCAAGATTTCTTTTAACGCTCTTATATTCATATGTCCATGATTGTACAGTAAGGTCGCGGTGGTATGTCGGGGTTTATGGGATATCTCGCCATGAGCAGGGGCAGGTAGGCGAAATACTCCTCCAGTATTTTGTTGTTGAGTTCCATAATCTAACACGTTGTATTATCAAACCCCGTTTTTATAGATGTCATGGATTATATCTTCGACAGCTTGTTCTTTGATTTCTATATCGGCTATCTCAGCAATCTTTGAAATTTCAAATACCAAATGCCCTGTTGTTGTTATACTTTTGTCTACTTCAAAACTCCATTTTAATCCGTCGGATTCGGACGTTCCTTTCGCTCCTGCAATATCAAACGCAGAGACAGGCTCGTTGAGATTGACTTTGACGACAGCGGCTTTGTTATGGTTTTGCTTTAATTCGGCTACTGGGCAATCTATCACGATTACACCCTTGTCAATGAGGATAATTCGATTACAGATTTCCTCAATGTCTTTCATGTCGTGAGAGGTCAGAATAACCGTAGTTTGATAATTACGATTGAGCTTCAAAATGAATTCTCGTATCTGCCTTTTCGCCACAATGTCAAGGCCGATGGTCGGCTCGTCCAGAAATAACAATTCAGGATTATGAAGTATGGCAGCGGCAATTTCAGCTCTCATGCGCTGCCCGAGACTTAACTGACGAACAGGTTGATTCCATATACTTTCAAGGTCAAGATATTCTTTAAATAAGCTAAGATTATTTTCGTAAATATCGTCCTGTACCTTGTAAATATTTTTCAACAGCTTAAACGTATCGCCGATGGGCAAATCCCACCATAGTGGGGTTGCTTGTCTAAGATTAGAGGGTTTCCCCCTAGTAATGCTAATTTTTCCATAATGATCCTCCTAAATTCAAAATACAGCTGATTATGCTTTAACAGACTCTGAAAACGTAAACAAGCTCTCTTCTTTCTGATTTTCTACTTAATTTAAAAATCCAAATACTGGTTCTTGTAACCTGCAGATGCGTCAATAATTTTAAAACTGTGAAGAACCCGTCTGCCTTAACCATCTCCACAAACCCTCGAGCCCGCACAACATCGAAAGCACTCGCTCATCCATACCAAAACACAGCATGGTCTACCCCAACCACCACCACACTACTCACTCATCTTCTCAATAACGTCAAACCCGACCGAAATCGAGACCATGCTGCCGAACATTTTCACGGCAATTACCGCTTCGTGCCTGTTTTTGTTTATTTTCAGTATCGCGCTCTCGCAGCCAACCAACGCCCCTGATATAACTTTGACCGAGTCGCCTTCCTTGAAGCCTTTTGACATATTAATGCGGCGGTCATTGTCAAGCAGCTTGCTCAACGCAACCCGCTCATCTTCATGCATAGCAATATCGCCCACGCCGCCGTAGGATAAAAACTTATAGGCTTCCTTTTGTTTGTAGACAATAGGGCGGACACGCTCAATAAACCCGTCCGCGGGTTTGTTTGACTCTATGAATAGATAGCCAGGAAAGCAAGTCTTCTGAAATAGTGACTTTTGGCCTTGCCGCCTGAACACGCAAGTTTTTTGCGGGACGAACGGAACATCATCTCCGCCGAGCTCATTTTTTAGTTTTTCCGCCAGATGTTCCTCTGCGCCTGTTTGGCAAAATAGAACATACCAGTATATTTTTTCTTTTTTCAAGGGGTACACCTTCTCCCGTTCGCTTAGACATCCGCATCTTAGTCATGTCCTCAGCTACTCGAAGGCTTCCCTTATGATCCCCCACGCAATTTCCGATATGCTCTGCATTCCGGAACGCAAATGAGTGTGTTTTAATAAGATATATTAAAAATAGCGTAAAATCGGC
>WRMH01000043.1 GCA_009777235.1 Oscillospiraceae bacterium
TCAAAAATTCGGTATTGACGTTCACGAGAACCTATGATATACTACCCGGCATATGGGCGATTTTTGATGTGGTGCGAGACGCGCCATATGGCGGATTATATCATTCGCTTCGCTCAATATGTCACGCAATATGGGAACAACAAAGGAATGTGCAGAAAAGCTAATTTTATCTAACGCCGCGCACACTGCGAATTCCTTACATAACTTACATTTATACGGAGGTTAACGTGATGGAGGTAGGAATAAAAAGTTTTGAGAAAATCAAAATGCTTCTTGATGCAACCGGTGGGCTTAGCTTATCGCAAGTATGCACAGTAACCGGGCTTGAAGGGTCTACAGTACAAAATTGGGTAAAGAGGGGATGGGTAGCCCATCCGATCGGTAAAAGATATGAAGAGATTCACATTGCCCGCATACTTATTATTAACGCACTCAAAGAATGTATGAAGCTCGAGCACATTGCTAAACTTATGATCTACCTAAACGGCAGAGAAATGGCGGAGCAAGCGATAAGAGAAAGCCTTTTGTATAACTATCTTTGCGAGTCTATGACGAAAAGCGGACAGGCGGACGAAGGCTCAAAGGGCGGTGTAGAATCAATAGTTGAGAGCGTGATAAAAGATTATGTATCCCCCGACCCCGAATCAAGGATCAGGCTTAGAAAAGCGTTGACTCTCATGATGTATGCTTGCGTGTGCACCGACGTTAAACGCCGTACGGAAGCGATGATGGGTCAGATATTGAAAGAACTTGAAAGTCCGAAAAACTTTGATCCGCCGCAAATGCAAGCAAAACAGCCGGTTGCGGCAGCCCCGGCAGCTCCTGTCGCAGTATCGGCAGCCGCCGAAGCAAAACAGCAGCCGCAGACCACAGCACCGCGGCCTGCCGTTTCTGCCGCCGCGCCCCCCGCTGTATCACAAGTCAAAGACGGCGCAGTAATACCGCCCGAGCCTGTCAGACCCATTAGAATCACGCTCGATGAGCCGGAAGAAACGGTGGAGCAAGTCATGGAAACGCGCAAGACGGTCAGCCAAGCCTTGAGAGAGTGGGATTTAAGCGACATAAGCAGTGTTGAAAAGATAATTATAGAGCATGACGAGGAAGCGCGTAACAATGTAAAAGCGCAAACCGATGATAAGAAACAGATAACCAGGCCGTGGTATATGAGAAAACCGAAATAACTGTTGACAATAGGAATATTTACGCATATAATCCTTATGCTCTAAATCGGAAAATCGGAAAGGGGGGAAATAATAATGTCGGAAGTACACGTAAAAGACGGTGAAAACCTTGACAGTGCGCTCAAGCGATTTAAACGCAACTGCGCCAAGTCCGGCGTCCTCTCGGATTTGAGGAAGAAAGAGTACTATCAGAGCCCGAGCGTTAAGCGGCGCAAGAAGTCCGAAGCGGCTCGCAAAAACAAGAATAAACGGTATAACTAATAAAAAAACTCCCTGTGATGAATTGAACAGGGAGTTTTTTTATGGAATATATGAGATGTACAATTGCTCCGATTAAATGCCAATATTGCCTTATTTACACATTAGCACCAGCTTACCGCAATGCTTTGAGGAACTCTTTCATTTTTAAAGAGTTCCTCTTATGGCTCAGGAATAATAGATACAAACGACAATGACGGCGTTGCAAAATGGCTGGATGAAAATGTGTTATGACAGATTCATAGCCCATCAATTGACCGGAGGCATTATTTATGTTACAATCGCAGAAAAGAGCGTATGTAACATATGATATCAATGTCAATATCAGACGGAAAGGTTTAGTTGCGCTATGCACAAACGGTTGCCCCTATTATCCATATTTATTGTAGCTTGCTATCTTGTTGTAATGACAATATTCTTTGTTTCGGGCATGATAGCCGGACCGGGGAGGGTTTACCCGGACAGCTCGGACGAGCCGACATTAGACCCGGATTTGCTAAACGCGACGCCGCACCCTGCCGTTAACACACCCGATACCGACAACATTGTCACCGTCCAAATGCCGGAACCGGTCAAGGTAAAAGGCATATACTACAATTTATGGTTTCCTGAAGACGACGCGCTCGGACACTGCATTGAGCTTATAGAAACGACGGAGCTTAATGCCATTGTTATTGATGTAAAAGATGATTCGGGGCTGATAACATTCCAAACCGATAACGAGATGCTGGCCGCAACTTCGCGTGAATTAGCGATAAGATTCACCGATTATGAATCAATTCATGAAATGATTTCCGATTTGAAATCGCGCGGGATTTATACCATAGCGCGCATTGTTTGCTTTAAAGATAACCGATACGCAAACAGCAATCCTTCTCTCGCGATACTCAACAGAAACGGGGAGGTATGGCGGGACAACGCTGATATCAGATGGTTAAATCCTCATAACAGAGGCAGTTGGGAATATATTGCCGAGATATGCAGAGAGGCGGCACGGATAGGCTTTGATGAAGTCCAGCTCGATTATGTGCGTTTTCCGCTCGAAGGGTCGCTCGGTACGATAAACTATGGCGAAGCTGCCGAAGAACAGGTGCGCTATGAGATAATAACGGATTTTGTGGCCTATATTCGCGAGGAAATGGCAAAATTCGGCGTTTGGACTTCCGCGGATATTTTTGGAATTGTCGCCATGAGTTACTCCGATTCCAGACAAGTGGGTCATAATGTGCAAAATCTGCTCGGCAATTTAGACTATATATGCCCGATGATCTATCCGTCGCATTTTGCGAACAGTTCAAACGGATCAATGGGCAACGGCGTCGGCCAGACGATAAACGGCCTTCTATTTGAACGGCCGGATACGCAGCCATACGAGGTCATATATAACTCGCTGCAGCATTTTGTGCGCCATATTGACGAGTTTAGTGCCGAAAATCCCGGAGAGGAACACGCCATTGTCAGGCCATATCTGCAAAACTTCACGGCAAGTTATCTTCGTGAAGGATATTTTGTCCAATATACGCCGGATGTCATAAAAGAGCAAATCCGGGCGGTTTATGACGCCGGGTTTGATGAATGGTTATTATGGGCAAACGTAAATAATTACAGTGCCGAGATTTTTTCATAACCCGCTCCGCCGTGAAAATCAGTCCATGAGCCTTAACCCTTGCCTTGCGCTATGGATATGAGGCCGGAACGGCATACCTCAAGGATGCCGATTTTTTTTGCCGCTTCAATAAATCTCTCGATTTTCTCCGAGCTGCCCGATATTTCCGCTGTTATAAAGTCAGCTCCAAAATCCATTACATTACCGCCGTAATCATTTATGAGGTCGCTAATAGTTGTTTTATCTTCCTTTGACAGTTCAAGTTTTATGAGCATATGTTCGACAGATACCGCGCTATCCTTATCAAGCAGCACTACCATTTTAACGTCGTGGAGTTTTTTTAGCTGCTCGATTACTTGGTTTTTCATGTATTCATCGCCGGTGGAGACGATAGTCATTCTTGAATACTTAGGGTCATCGGTTTCGCCGACGGCAAGGCTGTCAATGTTATAGCCACGCTTTGCGTAAAGCCCCGCCACGCGGTTTAGTACGCCAAAATGGTTGGATACAATGATGCCAATAATAAATTTTTCCGTCATATAAACTCCTATCTTATCATATCGCTTATATCGCCGCCGGATGGAATCATGGGCAGCGCCATTTCATCTATGCCGATCTTACACTCAATGACGCAAGGCCCTTGCCGGGGGACGTTTTTCAAAGCCGTTTTTAGTTCCAAAATAGTGTTTGCCAAAAACCCCGTCGCGCCAAACGCGGCGGCAAGCGCGGGAAAGTCGGTGATACGCTCAAGGCTCGAGTTGCTGTGACGGTTTTCAAAAAATAATGTCTGCCATTGACGCACCATGCCCAACGCGTTGTTGTTTAGCAGTATGATCGTGATAGGTAGCTTGTATGTCACGGCGGTCGCAAGCTCGGTGAGATTCATTCCGAAACTGCCGTCTCCCGTAAATAGCACGGTGCGCTTTTTCCCGGAGGCTATACACGCGCCAATTGCGGCGCCCATTCCGTACCCCATTGCCCCAAGACCGCCGGAGCTGATGAGAGTGCGGGGTTTGTTGAACATATAATATCCGGCGACCCACATTTGATGCTGCCCGACGTCGGTGGTTATAACGGTATTTTCGCCGTGAAATTTATTTACGGTATGGATAATATTTTTTGGGATGAATTTATCTGTAAAGCGCGTAGAGTCCTCGTCTTTCAGAGTTTTAATCCGATTTATCCAACTACCGCGGCTTTGTTGAGGGACATAAGCGAGTTTTTCAATCAGCAGGGGCATTATTTCTCGCAAATCGCCGCATAATTCGGCGTCCGCTCTGATGTTTTTACCGATTTCGGCACTGTCAATGTCAATATGAATAACGGATGTGTTTGCCGAATATTTGCCGGCATTTCCCGTTGCGCGGTCGGAAAATCTCGCGCCCGCCGCAATTATTAAGTCCGCTTCGGACATTGCGGCGTTTGAGGCATATCTGCCGTGCATGCCGTTCATGCCGAGATTTAGCTCAAATGAGGCAGGAACCGAGCCGATACCCATCATGCTCATGCCTATTGGGGCGTTGATTTGCTTAGAAAAAGACTGTATTTCACCGCCGATGTCCGCCGAGGCGACCCCGCCGCCGCAGTAAATATAGGGTCTTTGACTACTTGAAATAAGCTCTATCGCCGCATTTAGCTGGTTTAGCTTAGGAGGCGTGCTTGGTATATCGCAGATGGGTAAGTTTGGGTCATAATCGTAAAACCCTTGCTGAACATCTTTTGGAATATCAATATGCACTGGGCCCTTTCTGCCGGTCGCGGCAATCTGAAAAGCCTGGTTTATAATCTGTTGAAGATGAGCTATGTCTTTGACAATATAACTGTGCTTGACAATCGGAAGCGTGACGCCGACTATGTCAATATCCTGAAAAGCATCCTGACCGAGCATTGGCACGGGCACATTTCCGGTTATGAAAACAACGGGCACGGAGTCAAGATATGCGTTCGCGATGCCGGTGACAAGGTTTGTCGCGCCGGGGCCTCCGGTGGCAAGCACAACTCCGGTTTTGCCGCTGCTCCTGGCGTAGGCATCAGCGGCGTGTGCGCCTCCTTGCTCATGTGCGGGCAGTATATGCTCTATAACATCCGCTTTTTTATAAAGCTCGTCATAAATGTTCAGCACATAACCGCCGGGATATCCGAATATTATACGGACTCCCTGTCGTATCAGTTCTTCAACTAATATAGCCGCTCCACTAATTTTCATAAAACACAATCATCTCATTTTTACGGTAAATCCAATGGACAACTCCGCAATATTTGAGGCTTTTTACATCAAGCCCCGCTTCCTGCTTGACCTCGCCGAGCACTTTCAAAGTATAACACGCCTATAGAAAGTGAGCAACCCAAATTTGCTTCATATTCGGCAGGATTCACGCTAAGACTCTTGTTCCTCTAACACGATATAAACCTCTGACAAACCATGTCCGCGTAATTCCTATTCAAACTCGCTGGCATGACAGCGATTACAGCTAACGGCGCTATTGATTTTTTCATTTTCCCTGCACCTCCAATTTTCCGTTTTCGATTTTCATAATTTTGTCGGCATAAGCCGCTACTTCCTTGGAATGGGTGACAACGATCACGCATTTTTTTTCTTCATGCGCCAAGCGAATCAATATGTCCATAATGCTTTTTGCCGTCTCAAAGTCCAAGTTGCCTGTAGGTTCGTCGGCAATAGCTATGTCGGGATTATGAGACAAAGCTCGCGCTATACCAACACGCTGCTGCTCGCCGCCTGACAGTTTCAGTATTTTTCTGCTTGCTATTTCGCGGTCAACGCCGAGTTGGGATAATAGGTCATATGCAGCGGTACGTGCAGGGGCGCAAACCCTACTAATATTCATAGATAGCATAATGTTTTCAACGGCGGTGCAATTTTTGAGCAGATTATAGCCTTGAAAAATAACGCCGATGTTTTTTGCCCGATATTCGTCACGGTCTATTTTGCTCAAATCATTTTTGCCGTAAAAAATCGCGCC
>WRMH01000044.1 GCA_009777235.1 Oscillospiraceae bacterium
GTACGTTCGCCTTCCTGTATGAGCTGCCCCATAGAATGTAAATCTGCGGAATAATCCGCATATGAAGGGAATATGCCAATGCCGTCCTTACCTTCGCTTTCTCCAAAAAGCTGCTTCCACCACTCTCCCGTATAGCGAAATGCCGGTTCAAAACACGCAAGTATCTCTATTTTCTTGCCTTTTCTATACAAAACCTGACGAGCGGCCGCATATAGCGCCGCATCTTCAATGCCGTTTTCGTATTCTTCCTTTGCCCCCATCATTAGCTCGTCAATATCAATACCCGCCGCGGCGCAAGGCAAAAGGCCGACAACCGTAAGCACGCTATACCTGCCTCCCACCTCGGGCGGCATCTCAAGGTATGCGCATCCGTGGCTTACCGCCATCTGTATAAGCGGCGAGCCGATGTCAGATGTGACATATAAGCGGTCTTTGATGCCGGACTGTCCATATTTCTCCGCAAGCATTTCTTTAAATACTCTGAGAGCTATGGCGGTTTCTATCGTAGAACCCGATTTTGATACTACATTTACGGAAAAGTCCCTGTCGCCAATCTGCTCAATTATCTGCTCCAAATACTCGCCTGAAACATTGTTTCCCGCAAAATAAATATCCACCGTTTCTTTTGAAAGCGTGTTATAGTACGGAGATTTTATATATTCTATCGCGGCGCGCGCTCCAAGATATGAGCCTCCAATACCCAGAATTACAAGCACTTGCGACTCTTTGTTTATCTTTTCCGCTATTTTTTTGATTTTGTCGGATAATGCGGCGTCAAATGCCAGAGGTACTTTCATCCAGCCGTTCTCATAAAGTGATTCCAGCCTCTGCAGCGGCGAGGCCGTGTCAATTGCCCTCACTTCGCTTTCTTCCAGAAATCCCAACGCGCCGCTTATATCTGTTTTTACCATAAATTACACCCTCTCTGATAAACTTTTTATCTTGCCGATTTGCCTTGCATTAACTATATCACTTCTCCGGCGTCAGTTCAACCTTAATCGGCTTTCCCCTTTAGATTACCGCAATGCCTTATATGTTCGACAGCCCTCCCCTATCCATTCCTTTAAGTTCCAAAAACCGCAAAGTGGCAATACTTCATCTTTGTCCTTGTCAGCTCCGGTGAGTACCGATTTTGCGGGAGAAAACCTCATTTTATACTGCAAGAGCGAACGGGCGCGGCCCGCGCTGCCGTATTTGACTTCTATCGGTATGATATGCCCGCCGTCTTGTACAATAAAATCAACCTCTGCCCTTCCCGGTTTTACCGCCGACCAATAATAGAGCGGCGGCGCGTCATATATCCTTATCAGATCACAGCACACTACAGTCTCGGCAATAGCGCCTTTTATACCCGCATAATCGCCGTCGCCGGAGAGCATCATAGCCAGACGAAAGCCGCCCATGCGGCGAAAAAGCCCCACATCGCACATATACAGCTTAAAGTGTGCGGGATTTGCCTGCCCCGACAGCGGTATCTCCGGTTTTTCAATATGCTCAACCTTATATACAAGCCCCGCGCGCAAAAGCCAATAAAGGGCATCGTCCAAATCCTTCGCGCGCCAGCTTTTCTTGATCTTGCTAAACATAAACTTGCGATTTTGCTTGATAAGCTGCGCCGGTACGGAATTTAATATCGCTATAAGTTTCGGAAACATTGAAATTGGCGCAAAACGCGCAAAATCACATTCATAATCTCTGATAATATCCGCAAGCAGCTTATCAACTGTTTCTATGCTCTTTCGCTCAATCCAGCTTTGAACGACTTGAGGCATACCTCCCACAATTTGATAATCACGAAATTTTTCGTCCAATTGCTTTTGAAATGTTTTGTACGCGTCCGCCTCAAAACCGCTTTCCTTGAGATGCATCGCCAGCATAGGGCTTTGCGCGAGGATAAACTCGTAAAAGCTCATGGGATATAACGTCAACACCGAAACCTTGCCTCCCGGCATTGAATATCCGTGAGGTAAGGCGGCGTCAATAAAAGACCCGGCAGCCGCTATATGATAATCTCGCGCCGACTCCGCAAACAGCTTTAACGCATCCAGCGCCCCCGGGCAAAACTGGATTTCGTCAAAAATTATAAGAGACTGTCCGGCCCTTATATCTTTTTCCATATAGATTGAAATGTTTTTTATTATCGTCTGCGCGTCACCTTGCATATCAAACAGATCGTGCGCCTGTTTGTTTTCGCTAAAATCAATATAAAGTACATGTTTAAAATATTTTTCGCCAAATTCTTTGAGTAAATATGTCTTTCCCGAATGCTTTATGCCTTGCAATATAAGCGGCTTTCTGTTCGCCTCGTCTTTCCACGCGATTAATTTATCCATTAAAACTCGTTGCATAATCTATCCCTGTCAGCTTGTGCTTATTTGTCGCATATCGCATATAGCGCACAATCGCTTACCCATTATAGCCTATAGCTTCCTTTGTGTCAACATTATTATGGTATAATTACGCTAATGTATGTTTCATAATTATATCCTTTGTGGGCGTTGTGTGTTTGATTTTCAGCTTTGACCGAAGCGGTTAGCGCGTTGACCATTCCTGTCAAAGCCTTTCTTTAAAGATTGCCATATCGTCGGTTTCAAGCAATTGCCGCAGTTGCCGCACCTGCCTTTATGTTTTTCGCCAAAATAATTTAGCATATACGAGCGCAAACATCCTTCGATCTCGCAATAACGTATCATTTTATCCAATCTGCGTTCATCAAGCCTGCAAACCTTATCCCTTTGCTGTGCGGTCAGCTCGTCATTATCTCTGGAATAATTTATCAAATGCTCGGCTATTTTTATATCTTCATCTGAAAACAGCAAAATGCAGTCTGACGCTTTTCCGTCTCTTCCGGCACGTCCGGCTTCCTGATAATAACTCTCCAAATTCTTTGGTATGTTGTAATGCACGACATACCGCACGTCGGCTTTGTCTATACCCATGCCAAACGCGTTTGTCGCAACCATAACCGTTATATCGCCGTTTATAAAATTATCCTGATTTACCCGCCGCGTGATGTCGCAGAGCCCCGCGTGATAGCATGACGCAGATACGCCTCGTCGCTTTAGCTCGCCGTATACCTTGTCAACCTCGGCTCTGGTCGTGCAATATACGACGCCATGCTCGCCGCCGCGTTCTTCTATGATTTCGTAAAATCTTTTCCGCTTATTTTGCGGCCTTTCAACGCCAAAATATAAATTTGGCCGGTCAAAACCCGTTGTGAGGCTCATTGGGTTTTGAAGCGCCAATAAGTTTATAATGTCCTTTTTTACATCGGCAGTGGCTGTTGCCGTAAACGCGCCGACCACCGGACGTTTCTTCAAATCGCTTATAAAATTTGCGATTTTCAGATAACTTGGGCGAAAATCCTGGCCCCATTGCGATACGCAGTGCGCTTCGTCCACGGCAATAAGCGATATATCCGTCTGTACCGCAAACTTGCAAAAATCAGCGGTCTCAAGTCTTTCCGGCGCCATATAAATAATTTTGTACGCCCCTATGCCGATTGCCCGCAATACTTTCTTATATTGCTTTACTGTCAACGACGAATTGATAAATGCCGCCGGAATATCTCTGTGCCGCAGCCCGGCAACCTGATCCTTCATGAGTGATATGAGCGGCGATATGACAAGGGTAGCCCCCTCCATGAGCAAAGCGGGTATTTGGTAGCAAATTGATTTCCCTGCCCCCGTAGGCATAACTCCAAGCACGTCGCGCCCTTTGACAAGCGTATCAATGATGTTCTCCTGCGCCGACCGAAAATATGTATAGCCAAAATATTTTTTTAGAGCTTCATGTTTGTTCATAAAAACCGTTACCTAATATTGTTTGCGCTTGTGATTGCGCTTGTGCTTGAGACGCAAAGTGTGCGAAGCTATGGTGCGCAGCATTTTGGCCTCGCCGCCCCGCAATATGAAAAGCATCTTAAAAAAGCAACTATACAGCACAGTTTACTACATACAACCCGCTTTTTCAATAACAGGATTTTGTTAAACCCCATCTCCATTTCCACAGGTTTTCACTGTTTTAACAAGGTTTTCCACATGTTTCCTCCGCAGCTTCCACAAGGTTTTTCAAAAATGCTTGCATTTTTTTACGCGATTTGGTAAAATGTCGCGGTGCAGATTTTAAAGCACCTTGAGTTCATTTTGAACAATGACGCACGGGTCTTGATTTTTCCGCCAAGTGCTGTGGCATGACACGGCGGCGGAAAAAGACGACAGGCTCGGAGGAACAACAAAATTTATGGAGGAAATAAAATGGCAGTAATCTCAATGAAGCAGCTTTTAGAGGCCGGCGTACACTTCGGCCACCAAACACGCAGATGGAATCCCAAGATGGCCCCGTACATCTACATGGAACGCAACGGTATCTATATTATTGATTTGCAAAAGACCGTTAAAAAACTTGAAGAAGCCTACAATTTTATACGCGAAGTCAGCGAAACCGGCGGCAATGTGCTCTTTGTCGGCACAAAAAAGCAAGCGCAAGATGCCATCCGTGAAGAAGCGGAACAGGTCGGAATGTTCTATGTCAATGCGCGTTGGCTCGGCGGAATGCTCACAAACTTCAAAACAATGCGTACCCGCATTGACCGCCTCGCTCAACTCCGAAAAATGCACGACGACGGAACCTTCGATATGCTCCCAAAGAAAGAGGTCATTAAGCTCACCGGCGAAATCAACAGATTGGAAAAATATCTGGGCGGTGTCAAAGACATGAAGAGACTTCCCGCCGCCCTTTTTATAGTAGACCCGCGCAAAGAACGCAACGCGATTGCCGAAGCCCGTAAGCTCGGTATCCCAATCGTCGCAATTGTAGATACAAACTGTGACCCGGATGAGATTGATTATATTATACCCGGCAACGATGATGCCATCCGAGCGATCCGCCTCATCGCGCAAGCTATGGCGGCGGCAATTATCGAAGGACGCCAAGGCGTTGATTCGCTGACGCCCATAGTGCCGGATGCTGATCCGTCGGACGATAATAAATCACAATCCGTTGAATCTGCTACAGAACAACCTGCAGAGATGTCAGCGGAAGTTATAAAGCCGGCGGACACCGTCACAGCGGACACTGCCGCCGTCGCGATTGAACCTCCCGCTCTCGAACCCGCCTCTCTTGAACCCACTGCTGTCGAACCCGCCGCTCTTGAAGCTATTGCGATTGAAACCGCAACCGGAGGGGATTTTGTACCCATCACGGAGCTGATTGAAAAAGCACCTGCCGAAACGTCAAGCGAAGAATTGGCACAAAAAGCTGATCAACCGCAAGAAGCGCCGGATGCACCTGTGGCGGAAGCTGTTCAGACACAAAAAGCCGCGCCCGCCGCGCCGCCAGTCAAGAAAACGGCGGCAAAACGAACCCCGGCAAAAAAGGAAGCGGCAAAAGAAACTGATGAAGCAGAATCGGAAAAAGAGGTTTTAAAGCCTGCGGAAGCTAAATCAGAGCCTGCAAAAGCAAAATCTAAACCTGCAAAAGAAGAAACGCCGGTCAAGAAACCCGCCGCAAAAAAAGCCGCGGCAAAACAATCCGTCGAGGAAGAAACCGCAACGCCGGATACCGATACCAAAAAAGCCCCGGCAAAGAAAGCCGACAGCAAAAAAGCTCCGGCAGCGGCGGCTGCAAAGGCCGCTCCCGCAAAGAAAGCTGCCGCAAAAAAAGATGAAGCCGCTGCCGATAAACCAAAAACCCCGAAAGCCGCGAGCAAAAAAGCTACACCCGCAAAAGAACCAAAGGACGCTTAAGCGACCTTATATATACCGATATAGGAGAGGTACAGACATATGGCATTTTCAGCACAAGATGTAAAAGAACTCCGCGAAGCAACCGGAGTGGGAATGATGGATTGTAAAAAGGCTTTGACCGAAACAAACGGCGACATGGACAAGGCCATAGCGTATTTGCGCGAGCATGGCCTGGCCGCCGCGCAAAAGAAAACAGGCAGGATCGCCGCCGAAGGTATTGCTTATGCGGCAG
>WRMH01000045.1 GCA_009777235.1 Oscillospiraceae bacterium
TTATATCAAATCGTAAGCGGATATTCAATCATATTCGTTATTTTGATAAGGACACAGTTTAAAAACTTTTTTCCGGACGGCAATTTTTTTCTGAAATTTCAATTTCCTTTTGACATTTTGCGATAATACGAATATAATTACTGTGTTGTCTTATATCCATGAAACGGAGGTCTGCGATGAACGGATATGTGAAAGTCGAGGTGCTGGCGGAGCGTTGGAATGTATCGGTACGCCAAGTACAGTTGCTGTGTCAGAATGGTAAAATAGAAGGCGCATCAAAATTCGGAAATGCGTGGGCTATACCGGAAAACACACCCAAGCCGACACGCACAGGCAAGTTAAAGCCCGGACGCAAGCCGAAGGAATAACAAATATTAAACGCAGGGAGGATAATGCGAATGACACCGGAAGCAAAAGCTCGCATAAATATTGATAAAATGCTTACTGATGCAGGGTATGTTATCCAAGATATGAAAGAGTTCAATCGTACTGCGTCTGTGGGCGTTGCCGTCCGTGAATTTCCTACGCAAAGCGGGGCTGTCGATTATCTGCTTTTTATCGACGGAACTCCTTTAGGCGTTGTGGAAGCTAAAGCAGAAGATAAGGGAGCTTCTTTATTGAGCGTTGCTGAGCAATCTGAGAGGTATGTCAGAAGCGGGCTGAAGTATTATTCCGGTATGCCTGACATACGTTTTGCCTATGAATCAACTGGAGTTATTACGAACTTCCGCGATACTCACGATACTAAAGCACGTTCCCGCGAGGCGTTTTCATTCCATCGCCCGGAAACGCTTCTTGATTGGACAAAAGAAACTGATACTCTGCGTAACCGAATGAAGTCTTTCCCGTCGTTTAATACACAAGGTTTTCGTGATTGCCAAGTTGCGGCCATACGGAGTCTTGAAAAATCCATGTCTGAAAACAAACCCCGCGCTTTGATTCAAATGGCGACCGGCGCAGGGAAAACATATACGGCAATTACATCGGTATATCGTTTGCTCCAACACGCAAAGGCAAAACGGATTCTGTTTCTTGTAGATACAAAAAACCTCGGTGAACAGGCGGAGAGTGAGTTTCTTAATTACAGACCATCTGATAGCGGGCGTTTGTTCTCTGAATCCTTTGTTGTGCGACGCTTAAATTCGGGATATATCCCAAAAGACACAAAAGTCTGCATAAGCACGATTCAACGTATGTATTCCATTTTGCGCGGCGAAGAAATGGAAGAGTCCGTTGAAGAAACTTCGCTTAACGAGCAGAAAATAACGGGTAGGCCCCGTGATGTAGCATATAACCCAAATTATCCGCCGGAGTTTTTCGATTTTATCATTATTGACGAGTGCCACCGTTCCATTTATAACATTTGGCAGCAGGTTCTCGATTATTTTGACGCTTTCCTTATCGGATTGACCGCCACGCCGGACAATCGGACATTTGGCTTTTTCAAGCAAAATATCGTCAGCGAATACACCCATGAACAAGCCGTCCTTGACGATGTGAACGTCGGACGCGAGGGAACATATTATATTGAAACGCAGATTGGAGCGAAAGGCGGCACATTATTAAGGCAGACGGTTGAAAAACGCGACAGGCTTTCCCGAAAGAAACGTTGGGAGCAGCTTGACGAGGATATAGATTACAAACCGTCGCAGCTTGATCATGAAGTTGTAAATCCATCGCAAATTCGCACCGTTATTCGAGCATTTAAGGAAGCGAAAGCCGAACTGTTTCCGGGCAGAGTCGAATTGCCTAAAACACTTGTATTTGCCAAGACAGACAGCCACGCGGATGATATAATCACAATTATCCGCGAAGAATTTGGCGAGGGTAACGAGTTTTGCAAAAAGATAACGTATTCCGTTGATGATTCAAAAAGCGTATTGGCGGCGTTCCGTAATGATTTTTACCCTCGGATCGCAGTTACGGTAGATATGATTGCGACAGGCACGGACGTAAAGCCGATTGAGTGTCTGATATTCATGCGTGATGTCCGCAGCAAGAATTATTATGAACAGATGCTCGGCAGAGCTACAAGAACCCTCGATTATGAAAATCTGCACAGAGTATCGCCTTCAGCCAAAGAGCGCAAGCTTGGTTACATTATCATAGACGCGGTAGGTGTTACGAAAACACAGAAAAACACCTCCCGCCAGTTAGAGCGTAAGCCGACCGTATCATTGAAAGACTTGATGATGAGCGTTGCGATGGGTGCGCGTGATGATGATACTATAACTTCACTTGCAAATCGCTTGATACGGCTTGATAAGGTTATGAGCGACAAGGAAGAGGCTGCTTTTACTGAGATATGCGGAGAAAGCTGCATAAACGTAGCCCGTAATCTCCTTGACGCATTTGATGAAGATATTATTGACAAGTCGGCGCGGGAAGAATTCGGTATTGCTGATTCCAATGAAGTAACCGACGAACAATATTCCGATACAAACAAGGCAATTGTTGAAACCGCTGTAAAGCCTTTCAACAATCCCAAGCTGCGTGATTACATTGAAAAAGTCCGTAAAAACCATGACCAGATAATTGACAATGTGAATATTGACGAAGTAACCTTTGCGGGTTGGGATTCCGAACACGCCGATAAAGCAGAAGAAGCTATTGAAACATTTGCTAAGTTTATCGAAGAAAACAAAGATACAATAGACGCTTTAGAGATTATTTACAGCCAAAGCTACCGCACCCGACCGCTGACGCTCCAAATGATACAGGAACTCTATGATGCATTGCAAAAACCGCCGTACCGTTTGACTGTCGAAAAGTTATGGATGGCGTATTCATCACATAAACCAGAAAAAGTAAAGAGCAAAAGTATAGTTAATCAACTTGTGGATATTATTTCCCTTGTCCGTTATCAGTTGGGTCAAACAAATGAGTTGCGATTATTCGCGGACGATGTAAATTTACGTTTCCGCGATTGGATTCTCGCCAAGAACGCCGGGAATGTGCATTTTACGGAAGAACAAACGCAGTGGCTTCGTATGATACGCGACCATATCGCCACATCAATGAGCATTACACTCGACGATTTGGATTATACGCCTTTTGACAGCAAAGGCGGTTTGGGCAAATTCTATAAACTGTTTGGCAACGACTACGAAAACATACTGAATGAAATGAATACCGCGCTCATAGCGGCGGCATAAGGGGGAGCAATCTTGGCAGATTCAAATATCGGACAAAAAATATGGTCAATGGCGAACGCTCTCCGGGATGACGGCATCGGTAAGAGCGACTATCTTGAACAACTTACCTACTTGCTGTTTGTTAAAATGGCGGACGAATACTCAAAGCCGCCGTATAACAGGGCTATCGGTATACCAAGCGACTGCGGTTGGGACACGCTGCGGAATAAGAGCGGTGACGAACTATTTAGCCATTACGAATATGTCATAAAAACGCTTGCAGGGCAATCCGGTACGTTGCAGCAAATATACACAGGGGCGCAGAATAAAATCTCAAATCCTGCCCAATTATCCAAAGTCATAAACATGGTGGATTCTGAAAACTGGTCGTCAATGTCAAGCGATGTCAAAGGCGATATATACGAGGATTTACTTGAAAAAATCGCAGCAGATACCAAAAGCGGCGCGGGGCAGTATTTCACGCCGCGTGCGCTTATCAATGCAATGGTAAAATGCGTTCGCCCAGAACCGGGCAAGACCGTAGCTGACCCCTGTTGCGGAAGCGGTGGGTTTTTGCTCGCCGTGAAATCCCATATAGAGCGTGAATACGGCAAACAGCTTGACCGCACTAAGAAAGAGTTTTTGAAATTCAATACATTCAAAGGATGGGAAATCGTTCAAAGCACATACCGTCTTTGCTTGATGAACCTTTTTCTTCACAATATAAGCGATTTCGACGGAACACCCCCGATTATACGCGGCGATTCGCTTCTTACAGACCCCGGCGACAGATTTGACTATATCCTTACAAACCCGCCTTTTGGCAAGAAATCTTCAATGACCTTCACCAATGAACAAGGCGAACAGGAACAAGAGGATTTAATCTATAACCGCCAAGATTTTTGGTCAACAACATCAAATAAGCAGCTAAATTTCGTTCAGCATATCCGCACACTTTTGAAATCAAGCGGCACAGCGGCGGTAGTTGTGCCTGACAATGTGCTGTTCGAGGGCGGAGCAGGGGAAACAGTGAGGAAGAAACTCCTTGAAACAACTGACCTACACACGATATTACGCTTACCTACAGGTATTTTCTACGCACAGGGTGTAAAGGCAAATGTTATCTTTTTCGACAACCGCGCCGCGAGCCCAAATGTCCAAACGAAGGAGGTTTGGATTTACGATTACCGCACAGGAGTCCATCATACTTTGAAAAAGAATCCTCTGCGGGAAAGCGACCTTGACGATTTTATGGTTTGCTATAACCCTGAAAACCGGTATACACGCAAGGAAACGTACAGCATAGATAATCCCGATGGGCGTTGGCGTAAGTTCTCCTATGATGATATAATCGCCCGCGATAAGACAAGCCTTGATATAACGTGGATAAAGTCAAGTGACAGCGCTGATGACTACACGCTTTCGGAGTTGTTGGACATAATAAAAGAAAAGTCGGCGGCGATCACGGCGGCGGTAGATAATCTCGAAACCTTGATAGGAGGTGTGGACGAATGATGGGCGAGAATGGGAATTTAGGTTTTAACGAAGCAGCGATAATTATTAAGGATGCTATTGTCCGCTCACGTTATCAAGCGGCAAAATTAGTAAATAAAGAACTGCTTAGTTTATATTATGCGATTGGAAAATATGTTTCGGAGAACTCGCGTGAAGGAACTTGG
The DNA here is from genome assembly GCA_009777235.1 of Oscillospiraceae bacterium. Lineage (GTDB taxonomy): Bacteria > Bacillota > Clostridia > Oscillospirales > Oscillospiraceae > WRMH01. The sequence goes on from WRMH01000045.1 coordinate 4,814, forward strand.
GGAAAGGGCGCAATTCGGCAATTGTCCGACCAACTGCAAAGTGAGTTGCCGGGTTTGCGTGGTTTTTCTGAGGTTTCGATTAAGCGTATGCGCTTGTTTTATGAACAATGGGCATTTATGCTGTCAAATCGTCCGTTACTGTCGGACGTTTTAGGTAACAGCAGCGATTCTCTAAATCGTCCGTTACTGTCGGACGATTTAGAAGATGACGCACATATTGACTTAGGGCTACTGATGCGACATTTGTCATTCGTTACCTTTGATGGCTTTTCTGCAATATCCTTCATCAATGTGGGTTTTTATCATCATTCCGAAATTTTAGCAAAAGAAAAATCACTTAACGGCAGATTGTTTTATATCACTCGTTGTGCTGCCGAGTTTTGGACGGTAGATACGCTGAAATCGTATCTACGTGGGGATTTATATACTAAGACAGGCAGTATGCCCAGTAATTTTCTACAGACGTTGCCGGAGCCAGAGCAAGCTCGCCGCGCTATTCGGGCGTTTAAGGAAGAGTATTTCTTGGATTACATTAATATAGAGGATGTGGATGACCCTGACGACCATGATGAAAGAGTGTTTGAACGTCGGATAATTTCAGACATCAAAAAGCTAATTTTGTCCTTCGGGAATAAGTTTTGCTTTATGGGTAATCAGTATCGCTTGGTGGTGGATGGTGATGAGTTTTTTGTTGATTTGCTTTTCTTCAACCGTGAGCTTCGCTGTCTGGTTGCCGTTGAGCTAAAGAGAGGGGATTTTAGGCCTAGTTATCTCGGGCAACTAAATTTTTACTTGTCGGTGCTGGATGAGTATGTAAAGCAAGAGGATGAGTCACCGTCAATAGGAATTATTCTATGTAAAAACGCAAAACGAAGCATAGTCGAATTTGCCGTCCGTGACTATACCAAGCCGATGGGAGTGGCGACTTATCGAACACGAAACGAAATGCCGTCCGAGTGGCAAAAAGCCCT
>WRMH01000046.1 GCA_009777235.1 Oscillospiraceae bacterium
CCGCTTTGTATCCCGACAGCACAAACGAATACTATTATGCGTTAAACAAATTTGGCACGCACAATTTCTTTACAAGATATGAAGATCACATCAATTTTGTAAATAGCGCTGATTACGGCGGATAAAATTTTGAAAATGTTCACACGGAGGGTTAGCCAAGTGGTCGTAAGGCGGCGGTCTTGAAAACCGTTTGGGGGCAACCTCACAAGAGTTCGAATCTCTTACCCTCCGCCATAACCCAAACCTATTTTAGGGACTGTGACTAAAAACTAATGCGGTTCAACCAAGGCAGTCACATAAAGCGCAGGACAAAATTATTTTCATTTTTCTCTTGACAAGTGTTTCCGGATATGCTATATTGTTGGTAAATCAACCTATGACAGACTATTTTTTGAATATTTGGTATCACATAACACGCAGGACAGAAAAAGGTGATGAGTTGAAACTTGGTGATTATACATCCATTCGGACAGGCTTGGTGTTCTCCCGAAAAGAAGCCCTTCCGAACGACAGCAACCGACGATACCGCGCTCTTAATCTCAGAAACGTCGTGGATAACGGACAGATTTTATTATCCGATATCGAGGACTACTATGCCTCCGATGCGCTTAAGAAAGAATATTTCACCCGCGACGGAGATGTTCTCCTGAGATTGAGCGCACCCTATACAGCCATTTTGATAACCGAAGAAGTTGATTTGCTAATACCGGCGCACTTCGCTATCATCAGAACAGAAAAAACACTCGACCCACATTACCTGCACTGGTGGCTGATGAAAAATAAAAAGCGGTTTTATCAAATGGCAAGCGGCGGTACGATGATGGGCACAATCAGTTCCGGCTATGTCGCGGACATGACATTCGAGCCGCCACCGATTGAGCGACAGCGACAAATCGCAAAACTGCTTGAACTGGCAAAACGGGAACAGCAATTATTATCAATGTTGGCAAAGAATAAAAAACAGCTAATCGACGCTACACTTAACAAAATCATTAACGAGAAGGAGCAATGAGATTATGACTACTCGAAAAAATATAGAAAACACGCTGTGGAAAGCCTGTGACAGCTTTCGAGGCAAGATAGACAGCTCCCGATACAAGGACTATATCCTATCTATGCTGTTCGTAAAATACCTCAGCGATCTAAACAAAGAACGACGTGCCGATTACGCCGCCCGATTCGACAATGACGCGCAGCGTGTCGACCGAGCCATGAGCCGTGAACCCTTCGTATTGGACGAGCAGTCTTCTTTCGATTATCTCTTTGATCACCGCACTGACACGCAAATCGGGCAAAAAATCAACGTCGCCCTGTCGGCGATTGAGGAGCGCAACGGCTCTAAGCTACGGAACGTCTTCCGCGCCATCGACTTCAACTCCACCGTTGACCTCGGCGAACCCCGAGAAAAAAACGCAATATTAAAGAACCTGCTCGAAGACTTCAACGGACTTGACCTTTCACCGTCGAAACTTGATTCCTCCGACATCATCGGTGACGCTTATGAGTACATGATAGCCATGTTCGCTTCAGATGCAGGGAAAAAGGGCGGTGAGTTTTTTACCCCAAGCCGTGTATCAGAGCTTGTGGCAAAGCTCGTTCAGCCCCGTGAAAATGACCGCATATACGATGCGACCTGCGGCAGCGGCGGTCTACTCCTGAAAGCGTACAAGGAAGCCGGAACAAATAAAGTCGCCGTTTACGGGCAGGAACGCAATGCGCAGACATGGGCACTTTGCAAGATGAATATGTTCCTTCACAACATATCATCCGCGACTATTTGGCAGGGAGACACCCTCGCCAATCCACTAAACATCGAAAACGACAAGCTGATGAAGTTCGATGTTGTCGTCGCCAATCCGCCGTTTTCGCTTGATAAATGGGACAGTGGTTTTCTTCCCGATGAAAAGACGCTGATGTCGGCAAACCTCGACCCTTGGAAGCGCTTTGAAATGGGCATCCCGCCCGTATCTAAGGGCGACTACGCCTTCGTTTGCCATATGCTTCACTCAATGAACGATACCACCGGGCGAATGGGGATTGTCCTGCCGCATGGCGTATTGTTCCGTGGTGCTCAAGAAGGTAAAATTCGCCGTGCAATTATCGAAACATACAACCTGTTAGACGCGGTTATCGGACTTCCCGCCAACCTGTTCTTTGGCGCGGGCATCCCTGCTTGCATATTGATATTCAAAAAGAACCGCACCACCCGCAATATCTTCTTCATCGACGCATCCGGCGAGGGCAACTTTGAGAAAGGCAAGAACCAGAATATCTTACGCGCTGAAGATATCAATAAAATCGTAGAGACCTATCGCAACCGCGACGTTATTGACAAATACAGCTATGATGCGACATATGACGAAATCCGTGAAAACGATTTCAACCTCAACATCCCGCGCTATGTGGACACTTTCGAGGAAGAGGAAGAAGTTGACATTGGCGCCGTAAAAACGGAAATTGCCGGGATTGAAGCGGAGCTTGCAGACGTGCAGGCGCAAATGGCGGCGTTTTTGATAGAGTTGGGGGTTTAATATCCTGAAGCAATCGAAATACAATAGCTTGAGTAAATAAACAATTATCAACTCCATTAAGATGGAGAACAGAAAGGGAAAAGATATGAAACTGAAAGCACTTAGCCACTACGATAACGATCTCGATACAAGATTCGGGGACTGTATCCTCATATACGATGATACAAATCTTGTAATTTATGATTGTGGACACGAAAAGCACAAAGATGCGGTTATAAATTTTTTGGGGAAACACAAAACTATTAATTCCGTAAGCATAGTGGTTTCTCATAACGATAGCGACCACACTGATTGCGTGTGTGAGTTATTAGAGTATTTATACAATGCCAATATAAGTGTGACGATATATTGTCATTTATATCTAAAGCACAAAGATGAAATTATTGAGAGACTTGATGATGGCCGCCGTACACGCGACAGCATTAGTGATGCTCTGCTTGAAGAATTTAATAACATCGCAGACATTGTAAATAAGGCTGAGAGCTTAGGCTTTGATGTCAACGAAGCACTCAAGGATACTTCAGTATTTGATTTGCAAATTGTTGGGCCTACCAAAGATGAGTTTATCAATGTAGCGGTACAAGCGATAGATAACCGCATGAGTGACAACATCGACGGTGAAACGGTCATGAATGCCGCCAGTGTACAGCTGAAATGCACTCTTGACGATGACAAGGTTATTTTATTATGCGGCGACGCTTCTCCCGAATATCTAAAAGACCTCGACACGTATGACATCATTCAGCTACCCCATCACGGTCAGCTTGCTGATGCAGAGGTGGTATTTGATAATATTAAGAATACCGGAAGCAAAATATTTTTAATTTCTGATAATACCGGCTCTGGTGAAAATAGCGGTGGTTCAGAAAATCTTCTTAAATCCGATGTAAGTAAAGGAAAGCGAATACTCAATACAAAAGATGGCATTGTCGATTTACCGGAATCGTTAGATTATAACAGTGGACAAAATGTAACCAAAAGCGGTATCTACATACCATCGACTCAAAAAACAGGCGGATACGGATATGATATTTTGCAAAAGTAAAAATTTTTTACAAGAAACCGAAGATTCGCTGAAAAGTCATGTAGAGTTTATCAACACGATTTTTGGAGTTGAACTTCAAAAATATAAAAATGATATTCTTGGAATGCCTTGGTTTATTTCTACAAACCGTCATGATGTTTTATATTTTTCCGGGCATACAGGGGATGCTATATTGTTGTTAAACAACTTGCATTCACTGTATGCTTATGGAGTAGGTTCGCAAATACAAGATGTGTATCTTAATACTTGCTCTGCTAAACCTACTGATTCTGAAAGTAAGCCTCAACCGAAAAGCAGTTCGGGAATAGTATTTGTCGCAGATATGACAGATGAAGAAAAACGTAAACTGAAAATAAATGACAAGCCCAAATTTATCGAACTGGACGGTACTCTAAAAAAAGTGAAAGACCTTCCGTTTAACGTGCATTTATGCAAACAGGATTTAATAGAAGATGAAAATGTTAACATGGCAAGATTTCTGCCGATGGACGAGTGTAGACTTGGTTTCAGCCCAACTCAAAGCGAATTAACTTTGCATGGTTATAAAGGCAGTCTTGCCGAAAAACTGGAAATTGCATTTGACGATGTGTCGCAATTGTTATGAACTATTAGTTAAAGGAGAATGAAAACAATGGAAACAAAAGTACCGTTTTATAACATGGTTAACATTCTGTTGCCGGGCGTAGCTTTTATCAGCGCGTGTTTATTAATGTTTTTTGATATGATTAAAATTATAGCAATACATATAACTAATTTAGAAAGCTTAGGTTTAGAAGTCTTGCTGACATTTGCGACTTTAGCTATTTCATATGAAGTTGGTTATATAATATTTCGATTGGGGTCTACGCTGATTGGTCCCATATTAAGAAAACTGTATAAATTTTACCCATATGAAAAATACGTAGATGCAAAAAAAGCAGGGGCAAATAAACTTAGTGAATTATCGCGCGAATTTGCATATGCACGCACTCGCATAACTCTCTTCTTCCTCCTTACCATTGTTGCAATAATTAATTTATTTAGAACTGGCTCAAATATATATTGGGTTTTAATTATCACATTTTTCATATGTGTAAGTTTATTCATGCTCGCAACGTACACTTACGTTAAAAAAATTAAAACTAACATTGATAAGTATTTAACGAGAGATGACAAAAGCGGGGTGGCGACCGATGACTAAACAACCACTTCCCAACGAATGGAAAAATGTGACGCTGAAGAATATTGCAACGCCCATTTCCGAAAAAGTCGGAAACAGAACCCTCGAAACCCTCAGCATTTCCGCTGGAATAGGGTTTGTTAATCAAGCCGAAAAGTTCGGAAAAGAGTTGTCCGGCAATCAATATGAGCATTATACTGTTCTTCATACAGGGGATTTTTCTTATAATAAAGGAAATTCAAAACGTTATCCTCAAGGGTGTATTTATAAACTAACAGATAGAGCGCAGGCTGCTGTTCCAAACGTATTTATCAGTTTTAAGATAAATGGACAGAACGAGGATTTTTTTGAGCAGTTATTTATTAGTGGTTATCTAAATCGCCAGCTAAAGCGCATTATAACTTCCGGTGCGCGAAGTGACGGTCTGTTAAATGTATCGGATAAAAGTTTCTATGATTGCGTGGTTCCTCTCCCGCCCCTCACCGAGCAATGCGCCATCGCCGAAATCCTTACCACCGTCGACAAGCTCATCGCCGCAAAAGAACGTCTTATCGCCGCGAAACAGAAGCAAAAACGCTGGCTGATGCAGAATTTGCTGACGGGGAAGATGAGGTTGCCGGAGTTTAGAGGGGAGTGGGAGCGTGTCCGATTGGGAAAAATCGCAGATAATTTTCAATATGGATTGAATTCTTCCTCAAAAGAGTATGATGGAGAAAATAAATACTTACGA
>WRMH01000047.1 GCA_009777235.1 Oscillospiraceae bacterium
CGACAAAAAGGCTGTATCGTGATATACCGCTTCTTAACTGGTTTATCCAATATGCCTTTCCGCTCGGATCGGAAGCCCGCCCCAGCAAGGAATTGTACAGTATTTCCACAAACTGATCGTCATTCATGTTGACGCTCTTGGAAAACATTTCTCCGCTGTAGAAAAACCCATAAGCAACCTCAGCGCCCGTTACAATGCCGTTATTGAGAGCGTTTTGCCAGCCGTCAAGACCGTTGGAGTCAGGAGTTCTAAGCAAGATAGTCCTGTACAGACGCGCCACAAAAACGCGGGAGAGCGCACCGGGCGGCGGCTCATAGGTTCCCCGGGTAATGCCGTAGCTGTTACATATATCCGCAAATTCGACGGAATTAACAAAGCCCGCAAATATGTTTTCACGCGGCATACCGTCGGAGAGCTGCCCTGTCCAATTGTTTTTCCCCGATGCATCCGGAGCGCGGTTTAGCAAAGTGTTGTAAAGCACGTCCACAAAGGCGCTGTCGCTCAAATTGCGGCCTTTCATTTCCGGGCTGAAGAAAAACTCATAAGCGACGCGAGAGCCGGTAAGCCTGTTGGTACGGAGCTGATTGCTCCATGCGTTTAAGCCTTCCAAATCGGGAGCGCGCTGCAATACAAGCTCATATAAGCGCGTGACAAATTGCTCGACCGGGTCGGGGGCTGTGGATTCGCCGTTTGCGAAAGCCTGAGTAAAGACCGCCGAAAATGACAGAGCAAAAATAATTGCGATTGATATTACTTGTTTTCGAATCTTCATAGAATTGTTCCTTTCAACATTTGAGATTGCGATATTTTTTTGTTGTGACATTTCATAATGCTTTTATGTTTATCGGTGTTTTCTCCGAAAGGTTTATTATAGTTTCTTGTTTTCGAGTGCGCACAGGGGTATCAATTTGTAAGCTCCAGATATACCGACTCGGCTCTGTCCCGTCTGGCGTTTAGAACGTGAAAAGACGTTCTGTTCAGATTGCCTGCGCCGCCGTAATAGATTGACGCCCGCAAAGCGTCCAGCACCCCGCTGTCTTCAACGTCATTATTATTCGAGCCGCCTGACCCTGTTCTCAAATAAAGGCCGCAAAAAAGCTCCGCATAAGCCTTAGCTCCCGCTGTCCCCGTCTTTGCGAAAGGATAGGCGACAAAGTTCATATATGTACGTTCGGCGGTATTTGAAAGCTCGTGAACCATATATCTGACTTGCAGCTCCAAAGCCTTTGCATAGAGCGTATCATCATGAATGGACGTGTCCGAGCATATTTTCGTCAGGTGCTTATTCATTTCCGATTGAAAATCTTCCTTTGATATGCCATTTTCGTACATAAAGGTTTCCATGTTTGTACGGCGGCCGCCTTGCCACTGCACAATGCCAAGGTTTGTGCCGCTTCCCACCGATTGCTGGAATGGGCACATATGCGGACCGGACTCGGCTATCAGATTTCCGATTATGCCGGCAATGTGCTCGGGAGAGTCGGAAATGCCCCTAAATCCCACAGATACAATGGTGTTCCAAACTCTCGCGGCAGGTGTGCCGCCGCTCACGGAAGACCCGAGCGCGGGAGGTATCGGAGGGGGCGTGTATGTACCCCGAACGATGCCATACTCTTTGCATATCCTGTCAAACTCAACGGAGTTGACAAATCCGGCAAAAATATTTTCTCTTGGTGTGCCGGAATTTAATCGGCCCACCCAATCGGCTTTGCCGCCGGGGTCGGATGCGCGTCCTAAAAGCATTTCGTAAAGCGTTTCCACAAATCTGTCATTTGACAATCCCCGGCTTATCATTTCACGGCTGAAAACGAAGCCGTACGCAACCTGACCGCCGCTTTCGGCGCCCGTTTTGAGCCTGTTCGTCCAATCTCTCAAACCGGCGGCATCGGGCAGCCGCTGCAGAGCTTTTTCGTACAGGCGCGTCACAAAACGCTCAACGGGATCGCTCTTTGCCGACGCAAATGTGCCTGTCATGCCGTTTGTAAAGCCAAGGGTAAATAAACACAAAAGTATGATTGATATTATGGATTTTTTTGATGTAATGAAAGTCATAAACTCACTCTCCTTAAATCACGGCGCGCACTTTTAACGGGGAATATTTGTAACTATTTGTAACTATATTACACTATTTGATACTATTTGTCAAATTCTTTTTAAAAATGGACATAAGAAGGCACAGAATTTGACAACTCGGGTGTTATTTGTTACAATCGCCGGGCGTGTTATATTTAAGGTCTTTATTCAAGGTCATTACTTGAAATACGTTATCTCACGCGCATTATATCAAATTTACTATTTCAAGCGCGTTATGGCGGCGACTCTCACAAAACGGAAAATAAAAATATGCTTCTATCAAATATCATAAATTATGTTTTTATCGCAATGAGCGTGCTTACGGTGCTTTACGCTGCGCTGCGCTATGTTTTTTTTAGACTGTCCGCGGGGCGCATTTTGGCCGTATCTATTGAACCTATCGGGACGCTCGGCAAAAGAGCGGACAATAAATCTGACAAGGCAAAAAACGCAAGGATACGCAAAATCTGCAGCTTAATACTCGCAGAGCTGCTAATGCTCCTTGCGGTGACTATATTATTCGCGATCAGTTATACCGTCAATACATATGGCTCGGCCAATTCTCTCGAGATAGTATATCAATTGACCATGCCTCTTAGGGGCGTCAATGACGATCTGGTAATACTGTTTATACAAATGTGCGTACTGCCGACAATTTTTGTAATGACAGGCATAAATCTTTTGATGTTCGTCATGCCTAAAATACCAAAAGTTCCAACGGTCATTTTTCATATTGCCAAACCAAACCGGATGAGCACACCGGTATCGCCGCCGGAAGGTGGCGAAAAAACGCCTCAATTGCCGTCAAAGCAAAGCGAAGCGGTATCACTGCCGTCAAAACAAAAGCAAGCGACGCAAATACTGCTGCCGAACCTCTTAAAAAAAATGTTTTTACCTGTATCGGTTTACCTGTTTGTTTACAGTATATGGATGTCTGATCATAGCATAGAGTTATCCGCAATATATGATCAAATTGCCACGCAGTCAACTTTTATTGAAGAAAATTACGTCGCGCCAAAGGATGTTGAAATAACCTTTCCATACAAGAAAAACAACCTGATCCATATATATTTTGAATCGCTTGAAAGTACATTTTTCGAGGCGAACATGGGGGGCGCAATGCCCGCTGACATTATACCCGAAGTAGCGCGGATTATGAATGAAAACATCTATTTTTCAAGCAATGAGCTCTTTGGCGGCGCGCACCAGCTAACATCTTCATGGACGGTCGCCGGCATGGTAGCTCAAACCGCGGGCATACCCATAATGCACTTGCCGGGAAAAAATAATGAGGCGGCAAGAAACGGAGAACTATTACCAAACGCGTATTCATTAGGTCAAATATTGCAAGACAATGGGTATACAAATACCCTTATGATAGGCTCTGATGCTGTTTTCGGGAATCGCGACGCTTATTTCCGCACGCATGGCAACTACAGGATAATGGACTATTTTTACGCGATAGAGCAAGGCGTGATAGACAGTGATTATCATGTTTGGTGGGGCTTTGAGGACGAAATACTATATGATTGGGCAAAACAAGAGCTGCTTTTACTTTCGGGGGAAGAAGCACCGTTCAACTTAACATTGCTCACCGTTGACACTCACCATGTTTCGGGCTATGTATGCGGCATATGCAAAACCGATCACAATATATTCCCCGACGAGAGAAATAATCAATACGCGAATGTTTTTTCTTGCGCGAGCAGGCAGCTTTATGACTTTGTCAAGTGGATCGGCGAGCAGGATTTCTATAAAGATACGACAATAGTTATTACGGGCGATCACGCCAGCATGGACCCGCATTTTTTTGACGACCTGCGCATGAAATATGACCGCCGCCTGCCGTTTATCATTATAAACCCGGTAGTCACGCCGAGAGCGGAGCGCACGATAAACAGGGGATTTTCAAGTTTTGATATATTTCCGACCACGCTCACGGCACTCGGTGTTGAGATTGAGGGAGACAGGCTTGGACTGGGGGTTAATCTGTATTCGGGCAAACCTACTTTGGTTGAAACATACGGTATTGACTATGCGTTTCATGAACTAAGGAAGCTGTCATTATTCTACAACGCCACTTTCTGGTAATGTTTTCCGCAGCCAAACTAATGGGAGATTTTGATAAATCGTGCCAGCGCGTCTTGCCACATCGGAAGTCTTGAAAAGCCCACATTATCGAGGCTTGCTTTTGAAAGCCTTGAGTTTTGCGGACGCTTTGCTTTTGTGGGATATAAATCTGTGGTGATAGGGACGATCTTGGCCGCCTTGCCGCCAAGAGATTTGTTTTGGCGCATTATCTCGGCGGCAAACTCCGCCCACGAGCAAAAGCCCTCATTTGTGGCGTGATATTCGCCATATTTTTGGGAAAAAGCCATGTCGCAGAGCAGCTTTGATAAATCGGCCGTATAGGTCGGGCTGCCTATTTGGTCGCACACAACGGCTATCTCGTCTTTAGTTTCACAAAGGCGCAGCATTGTCTTTACAAAGTTATGTCCGGCCTCGCCAAAAACCCATGATATTCTGACAATATAATACTTGCTCAAATGCGAAAGCACAGCCAATTCGCCGGACAGCTTGCTTTTGCCGTAAACGGAAATCGGCGATTTTGGGGCGTCTGTTTCATGAGGGGTATCGCCGTCACCGTCAAACACGTAATCTGTGCTGATGTATATCATCTCGGAGTCAGTCTCGCGGCAAGCTCTGGCAATGTTTTCCGTGCCGGACGCATTTACCGCAAAGCACAGCTCGGATTCGCTTTCGGCTTTATCAACCGCCGTGTACGCGGCGCAGTGTATGACGCAGACCCGCTCTCGCAAAGGGTCTTTTCTGTCAACGCTCCCGCAAAGCTCGCCAAAATATGCCGATACCGCCTCGCCGTCGGTGATATCGAGCTTATCTATATCTATGCCGATATGCGGAATGTTTCGCCGCTTTAGTTCGAGCATAACATCCGTGCCAAGCTGGCCTGCCGCTCCTGTTACAATAATCATAGTCTGCCTTCCTGCCGCGCGAAATTTTCTCAAGGTTTACTTAGTGTTTCATTTTCAAAATGAAATACTAATCCATCAACTCTGAAGCCGAATTTCTGTTTGAGTACATTTTTGCGTAATAGCTTTGATAGTCGCCGCAGAGTATATTCCGCCACCAGCTTTCGTTTTCCAAATACCACTTTATCGTCAGTTTGAGTCCGTCCTCAAACTTCGTTTCGGGCAGCCATCCAAGCTCACTATTTATTTTGCTTGGGTCAATGGCATATCGCATATCATGACCGGGGCGGTCAGTGACATAGCTGATGAGTGATTCCGGCTTGTCAA
>WRMH01000048.1:0-1523 GCA_009777235.1 Oscillospiraceae bacterium
GCCTATGCTTTCCAGAAAAACCCCATCACCGCCATCACGAATCTCCCGACCACTTTGAAGACCATCGGTACTTCTGCCTTCAGCGAAACCGACATCACGGAAATCACCCTGCCATCCGGAGTAAGCAGTCTCGGCAACAACGCATTTTATAATTGCAAGCAGCTTGTGAGCGCCGATTTATCCCGGACGACGATTACGACCATAAGTAACAATATGTTCCAGGGTTGCACCGCTCTGAAATCTGTCGCACTGTCGAACACGTTGACATCGATAGGGAATACCATACTTAGTAGCACCGGCCTCGACTACATCAAAATCCCCGCTTCTGTCAGATCAATTAGCAGCACCGCCTTTAACAGTTTCAGAGGTACCATTGACCTCAGCGACCACAATCTGTATGCCATAAGCGGTTCCCCTTGGGGCGCGGGAAGCACCACCACCATACTCTGGAAAGACAGCGACTTAGACGGCGATTTCGCCTTCAATAAATCCACCGGTCTGATTCTTGGTCTGAACCCCGCCTATAATGGTAATGGCAATATCGTAATCCCTGTTGAGATAGACGGCGTGGTTGTGAAAGGTTTCGCCTCCGGCGCATTCAAAAGCTCCACTATCATCCGCAGTGTCCGCTTTGAAGCGGGCAGCCAAATCACCGAGATCGCGGCGAGTACATTCAGTGGAAACGGCAGACTTACGAGCGTCATTTTACCCGAGGGTATCACCTCCATCGGTAACTATGCCTTTGAAGGAACCCGCTTAGATGCCATCGACCTACCCGACGGCCTCATATCTATCGGCAGCTACGCATTCCAGAGCAGTATCAGCCTCACGCACATCACCATACCGGAGGGTATCAAATCTCTCGATAGCTATGTGTTTTATCAATGTACTGCGCTGACAAGCGTGACATTACCGGAGAGCCTCACAAGTATCGGCATGTTTGCCTTCTACAACACCAAATTAACGGAAGTCCGTATTCCGGCTCTGGTGCAGACCATTTCGTCCAGTGCTTTCAGAGCTGAGACACCCGTGCTGAAGACTATCACCTTCGAAGGCAGTGCCATCAGGAGTATCGCGGTTAATGCTTTCACCTTCAGCGTGGAAAATATCTATCTCACGCATAAGAATAAAGACAGCATAGCCGACCGCCCTTGGGGCGCGGTCAATGCCACGATCTATTGGGCGGATGCCACGGATGCCCCCGCAATCGTCACGGATGACAGCGGTTTGTGGCAGTTCAACACCGTAACTGCTGCCGTCACCGCATATTTGGGTCCCATCGCGGCGCGCATGGACCTCACGATTCCCGCTTCCCTCAGCTACGGCGGGGTGGACTATTCCATCACGCAGGTCGGTGAGGACAACAAAAATGTCGTGCCGGCAAATAGTGTGCTGGGCCGCCTCAGCATCTCCGACGGAATAACCCGTATCAATGGCATTGCCTTCAGAAATGTCCGTATCAGCGAGTTAGACTGGGGCACCACGGTGACATATATCACCAATCAGGCATTTAGCGGCAGCCG
>WRMH01000048.1:1623-5265 GCA_009777235.1 Oscillospiraceae bacterium
GAAGAAATAGCCGAAATAAAGGAAGGAGAAGAATATTAAGAAAAACAAGGCATTAGAAAGGCCAAAGAAATCAACGAGGCTGCCGCAAGGCAGCCTCCCTTTTTGTGTGCGTGAGAGGGTTGCTTGCCAAATATCCAAAGCATACACTGCGTGGAGCTTCAGACCTACGTAAAAAGTGACTGTATGGCTCATAGCGGGGTCTTCGCAAACTCGTAGAGCGAACTTTGTTCGCTCTACTCAAACAGAGCTCGACCTTATCCGCTATTTCGCCTACAGTCTCTAATTTACTCCGCTACGAAGCTCCCCACAGCGCATGCTTAGGATATATAATATCTGCCTCTCTTTGGCACCGCCAAAGCGGTCATAAAAATCATTCCGAGAGCGGAGCATGGATGCGGAGCGTCCGAACCGTCTGCGCATGGATGACGCAGTGGTTCGGGGAGGAATGATTTTATGACCGTCGATTATATATCAAAGCTCGTACACTATGGGGAAATCAAAGCTCCCATAGTGTATGCAATAATGTTTTCAACAATATACAGTGTTTACGTGGTATAATGATTGCAAAGCAATCACCATACGGACGACTTTAGTCCGGCTTGATAACGTGAGACATATAAGGGGCGCATATAAGATGTACATGTACGGAAAACAAAAAAAAGGATATTCGTCCACATTTTGGATGTTGCTTGCTATCGCGGCGTTATGCGGCCTTGTGTTATACATACACCACATAGATAGTGAAATAGCGTTTTATGAAAACGTAAAAACCCATACCGAAGCCGAAGAATGGCCAGCGCAAAAGCCGTTTGTAAACACTGCGGCAAACACCGCGCCCTATGTATCGCAAACAAGCCTTGACGCCGCGCTGTCTCACTATATCGCGCCCGAAGGCTTCACTATATACAGCCATTCGGAGCATTGGGACAATGAAAAGCTCATACTGCTATATGAAGAATTGAAGCAAAACATTCACGGAAAAGAAATCGAGAAACTATGTGAAATCATTATATATCCGCAAGAGAGCGAGGAGCTAAACGCACTTGCCACATATACGACGGCAGCGGCAGCCGCCTCTTTTTATGTGAAATTCCCCGCTTTTCCAAAAGATTTTAGCGTAGAGCTTCCGGTATACACGGGCAGAATAAATATTTATGGCGGAGACACGCGAAACACCATAGAGAGCATTGCGGGCAGCCTCAGCCATGAATACGGTCATCATTATACGTTCTATTATATGTTTGACCGAGACGCGCGGGTCAATCATTTGCTCGGCGAAGGCGAATATGCGCGGCTTAGAAACGCCGGGCAGCACGGCTTGCTCACAGCTTTGGAATTTGACCAAAATTACAGCAGCCTGCGGCATAAATACATAGCGGAAATCGCGGCGGAGGATTATGTACAGCTCATGGGTTCTCCTACGACCCGGCAGGTTGCCGATTACTATGATGTCAAACAGCTTGTCGAAAACCCCGAGCTGACAAACCCGCACTTTATCGAGAGAAACGCCTTTCCGCAGGAAAACATGATGATACCCTTGGCGTCGGAAGTGCCGGGACTTAGGGAATATTTCTACAGTTTTATTGATACTCCCGTAAGAGCGCCGTCCGAACATCGGCAAGACATTACGCTCCAAATCACCGCACAGCCCGTTGTGCGTGATTTAACGACCGGGGTTCACACATACTTGCATTACAGCATAAGCTGGAACACCCCGTATGAAAACGCTGTTTACACAGTTGCCTGCTTTGATCCGTATGACTACACGGGTTGGGGCGTTCCGATAAAGACAGTGCGGCCCGGGGATAGCGCGTCGGCCGTCATAGGGGATTATTCGGCGGTGAGAAATAGGATGGTGTATTCAATGGATGACGGATTGGCGCACGGGGTAAAGGTCTTTTATGTTGCGGCGCGATTGCCCGACGGCACATATTATATGTCAGAGCCATTGGAGTTTAATTTCGGCTAATGCTAATGTTAAACAAATATAGCGCACTCATAGAAATCATTCCGATAGCGGAGCATGGACGCGGAGCGTCCGATCGTTTGCGCACGGATGAACGCAACTGATCGGGGAGGAATGATTTTATGACTGCCAAATACTCTTTAAAAAAAGGGGAGCTGCCGATGAAAAAACGCGTTTTCATGTTATTTTTACTTTTTGCGCTTTCGCTTTTCACGCTTACGGCCTGTGTCCGGCTAAATATCAATATCGGCATAGACGAAGATTTTACGGCTTATCTGTCATATACTTTCGACCTTGATGTGAGCGATATTGACGATGAGTATCACGCAATACTCTCAAACGCCGTCAACAGATTTGGATGGCATTATCAAGAATATCTCGGATTTGTCGTCGGAGTAAACACCGACTCCGATATTTATACCCTCACAATGAGAAAAGCCGTCGCCAACAATACCTTTGAAGAAGCGTTTGCGGCTTTGCGGGATATGCTCACAGATGAAGAAATAACCGTTTTTATGTATGTGGATATGGTAAATCAGGCTTTTGACCGAGAGGATAGGTACAAAATAGCCGCCGCGCTTGACATCGCGCAAATATTACGTCTGTCGAGCATTGCGGACTTGCCCGAAGAAATCATGAGCGACCTTGAGGAAACGCTAAAAAACTGCTCCGGGCATATCACGCTAAGTATGCCTATCAGCGAGCTTATAGACTATACGCATGATGTTGAAATGTTATACAGCCAAGCGAAAATGACCGTGCCGCTTAGCTATTTTGAGCAAACAGAGTTTGAGTTTGCGGCAAAGGTGATATATTCAAAAGACGGCGAAATGGTCTCCTCGCTATCTGAGCTAACAGACGAACTTGCGCGGCGGCAGACATTTGCCTACATTGGCATCGCCGTCGCCGCCGCCGTGCTGGTAATAGCGGTAATATTAAAAATACTGGGAAGAAGAAAAGAAAACGGGTTTTAGGAGATGGCTATATTCGCTTGATATATTCAGCTAATCCATTCGCTCCAAATCACTCTTTTTCTAAAATCTTCTTTGCGGCGAGCACTAAAAACATATAGTTTGAAGAGCCGCCTCCGAGTACATATTCGGTTTGCTGCCACAGAAACGGAAAATCAAGCAACTCAGGAAAGTCGGGGCGTATCAGAGCTGTTCCCGATATTACCCCGCCCGGGCAAAAAGACCAGTCGGCGCGATTCCAGCCGTATGCTATGAGCGCGGATTTTGTGCCGACCCCTGACGCGAACGAAATGTTATTGGAACCCGGGTGAGCACCCAAAACGAAGTTTAAAGAATCGAAAACCATATTTGGCTTAAATATTTCGGGATATGCCTTGTGCAAAAAGTAATATTGAAAGGCGTTTTTTTGGATTTCCCAACCGGCGCCCCATATATGCGGGCGATAGGGCATACCGTATGGCGTTTTCGCGCTCTCGCTCGCAAAATGCTCTTGCAGTTCGGGCAGCTTTTCGCGTATTGCCTTGCTAAACCCCGCGTCGCCCAAAGCTCTCTCAGCTTCTGATATAAACCAGCCGACATATATGATAGAACCGGTTATAAAATCAACTTCGGAGAGCAGATAGTCCTTGTATATCGAATCTTTGGTGGTCAAGTACAGCTCGGTGGCAGCGTGCGCTTTTGCGGCTCTGGCCGGGTCGTCGCAGA
>WRMH01000049.1 GCA_009777235.1 Oscillospiraceae bacterium
GAGTTTAACAAACAAGATTTAGTTAAACTCGGTTATGACAAAGATAAAATCACCCCAATACCCGTGCTGATTGACTTTGACCAGTACAAGCAATATCCTGACAAGCAAGTAAAAACAAAGTACAAAGACGGATATACCAACATACTCTTTGTGGGCAGATTTGCGCCCAATAAAAAGCAAGAGGACCTCATCAGAGCATTTGCCTTTTATAAAGAGCATATAAATAAAAAATCACGTCTAATCCTTGTAGGCAATGTACAGATGCTTGCCGAAAATTACTTAGAAAAACTAACAAAATATGTAAATCTGCTTGACTTAAAGGATGTAGAATTTGCCAGAAGCATACCTTTTTCACAGCTTTTGGCGATATATGACGCGGCGGATGTTTTTGTTTGTATGAGCGAGCACGAAGGCTTTTGCGTACCAATAGCGGAAGCCATGATGTTTGATGTGCCTGTTATTGCCTATGACAGCTCGGCAATCCGAGAGACTCTTGGCGGTTCGGGTGTGCTTATAGATACGAAAAACCCTGTTTTGATCGCAAAGCTCATTGACAAAATTGTAAAAGACAATGCCCTCCGGGAGCAAATAATCGTCACTCAAAGAGAGCGTCTGCGTGAATTTGACGAGGAGAGGATTTTTAGTCAAATACTCGAAGTCATATTCAATTTGATGAAGCAATAGCCACAGAAAGGCGGAAACAATGAAAAAACTATGTATTGTTGTGCAACGCTACGGTAATGAAATCGTCGGAGGTTCTGAGAGCCTTACCATGCAATACGCTCAAAAACTCAAAGAATATTATGATATAGAAATCATCACAACGACATGTCTTGATTACAATACATGGGAAAATTACTACCCGGCGGGGCTGTCGGAGGTTGACGGCATAAAAGTACGGCGTTTTGAAACGACAAAGCAAAAAGACAGCAAGGGGTTTGACGATATATATATCAAACAGCTTGAGAGCATTAGATTTGGAGAACCTACAACAGTTAAAGACAATATGGAAGTGATAGACGCGCAAGGTCCGTACAGCCCCTCTATGGTGGAATTTATCGTAAACCATGGAGCGGATTACAACGCCTTTATGTTTATGACCTATCAATACTATCCGTTTGTGTATGCGCTGCCGTACGTCGCGTATAAGTCGGCGATCGTACCTACCGCGCACGTTGATCCCATGATGGAGCTTACGATATTCCGCAACCTCTTTTGCTTACCGAGATTTATATGCTATCTCACAGATGAAGAACGCTTATTTGTGCAAAAATTGTTTTCAAATCAGTTTGTAAAACACAATATAACGGGGGTGGGAATAAAGCCCCCTGAAAATATATCGGCGGATGTGTTCAAAAAGATGTATAACATTGACGGCAAATATATATTATACTTGGGAAGATTGGATAGGGCAAAAGGCGTAGATGACTTGATATCGTTCTTCAAAGATTACACGATAAAGTATGACTCGCATATAAAACTTGTCTTGATTGGCACGGGGCCTTTGGAAATACAAAATGATGAGAACATTGTTTGCGCCGGGTATGTAGATGAACAAACAAAGTATAGCGCGATAGCTGGAGCCGAAGTGACTGTTTGCTCCTCAAAGTATGAAAGTTTATGTATGGCATTGCTTGAAGCTCTTGCGCTGGGAGTGCCCGCGCTTGTAAACGGCGATTGCAATGTGCTAAAAGGCCATATGATAAAGAGCGGCGCGGGCTTGTATTATCGCAGTACGGAGAGTTTTTCATATGCGTTACATACCTTGCTCACACAGACCACAAAAGAAAGAGAACAAATGAGTAAAAGAGCAAAAGACTATGTCAATAATAACTACACATGGGAAAAAGTTATAGAAAAACTTCGCTATGCGATAGATTATGTCAGTATGTAACTAAAATGTTTATTCACAGTTTCGTCATTTGTTGCTCAAAGGAGCGCGGCGGGTTCTCAATCCGCAGAAAGCAAAACCAATGAAAATAATCAAAATTATTATCAAATCAATATATAGAGCCGCTCGGGGAGTATATAGATTTGTGCTGCCGCGCTGCTTGCGCAAGCGCATTTATAGCTTTACCGTCAAAGCGAGCATAAGGTTTAAACGCTCGCTCGGATTTGAAGACCCCGCCGTGCTCCTGCGCTATGACAGCTACGAAACGACCATATGCGAGCGCGAGGACACCGTGCGTGAGCTTGCGTCGGTGATAGAAAAACGCGACCTGACCATAAAAAGCCAAGCGGAAACAATAAATGAATATAAAATGTATGCAAGCTCCGTTCACGAAGCCGGTAAAAAGAGCGGCGATTTCGTCACTTTTAAAGAAAACAATATCGAGCTTGGAGAGGAAGATGTAAAGCTCATAGCCTGTTATCTTCCCCAGTTTCACGCGATACCCGAAAATGACGAGTGGTGGGGCAAAGGCTTTACAGAGTGGACGAATGTCACAAAGGCTATGCCGCATTTTGCGGGGCATTACCAGCCGCATTTGCCGCTTGAGGCATTTTATGACCTGTCAGATATAAACGTCATGAAATGGCAGGTTCGTCTCGCGCAAAACTACGGTGTTCATGGCTTTATGTTTCATTACTATTGGTTTAGCGGCAGAAAGCTCCTTGAAAAACCGCTTGATAATTTCTTTGCCGCCAAAGCTGATTTGGATTTCCCATTTTGCATCAACTGGGCAAATCACAATTGGACGAGGGTCTGGGAAGCCGGGGAAAAAGATATATTGCTAAAGCAAAGCTACAGCGAGCAAGACGACCTTGCTTTGATTTCCGATATTGCGCGGTATATGAAAGACAAAAGATATATACGGGTATTCGGAAAACCCCTTGTGTCCATATATAACGCGGGCTCGCTGCCCGATCCAAACCAAACAATAAAAATATGGCGGGATTATTGCAGGCAAAACGGAATCGGGGAGATACACATAGTCGGCATGGACAGCGATATGTGCAACCCGCTAAATTACGATTTTGACGGAGCTATCGCCCAATCGCCGCATGATGTCAGCATTTTATTCCATGACCGCCTGCACAGCGACCTTATATCAAAAAACGGCAGCAGAGTATGCAATATCTATGATATGAAAAAGTACATACGCGAAAAAAT
The DNA here is from genome assembly GCA_009777235.1 of Oscillospiraceae bacterium. Taxonomy (GTDB): domain Bacteria; phylum Bacillota; class Clostridia; order Oscillospirales; family Oscillospiraceae; genus WRMH01. The sequence continues at coordinate 3,113 of WRMH01000049.1, forward strand.
GTATTTAACAGACGGCAGGGAAAAGTTTTATCGCGGCCTCATCCCGACATTTGACAATACCGCAAGGCGGATCAACGACGCGTTTGTGTTTGACGTATCGCCCGCGCTTTATAAAAAGTGGCTCGGCGACTTGATAGTTGACGCGAAAAAGCGTTTTGAAAGCGGCAACCGTTTTGTGTTCATAAACGCTTGGAACGAGTGGGCGGAAGGGGCTCATCTCGAACCGGATCGCCGCTTTGGATATGCGTATCTGCAAGCGACCGCCGACGCTCTGACATTGCCGCCTGATGATGACACAGATGATACGGATGAGCCGCCGGACGATGACGACCCCCCGTGCGAAGAGCCGGGCGGAGAGGTAAACCATATAGCTTTCTACTTGCCCCAATATCACCCGTTTGCGGAAAATGACAAATGGTGGGGAGACGGGTTTACAGACTGGGTAAATGTAAAAAAAGCCGCCCCGATGTTTGACGGGCACGATCAGCCGAGGATTCCGGGAGAGCTCGGATACTACGATTTGCGCCAAAAAGAAACCATAAAGCGGCAAATGGATATGGCCCGCCGATATGGGGTCTACGGTTTTTGCATATATTACTATTGGTTTGACGGAAAAATCCTCATGGAAACCCCTTTAAAGCTAATAATGGAAAACCCCGAGCTTGATTTACCCTTTTGCTTGTGCTGGGCAAATGAGAATTGGTCCCGCAGATGGGACGGCAAGGACGACGATGTTTTGCTCGCGCAACGCTACGAAAAAGGTTTTGCCGGGCGTTTTATACGCGATGTCGGAGTATACATGAAAGATGCGCGGTATATACGGGTAAACTCAAAACCTATGCTCGCGGTCTATGACGCGGGGCGTATACCAAATATAGAAGAAACGCTCAGAGAATGGAGGGCATATTGCCGCGAGGCAAAAATCGGCGAAATACACATACTCGCGGTGGATTTCGCGCTGCCCGATGAGGCGGCAAACGCGGGATTTGACGGCTTTATCGAGTTTCCTCCGCACTCTTTATATGATGAAAACCGGCAAACGATCAATGAGCAGATGGATAACTTGTCCGAACGCTTTTGCGGCAAGGTGTTCGACTATGCTCAAATCGTAAAGAGCAGAGAATATATGAACACGCGCCTTCCAAATACGCATAAGGGCATATTTCTAAGCTGGGATAACACTGCGCGAAGAAAGGACAATCCGACCATATTTCACCGCTTTTCGATTGAACAATACAGTAGGTGGCTGCGCGGCATAAATATTTACACAAAAAAGCATTTTGACGCCGGCAATCGCTTTGTCTTTATCAACGCGTGGAACGAATGGGCGGAGGGTACATATCTCGAACCCGACGCGCTCTACGGATATGCGGCTTTGGAAGAGATTGCCGCTGTGACAAAAACAAAAAGCCGCCGGAATAAAAGCATTATTGTGGCCGGGCATGACGCGAATCTCTACGGGGCACAGCTGCTATCCCTAAACATTGTCCGTCAGCTTAAAGAGGTATTTGGCTATGATGTGTATGTCATAGTAAAGCACGGCGGCTCTCTTGCCGGGCAGTTTAAGGAGACCTCAAAGGGCTTTTTGGATTTAAGCGGCTTTGATATGCGTGACGGCAAACTTGCCGAAAAAGACGGGCGCACGGCAAAGGAAGAAATCACACGGTTTATAAAAAGCTCGGGAGCAAAAAAAGCCATATGCAACACTTCCGTCGTCGGCGACATATTGGAGATTTTGACCGAAAACGGGATAGAATGTATATCGCTGATCCACGAAACGGAAAATATGCTATATAAATACTCGGGCACGGAGATATTGCAGAGCATTATAAACCACGCAAAGCATATTGTTTTCGCCTGCGAATATGTGAAGAAAAGCGTGA
>WRMH01000050.1 GCA_009777235.1 Oscillospiraceae bacterium
TTTTTCCATAGGCAATTCTTTGATTGAAATGTCGGTAAACTCCGTTTGCTTAGACAGCTCGTTTACAAATTCGCCTATGCCGATGACATTCATGTCCACCTCGAGAGTAAGCTCCAAGCGTGATTTCCTATCGAGCACAACCACGCCTTTTATGTCGAAAAGCTCGGCGTCTTTTTGCAGTTTTAGCTCGACGATTTTCTTACGGCCAAGCGCGGATGCGAGGGCGTCAATACTGCCGTCGAAAACCTTTTTGCCGTGGTTAATAATAATGACTTTACGGGCCAGACGCTCAACATCTTGCAAATCATGGGTGGTCAAAATAAATGTTGTGCCTTTTTTGTTCATCTCGATAATGAAATCGCGGATATTGGCTTTGGCAATAACGTCAAGCCCGATCGTCGGCTCATCGAGAAAAACAATCCTCGGGTTGTGCAGCATAGCCATTATAAACTCGCACTTCATACGCTCGCCGAGAGACAAAACGCGGGTTGGTTTTAAAATAACATCTTCTAAATCCAGCAGACCTACAAGCTCGTCAAGCCTTTCCGTGAAATCCTTGTTTTCTATACCATAAATTGCTTTGTTCATATTAAAGCTGTCAATCGGCGGTATGTCCCATATCAACTGCGATTTTTGCCCGAAAACAGCGCCGATTTCACGGACGTAGCGAATACGTTCTTTTGCGGGTTTAAATCCGGCAACCTTGATTTCTCCGCTTGTCGGAAAAAGCGAGCCGCAGAGCATTTTAATTATGGTGGATTTGCCCGCTCCGTTCGGGCCGAGAAGCCCGCAGATTTCGCCTTCGGGAATATCAAAGCTGATGCCGTCCACGGCTTTTATGATAACTTTTTCACGCTTAAACAAGCTCTTCAAAGCCGCGCCAAATCCGCTGCCTCTCTTGTAAGTAACAAATATTTTCTCTAAGTTTCTAAGCTCTACCATTATTTACCAACACCTATCTGTTATTACGCGCCGCCCGTTCGCGACTGCGCGCTATCTGCCTTGATCTTCCGCCGCCGACGGCAGTTTATCCTCCGACGCCCTCATATAACTTGATCATTTTATTGTAAAGCCAAATCCCCAAAAACATAAAAAGCACACAGGCGATTACAGCAAAAAAGGCTGCGGTATCAATTCGCCCCAATAGCGCCGAGGCAGGAAAAAACCCTATCATGGCGACCGGAATTGCAAACGCTGTTACGCCCCTGATCACTTGAGGGAAAATAGTTGCGGGGTACTTGCCAAAGGTCATGACGCTGTCATAGATTTCGGGGATTCTGCTGTTGCCGACCCATTTAAAAGTAGTGGCCGCCATCATCATGCAAAGCCCAGCCATTGTGCAAAATCCCGCAATAAATAAAAGCAAAAACTGCACTATGGCCAGAGCCGACGCTACCCCCGTAAAAGAAACAGCAACTGTGAACAGCACGCCGCCAGCAACCACGCCGCCGAAGATTTCCGGCGTGAAAGTGGTGGAAATAAAGAAAACCAATGGCGATAGCGGTTTCAAAAGAGCCACCTCAAAAGTGCCTTCGCGAATATGATACATGGTAGTCCATAAAACACCGTCAAACACCAAGTATGCCAAAGAGCTTGTCAGCAGAAATATCCCTTGCACAAGAAGAACCTCATAGAAATCCCAAGCGGGAAAGCTTGCTCCCGCGTTATAGATCAAAATGGTCACAAGCGGAAACAAAGCGTTTAAGATCGTGGCCAGCAAGGTCGTCAAAAGAAAATTCAACCGATATGCCATCGCTCCCGCAACCGCTATTTTTATGCAATTGCTGTATAATTTGAAAAACTTTTTCATAAAAACCCCGCTTTAAGGTGTCACGCGCCCACTGCCGCAAATCGCTTTATCGCCGCCTTGTACATCAACTGTGAAATCAGAAACATCACAAGAGCCGCCAATGCCTGAATACCAACAATTGCGGGAATCGTGAGTTCATAACCGCCCAGCTTATATTCACCCAAGAAAACCATCGCCGGAACATAGGCCGTATACTGAAAAGGCAGAAAAAATTGGATAAGCTGCATCCATTTCGGGAAGAAAACGAGAGGTATCAAAAAACCGGCAAATATGCTGTCAAAAAGGCGGTATACAAGGCGAAGCCCGTCAGTTCGCACCACCCAAAACGAAAACAACCCGATGCAGTAGGCTATGAAAAAGTGGATTACCGAAGCCAATATCACAGACAGGGCAAACCAGCCAAAATGTGCCGGAAACAGGCTGATATTAAAGACCAGCATCAAAATTGCGGCGCAGGGTAAAAATTCCATAAAAAGCGCGAGGGAGCGATGACCGGCTTTTTGTGACATGGCAAAAAAGCGGTGATGGATCGGGCGCAGCGCGAAAGTCAAAAACTTGCCCGTGCGGATAAGCATTGATAAGTTCCAGTCGGCAGAGCCCCATGTGAGGTAGCCGATAAGAGCGGTAATCCCGAAGTATCTGATCATTTGAGCATATTCAATGCCGGCTATCTCTCCGCCGCTGCCGTAAATCGCGCCCCATATGAAGTATTGCACGGCAAAATATACCGGCCCGACAAAAAGTGACACCAGCATATGGGTACGGTAAGCAATGTATTCCTTGATCGTGACCCATGCCACTGTTTTACATATGTCGAATTTTCGCTTTATGTAATTCATAAATTAAAGCAGTCCGCTCCAAATAATATTGACAGGATTATACATAGCCTTTGGAAACCAGCCCTCTTTCGCATAAGGCACAATCCATGCCGCCACAAGCTCTTCGCACGGGTCAATGTACAAGGCGCAGGCGCCCGCGCCCTCGTGCATAAACGTACTGTCAGAGAATGAGAATTGCGGCCCGTTGCGATGGTCAAAGCCGATTGCGTAATTGCGGACAGAGCCTGCCGGATTCCAGCAGTAATCGGGCTTTGTTATGCTAATTGCCGTCATTTTCTCAACGGCTTTCCTGCTAAGAATACGAACGCCGTCGAAAGAACCGCCGTGAAGCATCATGTTACCGTAACGGACAACATCCCACACAGTAGATTTCATGCCGCCCCCTGTACGAGGAATAGTATCCCACATTTCATCTCTTTTCGGGGGTTTGCCGCTTATGGTATCGGCGGCGTATTTTTTTGAATCCTTGCTTTGAAGAATGTATTTTTTTGCCATTTCGGGAGTCAGGTCAAAGCCTGTGTCGTTTAAACCGAGAGGCTTGCAGATACTGTCTTCAATATATTTATGCGCGTGAATTCCGGTCAGCTTCTCGATAACTGCGCCGAGAATTGTAAAACCAAAGCTGCAATACGCCCATTCTTTGCCGGTTTCTGTGCGGACGCCGTGCGCCAAAGCCGCACTGATCCAGTCAAATTTTGCGGAGGCGGTTTTTGCGGCGGCTTTTGCAGAGGCGGAGGCTTTGCCGCTTTTTTGCTTGTTTAGATAAGCTCCATAGGCTTGCTCGATGAAGTGCCAGTAGCCGCCTTGATTATGCTTGTTCTCGAAGCAGCCACCGTCGGCGTGCATACCGGATGTGTGGGTAAGCAGATGAAACAAGGTTATCCCGTTAAAGGGCGGCGAATCAAACTGCGGAAGTATTTCACCGACAGGAATCTCAAGCGTTGTAATGCCGTCCTCGACAAGTTTCATGATCGCAACGCCCGCAAACGTCTTTGTCATTGAGGCAATATAATGTACGTCAGTCGGTGAGACGGGCTGCGCGGGGTCTTTTTCATATGTTTTGTAGCCTATACCGCCGTGCGCGAAAACCTTGCCTTTGCGGGAAATGCAATAGGTCGCGCAATACAGCGTACCGTCCTCGACTAAGGAATTGAAATGGCTATTGAGTACATCAAGCCTATTTTCGTCATAGCCGATTTCCGAAGGCTTGCATTGGATTTTTCCTTGTTTGTAAAGCATATTTTTCTCCTGTTCTGTCTTGTATTGTATGGCAGCGCATACAATCTCGTTGATTGTTTCGACTATTGTCTCCGCTCCGATTTTGTATGACTTTGCATGATGGGCGTTTTCTTTTGAATTTGCCTTTATCGTATCTGTCCGTTACCGTATATGACATATTTTGACGAAGTCAGAGCCTTTAGCGCAAACGGACCTCGCGTATGCAGCTTTTGTGTGCTGATGCCCATTTCAGCTCCCAAACCAAACTCCTCGCCGTCCGAAAAGCGCGTGGAAGCATTTACATAAACACATGCGCTGTCAACCTTATCCAAGAATTGCTGCGCGTTTGCGTAATTACTGGTAATTATCGCTTCCGAATGATTTGTGCCGTAATGATTGATGTGCCCGACGGCCTGTGTTAAATCGTCTACGATTTTGACCGATAATATCAAATCCAAAAATTCCACGTCATAGTCGCCATACCGCAGCTCTACATGGGGCAATCTCTTTTCTAATAAAGGCATAAAGCTGTCGGCGATGTCTTTATGCACGAGCAAAGTCTCACAGGCATTGCAAACGCCGGGTCTTTGAGTTTTAGCGTTATCAATAATATTAAGAGCCATATCAAAATCCGCAGACTTATCAACAAAGATGTGGCAAACACCCGTGCCTGTCTCTATGACGGGGATCGTAGAGTTTTCTACACAAGACCTGATGAGCTCCGCTCCGCCGCGCGGCACCAAGACATCAATATATTTATCCATCTTCATTAGGGCAAGCGCGGTTTCTCTTCTTGTGTCCTTGATAAGGCAGGCAATATCGGGGGAGAGCCCGTTTTTAGCCAGCACGTCTTGTATGATTTCGACTATTGCGATATTTGAATTGATTGCCGTCTTAGAACCCTTGAGTATCACACAGTTGCCGGATTTAAAACATAATCCGAAGCTGTCAACCGTGACGTTTGGACGGCTTTCGTAGATAATTGCCACAACGCCGAGCGGCACTCGTACTTGCTTGAGCAAAAGCCC
>WRMH01000051.1 GCA_009777235.1 Oscillospiraceae bacterium
AACGCGCAGCAAGCGCGAGATGTGGTTAAGAAAATGCCGCTCGACAGGCTCATGCTTGAAACCGACTGCCCATATATGTCGCCCGAGCCGTTTCGCGGCCGCCGCTGCACATCTTTATATTTGCCGTATATCGCTGAAAAAATAGCCGAAACACGTGGCACATCTGTAGAAAAAATCGCCGCCGTAACAATGGCAAACGCAAAACGCTTTTTTTGCGTAGAGTAGATATAACGCGTCTACAGCAACGCCTCTTTGAGTCCGTCGAAATCTAAGTAGTCTTCGATAAACTGTTTTCGCAAAAGCTCTTGCGGCACAAACTCATTATATTTGCCCCGCACCTGAATGTCGTCGGGGAGCGGCAAATCGTAAAGGTTAAGACCCGCGCGCAAAATATCATAGATCGTTTCTGTCAAAGACTCGGGCGAACCGTCATATATGACCTCAAGGTATACGGCGGATATCCACGGGAGCTTGCTTTTTATCCCCTTGCCGCGCAGGGCGTAATTTAATGTGAAGAGCTGCCGCGTGCCGACCCACGGGAATACGGCATATTTTTTATCCGACAGCGGCGTGACAAGGTTTTGCAAAATCCCGCTGCCTCGCGCAATATATCGTATTTCTTCAAGGCGCGGAACGCACCTGTCGCTAAGATATGGATATGTATCGTCACAGGCAAGTATGCTTTGAATCTTCCGCACGAGTATCGTGTGAAGCTCAACCTCAAAATCTACATCCCAGTCTACAAGCGATATACCCGGAACTTTTTTTACGAATATGACCTTGCTTTGCTCGTTTACGTCTACCGTCTCCCACGCTTGCCCGGCAAGCGCAAAGCGCACGCCTACGGGATATATTTTATCTACCGTGCCTATAGTACGGCTTTCATCCTTTACAAGCAAATATTCCGTCGCCAAAAACACCGTGAGAAACTTATGGCTGTTTACGATTTTCTCACCCTCTCTGCCGATGATAAGGCCGCCGCGCTCGGTACGCTCAAGATGATCAATTTCGAGCAAATGCTCGAGAAGCCGCTTATAATCATCTTTTGGTATATGCCTAAAGCACCCGAGTGTGAGCACGGCGGACGCCAACGCCGCCGAGGATAGCTCTCCACTCGCCTTTAAGTGGCTCATTGTCTGATGATACAGCAGGTTGTATGGGTGGTTATGCGGATATATGGGTTCAAGCCATTGCTCTTTTGTATATTTTTCAATAATGGCAATAATGCGGATAAACTCCCAGTTTATCGGGCCGAGCACATCGGCGGCATCCACCCGCAGGTTTTCTACGAAAGTAAAAAGCAATTGCGGAATCTGCCCGCGCCGCCCGCAGCGTCCCATTCTTTGCGCAAAAGAGGAGACGGTAAGGGGCGCGCCCGCTTGAACGGCTTGGTCGAGCGAGCCTATATCTATGCCGAGTTCGAGCGTCACGGTAGCCCCGGTGACTATTTTTTCATCTTCCGCTTTCATCTCGTCTTCGGCGGACTCGCGCAATAATGCCGACACGTTGCCGTGATGTACTCTGTATACATCCGGCGACTTGTTTTTTAGCGCAAGCTCCCGCAAATTTGCAAGTATAAATTCTGTTTCCTCGCGGCTGTTTGCGAAAATGATGGTTTTCTTGTCGAGCGTTGCTTTATACAGGTATTCAAAATGCTCGCGGTCGCCAATATCTCCGCTTTCGCTGACTTTAACGACATTGCCGCTGCCGTCTCTCTCGGTTGTGTCGCGCTTGTCCGCATAATTGACAAAGCGTTCTACATGAAGCCGCACACGCCGCCGCCCCTCGTCGGTGACGGGCGACGCGCATTTGCGATTTGTTCCGGTGTTCAGCCATCTTTCCGCCATGCTAATATCGCCCATCGTCGCGGAAAGACCTATGCGGCGCGGCGTTTGCCCGGTCAGATTTTGCAATCTTTCAAGCACGCATAAAAGCTGGACGCCCCGCGAATCACGCATGAATGAATGTACTTCGTCAATGATGACAAAGCGCAGGTCGGCAAACATTTTCAAGCACGCTCCGCGCTTGTTTGTCAAAAGGCTCTCAAGCGACTCCGGCGTGATTTGCAGCAGTCCTTCGGGGTTTTTTATCAGTTCGTTTTTTCGTGTTTGCGATGCGTCGCCATGCCATTTTGTGACAGGGATATGCGAATCTATAAGAAGCTGCTCTAAGCGTTTGAATTGGTCGTTGATGAGGGCTTTGAGAGGTGATATGTACATAACGCCGACAGATTTTGACGGGTTATTATGAAGCTCGGTGAGCACGGGCAAAAAGGCCGCCTCTGTTTTGCCCGAGGCCGTGCCCGAAGAGAGAAGAAGATTGTCGTCGCTGTCAAAGATAACCTCACACGCCGCAACTTGGATGCCGCGCAGCTCATCCCATTTTTCCTGATATATGAAATCTTGTATAAATGGCGCGAGACGATTGTACGCATCCATAAGACGCCGCTCCTAACTAAATGATGTGCCTGCTCATCAGAACCACTGCGTTTGTTGGTTTTTGTGTCTGCCGGAGGTCATACCTCAAACTCGGCAAATTCAGCGTGAATGTCCTCGTCGGTAAGGCCGCCCTTTGCCATTTCAAAGCTGTTGCTGCCGAGTATTTCTTTTACACTCTTGTGCGGGTTTTGGTGGATAATCCCCGCCAGTTCGATGAAATCACGGATTATCTCCCGCGGGGTGATGTGCGTGTCCGCGCCGACGCGGTTGTACTCCACCGTCAAAAAGTAGAGCAATTCTTCATGCTTTAGCGTGGGCGCGTAGTTGTAAAGCTGCGCGTGTATATCACGAAGTTTCTCAATCAAGACGTACATTTCCTCTTGCGTGAGCATTTGCAATCTTATGATCGGCGCGGATAAATCTTTTAGGTCGTCTGTGGCGAAGTGTCCTTGCGCGAGCCGTGAACGAAGAGCCTCATAGCTGTATATGCCCTTATATCTGTCCTCGACGCATTGCGGCGTACCGCCCATCAAAATGCCAATATGCTTTGCTTTACCTTGAAGAGCATCGTTGTATATTGTGAGTATTTTTTCGTAGTTGTTTGCCCGCGTGATTGAGTTTGGTATTTTGAAGATATTGACCAACTCGTCAATGAGTATCAAAAGCCCCTTATATCCGGCGCCGACGAGAAACATCGCCATAATTTTGAGAAAATCGTACCACGTTTCGTCATTGACCGTGAAATTTATGCCAAGGTCGGTTTTTGCGTCGCGGCGGGATGCGTATTCTCCGCGAAACCACCTAAGCACGTTGCTTTTCATCGTCAAATCGTCATTTTTGTATGCCGCCCAGTATTGCGCTATGGCCTTGGCAAACTCAAAGCCGTTGACCATTCCCTCAAGCGAGCTTGCCACGGCGTATATCCGCTTTTCCACTTGCCTGTCAAAAGCCTCGCCGTCTAAGTCGGTCTGTTCTTTGACCGCCGCCTGTATGCCGGATATCCATTTTTCCAGCACGAGCGGGAGCGCTCCGCCGTCGGGCTTGGATTTTGTAGACAGGTTTTGCATGAGTTCTTTGTATGTCGCCAAGCCTTGCCCTTTTGTTCCGGCAAAGCGGCGCTCCGGCGACAAATCCGCATCGGCGACCGCAAAGCCTCTTGCCGTTGCGTGGTTGCGGATCGTTTGCAGAAGAAAGCTCTTGCCGCTGCCATATTTGCCCACAACAAAGCGAAACGACGCCCCACCGCTCTCAACCATGTCAACATCGTGCAGTATGGCTGCGATCTCGGGGGCGCGCCCCACTGTAATATATTCTAAGCCCACTCTCGGAACGACACCGCCCCCGAGCGCGTTTATGAGTATTCCCGCTATTCTTGCCGGTACATTACTGTTCATAAATCCCAACCCATCCGCATGGTAATAGTTGCAATTCGGACATTGTATCATACATTTTTTAAGATTGCAATATGTAAAATGTAACAATATATAAGATTGCTCGTTTTTTTCAAGACTTATTCAGAGTATACGCTTAATATTTCCTCTGTATTCGTCATAGATGTATACGTCGTCGGCGAGCTCCAATATGCTGTCTCCTATAAAGTCTGCGGCTTTTTCGTTTATGCCGTCTACCAAAACTTCAAGCATTATGTTCATTTCATCGGCAAAACCTTTTATGCTCGTATCACTTGCTGTGCCAAAAATGATTGACAACCCTTGCCGTTCTATGGCGGTGAGGGAGCTTTGCAGAGCTTTCCAGCCGTCTTCAAAACTAATGGTAAGTTTTTCCTTACTGTCGGCTGGCGGGGGCGGCTTGACGCTATCTGTGGGCGCGGCGTCTATCTGTTCATCGGCGATAATAAGACGCTCTTGCGTATCTTGCGCTTGCGCGCGGATTTGAGTAAGGCGCAAGGGGTCTACGGTGACGAATGTGCGGTTTATATCGCGATAGAAGTCCATAACCGCTTTTTCTATGACTTTGTCGAGCTCAAGCCGCCTTGCCGCCGGGCGTGAAAGCTCTCGGAAAGATTTGCCGCCCGTTTTCATCTCCGCTATGAGCCTATGCTTATATCCTGTAGCCTGACGTAAGCAGGCTTCGGTTTTTTTTATTATATATCCGACAAAATCCCTTTGGCTCGAATAATATATCGGCAGATTTGCCGTCCATTCGCCGTTTTTGCAAAAATACCGCTCATATTTTGAGATATGCACTTCACGGTCGCCGCCGCTGACACGGTTTGCAAACAAAGCATGTCTAAA
>WRMH01000052.1 GCA_009777235.1 Oscillospiraceae bacterium
TTCAAGAGAATATTACTATGAGGATTTCAAATCAGCAAAAATACCCGAACGCTCTTATGCGATTAGTACCTCTGATTTCGCCGGCGGCGGATCACTATCGCCCGACGGCGCGTATACTTTGGACATTACCGTTACCGATAATGCAGGCAATATATATTCTCATCCGACTATCACCGTAAGCAAAGACACGGTTGCGCCGACTATTACAGAGTTTGAGTTCGCCCCTGCCGGAATACATGAGGGAAATGAGCTTTTATCTCCTCAAGTGAGAGATTACGGATTTTATTTTCAACATGAAACGATCGTGACCATTACCGCAAATGACGCTGAACCTTCTTCGGGAATAAGTTCAATCACTTATTATACCGTTGACGCGGACGGCGGAAGAAGTGCGGACAGGATTTTGGCCGTGGACAAAAATAACAAAATCACATTTGCTGTTCCCGCAGACTTTAAGGGGCAGATTTATGCCGGAGCAACTGACAATGTTGGCAACACTCCATCTGCCTTTGAAGCTCCAAATGGCGTAATCATAGCAAGCCCCGCAAAGCACGGCGAAACCTCCGGCATAATCTTCACTTTACCGGCAACACCGTTTGCTGACAATACCGGATTGCCGCTCTACGCGGATAATGTGAATTTGGGGTTAAGGGTTGCCGATGCTTTCGCGGGATTGCGCAAAGTAGAGTGGACAGTTACCGCGACGCACGACACTTTGAATAATCAAAGCGGCGAATTTTGGATCGCAAACTCAGGGAATGCTCTCTACGGCACGATTTTTGACGGCACATACAACTGGAGTGTCGCTGAAATGGACGCGAACCTCGTAACTGCGATGACAAGCACTATTTTGGTAAATAACAACAGTAACGATATTCGAGTGTGGGTGCGAATCACAGACCGTGCCGGCAATACATCGGAAGAAACTATAACATTTAGCATTGATAAGACTGCTCCGACTATTGCCGTAACATACGACAACAACTCCCCCGACAGCGTTCACACGGGATTTTATAATGCTGACCGTGTCGCCACAATCGTTATTACTGAACGCAACTTTGACGCGGAGGATGTGGATATTCGGATTACAAACGAGGGTCATCACGGAAGCGTGACATCCACGGTTTCCGCGTGGACTGCTGTGCGTGACAGCGCGAACCCCGATAATACCACGCATACCGCCACCATAAGATACTTTGCGGATGGAGATTACATTTTTGACATCATATATAGCGATAACGCAAATAATCAAGCGGCTGCCCGCGCTCAAGACAGGTTTAGTATTGACCAAACATTGCCTGTTATTTCTGTTACATTCGATAATGATGAATTTTCAAACAGCAATTATTGCAGAAATGCCCGAACAGCAACTATCGCTATTTTTGAACATAATTTCGACGCAAGCAGGGTCATTATAAGCGGAACTGCAGAGTATGACGGCGCTTCCGCCGTATTTCCAAGCATAACTGAATGGTCAAGTTCCGATGATGTGCATACCGCGAGTATTGTATTTGCGGAAGACGGATTATATTCATTTAGTGTATCATTTACCGACATGGCGGGTAACGCCGCCGCTTCTCATTTTGTCTCAAATTTCTTTGTTGACCAAACCGCGCCAACCTTACACGCCGACAGTCTTGCAGAGCATGGCAGAGTGAGTGTTTATTTAGAGCCTGCCCGTGACCAGCCGTCAAAACCGCTGATATTCGATGACACAAATATCAGTCATATCGTATATGCAATTACTGCCTTTAGTTATATTGAGGGTGACGAAAATGATGGAATAAAGATTTATGAAATGAGCGAAATCACTGTTGAAGAAAATCAAGTTGACGGCGGAGCAGTAAACTTGCCGCCGGAATTATTCAGTGTGAACGGCGTATATGAAATAAGGGCGACAGCTCACGACTTGGCGGGAAATACGAGTATCGAAACGGTTCACACATACGTAGTCATGCGTGAGCTGAATATGATGGCATATATCCCGAGCGATGTTCTTTGGGAGTTTCATGGCATCCATAAACAGGCCGTCAACTTCCCCGACATTCCCATACATATATATACGGCTGATTATGAGGGGTTGAATGATTTCCAAATCAGTATCGGAGATACCTTTCTTGCCAGCGGTGATTATGGTGTAAGGTCAATAGCGATAGCGAACCAGGGGGATAATTATGAAAATGTAACCGAGCATAGCGTTCTGATTCCAAACACGTTTATCGCGAGAGCTTTCAATGAAGACGATCAAATCTATGAGCTGCCAATTAACGTGAATATGAATTACATCCGTACAGTCGGGCTTATGGTAATAAATAATGTGCATCCTGATGGTGTTTTTGAAAACCTTATATCCGGGCAAGGGTTTTACGGCGTTAGCGAGCAGGAAATTCGGATTATCAATTTATCCGCCGGCATTGACGAAGAATCTACAACAGTGAGCGTAAACGGACAAGATGTTTCTTTCACTTACAACGCTGATGCCAAAGCAATAACCTTCACGCTTGAAGAAAGCCCCGCCTATGGCCGCCCGTGGGCAGGTCATAGCGTCAGGGTAACTCTTGTTGATACTGCGGGTAACGAATTTGCAATGGAAGAGGTGCGGAATATCTATGTCGGAAACTGGTTTTTGAGGCACTGGATATTCTTTGCGGGCGGCTGTGGTATTCTGGCTTTTGCGGGCATATTGCTGCTTAGATTCAAAATAGCGGCAATTGGAGCGTTGTTTGCGGGCAGCCGAAGATTCCCAAAATAAATGCAACTTCTCAAAATTTGGAGTACACTTCGCGACCCGGTTTGGCGCGATAGTGAAGAAGTATTTACAATATCCCTTGACAGAGCGCGGCGAATAATATTTAATAGTACCTGCGTAAGGTATATATATTTTAAAAGTTAAAGGTGGTCATCGGATATGTCTGAAAAAAGAGTAGAAATTGAAGGTTCCGGCAAGCATTGCCATGTCACGCGTGAAACGCTCGATATCTTGTACGGCAAGGGATTTGAGCTTGAGGTGAAGAAAATGCTGTCCCAGCCCGGCCAGTATGCAACGCCTCACAAGGTTACGGTCGTGGGACCGCGCAGGTCAACAGACCTGTCAATACTGGGACCGTGCAGGGTCGCCGATCAGGTAGAGCTGTCGTTGACCGATGCTACCGCGCTTGGTATTACAGCCCCGATTCGCGAAAGCGGGGATATATCCGGCAGTCCGGGTTGCAAGCTCATAGGTCCGTGCGGGGAGGTTGACATTTCCGAGGGCGTGATAATCGCAAAGCGGCATATACATACGACGCCCGACGAAGCCGCAAAACTTGGCATTTCTGACAAGCAGGTCGTAAAAGTCAAAGTCGAAGGAGACAGGGCGCTCATTCTTGATGAGGTGGTCGTGCGCGTCAGCCCCAAATTCGCAACATATATGCACGTTGACTATGACGAGTTTAATGCCGCAGCTATCTGTAGCGAGAACAAATACGGCGAGGTAATAAGCTGACAAAAACCCCCGCCACTGTGTGGCGGGGGCGTTTCTCCAATATGTGATGGGCGCGGATAAAGGGTTTTGGGTTTACCTATACCGATAACGGTATTAGGATATTTAGCAAAACTGTCAGCACGATAAAGACACCGGCAAACCATTTTGTCGCGAGAGCAAGCCTGGCGTCACGGGATTTTGCTTTGTTTCTCGACAGATATGATTCGTTAGCTCCGGTAAATGCCGACAGCCCGGAGTTTTTGCCTGATTGCAGTATGATGACGCACATGAGGATTACGCCGAGTATCAGTTGTATTGCCACAAAAAATGTATTTACAAATTCCATGCGGGGTCGCTCCTTTTTGGTGATATGATATTATATAGGTTAGTGGACTGTCATATTACCACGTCGCACGGTTAATTGCAAGAACTATTTTATTACGCAAAAAAGTTTTATTTAAACAGTTTTATTCAAAATATGCCCGGAATAGACCTAATCCGCTTGAGGTGCTGTTTTTATGTATTTTGACACACACGCGCATTACAATAACAATCGGTTTGACGATGACCGCGACGAGCTTCTTTCGTCTATGCAAGCCGACGGAATAACGCGCATACTAAACGTCTCATATAACTTGCCGTCGGTGCGCCAAGCTCTGTGTATGGCGGATAAATACCCGTTTGCCTATGCAACCGCCGGTATCCATCCGCATGATACAAAAACTATGGCAGATGACACGGTCTTGGAGCTTGAGAGCTATCTGTCGCACCCCAAAGCGGTCGCGGTAGGTGAAATCGGACTTGATTATCATTATGATTTTTCGCCTCGAGATGTGCAGCGCGCGCGCTTTCGAGAGCAGATGGAGCTTGCTCGGCGTTTGAAGCTGCCTGTGGTTATCCATATGCGCGACGCTACCCAAGACACGTTAAAAATCGCCCATGATTTTAAAGATGTCATCTGCGTGTATCATTGCTTTCCGGAGACTTATGAAATCGCAAAGATTGTTTTTGATATGGGCGGCTATATATCTTTTACCGGCATTGTGACTTTCAAAAACGCGCAGCAAGCGCGAGATGTGGTTAAGAAAATGCCGCTCGACAGGCTCATGCTTGAAACCGACTGCCCATATATGTCGCCCGAGCCGTTTCGCGGCCGCCGCTGCACATCTTTATATTTGCCGT
>WRMH01000053.1 GCA_009777235.1 Oscillospiraceae bacterium
TTCAAGAGAATATTACTATGAGGATTTCAAATCAGCAAAAATACCCGAACGCTCTTATGCGATTAGTACCTCTGATTTCGCCGGCGGCGGATCACTATCGCCCGACGGCGCGTATACTTTGGACATTGCCGTTACCGATAATGCAGGCAATATATATTCTCATCCGGCTATCACCGTGAGCAAAGATACGGTTGCGCCGACTATTACAAATTTTGAGTTTACCCCTGCCGGAATACATGAGGAAAATGAGCTTTTATCTCCGCAAGTGAGGGATTACGGATTTTATTTTCAACAGGAAACGATCGTGACCATTACCGCAAATGACGCTGAACCTTCTTCGGGAATAAGTTCAATCTCGTATTATACCGTTGACGCGGACGGCGGCAGAAGTGCGGACAGGACTTTGGCCGTGGACAAAAATAACAAAATCACGTTTGCTGTTCCCGCCGACTTTAAGGGGCAGATTTATGCCGGAGCAACTGACAATGTCGGCAACACTCCCCCTGCCTTTGAAGCTCCAAATGGCGTAATCATAGCAAGCCCCGCAAAGCACGGCGAAACCTCTGGCATAATCTTCACTTTACCTGCCACACCGTTTGCTGACAATACCGGATTGCCGCTCTATGCGGATAATGTGAATTTGGGGTTAAAGGTTGCCGATGCTTTCGCGGGATTGCGCAAAGTAGAGTGGACAGTTACCGCAACGCACGACACTTCGAATAATCAAAACGGCGAATTTTGGATCGCAAACTCAGGGAACTCTCTCTACGGCACGATTTTTGACGGCACATACAACTGGAGTGTCGCTGAAATGGACGCGAACCTCGTAACTGCGATGACAAGCACTATTTTGGTAAATAACAACAGCAACGATATTCGAGTGTGGGTGCGAATCACAGACCGTGCCGGCAATACATCGGAAGAAACCATAACATTTAGTATTGATAAAACTGTTCCGACTATTGCCGTAACATACGACAACAACTCCACCGACAGCGTTCACACGGGATTTTATAATGCTGACCGTGTCGCCACAATCGTTATTACCGAACGCAACTTTGACGCGGAGGATGTGGATATTCTGATTACAAACGAGGGTCATCACGGAAGTGTGACATCCACGGTTTCCGCGTGGACTGCTGTACGTGACAGCGCGAACCCAGATAATACCACGCATACCGCCACCATAAGATATTTTGCGGATGGAGATTACACTTTTGACATCATATATAGCGATAACGCAAATAATCAAGCGGCTGCCCGCGCTCAAGACAGGTTTAGTATTGACCAAACATTGCCTGTTATTTCTGTTACATTCGATAATGATGAATTTTCAAACAGCAATTATTGCAGAAGTGCCCGAACAGCAACTATCGCTATTTTTGAACATAATTTCGACGCAAGCAGGGTCACTATAAGCGGAACCGCAGAGTATGACGGCGTTTCGGCCGTATTTCCAAGCATAACTGAATGGTCAAGTTCCGATGACGTGCATACCGCGAATATTGTATTTGCGGAAGACGGATTATATTCATTTAGTGTGTCATTTACCGACATGGCGGGTAACGCCGCCGCTTCTCATTTTGTCTCAAATTTCTTCGTTGACCAAACCGCGCCAACCTTACACGCCGACAGTCTGGCAGAGCATGGCAGAGTGAGCGTTTATTTAGAGCCTGCCCGTGACCAGCCGTCAAAACCGCTGATATTCGATGATACAAATATCAGTCATATCGTATATGTAATTACTGCCTTTAGCTATATTGAGGGTGACGAAAATGATGGAATAAAGATTTATGAAATGAGCGAAATCACTGTTGAAGAAAATCAAGTTGACGGCGGAACAGTAAACTTGCCGCCGGAATTATTCAGTGTGAACGGCGTATATGAAATAAGGGCGACAGCTCACGACTTGGCGGGAAATACGAGCATCGAAACGGTTCACACATATGTAGTCATGCGTGAGCTGAATATGATGGCATATATCCCGAGCGATGTTCTTCGGGAGTTTCATGGCATCCATAAACAAGCCGTCAACTTCCCCGACATTCCCATACATATATATACGGCTGATTATGAGGGGTTGAATGATTTCCAAATCAGTATCGGAGACACCTTCCTTGTCAGCGGTGATTATGATGTGCGGTCAATAGCGATAGCGAATCATGGGGATAATTATGAAAATGTAACCGAGCATAGCGTTCTGATTCCAAACACGTTTATCGCGAGAACATTCAATGAAGACGATCAAATCTACGAGCTGCCAATTAACGTAAATATGAATTACATCCGCACAGTCGGGCTTATGGTAATAAATAATGTGCATCCTGAGGGTGTTTTTGAAAACCTTATAACCGGACAAGGGTTTTACGGCGTTAGCGAACAGGAAATTCGGATTATCAATTTATCCGCCGGCATTGACGAAGAATCTACAACAGTGAGCGTAAACGGACAAGATGTTTCTTTCACTTACAACGCTGATGCCAAATCAATAATCTTCATGCTTGAAGAAAGCCCCGCCTATGGACGCCCGTGGGCAGGTCATAGCGTCAGAGTAACTCTTGTTGACACTGCGGGTAACGAATTTGCAATGGAAGAGGTGCGGAATATCTATGTCGGAAACTGGTTTTTGAGGCACTGGATATTCTTTGCGGGCGGCTGTGGTATTTTGGTTTTTGCGGGCATATTGCTGCTTAAATTCAAAATAGCGGCAATTGGAGCGTTGTTTGCGGGCAGCCGAAGATTCCCAAAATAAACGTAAATTCTCAAAATTTGGAGTACACTTCGCGACCCGATTTGGCGCGATAGTGAAGAAGTATTTACAATATCCCTTGACAGAGCGCGGCGAATAATATTTAATAGTACCTGCGTAAGGTATATATATTTTAAAAGTTAAAGGTGGTCATCGGATATGTCTGAAAAAAGAGTAGAAATTGAAGGTTCCGGCAAGCATTGCCATGTCACGCGTGAAACGCTCGATATCTTATACGGCAAGGGATTTGAGCTTGAGGTGAAGAAAATGCTGTCCCAGCCCGGCCAGTATGCGACGCCTCACAAGGTTACGGTCGTGGGACCGCGCAGGTCAACAGACCTGTCAATACTGGGGCCGTGCAGGGTCTCCGATCAGGTAGAGCTGTCGTTGACCGATGCTACCGCGCTTGGTATTACAGCCCCGATTCGCGAAAGCGGGGATATATCCGGCAGTCCGGGCTGCAAGCTCATAGGTCCGTGCGGGGAAGTTGACATTTCCGAGGGCGTGATAATCGCAAAGCGGCATATACATACGACGCCCGACGAAGCCGCAAAGCTTGGCATTTCCGACAAGCAAGTTGTAAAAGTCAAAGTCGAAGGAGACAGGGCGCTTATTCTTGACGAGGTGATTGTGCGCGTCAGCCCCAAATTCGCAACATATATGCACGTTGACTATGACGAGTTTAATGCCGCCGCTATCTGTAGCGAGAATAAATACGGCGAGGTAATAAGCTGACACAAAAACCCCCGCCACTGTGTGGCGGGGGCGTTTTTCCAGTATGTGATGGCGCGGATAAAGGGTTTTGGTTTTACCTATACCGATAGCGGTATTAGGATATTTAGCAAAACTGTCAGCACGATAAAGACTCCGGCAAACCATTTTGTCGCGAGCGCAAGCCTGGCGTCACGGGATTTTGCTTTGTTTTTCGACAGATATGATTCGTTAGCTCCGGTAAATGCCGACAGCCCGGAGTTCTTCCCTGATTGCAGTATGATGACGCATATGAGGATTACGCTGAGTATCAGTTGTATTGCCACAAAAAATGTATTTACAAATTCCATGCGGGGTCGCTCCTTTTTGATGATATGGTATTATATAGGTTAGTGGACTGTCATATTACCACGTCGCACGGTTAATTGCAAGAACTATTTTATTACGCAAAAAAGTTTTATTTAAAAAGTTTTATTCAAAATATGCCCTGAATAGACCTATTCCGCTTGAGGTGCTGTTTTATGTATTTTGACACACACGCGCATTACAATAACAACCGGTTTGACGATGACCGCGATGAGCTTCTTTCATCTATGCAAGCCGGCGGAATAACGCGCATACTAAACGTCTCATATAACTTGCCGTCGGTGCGCCAAGCTCTGTGCATGGCGGATAAATACCCGTTTGCCTATGCAACCGCCGGTATCCATCCGCATGATACAAAAACTATGGCCGATGACACGGTCTTGGAGCTTGAGGACTATTTGGCGCACCCCAAAGCGGTCGCGGTAGGTGAAATCGGACTTGATTATCATTATGATTTTTCGCCTCGAGATGTGCAGCGCGCGCGCTTTCGAGAGCAGATGGAGCTTGCCCGGCGTTTGAAACTGCCTGTTGTTATCCATATGCGCGACGCCACCCAAGACACGTTAAAAATCGCCCATGATTTTAAAGATGTTATCTGCGTGTATCATTGCTTTCCGGAGACTTATGAAATCGCAAAGATTGTTTTTGATATGGGCGGCTATATATCTTTTACAGGCATTGTGACTTTTAAGAACGCGCAGCAAGCGCGAGATGTGGTTAAGAAAATGCCGCTCGACAGGCTCATGCTTGAAACCGACTGCCCATATATGTCGCCCGAGCCGTTTCGCGGCCGCCGCTGCACATCTTTATATTTGCCGT
>WRMH01000054.1 GCA_009777235.1 Oscillospiraceae bacterium
GGCGCGAAATAGCGGTTTACCTCTATCATCTTTTTATATCTCGCACAGCCGAAACATGGTGTGCTTCTTGCTTTTCGTCCGCGCCCTTTTACCTTGCCTTGCACCATTAGCTTCGCATATCGTAAATTTCTCGCGCCAAGCGCTTTTAAAAGACCCTTTTTGAACACATTCACACCAAAATCGCCCTCGGCACAGCAACAGCCGAGCAGCCGCCCATCCCAATTTATCTGCGGGTCTGACCACAATTGATGGCAGTACAAATACGCATAGATGACCGACGGGTCACTTTCTTCGATTTCAGAGCGCGTCAAATGCGTGTTTCCCGTTTCTTTTTGCAGCATCTCCCTTTCTTTTGGTATGTAGTCCCTATCCCATGTGATTTTAAAGGATATGTCCATGTTTAGCTTTTTTGCCTCTTCTTTAGCCTTTACGACTTCCTGCTCGTTATGTTCCATCAAAACATATGACCACATGAGCTTTGGATATATAGAATCATACTTTTGCTTATATTCATTTAATTTTCTGATGTTGCCGATTACTTTATCATAGTCGCCGTTTCTTCGGTATGCCCCGTACACTTCCTGTGATGCCCCGTCAATGCTGACTAACATGGAATCAAATTCATATTTCACCAATGCCTCAAGCATCTCGTCGCTGACGGTGTTTAGATTTACTCCGTTTGTCGCGGTCAGTTTGACTTTTTTCAAAAACGCATACTCAATGATCGAGACAATTTCAGGGTTTAAAAACATTTCTCCAAAGTTTGACAGTTCGATCGTTTTTATGAAAGGATGCCTGTCCACAAAGTTTTTAAAGTCGGAAAATGCGAGCCATCCCTTACCTCTCCTTTTATTTCCGCGCCCTTGAAGGTCTTTTCTCATTTTTTCATCAGTCCTCATGGGGCACGATACGCAGTTTAGCTGACACAACGCCGATGCTTCAATGCGCACGCTGTCGGGGAGAGATGGGTTTGCTTCCGAGAGATTTAAGCTGTTTATCAGCTTTTTGATCGGTTTAACTATCAGCCTTATCCCGGGTATGTTTTTTAATATCTTTTTAATTTTACTCATTTTTATAACCTGTCTATCCTCTCCGCTATGTCAAAACATACATCGCGTGTCGTCCAAAATCCGTGATATATGTATACTCGCGCAGCCCGGCCGCTTTTAATATGGTTTGGGCCATATCGTCCGTTTTTTCGTCGTCTCCGCCCGGTTGCAGCATTAAAACAAGCCCGTATTCATACGGAAAATTGCCGATAAAGTCGGTATCTATATTTTCCGTCGTCATAAACATTATTTCGCTTTCAACATTAAAAAGCTGTGAATAGCAGGCCGATACATCCCTTATCTGATGGCTGACATATATCACCGGCAAATGATAATATGCGTAAAGCTCATCATAATCTTCATAATATCCGACCGAGTTACCCGGGCGCAAGTGAAAGCTCGGAATATTTCCCGCGGGCAAAACACAAAATGAGGCAAAAATCAAAGAAAATACCACAGCCGCTTTGCTAATGCCCA
Source organism: Oscillospiraceae bacterium (assembly GCA_009777235.1). Taxonomy (GTDB): domain Bacteria; phylum Bacillota; class Clostridia; order Oscillospirales; family Oscillospiraceae; genus WRMH01. The sequence continues at coordinate 1,527 of WRMH01000054.1, forward strand.
CAGCCTCCAAGCCTTTTACAAGTAGCGAGACAAACAGCACCGCCGCAAACGGGGTTATGCAAGATATATACCTATATTCAGGATCGGGTGCTATTCTTGCTATCATCAAAAAGTAAAATAAGCAGATAAAGGCTGTCAGAACCCAAAGCGACGTCTCTTTTTTCCTAAAAGCGTCTGATATTTTCAACCCGGCGCCGGTATGTTTGATACAAATCAGCGTTATCGCGATAGCGGATAGGGCGAGTATCAGAAACAATCCGACCTCGCCAAAAACCGCATTGCCAAAAAGCGCGCCGCCAAGGATAGCAGAAAACGCCCTTAGTGAACCAATAAAGTCACTATTGCCTGAGACAAAGTTAAATATCGCTTCCGGGCCTCTGTCGCTGCTGCCACCGACATTTCCGGCGGCGACGCTGTCAATATAACCGCTGACTTGCGGCAGCGCGCCGTATCCCCACAGTATCGCGGCACTCATGGCTCCGGCAAAAATAAGAAGCACTTTATAACGCCGCCTCATAATCAAGTATATGCCCGCGCCGAGCGACAAAGAAAGAGCAAACACCAAAAAATATTGATGTGTAAACGCCCCGAGATACGAAAGGATAGCTATCGGTATTACAAGTAAGTATCTCCACCCGGTAACTCTTTTTTGTATCAGCGTATACACTAAGTAAACAAGCAGCAGGCAAATAAAGGTCTTGAACATATAAAACCTTATAAATACGACAAGATTCACAGCCGCGCCGCTAAGTCCCCACAGCAAACCGGGAAGCATGGCCAAATAACTATTTTTTATGAATATCAAGCTGAGCGCATAAATCACGGTCAGCGAGCCGATGTAGAAAATGAGATTGAGCGCCACACTTGGCCAGATCGAGTGTTCTCCGGGCGTAAACGAATAAGCCGTATGCAATAGATGCCAGTATGGATTCGAGCTTTCAAAAACACCCGAAAAAGCATATTCGGGTATGACGCCTATGGAGCCTTTCAAATCATCTGCGGTATACCACGTATTATAGAATACGTCATAGTTATACGGCCTGTCTATCCCGTCGCCCCTTATCAGCATGAGCGAGTACATTTCATCTATATGATAGCCTTCTTTTTGCGTGCCCCAATAAACCATGTAGCCGCACAAAAGAAGAATTATGACCGCCTGTATTAGTATCGGCAGGTATTTTGAAGTTTTCTCTTTGGTCATTTCCGGCGTCTCCATGGGGTAAGAAAGTCCGCGAGCCGCTTTATCCGCCGCCCTGTTTTCCATGTATTTGAGTTATAAATATCGCTTATGCGCTCATTTAGAGCATCGGCCTGCTTTGCCTTTTCGTCGCGTTCGCTTACAAGCTGATCGCATCGCCGCCGCAGCTCGGTTTTCTCTTGCCGCAAGGCGTCTGTTTCACACGCAAGGGCTTCTTTTTGCCCTTTTAGCTCGCTTATTACGGTGTTTTTGGCGCGAGACTCGGCGTCAAGGCGGCGCAGAGCGGTTTCGATTATACTAAGCGTTGATTTGAAAAAAGATTTGTCCGAGCTATCAAAATCGCTCGGGATTTTTGCATATCGTATGGCGAGCTTATCTTCGCAAAACGAAGTATCTAAAGCCCCCTCAAGCGTCAGGTCATCTCCTAAATCTTTTATAAGCGCGCCTGTTTTATCTTTGCTCCCCAGATTAAACAGGCTATATTCGACGGATATCTTTTCCATTTTCTCAAAAGACACCTCTCCGTGCTCTTTGATGTCGTCATAGAGCATTTTCAGTTGAAATTCATCTGCCGACCCTCCGGGCGTGCGGACTTCTTCCGGCGGGGTAAACTTGTTTATCCAGTTAGTTATAGCCTTGCTTCTGATCTGCCTTTGAGACCTGATCGGATAATGGGCGCAAAAAAGCTCCGTTGATGTTTGAATCTTTGCCTCTTTCTCATGCTCTTTGGGGTAAATAAGCCAGTGCGCGCCCAATGAAAGTCTCGCCTGTTTTTTCTCATATAAGTATTTGCTAAGGAGCGTCTTTCCCGCGTGGCCTTGCGCTTCTTCGAGTATCGGGTTTCGGTATCTGGTAAAACCGCCCGGCGTAAAGTCAGACACCGCGCCCTGATTTTTACCGTAAACATATGTCCGCCAAGAAATCTGATATTCGACGTCATTTTGCAGGTTTTCCAAAGCCATACGCGGGCTTGCACCGTCCGTATGAAAGAGCAGTTCGTCAGCGTCAAGCTGGATGACCAAGTCGGCTCCGTACTTTTCTATAGCGAGCTTTGCAAGTACGTTTTTTGCCGTTTCATAAAACATATCTTCCGCATCTTCAAAAAATATTAAAAGCCCCTCGTCAATGAGCTTTTGTATGATTTGGCGCGTACCGTCACTGCTTTTATGGTTTTCATACACAAGCATAATATCGCTGTAAGACAGGTTATAGCGGCAAAAATACTCTATAATGTCACTTTCATTTTTTACACTCGTGATAATTGCGATTTTTTTCATGAAACACGCCTCTTAAATGCGCCGTGCCCGGCACGTTTTATCAAAAGCCCTCCGCGCTGACCTCACGGTGCTTGTAACCGTTTGACTCGGCCAATAAAACCCAGCTTCTTTCAATCGCGTGAGATAATGTGGCGTCTATCTGGCCTTTTTCCTCCGGGAAATCCGAACTTTTCAATCTTAGCGTAAATATATCGCGTATGGCCTTTGTTTTTGCCCAAAACATATTGCCCGACGGAAACGCGAGATTTTCAGGCAGTTTTGTGTTTTGCCCGAGCCTTTGGAATAATTCTATCATGTTTTCGCGATTGCTGCCATATGAATAGTGATGTGCTATTGGCGGGTATGTTTTCGGGAAAATCAATCCAAGCGCA
>WRMH01000055.1 GCA_009777235.1 Oscillospiraceae bacterium
CGCGTATCAGAAGAAAGCACCCGAGGTTTTTCAGATTTTTGAGGAAAATCAAAAATCTGCTGTCGCCAAAATAGCGCCGAGCCTCAAGGCGCGCTGTCTCGGAAAAAATATGAACACAAAATGCAAACGGCTGTGAAAACGGGAGTCAACGCCAAAAACACGTCGTTATGGAGGTAATGTTATTTGAAAATGATTATTATGGCCGGCGGCTCCGGCACAAGGCTTTGGCCTCTGAGCAGGACATATTATCCAAAACAGTTTATCCGCCTTTCCGGCATGGATAAATCCATCTTTCAGATGACTATAGATAGATGTCTACTCATGGGAGACATCTGCGACATATATATAGTGGCCGGCAAAGATTATGTGCACCTTATAAAAGAACAACTTCTGGAAATGGAGATAGAGTTAGATAGTGAGCAAATTCTTTTAGAGCCGAGAGCAAAAAATACTCTCCCCGCCATTTTATATGCGGTGCAGGCAATACGTCAAAAAGGCGACGATATTTGCGCCGTATTTGCATCCGACCACGTAATAGAAGAGCCTAACTTGCTGGCAGAGACGATGATTTGGGCTAAGGATATTGCAAGAAAAGGCATAGTTTGCTTTGGAATAACACCTGATTTTCCAAACACCGGTTACGGCTATATAAAGCCCGGCAAACCGCTGCAATCCAAAGCGCCAACCAAAAAGCAAGCGTTTGAGATTGCGATGTTTCGAGAAAAGCCGGATACTGAAACAGCAAAGGCTTATATTAAAGCGGGTTATTTTTGGAACAGCGGGTTATTTATGTTTGATTCGAGAGAGTTTGTTAAAGCCGTTGAAAAATACAGCCCTGATGTATATGAGGCTTTTGGAGAGAGCTTCGGCTCAAAGAGCGTAGAAGAAAAGTTTGAACAAACACCCTCTGTATCCGTAGATTACGGTCTTATCGAAAAACTTGACGTTTGTTACTGCGTTCCGCTTAGCATAAAGTGGAATGATTTGGGGACATTTACAGCTTTTTATGACAGATACCGGGCGAGGCGCGATATGAGCGGGAATGTGATTTTGGGCGATGAGATAATGATAGAGAGCAGCAACAATCTTGTTTACTCCAAAGTAGATAAAGCTATTGCTCTTATCGGAGTTGATGATATAATAGTTGTTGACCTTGACGATGCGCTGCTTATCTGCCATCGTGATAAAACACAGCTGGTTAAGGAAGTTGTAGAAAAGCTATGCGAGAGAAACGACAGACGTGTTGATTACCTGGATGAATAAAGGATTGTATAATTATGAATAATATATATTGCGGCAAGGACATTGTTAAAGAAGCATTGGACGAAATAGAAGCCGAGCAGATTGGCAATGATGTTTTTCATATGGACCAAATAGAATATTGGTTGGAGATGAAAAACCTACCTGATATTTTGCGGAATATGATGCTTTTGCGGGAGCTTTACAAAATTGAGTATTACAGACCGCTAAGGAGCAATCGCAAAGTTATTGGGCGATTTTTGATTTTTGTCAGGCGGATATTGCGCAAACTAAATAGGTTCTATGCCGAGCCAATGGCTACAGACCAGACAAACTTTAATTCGCGCGTTTTGCAAGTGCTTGATTTATACAAAGATGAACTGCTTAGAAAAGAGGGGCAAATACACGAACTTCAAAAACAAATTGACGACTTAAACTATCAAAAAACACTGCCGCTTGAGATATAGGGTATATTTGCGGCAACCGTAACACAAAACGGTATTGGAGACAGGCATGAAAAAATTAGGGTTTGTAACCCCATGGTATGGTAAAGGTATACCCGGCGGAGCTGAGTCGGAACTCTTTAATCTTGCCTATCATCTTCATAGACGCGGCGTTTGTCTTGAAATACTCACAACATGCGTTCGGGAGTTTTCCGCAAACTGGAATGAAAATTATCATAAGCCGGGAGAAACGACAGAAGACGGCATTGTCGTGAGGCGTTTTCCTGTAAGAGAGGGCGACCATGAGCTTTTTCATAAAGTGAACGCAAAACTCATGAGAGGTGAAAATATCACCGCACAGGAAGAGGAGATTTTCGAGGCGGAAATCATAAACAGCCCGCAGCTTTATGATTACATGGAGCAAAATCAAGAACAGTACGGGCTTTTTATTTTTATACCGTATATGTTTGGCACGACATATCACGGCATTGACGTTTGTCCCGCCAAGTCAGTTTTGATTCCCTGTTTACATGACGAGTCTTATGCGTATATGAGTATTTTCCGCGAGCGATTTTCCAATATCGGGGCTATGATTTTCCACTCAAAGCCGGAGAGCGCGCTGGCAAATAAAATTTACAGCTTAGACGGTGTAAAGCAAGCTGTACTCGGCGAGGGCGTGGATACAGACTACGCGGGCAAAGCAAAAAGATTTATTAGCAAATATAAGATAAACAAACCTTTTATTCTCTACGCGGGAAGAAAAGACGAAACAAAAAACGTCCATATTCTGATAGACTTTTTTTCACGCTACAAAAGCGCAAAAAAAAGCGACCTACAGCTTGTGCTGATAGGTTCTATGTCGCTGCCCATACCCGAGAATATAAAAAACGATGTGCATGATTTGGGATTTGTTTCAGGGCAGGACAAATATGACGCTTACGCGGCGGCTCTCTTGTTGTGCCAGCCGTCTGTAAACGAGAGTTTTTCGCTCGTTGTGATGGAAAGCTGGATTGCGGGGCGTCCGGTTTTGGTGCATGGGGCTTGTGACGTGACCGCGAGCTTTGCCGAAGAATCCGGCGGCGGACTTAAATTCTTTTGCTATGAGGATTTCGAGGAGCATATTGATTATTTATATTCACAGCCCAAAAAGGCATATGCTATGGGCGCCTTGGGCAAAAAGTACGTGACCGATAATTTCAGATGGGATGTCATCACAGATAAATACTTGACCTTTTTCAAAGAAATGATAAACAGCGCCGGGTCCGCCCCCCAACAAACCGGCGGCGACCGCACCGCAAGCACGCACCGGGCGGCGATCGCCTCGCGCCGAGAAGAACCCGCCGCAAAAAAACAAGGCGGTAAAAAAATATACCAGCTTATCAGCACTTTTCACCGAGGCGACGCAATCGGCAACAATATGCTCATAATAGACAAAAAACTCAAAGCCGCTGGCTGCGACTCATCAATGTACGCAATCAACATCGAAAAAAAGAAAAGCCAAATCAAACTAAACAGCGAACAAGAAGTATACTCATATGAAAATTTTCCAAAACCCCAAGCGAACGACCTGCTTATATACCATATGAGCGAAGGGACAAAAATAGACAATGCCATAGCGGCGATGAAATGCAAAAAAATCGCCATATACCACAACACGACACCCGCGCATTTTTTTGCCGAATATTCGCAAAGCCTATCAAAGCACATTTCAAATTCGCTCGTGCAAATCCATAAACTCTGCCGCGTGCTTGACCAAACCATTGCAGACAGCGAGTTTAACAAACAAGATTTAGTTAAACTCGGTTATGACAAAGATAAAATCACCCCAATACCCGTGCTGATTGACTTTGACCAGTACAAGCAATATCCTGACAAGCAAGTAAAAACAAAGTACAAAG
>WRMH01000056.1 GCA_009777235.1 Oscillospiraceae bacterium
GAGGGATTGCCTGTATTTCATATCTTGTGTTACACTGTTCATGAGAGAGGGGTACTTCCTTTCGGTCAGTTTTGTGTGGTAACTAAACTATAAGCTATGAAGACCTCTCTTTCACTATTTTTTTTCTTCTCGCTGTCCAATATCTATTGTACTCTTACAACAACTATCGGAACTTCTATTTCTTATGATTGAACTTTTAAGGAAATTGTGTATAATAAACACAAGGTTTTGTCCCTATAGGAGCTGACAATTGTGTTTGATTTTGAAAAGATAGACAATTACAGAGAAAACAACCGCATTGAAGCGAAAGCGGCACGTAGTGACCTCCCCATCTCTATATGGCAGACTTACTCTGCTTTCGCCAATACAGACGGCGGCGTGATTTTGCTTGGTGTTGAGGAAAACTCGGACAAGTCACTAAACATAATTGGAGTCAAAAACCCTGATAAGCTTGTGACTGACTTTTGGAATACCATAAACAACCCGCAAAAGGTGAGTGTCAATTTTATCACTGACAGTCATGTGCGCATCGTTGAGATTGAAGGCAAGAAAATTATAGAAATCGAAATCCCGCGAGCCGAGCGTGTTTTGCGCCCAATTTACTTAGATAACAATTATAATAATGTGTACCGCCGCAACCATGAGGGCGATTATCGTTGCAATGCGGTTATTTCCAAAGCCATGTTCCGTGATGCCGCTCCCGAAGCGCAAGATACGGTTGTTTTGGAAAAATTTATGATAGACTCGTTCAATAAGGAAACTGTTAGACGGTTCAAAAACAATTTCAAGAACAAACATCAAGGTCATGTGTGGGAAAACATTTCAGATGATGAATTTTTACTAAAAATCGGGGCGTTATCTTTGGGCGTGGATAATAAAATCCACCCGACAGCAGCGGGGCTTTTGATGTTCGGAAACGAATATGAAATTGTGCGTGAATTTCCGCAATATTTTTTAGATTACCAAGAGCATTACGATACTTCCATTCGTTGGACAAATAGGTTTGTTTCATCGAGCGGAGAATGGAGCGGAAATGTTTTTGATTTCTTCTACAAAGTGTATAACGCAATTATTCAAAACCCTAACATAAAGCGTCCGTTTGCAATCGCAAGCGACGGCGTTTCACGAACCGATGATACAGATATGCACGAGGCGATTCGTGAAGCATTGGCAAACTGTCTTATACACGCGGATTATTATGGTGACGGCGGCGTTGTGATAAAAAACTATCTTGATAGAATTGAGCTTGCAAATCCCGGCGGGCTTAGAGTAAGTCTTGAATACGCACTTGCCGGAGGCTATTCCAGCCCTCGAAACGGAACGCTGATTAAAATGTTCGGTTTTTTGGAAATCGGCGAAAGGGCCGGAAGCGGAATCCCTAAAATATATTTCGCATGGAAAAACAACGGGTTGGCCACCCCCGTTTTAAAAGAAGATTCAACATTGGGTCGAACGTTTTTGACACTCAATGTTGCGACTTCCGATAAAACTTCCGATATATCAAAAACTTCCGATAAACCTTCCGATATATCAAAAACTTCCGATAAACCTTCCGATATATCAAAAACTTCCAATAAAAAGGAGTATATTTTAAATTTTGCAAAGAAAAACGATACAATAAAGACTTCTGATTTGATTGATAACTTAGGTGTAACTTCAAGGCAGGTTAATTCAATTTTAAAAGAATTGGTTGACGGTGGTGCGCTTGTGGCGGAGGGTAAAAATAAGGGTAGGATTTATAGACTCCCGTAATAATCACAACCACACTACAGCCGCAAACCTACGAGTACGAAATACAAATATTAATATTAAATACAAAAAAGGAACAAACAAATGATTTATACGGATTTTAAAGGGAAGAAACTATCAACTCTCGGCTACGGCGGGATGCGGCTTCCGGCATCCGACTCAAAAGGGCATGTCATAAACGAACAGGAGGCCACAAGGCTGTTTGAACATGCGTACAATAATGGCGTCAATTACTTTGACACGGCGTTTTTCTATCATGCGGGCAATTCGGAGCGGGTAATGGGAAACGCCCTTTCTCGGTTTGAGCGTGACACATGGTATATCGCGGATAAGTTTCCGGGCAATTTCATTGATGTTAAAGACGGCAAGTTAGAATTGGATTTTTCGGGCATGGGTCTTGATAATATGACGTTTAACACACCCGCCGAAATTTTTGATTACCAGCTAAACAAGATAGGCGTGGACTATTTTGATTTCTATATGCTGCACAATGTCGCCGAAAGCACGTATGACCTTTATACCGATGAGCAAATCGGGTTGATAGAGTTTTTGCGCGAGCAAAAAAGGCTCGGACGCATTGGTCATATCGGCTTTTCAACGCACGGACGGTATGAGACAATCGAAAAGTTTGTCGGCTTGTACGATTGCTTTGAGTTTGCCCTGCTGCAACTGAACTATTTGGACTGGACGCTTCAAGAGGCGGGTAAGAAATATGATGTCCTCACAAGGCACGGCATACCGATTTTTGTTATGGAACCTGTGCGGGGCGGCAAGCTCGCGGCTCCCGGCAAGGACGTTGAGGATATTCTTAAGGCTGCCCGGCCGGACGACACTCCGGCAAAATGGGCGTTTCGATATTTGCAGTCGCTCCCGAATGTGTCTGTCGTGGTGAGCGGTATGTCCACAATGGAGCAGCTTTCTGAAAATATCGAGCTTTTTAGCGTCAAAGAGCCATTATCGGAGAGCGAAAAGCAAGTGTTGGAGAAAGCCGTGGATGCGATGGCGTCATTTGTGCCATGCACCTCTTGCCGTTATTGCTGTGATTCGTGTCCGAAAGAGCTTGATATTCCTATGCTCATAGCTACATATAACGAAGCCGTCAATGCGTTTGGGTGGTATGTTCGCGATGTTATGTCCTCGCTTTCAGATGGCGAAAAGCCTGGTGCTTGCATTGCTTGCGGCGCGTGTGTTCCGCTGTGTCCTCAAAGCATTGAAATAGCTGATGTTATGGCGAAGTTTGCCGCGCTGCTCGAGAGTAATAAATAGAAAAACAAATCCGCCCGGCGCTGTTTGATTACACCTTGATTGCTCCGTCCGCCATTTGGTAAACAACATCGGCCATATCAGATATTTGGCTGTCATGCGTGACAATGATGACGCATCGGTTATACTCGTGGGCGAGCTTCAAAAGG
>WRMH01000057.1 GCA_009777235.1 Oscillospiraceae bacterium
TCGAAGTCAAGACAAGGAAAAACTCAGATTTCGCGTATGCGCGTGAATATGTCGGCAAGGCAAAGCAAGCCAAGATTATCAAAGCGGCAAAATATTGGCTGATGACAAGGCCGACGAAACTTCAGCCGCGATTTGATGTCATAGAGATATATACGCCGCAAAACAGTAAAGCTGCCATACCGGAGATAACTCACATAGAAAACGCCTTTTGAGCGGGAGTCTTATGATTTTGATAGAGCGTTGCGGGGCAATATATTAACAAATGGGGTGAACACAGATGAAATACGAGAGCACAAGGGGCGACTTTTCAAAAACGGACGCGGCAGAAGCAATTGCTTTGGGGATTTCAAAGGACGGAGGACTCTTTGTGCCAGAATCCTTTCCGGTCTTTATGCAAGAAGATATAAAAAGGCTTGCAAAAATGTCTTATAGCGAACGCGCCGCTTACACAATGGGCTTGTTTTTGGACGGATTTGACCCGGGCGAGCTTAAAAGTTTCACGGACGCGGCCTACGGTCGCGGACGCTTTGACTCTGACCTTGCCGCCGTTATATGCAAAACCGGGAACAACACCTACTTTCTCGAGCTGTGGCACGGGCCGACATGCGCGTTTAAAGACATGGCTTTGCAAGTGATGCCGCATTTGCTGACAGCCTCGCTGAATAAAATCGGCGAAAAACGCGAGGCTTGTATCTTGGTTGCGACCTCGGGCGACACGGGCAAGGCCGCGCTCGAAGGCTTTCGCGATGTGCCGGGCACTCGTATAATGGTGTTTTATCCGAAAGACGGCGTTTCGGATATACAGGAGCTGCAAATGACCTCGCAGGCGGGCGAAAATGTAAATGTCGCGGCAGTTAAGGGCAATTTTGACGATACGCAAAGCGCGGTAAAAGAAATATTTTCCGACAACGTACTATCGGCAGGGCTTAGTAAACGCGGATACTTTCTGACTTCGGCAAACTCCATAAACTGGGGCAGGTTAGTGCCCCAAATTGCTTATTATGTGTCGGCATATTGCGACTTGCTTGCAAAAAAAGAAATCAAACTTGGAGAGAAGATAAATTTTTGCGTGCCGACGGGAAATTTCGGGAATATATTGGCCGCGTATTACGCTTATATGATGGGGCTGCCCATAAACAAGCTGATTTGCGCTTCAAACCGAAACGATGTGCTCAGGCAGTTTATCAATACCGGAACATACGACAAAAACAGGGCGTTTTATACGACAGTTTCACCGTCAATGGATATATTGATATCGAGCAATCTCGAAAGGCTGCTTTATGAGCTGTCCGATAAAGACGGCGATGCCGTCCGGTCGTATATGGCGGCGCTGACCGACAAAGGCTGCTATGACATCGCGCCTTCTGTGCTTCGTAAAATTCGGGATATATTTGTGTCGGGATATTGCGATGAAGAAGATACGCTGCGCACTATTGACGACACGTTTCGCAATGAAAGTTATCTCATAGACACGCATACGGCGGTGGCTTATAAAGCATTAAAGGATTATAGGGCGCGAAGCGGTGATCAGACAGCTGCCGTCGTTGTGTCAACGGCAAGCCCGTTTAAGTTTTGCCAAAGCGTACTTACGGCACTGGGACAAAGTTGCAGAGCGGGCGGCGCGGAGCAAATAGATATGCTCTCACAGCTCACGGGCGTACCCGCGCCTTTGCCGCTGCTCGCGCTAAGGCAAGCAAGACCGCGTTTTACAACCACCATAGATAAAAAAGAAATGAAATCCGCAGTAGCTGAATTTTTGGGAGGCTGAGCTAAGTGGCACTTTATGTGATAGGAGATTTGCACCTGTCGCTCACATCGGACAAGCCGATGGATGTGTTTGGCGGCGGATGGGAAAATTATTTGGAGAAGTTATCGGAAGGCTTTAAGGTTCTTGATGAAAACGATACCTGTGTTTTGTGCGGGGATATTTCATGGGGAATGACGCTTGAAGAGAGCTTGGAGGATTTTAGATTTATAGATAACTTGCCCGGAAAAAAGATCGTGCTGAAAGGAAATCATGATTATTGGTGGACCACCGTATCTAAAATGAAAGCCTTTTTTGAGTCGCAGGGAATTTGCAGTATAGACATTTTGCACAACAATTCTTATTTTCGCGAAAATGCAGCCATCTGCGGCACACGCGGCTGGCTGCGTGACGATAGTTTGACGGATGATGAAAACAACAAAATCATGGATAGGGAAATAGGACGGCTTCGCGCATCTCTTCGCGCGGCGGATGCAACATCGCCGAAAGACGCCGAGCGGATATGCTTTTTTCATTATCCGCCCCGCCATCAGCATACCGTATGCGACGGCCTTATATCGGCGATGAATGATTTTGGAGTGACACGCTGTTTTTACGGGCATTTGCACGGGCACGGACACCGCCTTGCCGTCCGGGGCGTGACCGGGGGAATTAAATATGATATAATTTCGGCAGACTATATAAACTTTACGCCGCAGAAAGTAGAAAACATATGACAGATAGAGGCAAAAAAGACACGGCAATTCGTTTGACAATTGATTTAATTAAAAATAAAAACGGAAAAGCCGGCGCGGCAATTGTGGTGCTTTGCGCGATTATTATCTTAGCGGCAGTGCCATGGTTTATGATAATTTCCAAAAATTTGAGCGGAGACATACCTTATTTATCTCCCGCGCCTTTTGACGATAATGGTGATGACATCCAAAACACAGATCAATCAGGCAATCAAAATGACGCGGCGGGCAGCGATGACCCAACGCCAAACGCAAACGATGACAATCAAAGCAACCGAAATGCCCGAAACCTGCCGACCGGCCCGCTGTCGCCCTTTGACGCGAAAAGGATTGATATATCACAGGCTATGTCAGATATGCCCGAAATACTTGACCAAATATCGAGCGCGTACAACAGCGCGGCGGTAAATTTGGTTGTCTATGACGGAGATACGGGCGAGTATTTTACATATGAGTACGGTCATGCGGATATTGAGGCAAAACGCGAAGCGATGACGGACACGAAGTTTCGCGTGGCTTCATTATCTAAGGTAATAGTCGCGATTTGCGCTTTATACCTTGTTGATGAAGGATATATTGACTTAGATACCGACGTTTCAAATTATTTTGGGTATGAGGTAAGAA
>WRMH01000058.1 GCA_009777235.1 Oscillospiraceae bacterium
GCGCTTGACAGCGGCAAGGTGTACGCGGCAGGGCTGGATGTGGTTTCCGCCGAGCCGATTTTGCCGGACAACCCGTTGCTGAAAGCGAAAAACTGCCTGATTACGCCCCATATCTCCTGGGCGCCCAAGGAAAGCCGCCAAAAGCTGATGGATATTGCCGTGGCGAACCTGCAAGCATTCGTGGACGGTAAGCCCGCAAATGTTGTGAACCCCGAATACTAATCCGCAATGAAACCCTTGTTCTTCACAAATGAATGGTTCAGAGTCTTAATCGCTCAAAATGCGCCTGTTTTTCGTCTTTTTCAAAAGGCAACCGAAACAGATGCACTGTACTAATTTCATGTTTTAAAATGGAATTAGTATAACGTCAATTGTGCAACAGGCGCAAGCAAAGGAACCTCTTTGTTTGCGCCGTTGCGTTATTACCCCGAAGAAAAAGTTTAAAACCTAGCGAGTGAATCACTCGGGACTTTTCTTTCTCAAGCGGCTCTGCGTCTTGCCGCTTCGCGACAACCGCCGCAGATAGCCAATTAATTCTTCAAGATATATCTTTCGAATTAATATTGATTCGCACAAATAAAAACAAAGGAGAAGCGCAATGAAAAACAGAGCGGCATATATGACGGCAATTGATAAAATGGAGATTCGTGAAATTGACATGCCGGCGCCCAAGGCCGGAGAGGTGCTCGTGAAGCTGGAATATGTGGGCATCTGCGGCTCCGACGTGCATTATTTCCATGATGGCAGATGCGGGGACTTCGTTGTTGAGGGCGATTTTATTTTGGGGCATGAATGCGCGGGAACTATCGCGGGGCTTGGCGAGGGTGTGACGAGCCATAAAATAGGCGACCGCGTGGCGCTTGAGCCGGGCCTGACCTGCGGGCAATGCGAATTTTGCAAAAGCGGGCGTTACAATCTGTGCCCTGATGTAGTATTCCTCGCCACCCCGCCTGTACAGGGATGTTATGAGAATTACATCACTTTTCCCGCCGGCATGGCCTATAAGCTGCCCGACAATATCGGTACAAAAGAGGGAGCTTTAATAGAACCGTTAGCGGTCGGAGTTCATTCCGCCAATCTAGGCAATGTCAAGATGGGAGATTCCGTGCTGATCCTCGGTGCCGGATGCATCGGGCTTGTTACATTGCTGGCCTGTAAGGCTTATGGCGCAACCGATATCACCGTGATAGATATTATACCAAAGCGTTTGGAATTTGCCAAAAAGCTAGGGGCTACGAGGGTTATCAACAGCATCGAAACGGACGTTGTAGCTGAAATTGATAAAATAACGGGCGGCGCCGGTATCGAAAAAGTCTTTGAGGCGGCAGGCAGCCCCGCTACCATAGCTCTGACTCCGCATGTCGTCAAACGGGGCGGCGTCATTGTTTTGGTTGGTATCGCGGCACAGGAGGAAATCAACTATAACTTCTCCAAAATCATGTTCAAGGAAGCAAGGATAGAATCGGTTTTCCGATACCGCAACATCTATCCGCAGGCGATTTCTGCCGTTTCAAAAGGGCTTATCGACATATCTGGCATTGTGACTCATGAATTTGATTTTGACAATATCCAGAACGCTTTTGAGTGTGCGATTAAAAACAAGGATGACATCGTAAAGGCTGTTATTAAAATAGGCCATCCTTAAAAGCCTCAAAACCCGCATTAACACTGGACAAAACAGACTTTTCGTGGTGTAATATCTGTACAGGGAATCGTCTGAAATGGCGAAAAACGATACAGATTTGGAGCGGGGCAGATGTATTTTAAGGACGATAAGCAGATTTCACTGTTTGAATTTGGCCAGTCTGCGGGGTTGACCTTTGACCCCGAAAACCGATGGGTGAAAATGGTCCACAAGGTTGACTGGGACAAAATCGAAGACAAATATTGCGATCAGCTTTGCCAAAATAACGGCGCACCCGCAAAACCGGTTCGCTTGCCGTCTGCGCCCTGCTCATCCAAAGCATGGAGAACCTGCCAGACGAGCGGTTGGTTCTGCATATCCAAGAAAACCCATATATGAGCATTTCTCCGGCATAAAGGAGTTTTCAAGAGAACTGCCGTTAGTCCCGTCGCTGATGGCAAGCTTCCGCAAACGCTTCGGCGATGAGACGCTCAGAGAAATCAACGAAATGCTGTTCGCGCCGGAGAAAAAACTTTTATACATCCGGCGCAACCTTGGTTACATTGACAATCTCATGAAAAATTACGATAAATTGTCGCCCAAACAAAAAGCGGAGTTGGATACGATCCGGGAACTATACAAACAGCAAAAGAAGATGATCGACAATCGAACGCATACTGTGGAAGACCGAATTGTGAGCATTTCCCAACTTCATGTCCGCCCGATTGCATAGTCATTTAAATCGGCAACAGTCTAACATTATGATATAATAAAGAAATGGCATATGAAGTAAGATTTAGGGAAAAAGTGATGAAATACATAGAGCAAGGACACACAATAGAAGAAGCACACAAGGTATTTGAAGTAGGCACAACAACAATAAAGGAGTGGAAAAAGCTAAAAAAGGAAACGGGCAAATTGGAGAAACGGGCATTGGAACGAAAAGCCACAAAGATTTGCCCTAATAAGTTGAAAGCCTACATAGCCGAAAACCCTGACAGCTATATGCGTGAAATTGCCGAAGTATTTAACTGCACAGAATCCGCGATATTTTATGCCTTCAAGCGTCTGAAAATATCGCGTAAAAAAAACGGTTAGCTACGTTGAACGAAACGAAGAC